>NZ_FOWG01000018.1:0-172411 GCF_900115375.1 Variovorax sp. PDC80 | reverse complement strand
CCCGAGAGCGTGAGGCCGATCCACACGCCGCTGCCCAGGATCAGGAACAGCGAGAGGATCAGCAAGCCGGCGATGGCGATGTCACTCATGGCGCAAGGCCTCCCCGTCGGCGCGTTGCGGCCGGCCGTTCCATTCGATGAAGAACTCGTCCACCGCCGCGACGGCGAACACCAGCGCGCCGAGCGCCATCGACAGCTGCGGAATCCACAGCGGCGTGGCGTCGTTGCTGGTCGAGATGTCGTGGAAAGCCCAGGACTGCCACACCAGCCGCACGCAGTAGAAGGCGAACAGCACCGCCAGCAGCGCGCCGGCGCCCATGGCCCAGCGCTCGAGCCAACGGCGCACGCCGGCGCCGAGGCTGGAGAGCACCAGCGTCACGCGGATGTGCTCGCCGCGCTTGAGCGTGTGGGCCAGCGCCAGGAAGCCGCTGGCCGCCATCATGTAGCCCGCGTAGGCATCGATGCCGGGCACGTTGAAGCTCAGTTGCCGGCCGAGGATGGACAGCAGCACCATCACCAGCAGCGCGAACAGGAAGAACGCGGCCAGGGCGGCGGCGCTGTCGTAGAGGAAGTCCAGGGACCTGCGCATCGAGGCTGCCCCGGAGGCCGGGACACTCGCCTGCATGGTGTTCGCATTCATCGGTGCAGCCGCGCGCGCTCACATCTTCCGGTAGGCGTCGACCACGGCCTGGCCCTCGGGGCCGGCCTTCTCGACCCATTCCTTGAGCATCGTGTCGCCGACCTTCTTGAGGTCGTTCTTGAGCTGTTCGGACGGCGCGAGCACGGTCATGCCGTTCTTCTTGAGCAGGTCGAGGTACTCGACGTTCTTCCTCTTCGACAGCTCCCAGCCGCGCTTCTCGGCCTCGGCCGCGGCCTTCAGCAGGCCTTCCTGCACGGGCTTGTCCAGCGCTTCGAAGGCCTTCTTGTTCACCAGCACCGCGTTCTTCGGCAACCAGGCCTGGGTGTCGTAGAAGTTCTTGATGTACTCGTAGGTCTTGGTGTCGTAGCCGGTGGAGCCCGAAGACATGTACGACTCGATCACGCCGGTGGCCATGGCCTGCGAGAGCTCGGCCTGCTGCACGGTCACGGCCTGCGCGCCGACCAGTTCGCCGATGCGCGCGGTGGCGGGGCTGTAGGCGCGCCACTTCACGCCCTTGAGGTCGGCGGCCGAGGCGATCGGCTTCTTCACGAAGATGCCCTGCGGCGGCCAGGCCACCGTGTAGAGCAGCTGGATGCCCTGCTCGGCGAGCTTCTTGTCGAGCACGGGCTTCTGCGCCTGGTAGAGCTTCCAGGCCGCGTCGTAGCTGTCGGCCAGGAAGGGAATGCCGTCGGTGCCGAAGACCTGCCATTCGTTCTGGAAGTTGACCAGCAGGATCTCGCCGAGCTGCGCCTGGCCGCCCTGCACCGCGCGCTTGATCTCGGGCGCCTTGAACAGCGAGGCGTTCGAATGCACCGTGATCTTGAGCTTGCCGCCGGTCGCCGTGTCGACCTCCTTGGCGAACTGCGCGATGTTCTCGGTGTGGAAGTTGTTGGACGGATAGGCGGTGGGCAGGTCCCACTTGGTCTGCGCGAGCGCGGAGGCGGCCAGGCAGGAAAGCGCGACGGCGGCAAGAGACGTTCGGAACATGAAAAAAGATCCTCCAGGAAGTGGCATGGCCGGGTTGATGGAAAACGGTGCGGCGTGATCCGGGCGCAGTCCCCCGGCCTGCACATCCCGATGCAAGCCCCGTGCCAAATAGATGAACAATTTCAAACTACCAAGGCATGCCGTTCACACGAATTGTTGAACAATGCTAGTGCGCATGCCCAACAATGATGCATGCTGAAAACCCGAATACGTGCGCAAGGGATGCCGCGGCGCTTCGGCCGCGGCCCTGACATTTGCTAAGGGAAACCCCGTCCTGCCGCCGGGGGAGCCGCTTCGATACTCCAGTGGTCGTTCCCCCTCGGCGCGCCCCGCGGCCGTCTCCCGCAGAAGCACAACATCCAGACCATGGCAGGCAAGAACTCGCTCCACCCGATCCCCCATCCCGCCAAGAAGCCCTTCGTGGGCAACCTGCTGTCGATCGGCTCCGACTCCCCGGTGCTGGACATGTGGAAGATCGCCCAGGAGCTCGGCGGCATCTACTGGCTGGACATGCCGGGCATGCCGGTGATCGTGGTGTCGTCGCCCGCGCTGGTCGACGAACTCTGCGAGGAGGCGCGCTTCGACAAGAGCACGCGCGGCGCGCTGCGCCGGCTGCGCGCCGCCTCGCACGGCCTGTTCACCTCCGACACCCACGAGGAGACCTGGTCGAAGCCGCACAACATCCTCTTGGCCAACTTCAGCCAGCGCGCGATGCAGGCCTACCACCCCATGATGCTGGACATCGCGGGGCAGCTCGTGACCAAGTGGGAGCGGCTGAACTTCGACGAGGAGGTCGACGTGGTGCGCGACATGACCGCGCTCACGCTCGACACCATCGGCCTGTGCGGCTTCGGCTACCGCTTCAACTCCTTCTACCGCGAGGGCTTCCATCCCTTCGTCGACGCGATGGTGCGCACGCTCGAGACGGTGCAGAACCGGCGCGGCCTGCCGCTCGAGGAGCTGATGCTCAAGAAGGAGCTGGCGCAGCAGCGCAAGGACATCCGCTACATGCACAAGATGGTGGAGGACATCATCGAGGAGCGGCGCGCGAGCGGTGCCGACATCGCGACCAAGCCCGACCTGCTGAGCTACATGATCGCGGGCGTGGACAAGAAGAGCGGCGAGCAGCTCACCGACAAGATGATCCGCGACGAGTGCATCGAATTCCTCATCGCGGGCCACGAGACCACCAGCGGCCTGCTCTCGTTCGCCATCTACTTCCTGCTGAAGAATCCCGAGGCGCTGGCCAAGGCGCAGGCCGAGGTCGACAACGTGTTCGGGCCCGACACCTCGCTCAAGCCCACCTACGCGCAGGTCAACCGGCTGCAGTACGTGATGCAGGTGCTCAAGGAGTCGCTGCGCATGTTCCCGACCGCGCCCGCGATCTCGATGCGCGCGAAGGAAGACACCCAGATCGGTGGCCAGTACACGATCAAGAAGAACAACATGGTCATCATGCATGCGCTGGCGCTGCATCGAGACAAGGGCATCTGGGGCGAGAACGCCGACCAGTTCGATCCCGACAACTTCAGCCGCGAGGCCGAGCGCGAGCGCCCGGTCAACGCCTTCAAGCCCTTCGGCAACGGCCAGCGCGCCTGCATCGGGCGCCAGTTCGCGCTGCAGGAGGCGGTGCTGACCTTGGGCATGATCCTGCAGCGCTTCACCCTGGTGGACCACACCGGCTACAAGCTCAAGATCAAGGAAGCGCTGACCATCAAGCCCGAGGGCTTCAGGATCAAGGCGCTGCTGCGCGACCCCGCGACGCGCCCGCGCGGCAACATCAACGACGCGGCCGCCGCGCCGGTGCAGCCCGTGCAACCGGCGGCGCGCAAGCCGCAGGCCGCGCGCCACGGCACCTCGCTGCTGGTGCTGCAGGGCTCCAACCTCGGTACCGCCGAGGACCTGGCGCGCCAGCTCGCCGAGGCCGGCGAGGCGCGCGGCTTCTCGACCCAGCTGGCCTCGCTCGACGACTACGCCGAGCGGCTGCCGGCCAACGGCGCGGTGGCCATCGTCTGCGCCTCGTACAACGGCGTGGCGCCCGACAACGCGGCCGAGTTCCACCGCTGGCTCGACAAGGCCGACGACGCGCTCAACGGCGTGCGCTTCAGCGTGTTCGGCTGCGGCAACACCGACTGGGCCGCCACCTACCAGGCGGTGCCGCGGCGCATCGACGAGCGGCTCGAGGCGCTGGGCGCCACGCGCGTGCATCCGCGCGGCGAGGGCGATGCGCGCGAGGACATGGACGGCGCGTTCCAGGACTGGAGCGACGCGCTGTGGCCGGAGCTGGTGAAGGCCTTCGACATCAAGACCGGCGCCGACACGCCCGCGCAGAGCGAACCGCTCTACACGCTCGAGGAGCTGCCGCCGCCGCAGAACAACGCCATCGTCGACGCGCTGGGCGCGGTGGCGCTGCGCGTGATCGAGAACCGCGAGCTGCAGCACGCCGGCGGCGAGGCCGGCCGCTCCACGCGCCACGTCGAGCTGATGCTGCCCGAGGGCCTGGTCTACCGCGCCGGCGACCACCTGAGCGTGGTGCCGCGCAACAGCCCGAAGCAGGTCGAGCGCGCGATGGCGCGCTTCGGCTTCGACCGCACGGCCCATGTGCGGCTGCATGCGATCGCGGGCCGCAAGCCGGCGCTGCCGGTCGAGCAGGTGATCGCGGTCGACCGCCTGCTGGGCGACTACGTCGAGCTGCAGGACGTGGCCACGCGCAAGCAGATCGCCACGCTCGCGGCCTACACCGAATGCCCGTTCACCAAGCCGAAGCTGGTGGCGCTGTCGGGCAGCGACGAGGCCTCGCAGGCCGCCTACAAGGCCGAGGTGCTGCACAAGCGCAAGTCGCTGCTCGACCTGCTCGAGGAGCACCGCGCCTGCCAGGTGCCGTTCGCCGTGTTCCTCGAGATGCTGTCGCCGCTGTCGCCGCGCTACTACTCGATCTCCTCCTCGCCCACGATGACGCCCGGCAAGTGCAGCGTGACGGTGGGCGTGGTCAGCGGCCCGGCCAAGTCGGGCCTCGGCACCTTCGAGGGCGTGTGCTCCAACTTCCTGGCGCGCGCCGAGGCCGGCGACACGGTGCACGGCGTGGTGCGCGAGACCACGGCCGAGGGCTTCCGCCTGCCCGAGGACACGCAGCGCCCGCTGATCATGATCGGCCCGGGCACCGGGCTGGCGCCGTTCCGCGGCTTCCTGCAGGAGCGCGCGGCGCAGGCCGAGGCCGGCACCGCGCTCGGCGAGGCGCTGCTGTTCTTCGGCTGCCGCCATCCCGAGCAGGACTTCATCTACGCCGAGGAGCTGAAGGCCTGGTCGCACCGCGGCCTGATGAAGCTGCACACCGCCTTCTCGCGCGCGGGCGAGCGCAAGGTCTACGTGCAGGACCTGATCCGCGAACAGGCGGCGCAGGTGTGGGCGCTGCTCGAGGCCGGCGCCGTGGTCTACGTCTGCGGCGACGGCTCGCGCATGGAGCCCGACGTGCGGCGCGCGCTGTCCGACATCGCGCGCGAGCACGGCCAGGACAGCGCCGCCTGGATGGACCGGATGATCGCGGACCAGCGCTACGTGCTCGACGTCTGGGCCGGCAGCTGAGGCGCCCCTCGCCGCGCGAAAAAAGTTGGAGCAATTGGACTAACTTTCCGCCGGTTCTGGTTTTTCACGCCTAGACCCTCCCGCCGAAGATCGGCCTCTCGCGAGATCCACGGGATCCGCGATCCGATCAACAACCGGGAGGCATGGCGAATGCTCAGGGCAGACGAACCGCTGCGCGCGGCGGTGGTGGACGGCGATGCCGTCCGGGGTGCGGCGCTCGCGCAGCGCATGGCGCGGCGCGGCTACGGCGCGATGCCGTTCCACGGCGCCACCGGCCTGCTCAAGGCGCTGCAGGGCGGCTGGCGCTTCGACCTGCTGCTGCTCCATCCCGAACATGAAACGGCCTGGGCCGACCTCTCGGCCGCCTGCAGGCTGCGGCGCATGCCGATGCTGCTGCTCGCCGAGGACTCGGCCTGGCGCACGCCGCCCGCCGTCGAGGCGCTGTGCCATGGCCACGGCCTGGTCGACTTCGCGCCGCTGCCGCTGGCCGACCACGAACTCGAATGGCGCCTGCGCGCCCTGCTGTCGCGCTCGCGCACGCCGGCGCGGCCGAGCGCCGGGGCACAGGAGCTGGTCTGCGGCGACTACCGCCTGCTCGCGCACGAACGGCTGGTGCTGCGGCGCGGGCGCGAGGTGCGCCTCGATCCGCGCGAGTTCGACCTCGCGCTGATGCTGTTCCGACACCTCGGCCAGCTGCTGACGCGCGAGTTCCTCTGGATCGCGCTGTGGAAGCGGCCGCCGCACGAGGGCGCCCGCGCGCTCAACATCGCCGCTGCCAGCGTGCGCAAGAAGCTCGGGCTGCAGGAGGATGGCGGGCTGGTGCTGCGCGCCGCCTACGGGCGCGGCTACATGCTGCAGGAAGTGCGCTCGCAGGCGGAGTTCGCCTGCGAGCCGGCCGGCTACGCCGAGGCCTGAAGGCTCCGGCGGCGGACCTCAGTTCGCGCGGTCGGGATCGGGATAGACCAGCGGCCCCAGCAGGCCGCGGTTGAAGGGCTTCCAGCCACCCTCGGGCTGCGACAGCCGGTCGGCCAGCGCATAGAGCACCGCGGGGTGCGCGCCCAGGCCCAGGTGGCTCGCGATGACCTCGATGTTCTCGGACTTCGGCCCGGTCTTCTCGATGCTGCAGCGCCAGGCCACGACGCCGTCGGTGCGGCTGAAAATCGAGGTAGTCGGCACCGAGGGCGTGGGCTGCACGAACTTCATGCGGCGCGGGTCGTGCGAGCTCTGGCCGCTCACGCCTTCGTAGACGCGCCAGGCATTGGTGGCACGCGGGCTGCCCGAGAACGGACTGCCGAGCGTGACCACGCTGCGCACCACACCGGGATGCGCCGACGCCAGCAGCCGCGCATACACGCCGCCCAGGCTCCAGCCGACCAAGCTGACCTTCTGGCCGCTGTCGTCGTGCAGCTTGTGCAGCAGCTCGACCATGCCGTCCTCCACGCCTTCGCGCGGACCGAAGTTGCGGCCCAGGCCCCAGCCGTGCGCGTCGTAGCCGCGGCTCGCGAGATAGCGGCGCAGCACCAGCGTGGAGGCATCGCCGGCCACCAGGCCCGGCAGCACCAGCACCGGATGGCCATCGCCGCGCGGCGTGAGCTGCAGCAGCGGCCACATGGCGAGGCCCGCGCCGGTTTCCCAGAGCGCGCGGCCTTCGGCCAGCAGCAGCAGGCGCGAGGGCGGCGAGATGTGTTCACGGGTGGCGGTGGTCATGAGCGGGTCCTTTCTTGCGTGTCTCTGCGCTTCTGTTGGTTCTTCATTGCCAGTCTCGGGTTCCGCCGCGAGGCCCCCCGTCGGACGGTGTCGTCTGTTATCCGAGGTATTTCGCCCTCAGGTAATCGAGGTAAGCCCTCGATTCGCCCGAAACATAAGGAGAAACCAGGGTCAGCGTGTAAAAAGCCGCCAATCCCGGATCGGCCTGCGCCAGCGCGTCGCGGCCCGGCACCAGCCGTTCGAACGACAGCCAGCAGGTGGTGGTGAACACCATCTGCAGCGCCAGGATGCGCGCCTGCTCGGCACTCGTTTCGATCACGCCCGAGGCCACCAGCCCTTCGCACAGCGACTGGGCCGCCAGCAGGTTCTGCGCGGTCAGGGCCTGCGCGCGCTGACCGAGCACCGGGTACTCGCTCGCGAGGAAGGCCATGTCGCGGTAGATGAAGCGGTACTCGTTGATCGCCTCGAAGCGCAGGTGCAGCGCGAGCCACAGGTCGTCGATGGCCGCGATGCCGGCCGAGGAGCCGTTGAGCGATTCGAGCCTCTGCTCGAAGCGCCGGAACAGCCACTCCACGATCAGCTGCTTGGCCTTGAAGTGGTAGTGCAGGTTGCCCGGGCTCATGCCGAGCTCGGCCGCGATCTTGTGGGTGGACACCGCCGCGAGCCCCTGCTCGTTGAACAGCGCGAGGCTGGTCAGCAGGATGCGGTCGCGCGTGGTGTTGGAGCCGGCCACTGGCGGTTCTGCGGGTCGTGCGGGAATCGATCAGCGCTTGCCGCCGCGCGCGGCCTGCTCGAGGCGATCGAGCCGCTCGGCGAGCGCCGCGATCTGCGACTGCAGCGCCTGCACCTCCTCGGCCGTGGGCATGCCCAGGCGCTGCAGCGCGGTGGCCACGCGCTGGTCGAACACGTCCTCGAACTTGCGGATGCCGAAGCTGTCGAGGCCCGGGAAGCCGCGCGTCAGCACGGCCTTGGCGCCGCTGGCTTCCTCGCCGCCCTTGCCGCCGATGCCCAAGAGGCCTTCGATCACGTTGGTGACGCTGGCCTGCCGCTTGGCGACGTCGTTGCGCACGGTGTCGAGCGCCTTGAGGCCGGCGCGCAGCAGGCCTTCGCCGGAGGACGCGGGCTTGGTGCCAGTGCCCGCCGTACCCGCCGTGCCTGCCTTGGCCTTGGCGGCGCTGCGCTTGCGCGGCGCCGCGGCCTTCTTCGCGGGGGTCCTGGCGCCGGCGGTCTTCTTCGCGGGCGTCGCCTTCTTCTTCAGTTCTGCGGGTTCATCGCGGCGGGTCGCCATGCATCACTCCAGGGGAACTCGGTACCTTCGACGGTACCGCAAAAGAAAAAGGCGCCCGAAGGCGCCTGCGGAACTCAGGCCGCCTTGCGGGCGGCAGCGCGGCGAACCGGCTTCTTGACCGCGGCGGCCTTGGCCTTCACGGTGCGCACGGGCTTGGCCTCCTCGCTGCCCGCGACGCGGACTTCGATCTGCCTGGCGCCGGCGGCGATGCGATCGGCGATCTGCACCGACACGGTCGCGAAGGGCTGGTTCACGGCCGACAGGGCGTTGATCACCGAGGTGGCGACCGGCGACTCGACCTGCGCCACGCGGTTGGCAACCGATTCGATGCCGCTGGTGGTGCCGGTGGCGACACGGTCCATCACCGAGACGATGCGGCCGGTGTCGATCTCGAGGCGGTTGGCCAGGAAGCCATTGACCTTGGCTTGCGCGCCGATCAGGTTGGCCTTGATCTTGTCGTTCACCAGCGGCAGCTCGCGCTGGCCGAGGAAGTCGCTGTAGCGCGAGGCGGCGCCGTCGAGCAGGCGCTGCACGCCGGTGCGGTAGGCACCGACCAGGGTCTTGCCGGCGTCGTTGTACTGGCCGATGACGTGGACGGCGGCGGAAGCGATGGAGGTTTGCGAGGTGGACATGGGTTGTTCCTGGAAGTTGATCGGTCGCGGGATTCGCGATGGGGTGATCTTCTTCCCAAGGGCCTAGGCCTGAAAAACTAGAAGCGTCGGAAAACTAGTCCAACTGCCCCAATTTTTCGGGCCCGGGCGATCCTCAAGCGGCGGCGGCCGCGGCGCGTGGCGCGCTCTTGCGCGCGGGGGCCTTTCGGGCGGGGGTCTTGGCGGCGGGCTTCGGGGCGGCCTTGGCGGGGGTCTTGGTGGCGGCCTTGGTTGATGTCTTGGCCGCCACCTTCTTCGCGGGCGCCTTCGTGGCCGCCGGTGCCGGCGTCTTCTTCGCCGCGGCCTTGCGCGCCGGAGCCTTCTTCGCGGGTGCCTTGGCCGCGGGTTCCGCATCGGCGGGCGCCTCGACGACGGCCGCGGGCTTCGGCGCCGGCGCACCGGCCACCGACGGATGCTTCTGCGTCAGCTCCATCAGCAGCTTGTGCTCGGCCAGCAGGTAGTCGCCGATCTCGGTGATGTCGGGCACGGCGCGGCGGCAGGCGATCAGGCCGTAGTCCATGCGGCCGTTGTAGCTCTGCACCGTGACGTTGAGCGCGGTGCCGTGGCTCGCGATCGACACCGGGTAGTAGCAGGTGACCAGCGCGCCCGCGAAGTACATCGGGAACGGCGCGCCCGCCACGTTGGAGATCGCCACGTTGGCGGCCGGCGGCAGCATGTTGACCAGGCCCGAGCGGCCCACCATCGAGGCGATGCCCGACACCAGCCAGGGCGCGGCGAAGGTCGGGAAGTCGTCGAGGATCACGGCCTTGAAGCGGTTCATGGTCGACTTCGAGGAGGTCGACGAGGCATTGATGGCCTTGAGCCGCTGCAGCGGATCGGTGATGTCGGTGGCCAGGCTCACGAGGATCATGCTGGCCTGGTTGTTGGCCGTGTCGTCGCCGGCCTCGCGCAGGCTCACGGGCACGCCCGCCACCAGCGGCTTGGCCGGCAGCTCGTTGTTGTCGGCCAGGTAGTGGCGCAGCGCGCCGGCCACGGTGGCCATCACCACGTCGTTGAGCGACACGCCGAAGTGCTTGGCGATGTACTTGGTCTCGGCCAGCGAGATGGTGCGGCCCGCGAAGGTGCGCTGGTTGGTGATCGAGACGTTGAGCGAGGTGCGCGGCGCGAACAGGTTGAACTTCTTCGGCGCCGTGGTCGTGAGCTTCTCGGCCGCCTTCTCGTCGGGCTTGGCCAGCCCGCTGATGGCACGCACGATGGCCGGCGCCATCTTGAACAGCTTGACGTACTGCTGCGCCGTGTTGCGCAGCGCGGCGCTCGCGAGTTCGGCCATGCCGAGCTGGTAGCCGCTGTTGCGCGGGCGCGAGCGCGGCGGCTTCACCACGCGGCCCGTGGCCTCGAGGTCGAAGATGGCCTTGCCCACTTCCACGCCGGCCTGGCCGTCGATGCCCGCGTGGTGCACCTTGGTGTAGAGCGCGACCTGGCCGCTCTTGAGGCCGTCGATGATGTAGAACTCCCACATCGGCCGGCTGCGGTCGATCAGCGAGGAGTGCAGCCGCGCGACGTACTGCTGCAGCTGCCGGTTGGTGCCGGGCCGCGGCAGCGAGATGTGGCGCACGTGGTAGTCGAGGTCGATGTCGTCGTCCTCCACCCACACCGGGTTCGTCATGTCGAAGGGCATCAGCGCGAGCTTGCGCGTGAACACGTCGGCCAGGTGGATGCGGCTGGCCATGAACTGCTTGGCATCCTCGTAGAAGTCGCCCTTGTAGCCCTTGGGCAGGTCGAGCACGTTGAGCGAGCCCACGTGCATCGGCATCTCCGGTGTTTCCAGATGCAGGAAGGTGGCATCGAGACCGCTCAGGTGTTTCATGTGT
Organism: Variovorax sp. PDC80; assembly: GCF_900115375.1. Classification (NCBI taxonomy): domain Bacteria; kingdom Pseudomonadati; phylum Pseudomonadota; class Betaproteobacteria; order Burkholderiales; family Comamonadaceae; genus Variovorax; species Variovorax sp. PDC80. The sequence continues at coordinate 161,726 of NZ_FOWG01000018.1, read as the reverse complement.
TGTGTCTCCTAGGTCGGGGAATGCCGTCGCATTCGGCTTCGGCAGGATACCGTGCGGCCGCTGCGCCGGGGGGCCGCGCCCTTCAGTGTTTCCACCGGGGAGCGCACCCGGGTTTGCCCCGAGCGATGTTCTGGGACCGGCCGCGGGTAATGCGAAAGGTCCATCCGACGCGGGGCCTTCACGGTGCGTTCGTACACTGTGTCCATGACCTCTTCCCCCCGCCCGCAAGCGCAAGACCAAGACCCCTTCCTCTGGCTCGAGGACATCGACGGCACGCAGTCCCTCGACTGGGCCAAGGCCCGCAACGCCGAGACGGTGCAGCGCCACGCGCAGTCGGCGCGCTTCAAGCAGATCGAGCAGGGCCTGCTCGAGGTGCTCGACTCCGACGACCGCATCCCGATGGTCTACAAGGTCGACACCCTCTACTACAACTTCTGGCGCGACAAGGCCCATCCCAAGGGCCTGTGGCGCCGCACCACGCTCGAGGAATACCGCAAGCCGCAACCGGCCTGGGAGACGGTGCTCGACCTCGACGCGCTGGCCGCGGCCGAGGGCGAGAACTGGGTCTGGCACGGCGCCGACTGGCTCTACCCCGGCTATGGCCGCTGCCTGCTGTCGCTCTCGCGCGGCGGCGCCGATGCCGACGTGGTGCGCGAGTTCGACCCGGTGCGCAAGGCCTTCGTCGAGGGCGGCTTCGCGCTGCCGGAAGCCAAGAACACCGTGGCCTGGAAGGACATCGACCACCTCTACGTGGCCACCGACTTCGGCCCGGGCTCGATGACCACCTCGAGCTATCCGCGCATCGTGAAGGAGTGGAAGCGCGGCACGCCGCTGGCCGAGGCCGTCACGGTCTACGAGGCCGACACCGAGGACCTCTCGGCCTCGGGCTGGCGCGATGCCACGCCGGGCTTCGAGCGCGACTTCGTCTCGCGCGCCATCGACTTCTACGACAGCGAGACCTGGGTGCGCGCGGCCGACGGCACGCTCGCCAAGATCGACGTGCCCGACGATGCGGTGACCGACATCACTCGCGAATGGCTGCTGATCGAGCCGCGCAGCGACTGGGAGGTGGGCGGCGCCAGCTACAAGGCCGGCTCGCTGCTGGCCGCGAACTTCGACGACTACATGGCCGGCGCGCGCGAACTCACCTTGCTGTTCGAGCCCACCGACACCAGCGCGCTCGACAGCCATTCATGGACGCGCCATCACCTGATCGTGAACGCGATGCACGACGTGGTGAACCGCATCGAGGTGCTCACGCCGCCGGCCGACGGCAAGGGCCCGTGGCAACGCGAGAGCCTGGGCGGCGCGCCCGCGCTGTCGACCATCGCGGCCGGTGCCATCGACGAGGACGAGAGCGACGACTACTTCCTCACCGTGAGCGGCTTCCTGCAGCCGACCACGCTCTACATCGGCACCCTGGGCCAGGGCGAGGCCGAACCGCTCAAGCACAGCCCGGGCTTCTTCGATGCCTCGCGCTACACGGTCAGCCAGCACTTCGCGCGCTCGCAGGACGGCACGCGCGTGCCCTACTTCGAGATCGCGCCCAGGGACCTGGTAGCCAACGGCCGCAACCCGACCCTGCAGTACGCATACGGCGGCTTCGAGATCTCGCTCACGCCCAGCTACAGCGGTGGCATCGGCCGCGCCTGGCTCGAGCAGGGCGGCGTGTACGTGGTGGCCAACATCCGCGGCGGCGGCGAGTACGGCCCGCGCTGGCACCAGGCTGCGCTGCAGCAGAACCGCCTGCGCAGCAGCGAGGACTTCGCAGCCGTTTCCGAGGACCTGATCGCGCGCGGCATCACCTCGCCCGCGCACCTGGGCGCCATGGGCGGCAGCAACGGCGGCCTGCTGATGGGCAACATGCTCACGCGCCATCCGGAGCTTTACGGCGCGATCGTGAGCGAGGTGGCGCTGCTCGACATGCGCCGCTACACGCAGCTGTCGGCCGGCGCCTCGTGGATCGCCGAGTACGGCGACCCCGAAGCGCCAGAGGAGTGGGAATGGATCCGCCACTTCTCGCCTTACGAGAACGCGAAACCCGACGCCAAGTACCCGCCCTCGCTGTTCACCACCTCGACGCGCGACGACCGCGTGGGCCCGGTGCATGCGCGCAAGATGCATGCGAAGCTGGCCGCGCAGGGCCACGACACGGCCTTCTACGAGAACCTCGAGGGCGGCCACAGCGCGGCCTCGGACAACAAGCAGTCCGCCTTCATGGACGCGCTGGGCTACGCCTACCTGTGGGACCACATCGCCTGAGCGGCGGCGCGCGTCAGCCGCTGTCGCGCGCCGCCTCGCCCAGGCCGTAGGGCCGTTCGTCGCGCCACGGGGGCAGGCGCCGCTCGCGGCGGTCCAGCCGCTCGCGCAGCTCGGCACAGGTCATCGGCCGGCCCGTGCTGTAGCGGCCATCCCGGCAGGGATCGCTGCGCCAGCGTTCGGAGCGGCGCAACGCTTCCTCGCGGTCGAGCTGGCGCAACAGCTCGCCGCAGCTCATCGCGCGGCCCTGGCTGTAGCGGCCATCGTGGCAGGGGTCGTAGACGGGCGGCGGCGCGTCGAAACCCGACACCACCTCGGCCGCCGCGACCGACGCGAGCATCAGCGACAGCGCCAGGACGATCGCCTCCGGCAGCAGGGTGGTCTGGACATGAAGGACATGCATGCGGTGCTCCTTGGCAGATGACCCGCGACCGCGGGCCTGACGCCAGCATCGGCCGCCAACATGGAGCCAGCATTGCGTCGCGCGGGGCGCGCGCACGCAACACTCGCGCAATCCAGCCTCCCTACAGTGCGGCACGCCGGAGCTCCGGCGCCGCCCTGAAAGGAACACGCGCGTGCGCATCCTGCTGCTGGAAGACGAACCCGAAATGGCCTCGGTGCTGCTCACCGCGCTGCACCGGCGCGGCATCCTGGTCGACCATGCCGCGACGCTGGCCGACGGCGCGCGCCATGTCGAGGCCACGCCCTACGACGCGCTGGTGCTCGACCGCCGGCTGCCCGACGGCGACGGCCTCGCGCTGGTGGCGCGGCTGCGCGCCGCCGGCGATCCGGTGCCGGTGCTGATGCTCACGGCGCGCGATGCGCTCGACGAGCGCGTGCGCGGCCTCGACGCGGGCGCCGACGACTACCTGGGCAAGCCCTTCGCGGTCGAGGAGCTGCTGGCGCGGCTGCGCGCGCTGCTGCGGCGCCCGGCCGAGACCCGGCAGGAGCTGCTGCAGGTCGCGCGCCTGTGCTTCGACCTCGCGCACCGCGAAGCCAGCGTGGCGGGGCATCGCATGGAGCTGCCGCGGCGCGAACTGCTGGCGCTGGAGCTGCTGATGCGCCGCAGCGGCCGCACCGTGCTGCGCGAGGCGCTGGAACGCGCGGTGTTCGGCTTCGACGTCGAGATCCAGTCGAACGCGCTGGACACCCACGTCTCGCGGCTGCGCCGGAAACTCGCGGACACCGGCGCCGGCGTGGAGATCTGCGGCATCCGCGGCGTGGGCTACCTGCTGCGGGCCGTGCCATGAGCACAGCGACGAACGCAGCGCCCTCCTCGCCCTCCTCGCTGAAGCGCCGCCTGGTCCGCCGGCTGGTGCTGCTGCAGGCGGCGATCCAGCTGCTGGTGATCGGTGCCCTGGTGGCCACGGGGCACCTGATCAACTTCAGCTCGCCCGAGAACACCGTCGAGATATTGCAGGAGGCGGTGATGCGCGGGGCCGACGGCCGCCTCGCGATGCGCGCGACGCCGCGGCTCGCCGCGCTGCGCGAGGCGCAGCCGCCGCTGTGGTTCTCGGTGCGCGACCGCCAGGGCGGCCGGCTGGTCGAGGGCCGCATCCCGGACGAGTTCGCCGACATCGGCGCCACGCTCGACGGCGTGGGGCAGGCCCGGCTGGGCTGGAACATGGGCGATCCGCCGCGGCAGTCGGCGCGCATGCGCTGGGTCGACTCCGCCGCCGGCCCGGTGCAGATCCTCACCGGCGCCGACAGCCCGATCACCTGGCGCAACCTCGGCCTGTCGCTGCTGCTGGTGCTGCTCGAGGTGGTGCTGCCGATCCTGGCGATCACCGTGGCGGCTACGCTGCTGGCCAGCCACGTGGTGGTGCGGCGCACGCTCTCGGGCCTGCACGCCATCGTGGCGCGCGCCGGCCAGATCGATGCCGAGCAGCGCGGCGTGCGCCTGCCGCTGGCCGAGGTACCGGCCGAAGTGGCGACGCTGGTGGGCGCCTTCAACGACGCCCTGCAGCGGCTGGACGACGGCCATGCGCGGCAGGAGCGCTTCCTGGCCGACGCGGCGCACGAGCTGCGCACGCCGATCGCGATCCTCCACACGCGCATCGAGAACCTGGCCGAGGGCGCCGAACGCACGCGGCTGCTGGCCGATGCCGCGCGGCTGTCGGTGCTGGCGGGACAGCTGCTCGACCTGCAGCGCATGAAGGCCCAGGGCACGGGACGCCAGCGCATCGACCTGGTGGCGATGGCGCGCGAGGTGGTGGCCGAGATGGCGCCGCTGGCGCTCGCCGCGGGCTACGAGGTCTCGTTCGAGCCGCTGGCCGCGCGCGTGGAGATCGAGGGCGACCGCGACGCGATCGCGCGCGCGCTGGCCAACCTGGTGCGCAACGCGATCGAGCATGCGGGCGGCATGGGGGCCGTGACGGTGCGGGTGATGCCGCCGGGCGACATCGAGGTCATCGACGACGGCCCCGGCATCCCGGCCGCGCTGCGCGAACAGATCTTCAAGCCCTTCCACCGCGGGCATGCGACCGGGCCCGGCGCCGGGCTCGGCCTGAGCCTGGTGCAGGAGATCGCGCGCCTGCATGGCGGCGAGGTCACGGTGCACGATGCGCCGGGCGGCGGCGCGCTGTTCCGGCTGCGGCTGCGGCCCGGGCGAAGCGGCGAGGCGCCGGCATGAAGGCCGCGCGCCGCTGGCTGCCGTGGCTGCTGTGGCCGGCGCTCTACGCCGCGGGCCTGCTGGCCGCGGCGGCCGCCTTCGCGAGCGCGGCACCGCTGGCGTGGTTCAACGCGGCCTACCTCTCGCTCGCGCTGGCGATCGCGCTGCTCGAGCGCTGGCTGCCGCACGAGCCGCGCTGGCTCGCGGACGACGGCCAGACGCCCTGCGACCTGGCCCACACGCTGCTGACCAAGGGCACGGCCCAGGTCGTGGGCGTGTTCGCGGCAAGCCTGCCGCTGGCCGGCGCGATGGCACTGCGGCCCTCGGCGCATGGCACGGCCTGGCCCCTGCACTGGCCGCTGGCCGCGCAGGTGGTGCTCGCGCTCGCGGTGGTGGAACTGGGCCTCTACATCGCGCACCGCGGCGCGCACGAATGGCCGCCGCTGTGGCGCTTCCATGCGCTGCATCACGGCGTGCGTCGGCTGTGGGTGGCGAACACCGGCCGCTTCCACGTGGTCGACAGCGCCTTCAAGGCCCTGCTCGGGCAACTGCCGCTGTACCTGCTGGGCGCGCCGCTCGCGGTGTTCCTGTGGGTGGGCGCGGTGACGGCCGTCACCGGCCTGCTGACCCATTGCAACATCGAGCTGCGCACCGGCTGGCTCGACCGCGTCTTCAGCACGCCGGCGCTGCACCGCTGGCACCACTCGCGCTCGCCGGCCGAGGGCAACCGCAACTACGGCGAGAACCTGGTGCTGTGGGACCTGCTGTTCGGCACCTGGTACCGCCCGGCGCGGCGGCCGCCGGCGGACATCGGCATCGACGGCGAGATCGCGGCCGGCTTCCTGGCGCAACTGGCGCAGCCCTTCACCGCGTCGGGCACGCGGCGGATCATGGGCCTGTCACCGGTTCCTCGGCACAATGGCCCGGCTAGCCCCCCGGATGCCGGGGACCGGATCGGCAGGACATGAAGGCCCACGCATGAACCTCACCCTCGAACTGATCGGCGCGCCCACCGATGTCGGCGCCAGCGTGCGCGGCGCGGGCATGGGCCCCGACGCGCTGCGCGTGGCGGGGCTGGCGGAGGCACTGGTGCGCCAGGGCTTCGCGCTGGTCGACCGCGGCAACCTCGCGGGCCCGGCCACGCCCTGGGCGCCGCCGGCCAACGGGCTGCGCCATCTCGACGAGGTGATCGCCTGGAACCGCGCCGTGTACGCGGCGGTCGACGAGGTGCTGGGCGCGGGCCACGTGCCGCTGATGCTGGGCGGCGACCACTGCCTGGCGATCGGCTCGATCAGCGCCGTGGCCTGGCATGCGCGCAAGCGCGGTCGCAAGCTGCGCGTGCTGTGGCTCGACGCCCACTCCGACGTCAACACCGAGACCACCAGCCCCAGCGGCAACCTGCACGGCATGCCGGTGTCGTGCCTGCTGGGCCACGGGCCCGCGGTGCTGACCGGCTGGAGCGGTGAGCGCGCGGCGCTGCCGCCCGAGGCGATCCGCTTCATCGGCATCCGCAGCGTCGACGCCGACGAGAAGGAGGCCATCCGCACGCTGGGCCTCAACGTGTTCGACATGCGCCACATCGACGAGCACGGCATGCGCACCACCATGACCGAGGCGCTGCAGGACGTGGACGAGGACACGCACCTGCACGTGAGCTTCGACCTCGACTGCCTCGACCCCAACATCGCGCCCGGCGTGGGCACCGGCGTGCGCGGCGGGCCGACCTACCGCGAGATGCAGCTGTGCATGGAGATGATCGCCGACACCGGCCGGCTCGGCTCGGTCGACGTGGTCGAGCTCAATCCCGCGCTCGACGTGCGCAACCAGACGGCCGAGATCGCGGTGGAGCTGATCGAGAGCCTGTTCGGGAAGTCGACGCTGGTGCGTTAGGCCGCAACGCGCGTGGCCTGCAGCGCGCGCAGGTCCTCGAGCAGCAGCGCGAGCGGCGCCGCCAGCAGCGGCCGGGCCGCGTCGTCGCGCGACGCATGGCGCGCCGCGAGCCGCTCGAGCACCGACAGATCGGGCGCCATGCCCTTGCCTTCGAGCGCGTCCGCCAGCGCGGCGAGCGCGCCGGCCGAGGCGCGCGCGGCCTTCGCGGTCTCGTCGTGAGAGGCCGGCGGCTGCTGCCCGATCGCGCGGCCGAGCAACGCCACGTCCTGCATCAGCCGCGCCATGCTGCGCGCGCGCTGCCGGTGCGCGTCCTTCGGCGCGCCGACCGTGCGGTGGCGCCAGGGCCAGCGCGATTCGAGGTCGGCGCCGCCCGCCAGCACCGTGAGCCGCGCCAGCGCGGCGCGGGCGCGCTCGCCGTCGCCCTCGGTCGCATCGCCCGCGGCCAGCGCCAGCAACCGCTTCGCCATGCCGCGCAGCAGCGCCGCGCAGCCCGCGTCGAAGCGCGCGCCGGCCCGGTACTCGGCCGTCACCAGCGCCATCGCGAGCGCCACGCCCACGCCGATGCCCATCTGCGCCATGCGCAGCAGCGCCACCTGCAGCGCCGAATGGCCCGGCAGGCTGCCGGCCGAGAGGATGATCAGCGCCGCCACCGGCGCGCTGCGCAGCCCCGGCACGGCGGCGCCGACGAAGGCCAGCAGCAGCACGATCGCGAGCGCGTCGGCCTGCATCGGCACGCCATGGTGCGCGAGCCACACGCCCGCGAGCCCGGCCAGCGCGCCCGCGAAGGTGCCGCGCACGCGGTCCCAGCCGGCCTCGAGCGTGGAGCCGGCGCTCGGCCGCATCACGATCAGCACGCTCATCACGGCCCAGAAGCTCTCGGGCAGCCCGATCAGGTGCGACACGCTCCAGGCGATGGCGACCGCCGCCGCGAGCTGCGCGCCCGCGCGCCAGCGGCCGGGCTCGCGCAGGAAGGCCAGCCGGTCCGCGAACGGGAGGGTGGCCATGCCGTCAGCCGCGGTTGGGCGAGGTCGGCACCGGGAAGGTGGTGGCCGGGGCCGGGGACGGGGTAGCGGCTGGTGCCGGCGGTGCGGGCTCGGGCAGGTCCTCGGGCTCTTCCGCGCCCGGCTCCTGCCCTTCGAGGAAACGGTCGAGCAGCGCGAAGAAGCGGTCGTAGAAGCGCTCGTCGGTCAGCGTCTGGCTCGCCACCTTGACCATCGCGTCGTCGCTGCCCGTCAGCGGCAGCGACAGCGAGCCGAAGGCGCCCACGCCCAGGCTCGCCGAGTTGTTGACCTTCTTGAGGCCGTAGCGGTCCTGCAGCGCGGTCGCGAAAGCCACCGTGCTCTTCGGCCTGGCGCTCTTGCCGCCCCGGCCGCCCTCGGCCGCGCAGACCACGCGGAACTCGACCTCCACGTGCACCTCGGCCGCCGGCTGGAAGCTCTTGCGGCCGGTCACCAGGTCGGCATTGGAGGCCGTGACCATGTAGCCCTGGCTCAGCAGCGCGCGGCGCGCGGCTTCGCAGGTCTGGGCCTCGGTGGCCTCGTAGCTGCGCGTGTGGGTGGTGGTGGAGTCGAACTCCTCGGTGTCGTAGGCGACGCGGCGCGCACTGCTGCCGCAGCCCGCGAGCACCAGTGCCGACAGCAGCGCCAGGACGAGGATGGAGGAACGGGGGCGGAGGAAGGTCGAAGGCAGGGTCGGCATGGCGTGGCGGATGCTAACCGGCGGGCCGCCGGCCTGCCTTCGAGCGCGATGAGGGCCGCGCGTTCCCCGGCGATCCCCGGGATCAGGCGCCGGTCAGGAAAGCACGACGACGTGGCTGGCCCTCGCGCGCGTGGCCGCGATCAGCCGCGCGTTCGGCGCATCGGTCTGCGCTACCCACGCGCGTGCCGCCTCGGCGCTGCGGCCGAACTGCTCATGCCGGCGCACCAGCCGCGCCTCGCGCAGCGCATCGTCGATGTCCACGTACCAGACCTCGTCGAGCAGCGCCGCCGCGCCGGCCCAGGGCCCGGTGTCGTGCAGCAGGTAGTTGCCCTCGGTGATCACGAGCTGCGTTTCCGGCAGCACCGCGATCGCGCCCGCCACCGGCTCCTCGATCTCGCGCCGGAACTCGGGCGCATAGACGATGTCGCCACCGGGCCGCTGCGCGCGCAGCCGCTGCAGCAGCGCCACGTAGCCGGCGCTGTCGAAGGTGTCGGGCGCGCCCTTGCGGTCGGCGCGGCCGAGCCGGCGCAGCTCGACGTTGGCGAGGTGGAAGCCGTCCATCGGCACCACCTGCGCGCGCTCGGCGCCGAGCGCGTCGCGCAGCAGCGCCGCGAGCGTGGACTTGCCGGCGCCGGGGGCGCCGACCAGGCCGAGCAGCTTGCGCTGGCCGCCGGCAAGGAGTTTCTGGATGCGCGCGTTCTCGACGGAGCCAAGTGTGTTCACGGAAAAAGCCTCGGGGGAGATGCCATTCAGGCAGGATGTCTCGGTGGTTTCGCCACCCCGCCAACGATAGCGCACCGCCCGTCGCACGCCGACGGACGCCCGGCAAATTCAGGCCGAATTCGTCGGACGATGGATGGATCTGAAAGTGAGACTGATCCGCTCGCCAACGACTTGTGCCTTGGGGATTGCGTGCAACCAGTCCCGCTGGACCGCATCCGACATGTACAGCAGCGATCCGTGCGGCAGCGGGAAGTCGTGCCGGATGCTGCTGTCGGCCTTGCTGCGGTAGACGATCGAGCGCTCGCTGCCCACCGACACGATGGCCACGCCCGTGCCCGGGGAAAGAACCTCGGTGTCGTCGGAGTGGAAGCCCATCGACGAAGCGCCGTCGGGATAGTGGTTCAGCAGGCAGTTGTTCGGACGGAACCCCAGCCTCGCCTCGATCCGCTCGCAGAGATCGTCGAGCACGGACGGCATCGGCACCGCCTCGTAGCTGATCTGCGAATAGTCGTACGGCACGCCGAAGCTGGCCGTCTTGCGCGCCTTCATGCGCTCATCCCACGTCACCGCGGCCTGGAGCCACCCGAGCAGGGCATCGGGCGACGCAACGAACGCGGGGTCGAGGTAGATCGGCGGACGGTTCATAAGCCCGCAGGATACAGACGCCGAGGCCGGCAACGGCCTCGGAACGACAGGCGTCGCTCAGGGGTACAGACCGCGCTCCTGCCGCGCCATCAGGATCCGCTCGCAAGCCACCGCGTAGGTCGCGGTGCGCAGCGTGATCTTGTGCTTGTCGGCCGTGTCCCAGATCTGGTTGAGGGCGTTCATCATGATGCGGTCGAGGCGCACGTTGATCTCATCCTCGTCCCAGAAGAAGGACGAGAAGTCCTGCACCCATTCGAAGTAGCTGACGGTCACGCCGCCGGCATTGCAGATCACGTCGGGCACCACCAGCACGCCGCGCTCGGCGAGGATGTCGTCGGCCTGCGGCACGGTGGGGCCGTTGGCGCCTTCGAGCACCAGCTTGGCGGTGGTCTTCTTCGCGCGATCGGCCGTGAGCTGGCCTTCGAGCGCGGCGGGAATCAGGATGTCGCAGGCGATGTCCCAGAAGTCCTCGTTCGGCACGATGTCGCCGCCGGCCTTGAAGCCGACCACGCCGTCGGTGCGCGAGATCGGCACCAGCTGCGCGAGGTCAAGGCCCTTGTCGTTGACGATGGTGCCGGTGTGGTCCTGCACCGCGACGATCTTGGCGCCCGCTTCGGCGAACAGCTCGGCCGCGACCGAGCCCACGTTGCCGAAGCCCTGCACCGCGATGCGCGCGCCGCGCAGGTCGAGGCCGAGGCGGCGCGCGGCTTCGCGGCCGGTGACGAACACGCCGCGGCCGGTGGCCTTGACGCGGCCCAGCGAACCGCCCAGGTGCAGCGGCTTGCCGGTGACGACGCCGGTGGCGGTGCCGCCGACGTTCATCGAGTAGGTGTCCATCATCCACGCCATGATCTGGGCGTTGGTGTTGACGTCGGGCGCGGGGATGTCGGTGTGCGGGCCGATGATGATGCCGATCTCGCTGGTGTAGCGGCGCGTGACCTTCTCGAGCTCCTGCAGCGAGAGCTTCTTCGGGTCGACGCGGATGCCGCCCTTGGCGCCGCCGTACGGCAGGTTGACGGCGGCCGTCTTGATGGTCATCCAGGCCGACAGGGCCATCACTTCCTCGAGCGTGACGTCGGGGTGGAAGCGCACGCCGCCCTTGCCCGGGCCGCGGCTCATGTTGTGCTGCACGCGGTAGCCCTCGAAGTGGGCGATGGTGCCGTCGTCCATCTCGATCGGCACGTCGACGATCAGCGCGCGCTTGGGGCGCTTGAGGGTTTCGACCCAGCGCGCGAGCGGGCCCAGGTAGGGCACCACGCGATCGACCTGCGACAGGTACGTGCCCCAGGGGCTGTTGGCCGTCGGCGTGACGAAGGAGAGTTTTTCGCTCATGAGAGTCCCTTGGTTGGAATGATGGGCGAACGATAGTCCCGTCTCGCGCGCCGCGCCATGGCTTATGCATGCCGCGACAGGCGGTTATGCAAGAGTCGCTTGACGCCCCCCCGCGCGGTTTTTTGCGGCGGCGCGGCAGATGACGAAATCGTCATCAACGGGTTATCGATCGCCGGTTTGCCCTCCCTAGAGTCGGTGGCAAGGAAAGACGAAGACCACGAGGCCCACCGGCCCGCTTCGCTCCCACCGGGTTCAACCACCACGTCCCACCACTGAAAGGAACGACGACATGAAGACTTCGCAACACCGCACCGTCCGCACCACCCGCCTGCTGGGCACCGCCGCCTTCGCCGCGCTGCTGGCCGCCGCCGCCGCGCCGAGCTTCGCGGGCAACTACGCCGAAGGCGATCCGCGCCCCGCGTCGTTCAGCTCGTCGACGACGCGCGAAGCCGTGACGGCCGAAGCGCGCCAATGGCTCAAGACCGCGCCCACGCAGGGCTACACCGACGGCACGCCGCAGCAGCAGGTGGCCACGGTGTCGGCCAACAGCCGCGCCGCGGTGGCCGCCGACACGCGGCTGTGGATGCAGTCGGGCCTGGCCGCGAAGCAGTCGGGCGAAGCGGGTGCCGACCCGACCCGCGCGGGCTATCGCCAGGCGCAGGCCGAATACACGCGGCTGCGCGCCAGCCCGGCCTACGGTGCGCTGATCGAGCAGCTCGATCGCCAGGCCGCCGCGCACGGCCAGAGCACGGTGCGCTGAGGTCGCGCGGTGGCGTGGCGCAACGGCGCTACGCCACCGTGCTCAGCAGGGCCGCATTGCCGCCCGCGGCCGCCGTGTTGACCGTCACGGTCTGCTCGGCGCAGAAGCGCGGCAGGTAGTTCGGCCCGCCCGCCTTGGGCCCGGTGCCGCTGAGGCCCTCGCCGCCGAAGGGCTGCACGCCGACCACCGCGCCGATGATGTTGCGGTTGACGTAGACATTGCCCACGTGGGCACGCACGGCCAGCGCCTGGGCGCGCGAATCGATGCGCGTCTGGATGCCGAGCGTGAGGCCGTAGCCGAGCGCGTTGATGCGCTCGATCACCTCGGCCGGGTCGCCGAGCGCGCCCGAGCCCCAGCGCACGATCTGCAGCACGGGGCCGAAGATCTCGCTGCGCACGTCCTCGATGGCCCCCACTTCATAAGCCGCCGGCGCGATCAGCGTGGACGATGCGTCGTCCGCTGCCGCAGGCGCCAGCACGCGCTTCGCTTCGCGGTCCAGCCGCGCCAGATGGCGGCGGATGTTGTCGGCCGCCTCGCGGTCGATCACCGGGCCGACGTCGGTCGCGAGCAGCGCGGGATCGCCGGCCGACAGCTCGGCCGCCGCGCCGCGGATCATCTCGATCACGCCGTCGGCGATGCCCTCGTGCAGCACCAGGAGCCGCAGCGCCGAGCAGCGCTGGCCGGCCGAGCGGAAGGCGCTCTGCACGACGGCATCGGCCACCTGCTCGGGCAGCGCGCTCGAGTCGACCAGCATCGCGTTGATGCCGCCGGTCTCGGCGATCAGCGGGACGATCGGACCGTCCTTGCCCGCCAGCGCGCGATGGATGATCTTCGCCACCTGCGTCGAGCCGGTGAACACCACGCCGGCCACGCCGGGCGCGGCCACCAGCGCGGCACCCACGGTCTCGCCGGGGCCGTGCAGCAGCTGCAGCGCGTCGGCCGGGATGCCCGCGGCCTGCAGCAGCGCGACCGCTTCGCGCGCGATGGCCGGCGTCTGCTCGGCGGGCTTGGCGAGCACGGTGTTGCCGGTGGCGAGCGCGGCCGCGACCTGGCCCGTGAAGATGGCCAGCGGGAAGTTCCACGGGCTGATGCAGACCCAGGGCCCGCGCGCGGTGAGCCGCAGCTCGTTGCGCTCGCCGGTCGGGCCGGGCAGCAGCACGGGCTGCATCAGGCGCTCGGCCTCGTCGGCGTAGTAGCGCAGGAAGTCGATCGCCTCGCGCACCTCGGACACCGCGTCGCCCCAGGTCTTGAAGGCCTCCTTGACGAGCAGCGCGCACAGGCGCGGCAGTTGCGCCTGGAAGGCATCGGCCGCGCGGCGCAGCGCGGCGGCGCGCGTTGCCACCGGCGTGTTGCGCCAGGCGCGGAAGGCCGTCGCGCTCGTGGCCACGGCGCGCGCGGCGCCCGCGGGATCGGCCTCGGGCACGACCGGCACCGCGGTCGCGGCCAGCGCCGCGAACAGCGGCGCGCGCATGGCGTCGACCGTGAGGTCGAGCCCGTCGCTGTTGCGCCGCGCGGGCGCCGGGCCGTAGAGCAGCGGCGGCAGCGGCAGTTGCGGGCTCTCGCGTTCCAGCCACAGCGGCGAGACCAGCAGCGTGGCGATGGGCACGCCGGGGTCGCCGAGCTGGTTGACGAAGGAGGAGTTGGCGCCGTTCTCGAGCAGGCGGCGCACCAGGTAGGCCAGCAGGTCCTTGTGGCGGCCGACCGGCGCATACACGCGCACCGAGGCACCGGTGTGCTTCATGACCTCGCGGTAGACGCCCTCGCCCATGCCGTGCAGCCGCTGCAGCTCGAAGGGCGCGCCCTGCCGCTGTGCCATCTGCAGGATGGCCGCGATGGTGCCCGCGTTGTGGGTGGCGAACTGCGGATAGATCGCGTCGGGCGCGGCCAGCAGCGCCTGCGCGCAGGCCAGGTAGCTGACGTCGCTGTGGTGCTTGTGGGTGAACACGGGGTAGTGCGGCAGGCCGAGTTCCTGCGCGCGCTTGATCTCGGCGTCCCAGTAGGCGCCCTTGACCAGCCGGCACATCAGCCGCAGGCCGTAGCGGCGCGCGATCGCGGTGACGTGTTCGATCAGCTCGAGCGCGCGCGTCTGGTAGGCCTGCAGCGCGAGGCCGAAGCCGCGCCATTGCGGATGCTCGGCGGCGACACGGGCCGCGAGCGCGTCGAACACGTCGAGCGAGAGCTCGAGCCGGTCGACCTCCTCGGCATCGATGGTGAGGTTGATGTTGGCCGCGGCCGCGCGCTCGCACAGCAGCCACACGCGCGGCACCAGCTCGCGCAGCACGCGCTCGCGCTGCGCGTCCTCGTAGCGCGGATGCAGCGCGCTGAGCTTGATCGAGATGCCGTCGTTGCGCTCGGGCGCGGCGGTGGGATCGGCGCCCTGGGCGATCGCGGCGATGGCGCGGGTGTAGCTCTCGAGGTAGCGCAGCGCATCCTCGTCGGTGCGCGCGCCCTCGCCGAGCATGTCGTAGCTGAAGCACAGGGCGGACTGCTTGCGGTGCGCGGCACGGGCCTCGTCCATCGCCTCGGCGATGGTCTGGCCCAGCACGAACTGACGGCCCAGCAGCTGCACCGCGCGCAGCGTGGCGGCGACCACGGTGCGCGCGCCGAGCCGGGCCATCAGGCCGGGCGGATGGTCGGCCTCGGGCAGGAAGCGCTTCGACATGGCGATCGCGGCCGACGACAGGCGCGACAGCGTGGAATCGGCCGCGCCCTCGAAATCGGCGCGCCCGAGCTGGTCGGCCGTGAGCGCGATGGCGGTCTCGGCATCGGGCACGCGCAGCAGCGCCTCGGCCAGGCGCATCAGCGCGAGGCCTTCAGCGCTCGAGATCGGGTATTCGCGCAGCAGGCTCTCCATGGCCCAGAACGGCGGCGGATGGTCGCGCACCGCCTGCACCCAGGGCGTGGCAACGGTCGAGGCCGCGGTCCAGTCGAGCGCACCCTCGAGCAGGGCGAGTCGATGGGCGACGACCTCGGTCTCGGGTCGGTAGGGGTCGGGCAGGCGCATGTCTTCTCCTTGGTTGGATTGGCTATGGTCCATGCCTTGATGTCGAATCTTTCACCAAAATTCGACAGCATTTCCGGATAATTCACCAGAACCCTTGCCATCCCACATTCCATGACCGACCTGGACCGCGTCGATCTCCGGCTGCTGAAGATTCTTCAGGAAGACGGCCGCATCACCAACCTCAAGCTGGCCGAGGCGGTGGCGCTCTCGCCGACGGCGGTGCTCGCGCGCGTGCAGCGGCTCACGCGCGAGGGCTTCATCCAGGGCTACGAGGCGCGGCTCGACGCCGAGCGGCTGGGCCGCGGCTTCACGGTCTTCGTTGAGGTGCTGCTGGACCGCACCACGCCCAACGTGTTCGACCAGTTCAAGGCCGCGGTGCAGGTGCGCGAGGAGATCGTCGAATGCCACATGGTGGCCGGCGGCTTCGACTACCTGCTGAAGACGCGCATGGCCGACATGGCGGCCTACCGCGACTTCGCGGGCACGGTGCTGTGGCAGCTGCCGGGCGTGCGCGAGACGCGCACCTACGCGGTGATGGAGGAAGTGAAGAGCAGCGCGCGGATCCCGCTGGGGATCTGAGCCTGCTGCTCAGGCCGCCTTCCGCGGGCGGCCGCCGAAGATCGCAGTGCCGATGCGCACCATCGTGCTGCCCGCGCTGACCGCCGCCTCGAGGTCGGCGCTCATGCCCAGCGACAGGGTGTCGAGCGCGATGCCGGCGCCGCGGATTTCATCGAATAGCGCCTTCGCGCGCAGGAACAGCGCGCGCTGGGCCTCGAAATCGGGCGCCGGTTCGGGGATCGCCATGAGCCCGCGCAGCACCAGCTGTGGCAACGCCGCCACAGCGCGCGCCAGCGGCAGCGCCTCCTCGGGCGTCACGCCGGACTTGTTGGCGCCGCCGTCGACGTTGACCTGCAGGCAGACCTGCAGCGGCGGCAGATGAGCCGGGCGCTGGGCCGAGAGCCGCTCGGCGATCTTGAGCCGGTCGATGCTGTGCACCCAGTCGAACTGCTCGGCCACGGGCCGCGTCTTGTTGCTCTGCAGGGGGCCGATGCAGTGCCACTCGAGGCCGGCGCGCAGGTCGGCCAGCGCGGCGATCTTGTCCAGGCCTTCCTGCACGTAGTTCTCGCCGAAGGCCGACTGGCCGGCCGCCTGCGCCTCGCGCACCGCCTCGGGCCCGAAGGTCTTCGATACCGCCAGCAGCCGCACCGCGCCGGGGTCGCGGCCGGCGTCGGCGCAGGCCTTCGCGATCCGCTGCCGCACGTGCTGGAGGTCGTCGCCAATCATCGTCATAATCGTCCAAATTCGTATCAAAACGTCACCGAAACCCGATCGAGGAGCCCCGTGGACATCACCCAACTGCTCGCGTTCAGCGTCAAGAACAAGGCTTCCGACCTGCATCTGTCGGCCGGCCTGCCGCCGATGATCCGCGTTCACGGCGATGTGCGCCGCATCAATGTCGATGCGCTGGACCACAAGGCGGTGCACGCCATGGTCTACGACATCATGAGCGACACCCATCGCAAGCACTACGAAGAGTTCCTGGAGGTCGACTTCTCGTTCGAGATCGACGGCCTGGCGCGCTTCCGGGTCAACGCCTTCAACCAGGCGCGCGGGGCGGCCGCGGTGTTCCGGACCATCCCCTCGAAGATCCTCACGCTCGAGCAGCTGAATGCGCCCAAGATTTTCGGCGAACTCGCGCTCAAGCCGCGCGGCCTGGTGCTGGTGACCGGCCCCACGGGCTCGGGCAAGTCGACCACGCTGGCCGCGATGGTCAACTATCTCAACGAGAACGAGTACGGCCACATCCTCACGGTCGAGGACCCGATCGAGTTCGTGCACGAGTCGAAGAAGTGCCTGATCAACCAGCGCGAGGTCGGGCCGATGACGCTGTCGTTCGCGAATGCGCTGCGCTCGGCGCTGCGCGAGGACCCCGACGCGATCCTGGTCGGCGAAATGCGCGACCTCGAGACCATCCGCCTCGCGATGACCGCGGCCGAGACCGGCCACCTGGTGTTCGGCACGCTGCACACCTCGTCGGCCGCCAAGACCATCGACCGGATCATCGACGTGTTCCCGGGCGAGGAGAAGGAGATGATCCGCGCCATGCTGTCGGAGTCGCTGCAGGCGGTGATCTCGCAGACCCTGTGCAAGACCAAGGACGGTCTGGGCCGCGTGGCGGCGCACGAGATCATGCTGGGCACGCCGGCCATCCGCAACCTGATCCGCGAGGCCAAGGTGGCGCAGATGTACTCCACCATCCAGACCGGCCAGGGCCAGGGCATGCAGACGCTGGACCAGAACCTCACGGACCTGGTGCGGCGCAATACGATCTCCGCCGCGGAAGCCCGCAGCAAGGCCAAGATCCCCGAAAACTTCCCCGGCTAGTCATGAGGCCCCCCGGCTTTTCACTTCGCTTCGCTGCGTGTAACTCCACCCCCCAAGGGGGAGGCGCGGCCGCCTTGGGGCGGCCCGGCGGTCGGCCGCCAACGCGTTCAACCTAAACAGATCAAGGAGAGCTCTCATGGAACGCGATCAAGCCAGCCAGTTCATCAACGACCTGCTCAAGCTCATGGTGAGCCGCAACGGCAGCGACCTGTTCATCACGGCCGACTTCCCGCCCGCGATCAAGGTCGACGGCAAGGTCACCAAGGTCTCGCAGCAGGCGCTGGGCGCGCAGCACACGCTGGCGCTCACGCGCTCGGTGATGAACGACCGCCAGACGGCCGAGTTCGAGCGCACCAAGGAGTGCAACTTCGCGATCTCGCCGACCGGCATCGGCCGCTTCCGCGTCAACGCCTTCGTGCAGCAGGGCAAGGTCGGCATGGTGCTGCGGACCATCCCGGCCAAGCTGCCGACCATCGACGACCTGGGCATGCCGCAGGTGCTCAAGGACGTGTCGATGACCAAGCGCGGCCTGTGCATCCTGGTGGGCGCCACCGGCTCGGGCAAGTCGACCACGCTGGCCGCGATGATCGACTGGCGCAACGAGAACTCCTTCGGCCACATCGTCACGGTGGAGGACCCGGTGGAGTTCGTGCATCCGCACAAGAACTGCGTGGTGACGCAGCGCGAGGTGGGCATCGACACCGACAGCTGGGAGGCGGCGCTCAAGAACACGCTGCGCCAGGCGCCCGACGTGATCCTGATGGGCGAGATCCGCGACCGCGAGACCATGGAGCACGCGGTGGCCTTCGCCGAGACCGGCCACCTCTGCATGGCCACGCTGCACGCCAACAGCGCCAACCAGGCGCTCGACCGGATCATCAACTTCTTCCCCGAGGAACGCCGCGCGCAGCTCCTGATGGACCTGTCGCTGAACCTGCGCTCGCTGGTCTCGCAGCGCCTGGTGCCGACCGAGGACGGCCTGGGCCGCGTGGCGGCGGTCGAGATCCTGCTGAACACGCCGCTGATCTCCGACCTGATCTTCAAGGGCGAGGTCGGCGAGATCAAGGAGATCATGAAGAAGAGCCGCAACCTCGGCATGCAGACCTTCGACCAGGCGCTGTTCGACCTGTTCGAGGGCCACGCGATCAGCTTCGAGGATGCGCTGCGCAATGCCGACTCGGCCAACGACCTGCGGCTGCAGATCAAGCTCAACAGCCAGCGCGCGCGCAGCACCGACCTGGCCGCGGGCACGGAGCACTTCGCGATCGTCTGAATTCGGGAGCGGACAGCCGAACGCAGAAGGAAGACCAAAGAGCGCAGAAGTCGCAGAAAAGAATTTTTAGAATTCTTCCTGCCTTCTTCTGCGACTTTCGCGAGACCTTCGCGCCCTCTGCGTTCGGCTGTCCGCTTCCGCTTTGGTCAGTCGATCTGCCGCTGCCAGGCGGCGAACACGCCCGCCGCGAGCGCGACCACCGCGATCGCCGTGAAGCCGTCGAGCGAGGCCATGAAGGTGGCCTGCTGCTCGAGCGTGCGCCACAGGGTGCCGAGCGCCATCGCATGCGCCTCGCCTGCCGCATGGCCGGGCGCCGCGAAATGCCGCGTCAGCCCCTCGAGCGCCTGCATGAAGCCCGCGTTGCCGGCGTTGGCCGATTCGGCGAGCCGGGTTTCGTGCAGCGCGAGCCGGTGCTGCTGCAGCGCGATCACGCTCGAGGTGGCGAAGGAGATCGCGAGCTGCCGCACCAGGTTCTTGAGCCGGTAGCCGTGCGCGAAGTCCTCGGCCGCGAAGGGCCGGAAGGTGAGGTTCGCGACCGGCAGCACCACGAACAGCATCAGCAGGCCGCGCAGCAGCAGCGGTCCGACCAGCGCCTCGCGCCCCGACTGCGGCGTGACGCGCGCGAGCCAGGCGGAAGCCAGCGCGGCGATCGCGAAGCCCGCGACGATCAGCCACTTCTTGTGCGCGAGGCGCGCCGAGTAGCGCAGGTAGACGAACACCAGCAGCCCGGTGGCGAGCGACATCGCGCCCGTGAAGTAGCCGGTGTTGCCCACGCTGAAGCCGAGCCCGCCTTCCATCAGCCGCGGCAGCAGGTAGCTGAAGCCGGTCGACAGGTAGTAGTAGACGACGTAGAGCGCGAGCCCGACGCGAAAGCCCGGCTGCCGCAGCGCATGCAGCCGCACCAGCGGCGCGGGATGGTGCCACTGGTGCCAGCCGAACCACGCGAGCCCCGCGAGGCCGGCCAGCGCCAGCCCCACGAGCGCGGGCGAACCGGTGAACAGCTCGAAGTGGGTGCGCGTGAGCACCACCTGCAGCGCCGCCTGCGCCAGCGCGAACACCAGGTAGGGCGCATGGTGCGGCGCGGTGCGCTCGTGCGGCTCGACGTCGCCGAGGTCGGGCAGCGCCCACAGCACCAGCAGGCCGATCAGCACCGCCGCCGGCACGGTGCAGCCGAACAGCCAGCGCCAGTCGAAGTTCGAGACCAAGAAGGCACCGGCCACCGGCGCCAGCGCGCCGCCGAAGACGATCAGCACCATGAAGGCCTTGAGCGCCTTGGCGCGGCGCTCGGCCGGCATGCCGATCTGGATCAGGATGCGGCAGGCGCCGAGCATCGGCCCCACGAAGTAGCCCTGCACGCCGCGCGCCAGCGCGAGCTGGGTGGAACTGTCGGACCAGGCTGCGCCGAGGCCGCCCGCGGCGAAGGCGAACATGCACAGCGCGAGGTAGCGGCGGTAGCCGAGCCGCTCGATCCACGCATGCTGCTGCAGGATGCCGAGCACCGCGCCCAGCGCGTAGGCGCTCGAGGCCCACACCAGTTCGTCGGGCGAGGCGTTGACGCCGCCCGCGATGTAGCTCGCGAAGAACGCGAACAGCGCGTTGTCGAAGTAGTCGACCGCCGTGACCAGCCCGATCGCCCAGGGCATCCACGCCACGGCCGAGAGGCCGCGCGGATGCCGGGCGAGGGCCGGTGCGGTCATGACGCAGGGCGCTCCGCGCGCCGCTGCGCGAGGGCCTCCTCCAGCGGTTCGCCGGCCAGGCGGCGTTCGACGTAGTCGAGGTCGCGGCGCAGCTGGGCCTGCAGGGCCGCGGCTTCCTTGAGCTCGCGGCGCACCTGGGCCATGCGCGTGTCGAGCGTGGCGAGCTGCGCCCCCAGCGTTTCGCGCAGCGACTTGAGCGAGGCATTCGACAGCCGCGGCCGGCCGCCTTCGGCCGGCGCCTCCATCGGCTGGCGCAGCATCTCGGTGATGGTGGTGAGCGAGAAGCCCAGCGAGCGCATGCGCAGCACGCGCGCGAGCCGCTCGAGGTCGGCCGGCTCGTAGAGCCGGTAGCGGCCCTCGCTGCGCACCGGCACCACGATGCCCAGTTCCTCGTAGTACTTGAGCGTGCGCGGCGTCACGCCGAGCTGCGCCGCGGCATCGCGAACGGTGAGGGACTTGGGCGGGGGGGCCGGGGAGCTCATGGGGCGATTCTACTCCAACGTGTACGTTCACGTACATGTTTAGGCCGGCACGGCCATGTCCTCCGAGGTGCAGGCTGTCGCCGAATGGCTTTAAGCTCGGGCCCATGAGCAGCATCAACCCCCGCACCTACGAATCCACTCCCGCGCAGACGGTGGCCTTCCTGGGCCTCGGCGTCATGGGCGGGCCGATGGCCGGCCACCTGGCCAAGGCCGGCCACAGCGTCACGGTCTACAACCGCACCGAAGCCAAGGCCCGGGCCTGGGTCGACGAGTTCGGCGCCCCCGGCCGCCATGCGGCCACGCCGCGCGAAGCGGTGGCCGGCGCCACCCTCGTGTTCTGCTGCGTCGGCAACGACGACGACCTGCGCTCGGTGGTGCTCGGCGACGACGGCGCCTTCGCCGGCATGGCGAAGGGCGCGGTCTTCGTCGACCACACGACCGCCTCGGCCGACGTGGCGCGCGAGCTCTCCAAGGCCGCGCTCGAACGCGGCCTGCAGTTCATCGACGCACCGGTGTCGGGCGGCCAGGCCGGCGCCCAGAACGGCGCGCTCACCGTGATGTGCGGCGGCGACGCGGCCGCCTTCGATCGCATCAAGCCGGTGGCCGCGGCCTTCGCGCGCGCGGTCACGCTGCTCGGCGAGAGCGGCGCGGGCCAGCTCGCGAAGATGGTCAACCAGATCGCGATCGCGGGCCTGGTGCAGGGCTTGTCGGAGGCCATCGCCTTCGGCCAGCGCGCGGGACTCGACATGCAGGCGGTGCTCGAGGTCATCGGCAAGGGCGCCGCCCAGAGCTGGCAGATGGACAACCGCGGCAAGACCATGATCGCGGGCAAGTTCGACTTCGGCTTCGCGGTCGACTGGATGCGCAAGGACCTGGGCCTGGTGCTCGACGAGGCCAAGCGCAACGGCGCGCGCGTGCCCGTGACCGCGCTGGTCGACCAGTTCTATGCCGACGTGCAGCAGTCGGGCGGCCAGCGCTGGGACACCTCGAGCCTGATCACGCGGCTGAAGTAGCCAGCCCTCCGCTCCCCCGGAAACGAACAAGGCCCCGTCGAGGGGCCTTGTTCGTTGGTGGGCGAAAGGACTTCAGCGGATCGGGCTGGTCGTCACGCCACCGGCCGGCGCGGGCGCCGGTGCCGACGAAGACGGCAGCGGCTCCATCGGCGGCAGCGGCACGCGCGACGAGGTGCCGGGCTGCGGCTGCGAGGCCGGCACCACGGGCGCGGGCGCGGAAACACCGGTGCCGCCGCGCTGCGCGCCGGTCAGGTCGGCCTCGCTCACGATCTCGACCACGCGCACCACCTTCTGCACGCCGGTCACGCTGCGCACCACCTCGGTCGCGCGGTCGGTCTCGCGGCGCGTGGCGATGCCCATCAGGTAGACCGTGCCGCGCTCGGTCACGACCTTGAAGGAGTTGGCGAAGATGTCCTTGGCGTCGAGCAGCGAGGCCTTGACCTTGCCGGTGACGTAGAGGTCGTTGGAACGGTCCTGGAAGGTGCTGGGCGTGCCCAGCGTGAGTTCGTTGACCACCGAGCGCACGTTCTCGGCGCCGCGCACCACGTCCTCGACGCGGCGGCGGTCGGCCTCGTTGCCCACCGCGCCGGTCAAGAGCACCTGGCGGTTGTAGCTGGTCACGCTGACGTACATCTGGTCGTTGGCGATGTCGCGCACGCGGGCCGCGGCGCGCAGCTCGATGCCCTGGTCGTCGAGCTGGGCGCCCGAGCTGCGGCGGTCGGTCGCCACCATGCCCACGCCCACCGCCGCCGCGCCGCCGACCACCAGCGGCACGCAGGCCGAGAGGCCCGCGACCAATGCCGCGCCCGAGGCGAGTGCGAGAACGAGGCGGTGCATGGCGCGAGGCGTCGAGGCGGTCTTCTGCATGTGTGATTTCCCTGGAATGGAGGTGCGAGATGGGCGCTGCCGCTAGGCCCTGGCCCGGGTTCGCGGCGAGTTTAGCCCAGCGGATTTGCCGCTCCGTTACGGCTTGTTGGTAGAAATGAAGACGGCCGCGGAGTTCCCGAGGGAACGCCGCGGCCCGCGCCGGATGCGGCCGCCGCCGCTTCTTCAGTTCGTCTTCAGCTCAGGGCTTCGCGAGCGACAGCAGGAACACCTGCTGCGTCGGATCGCGCTGCAGCCGCTGCGCATTGCGCGTGCTGGCGAACGCCACCTGGCCGCCCGCGGTCACGGGCCAGGTGTTGTTGCCGCGGGCCATCAGCAGAGTGCCGGGCTCCCAGCCGCTGTCGGGGCGGAACACCGCGGTCATCACGCGCCAGCGCCAGTCGGCCGAGCGCGAGTCGTACCAGACCGCGCGCACCGCGCCGTCGGCATCGACGCCCAGGCGCGGCCGCTCGCTCATGGTCTTGTCGTCGGCGCCGACCACCACCGGCGCCGCGAAGGACTTGCCGCCGTCGCCCGAGACCGCGGCGCGCACCGAGAGGTTGCGCCCGCTCGCGGCGAGCTCCTTGCTCTCCCAGACCGCGACCAGCTCGCCCTTGGCGCCGAACGCGATCTGCGGATGGCGGTCGGCGCGGTCCGAGGTGCCGATCTCGGCCGGCTTCGCGGCCCAGGCGCCACCGGCTTCGCGCACCAGCACCTGCACCTGCCAGTCGTCGGGCGTGGTGCCCTCGCCGTAGCTCGCGGCGCCGGTCCACAGCGGATCCTTGTCGCTGCGGTCGTCCTGCCAGGCCACGGCGACGCGGCCGTCGGCCGCCACCGCCACCGAGGGCAGCACCGAGGCCGGATAGCGCGGGGTGCGCGTGTCGCTGGCGATGCCCGGATCGGTCACCTTGCCGGCGGCCGACAGGTTGCGCGGCTGAACGTCGGTGCCGATCTCCTGCGCCATGATGTCGAAGGCCTGATGGGCCGCGATCTCCTGCCATGCGAGCACGGGCTTGCCGCCGGCCGACAGCGCGATCGCCGGATGCTCGGCGCGTCCCTCGACCGCGCGCACGTTCACGGTGGCGTCCCAGTTGGCGCCGCCGTCGGCCGAATGCCGCAGCTTGATCTCGGGCCGGTGCGGCACCTGCACCGCGTCTTCCTCCCAGGCCACCCAGACCTCGTTGCCGCGCGCGGCCACGCGCGGAAAGCGCGCCTGGCCCTGGCCGCTGAGCGTGCGGCCCGCGTCGCGCCACACGCCCTTGGCATCGCGCTGGCGATAGACCACGGTGCTGCTCGAGGCGCCATGCAGCTCGGCCACGAAGTGCAGCGCGCCGTCGGCGACCGCGATGTCGGGGAAGCCCGCGAAGCCGCCGCGCGCACCCGCCACGCGCAGCGCGCCGTCCTCGGTGCCGGCATCGGCGGGAATCGGCGTCGCGGGCTTGGCCTCGACTGGCGCGGGCGAGACGAAGATCGGCGACACGGTGGCCTTGACCTCGTCGACCGACACCGGCGCCCAGGGCTGGGGCGTGCTCATGCCGCGCACCTCGGCGCGGTACCAGTCGGGCTTGTCGCCGGCAGCGATGTCGACGATGAAGCTCTCGGCATCGGTCTTGGGCTTGAAGCTCTTGAGCGGGCCGGCGCTCTTGCCGGGCGCGCGGTAGACGAACACGTCCAGGCCCGCGGCGCGGCGCACGTCGATGCGCAGGTGGCCGGCGGTGCCGGCCGGCACGAACACCTCGTCGCCGCCGATCGCGGTGTAGCCGCCGCCGCGCAGGTCGGTGGCGATCGAGACGAAGGGGCCGTTCGGGTCGTACGAGAGGCTGGTGTGGCCGCGCTGCAGCGCCTGCACGATGGCGCGCTCGTTGTAGGCCCTGGACAGCAGCTGCGTGGCCGGCATGCCGGGGTTCGAGATCGGATAGACCGTGCCCTCGCCGTCCCACAGCTCGCGCATGTGGCTGTCGCTCGCGCCCGCGATGCCGAAGCGGAAGCCCGCGTTCCACAGCTTCTCGGCATAGGCGTCGGCCAGCACGGTCTCGGGGCTCGGCGTGCCGTTCCAGGTCTCGACCAGGTCCACGCCCTGCACGTTGGCATAGGCATTGAACGAGCCGTCGGCATTGGTCTCGCCGTCGTTCGGGTGCGCCACGGTCCAGTTCGCGCCCTGGCTGTGCGCGTCCCAGATCGACTGCTGCAGGTGCGTGAAAGGCTGGCGGTCGGCGCGCGCGGCGCCCTGCACGATCGAATCGACGCCGCCCTGCACCGTCGCGTGCGGGCTGCCGTTGGCTTCCTCGCCGCGCACCAGCAGCAGCGAGGGCGACTCCCAGTTCCAGTCGTAGTGCTGGTCGTAGGTGCGGTGGTCGGTCAGCGGCATGAACTCCAGGCCCATGCGCGTGCCCTGCCCGATCTGGTCGGCGATGCCGGTGTTGCCCGGGCCCTTGTCGTCGTTGAGCTGGCGCGCCGCGCTGCCGTCGGACGAGTGGTCGTCGTGCACGTGCGTGTCGCCCTTGAGCCAGGTGCCGGCGGGGATCGACGGCGCGGCCTGGGTGAACTTCGCGGCGATGCGCTGCGCGGCCTTCACGGTCACGACGCAGCGCGTGTCGCCGCTCTCGCACGAGGTGCCCTGCCAGCCCGCGAACACGAAGCCGTGCGCGGGCGTGGCGTTGAGCGTGACGGTGCTGCCTTCGGCGTAGTCGGCGCTGGCGCCGGTGCAGCTGCCGGGGCCGCAGGCCAGCCTGGCGTCGAGCGATTCGACGTCGCCGCTGCCCTCGACCGCGAGCGACAGCGCGAAGCTCGCGGGCTGCGTGCCGCCGTCCTGGCCGTTGTCGCCTTGCGCGGGGCCGCCGCCCGAGGGCGGCGCGAAGCCGAAGAAGCCGCCGCCACCGCTGCCGCCGCCGCAGGCACTCAGTGCCAGCACGCAGACGGCGCTCAGGGTGGCCAGCGCGGCGCGTGGTGTGCGACGCCTGGAAGGGGCCGATGACAGCCTGCCGCGGACCGCGGGCAGGGAGGGGAAGTTCGGGAGTTTCATGGGGGGCGGCGCGCCGGAGAGTTGAGGAGCGAGCGCGCTCGGCCGCGATGCTAGGAAGCCGCCATGTCAATCACATGAACTTTGTTCAACATATTTATGAAATCGTTCTGAGAAAAACTCAGACCCCGGCGCAGCGAAACGCATACCCCGCGCGCCGGGGAGCGTCGTGCGTGAAGGGTTCAGCTCGACGGCGACAGCACGTCGCTGTCCGGATCGCCGAGCAGTTGCGCGTCCACGCCGTCGCACAGGCAATGCAGCGCGAGCAGGTGTATCTCGTGGATGCGCGCGCCGCGCTCGTGCGGCACGCTGATCTGCACGTCGGTCTCGCGCAGCGCGCGGCCGATCACGCCGCCGGTGCCGGGCGCGGCCGAGGCGCCCGCGTTGGCATTGCCGAGCAGCGCCACCACGGTCATGTCGCGCTCGTGCGCGGCATGCACCGCCGCGAGCACCGGGGCCGACTGGCCGCTGACGCTGAGCGCGAGCAGCACGTCGCCGGCCTGGCCGAGCGCTCGCACCTGGCGCGCGAAGCGATCGCCATCGACGGCATTCGCGCCGTCGGCTGCGGGATCGGTGCTGTCGCCGGGCAATGCGATGGCCGCGAGCTCGGGCCGCTCGCGCTCGAAGCGGCCGACGAACTGCGACGCGAACTGCGTGGCCAGCAGGCCCGACACGCCCGACCCGCAGGCCAGCACCTTGCCGCCGCTGGTCACGCACGCCAGGATCGCCTGCATCGCCTGCGAAATGGGTTTGCTCAGAATCGGGCCGGCCTGGTACTTGAGGTCGGCGCTGTCGATGAAGTGCTGCTGAATCCGTTGCTCGAGCATGGGGCGGGATGATAACTGCGGGGATGCAGCGAAAGACCCCGCGCTGTGATCCGCCCTACACCTTCGCGCATCGCGCGCCGCTCAGCCCGCGTCGAAAGCCGCGCGCAACCACGTGATGCGCTCCTCGACCAGCACCACGTCGAAGCGGCACGGCGGCGGCTCGCGCAGGCGGGCGAGATAGTGGCGCGCCGCGAACACGATGCGCCGCTGCTTGGCCGCCGTGATGCTGCCGGCCGCGCCGCCATGGCCGGTGGAACTGCGCTGGCGCACCTCGACGAACACCAGCGTGCGGTCGCGCGGATCGCGCATGATCAGGTCGATCTCGCCGCCGCCGCGGCCCGGCGTCCGATAATTGCGCGCGACCAGCTGCAGCCCCGCGCGCTCCAGGTGCGCCAGTGCGGCGTCCTCGGCCGCGTCGCCGCGGCCCTTGGTCGTGACGGCCGACGCCGTCGTCGTGGTCTTCATGACCGCTCCCTGTTCCCGTTTGTTCTTGTGTCGACGTCCCTCGGAGAAAAGCGCTTGGCCTCACTCGCACCCGCCTCTTTCGGTGCCGCCCTCGGGGCCGCGCGCGACGCCGCCGGTGCGCAGCATTATCCGCAGGGCACCCTCTACGTGGTCGCCACGCCGATCGGCAACCTGGCCGACATCACGCTGCGCGCGCTGCACGTGCTGCAACTGGTCGACGCCGTCGCCTGCGAGGACACGCGCCACACCCAGAGCCTGCTGCGCGCCTACGGCATCGACCGCCCCGGCGCGCAATTGCTCGCGCTGCACCAGCACAACGAGGCCGAGGCCGCGCAGGCCGTGGTCGCGCGGCTCGCGCAGGGCGAGCGCATCGCCTACGTCAGCGACGCCGGCACGCCGGGCGTGAGCGACCCCGGCGCGCGGCTGGTGGCCGCGGTGCATGCCGCCGGCCTGCGCGCGCTGCCGCTGCCGGGCGCCAGCAGCGTCACCACGCTGGTCGGCGCGGCCGGGCTGGTGTCCGATGGCGGTGGCGACAGCGCGAGCAGCGCCTTCGTGTTCGCGGGCTTCCTGCCGAGCAAGGCCGGCGAGCGCGACAGCGCCGTGCAGGCGCTCGCGCAAGAACCGCGCGCCGTGGTGCTGCTCGAGGCCCCGCACCGCATCGAGCCGCTGGCGCGCGCGCTGGCCGTGCTCGGCGAGCGCCGCGTCACCGTGGGCCGCGAGCTCACCAAGCAGTTCGAGGAGATCGCGACGCTGGCGGCCAGTGCCCTGCCCGGCTGGTTCGCGGCCGAGCGCGACCGCACGCGCGGCGAGTTCGCGCTGGTGCTGCACCCGGTGGCGGTGGCAGCCGACGATGGCGCCGAGGGCGAGCGCGTGCTGCGCCTGCTGCTGGCCGAGCTGCCGGTGAAGACCGCCGTGAAGCTCGCGGCCGAGATCACGGGCGCGCCGCGCAACACGCTCTACGACGCGGCGCTGCGGATCCGCAACGCGTCGGACGAAGACGCCGACTAGGGCCTGTTAACACTATTCAAGGGGTCGCGAAGCTCGCCAAAGCCCGCCCATCAAGGCGCGCGACGACGCGTGTGCGTGCGCACACGCTAGGAGCGCAACGCCGAGGGGCGGGCTTTGGCGAGCTTCCCTCCGGGTTGCCCCGCAAAGAGGCCGTCTGCGGCGTTGCCCGCGCTTGCAAGGCATCAGCCTTGCTGCGCGCGGGCGCCTTGCATCCAGCCCCTTTGCGGGGCAACGCGACCCCTTGAATAGTGTTAACAGGCCCTAAGCGCGCTTCTTGAACAGCGCCGAGGCCCCGCTCGCCGTGGCCACCTCGGCCGCCGCCTGCATCAGCGTGGGCCCGAGCGTCTCCATGCGCTGCGCCGTCAGCCGCACCGCGGGACCGGCGATGGTGATGACGCCGATCGCCGGGCCGGACGGACCGAAGACCGGTGCCGCCATCGCGGTCATGCCGGGCGCGAACACCTCGTTGATCAGGCTGAAGCCACGCTGGCGCGCCGCCTTCACGTAGACCATCACGGCCTTGAGCGTGGTCGGCGCCTTGGGGCCGAAGTCCTCGGGCTTGCCCAGGCCCTTCTTCGCGACCAGCGCCATCGCGTCGTCCTCGGGCAGGGTCGAGAGCCAGGCATGGCCGGCCGCGCTGCACGACAGCGCCACCGACAGGCCCATGTCCGGGTCGTAGCGCAGGCCGTGGGTCGCGCCCTGCGCCTTGGCCACGAAGGTGAGCTCGTCGCCGTCGACCACCGCGAGGCGCACCAGCTCGCCCGAGGCCTTGGCGAGCTGGTCGAGCAGCGGCTGCGCGACGTCGACCACGCCCGAGTTGCTGAGGAACGAGAGGCCGATCGACACCAGCTTGATGGTCAGCACGTAGTGGCCGTCGCGCTGCTCCTGCCGCACGTAGCCGTAGCGGATCAGCTCCGTCAGCAGGCGGTGCGAGGCGCTCAGCGGGATCTGCAGATCGCCCGCCAGCAGGGACAGGGGCACGCCCTCGGGATGGGACGCCAGATATTCCAGCACCCTGAAGCTGCGTCCCAGCATTTCGCTCATGTCAGTACTCCCGGTTCACGTCGCGGACCGATGGCGACAGGCGCACTCTAGCAGATGAAGGGAAGGGATTTCCATAGTGGAAAGATTTTCCGATTCAACACAGAATTCCTCCCATCGCATCGGCCATGCCGCCTTCCGTCCTTCCCTGGAGCCCACCCGTGAAACTTCTTCGCACCTTCGCCCTCGCCAGCCTCTGCATCGGCCTCGCCGCGCCCGCCCTGGCGCAGCAGGAACGCACCATCCGCTTCGGCCACCTCAACAACACCGACCATCCGGTGAGCCTGGGCGTGAAGCGCTTCGCCGAGCTGCTGGCGGCCAAGAGCGGCGGCAAGATGAAGGTGCAGGAGTACCCGGCCAACCAGCTCGGCAACGAGATGCAGCAGCAGTCGGCGCTGCAGGGCGGCGTGCAGCAGATGTCGGCGCCCGCGACCACCTCGCTCGCGGGCATCGTCAAGGAGTTCGGCCTGGTCGACTTCCCGTTCGCGGTCGCCAGCTTCGAGCAGGCCGACCAGCTGCTCGACGGACCGCTGGGCCAGGCGCTGATCGCCAAGCTGCCCGAGAAGGGCCTGGTGGCGCTCGGCTACTGGGACCTGGGCTTTCGCAACGTGACCAACAGCAAGCACCCGATCACCAGGGCCGAGGACCTGCAGGGCCTGAAGATCCGCGTGATCCCGAACCCGGTGTTCCTCGACACCTTCAAGGCCTTCAAGGCCAACCCGGTGCCGATGCCCTTCGCCGAGCTCTACGGCGCGCTCGAGTCGAAGGCGGTCGACGGCCAGGAGAACCCGTTCGCCGTGATCCTGTCGAACAAGTTCTACGAGGTGCAGAAGTTCGTGAGCGCGACCAACCACGTGTACGCGGCCAACATCGTGCTCGTGAGCAAGAAGTTCTGGGACCAGCTCTCGCCCACCGAGCAGAAGTGGATGCGCGAGGCCGCCGACGAGGCGCGGGGCTACCAGCGCCAGGCCAGCCGTACCGCGGCGCAGAAGGCCGTGGGCGAGCTGCAGGCCAAGGGCGCGCAGTTCAACGAGGTGGCGCCGAAGGAGCAGGTGCGCATGCGCGAGATCGCGCAGCCGGTGATCGACAAGTTCGCGGCCCAGTACGACCCGGCCACGGTCAAGCTCTACAACGACGAGCTCGCGCGCATCCGCGGCGCCAAGCAGTGAGCGCACGGCAACCGCGAGCATCCACCATGAAGTTCCTCGTCCTGCACGGCCCCAACCTCAACCTCTTCGGCCGCCGCGAGCCGCACATCTACGGCCGCACCACCCTGGCCGAGATCGACGCGCGCATCGACAAGCTCGCGCACGAGCTCGACATCACGGTGGCGACGATCCAGTCGAACCACGAAGGCGCGCTGGTCGACTTCCTGCACCAGCACATCGACGAGGCACAGGGCGCGCTGGTCAACCCCGCGGGCCTCACGCAGCACGGCGTGCCGCTGCACGACGCGATCAAGGCCATGCCGTTCCCGACCATCGAGGTCCACATGTCGAACATCGCGGCGCGCGAGGCCTGGCGCGCGCACTCGATCATCTCGCCGGCCGTGCGCGGCACGGTGCAGGGGCTCGGGCCGCAGTCCTATCTCGCGGCGCTGCGCGCGCTGGTCGAGATCGTGCGCGACGGCAAGCAGTGAGCCCGCGCGTGCGCCGTTGCACGGCGCACGCCCACCGACTGGATTGAAGAGGACGACATGAATCGATGGATCGATCGCGCCTGCCGCGTGGTGGAGGCGCTGATCGCGACCTTCCTGGCCGTGATGGTGGTGCTGGTGTTCGGCAACGTGGTGCTGCGCTACGGCCTCAACTCGGGCATCACCGTGTCCGAGGAGGTCTCGCGCTGGCTGTTCATCTGGATCACCTTCCTGGGTGCGCTGGTGGCGCTGCGCGAGCATGCCCACCTCGGCGTGGACATGGTGGTCGGCAAGCTGCCGCCGCTGGGCCGCAAGCTGTGCCTCGGTGCCAGCCACCTGCTGATGCTCTACATCCTGTGGCTGCTGTTCCAGGGCAGCCTGGCGCAGACGCGGATCAACTGGGACGTGGAGGCGCCGGTCACGGGCGCCTCGATGGCCGTGGTCTATGCCTCGGGCCTGGTGTTCTCGGTGCTGGCCGCGGCGCTGCTGCTGATCGAGCTGCTGCGCCTGCTCACGGGCCAACTGGCCGACGACCAGCTGGTGGCGATCCAGGAATCGGAAGAAGCCGCCGCGCTCGCGCAGGTGCTCGAGGCCGAACGGGAGCGCCGCGCATGACGATCGCCGTCTTCCTCGGATCGCTGCTGCTGGCCATGGCGATCGGCATGCCGATCGCCTTCGCGCTGCTGGCCAGCGGCGTGGCGCTGATGTGGCAGCTCGACCTGTTCGATGCCCAGATCCTGGCGCAGAACCTGATCGGCGGCGCCGACAGCTTCCCGCTGCTGGCCGTGCCCTTCTTCATGCTCGCGGGCGAGATCATGAACGCGGGCGGCCTGTCGCGCCGCATCGTCGCGCTGGCGCTCGCGCTGGTGGGCCATGTGCGCGGCGGCCTGGGCTACGTGACCATCATGGCCGGCTGCCTGCTGTCGGCGCTGTCGGGCTCGGCCGTGGCCGACGCGGCGGCGCTGACCGCGCTGCTGCTGCCGATGATGGTCTCGGCCGGCCACGACCGCGCCCGCGCGGGCGGGCTGATCGCGGCCACCGGCGTCATCGGCCCGGTGATCCCGCCGAGCATCGGGCTGGTGATCTTCGGCGTGGCGGCCAACGTCTCGATCTCCAAGCTCTTCCTCGCGGCGATCGTGCCCGGCCTGCTGATCGGCGGCGCGCTGTGGGTGACCTGGGCCTGGCTGGTGCGGCACGAGAAGATCGAGCCGCCGCCGCGCCAGTCCGGCCGCCAGATCGTCGCGGCCGCGCGCGAGGCCGGCTGGGCGCTGCTGCTGCCGGTGATCATCCTGGTGGGCCTGCGCATGGGCGTGTTCACGCCCACCGAGGCGGCCGTGGTGGCCGCCGTCTACGCGCTCTTCGTGGCCACCGTGGTCTACCGCGAGCTGCGCTTTCCCGATCTCTACAAGATCTTCGTGAGCGCCGCCAAGACCAGCGCGGTCGTGATGTTCCTGATCGCCGCCGCGATGGTCAGCGCCTGGCTGATCACGGTGGCCGACCTGCCCGCCAAGGTGGTCGCGCTGCTCGAGCCCTTCATGGGCAACAAGATCGTGCTGATGATCGCGATCATGCTGCTGGTAATGGCGGTGGGCACGGCGATGGACATGACGCCGACCATCCTGATCCTCACGCCGGTGCTGATGCCGGTGGTGGTGGCGGCCGGCATCGACCCGGTCTACTTCGGCGTGATGTTCATCATCAACAACTCGATCGGGCTGATCACGCCGCCGGTGGGCGTGGTGCTCAACGTGGTGGCGGGCGTGGGCCGCATGCGCATGGACGAGGTCACGCGCGGCGTGCTGCCCTTCATGGTGGCGGAGTTCGCGATCATGTTCCTCATGGTGCTGTTCCCGCAGCTGGTGACGGTGCCCGCGAAATGGTTCGGCGGCTGATGCGCGCGCCCGCCCTCCTCCCTGCGCGCTGCCGGCTGCGCGCGCTGTGCGCCGCGCTCGCGCTGCTCGCCCCGCTGGCCGCGTCGGCACAGGATCCGGCGCGCGACGTGCTGCCCGAGCAGCTGCAGCCGCGCGCCTTCGTCGGGCCCACCGGCCTGGTGCGGCTGGGCCCGCGCGTGCTGTTCTCGGCCTTCCACGTGGCCACCGGGCAGGAGCTCTGGAGCAGCGACGGCACCACTGCCGGCACCGTGCTGCTGAAGGACATCCGCCCCGGCTTTCGCGGCGCCTTCCCGAGCTGGCAGACGCGCTTCGGCGCGCATGTCTACTTCACCGCCACCGACGGCGCGCACGGCCTCGAGCTATGGCGCAGCGACGGCACCGCGCGCGGCACGCAGCGCGTGACCGACCTGAACCCCGGCGAGGCCGACGCCATGCCGGCCGAACTGACGGCCTGGCGCGATGCGCTGTACTTCGTCGCCAACGACGGCCGCCACGGCTTCCAGCTCTGGAAGACCGGCGGCGATGCACGCAGCACGCAACGCGTGTCCTCGGTCGACGCGGGGCCGGGCGCGGTGGTGCGCCAGCTCACCCCGGCCGGCCCGCGGCTGTTCTTCACCGCCACCAGCCGCGCCCATGGCCACGAGCTCTGGGTCAGCGAGGGCACGCCCCAGAGCACGCGGCTGGTGAAGGACATCCGCCCCGGCGCGGAGGACAGCAACCTCGAGAACCTGGTGGCGATCGGCGACCGGCTCTGGTTCACCGCGAGCGATGGCCAACATGGCATCGAGCTCTGGACCAGCGACGGCAGCGAGGCCGGCACGCGCATGGTCAAGGACATCCGGCCCGGCGAGGGCGCGTCGCGGCCCGCGCATCTCACGGCCGTGGGCGGCACGCTCTACTTCGCGGCCGAGGACGGCACGCATGGCATCGAGCTCTGGCGCAGCGACGGCACCGAGGCCGGCACGCGGCTGGTGAAGGACCTGCGGCCCGGCGCCGCGAGCTCGGTGCCCGGCCCGCTCGCGGCTTTCGGCGGCCGGCTCTACTTCGCCGCCACCGACGGCGAGACGGGTGCCGAACTCTGGACCAGCGATGGCAGCGCGGCCGGTACCCGGCGCGTGAAGGACCTGGGGCCGGGACCCGGCAGCGGCTCGCCCGCGCGCTTCGCGCAGGCCGGCGGCCGGCTGTGGTTCTCGGCGAACGACGGCGTGCACGGCGTGGAGCCCTGGTCCACCGATGGCAGCGCGGCCGGCACGCGGCTCGCGGCCGATGTCGCGCCCGGACCGCGCCACGCGATGCCGCTGGGCTTCGTCGCGCTCGGCGACGCAGTGCTGTTCGTGGCCGACGACGGCCTCGGCAACGAGCGCCTGTGGTCACGCAGCACGAAGGGCGGCGCGCGCCGCGCCACGCTGATCGGCGATCCGCTGCGCGAGCGGCTGCGCTGAACCGCCCCGGCTCCTTTCCTGCACCAACGAAAAAGGCCCCGGTTCGCACCGGGGCCTTCGTTCGTTGCGCCGCGCTCAGCGCGCGGCGATGTACATCGTGATCTCGAAACCGAACCGCAGGTCCACGAACGCGGGCTTGCTCCAGGTCATCGCTTTGCTCCTTTCTAGGTTGGGGGGAAATGAGGAAGAGGAACGCCCGCAGGCTCAGTACACGACGATCTTGCCGGTCGGTCGCGCGCTGTGGCAGTCGT
Organism: Variovorax sp. PDC80; assembly: GCF_900115375.1. Classification (NCBI taxonomy): domain Bacteria; kingdom Pseudomonadati; phylum Pseudomonadota; class Betaproteobacteria; order Burkholderiales; family Comamonadaceae; genus Variovorax; species Variovorax sp. PDC80. The sequence continues at coordinate 127,509 of NZ_FOWG01000018.1, read as the reverse complement.
TGTAGAAGTACTCGCCGGGCGTGTCGAAGCGATGCTGCGCCGACTGGCCCGGTGCGAGCTTGAAGTCGAAGCGGCCCTCGAAGAACTGCGTGGCGCAGTGCTGGTTGGCATTGCCGGCGGGGTTGGTGAAGGTCACGGTGGTGTTCGCGGGCACGCGCATCCAGGTCGGCGTCATCGCGTTGACCGCGGTGCTCTCGCTGGCGCCGGGCGCGTTGGCCGCGGTCTGCACGCGCGCGAGGAACACAGTGTTGGGCGTGGGCAGCGCCGCGCCTTCCACCGCCTGGCCCGACACCGGCCGGCGCACCTCGGGCGGCTTCGGCGTGGCCGCCGGCGCCACCGTGCCGCCGACCTTGAAGGCCCAGAGGTAGTCGCCGCGCGGCGCCGAGTCGCCGTAGGGAATGCTGGTGCCGCCCGCATAGACCGCGATGTATTGCTCGCCGTCGACCTCGTAGGCCACCGGGCTCGCGGCGATGGCCGCGCCGGTCTGGAAACGCCACAGCTCGCTGCCGTCGCCCGCGTCGAGCGCGAGCAGGTTGCCGTCGGGCTGGCCGATGAACAGCAGGTCGGCGGCCGTGCTCAGGATGCCGTTGCCGTGCGCCAGCGAATAGGGCATGGGCTTCTTCCACTTGACCAGGTTGGTGCCGGGATCGACCGCCACCACCGCGCCCGTCATGTAGGTGCCCGGCGGGCGCAGGCCGTTGCTCGACTCGGTCAGCGAGTGCGCGGCCGAGACGTAGCCCATGCCGGTGTAGACCAGGCCGGTGCGCGGGCTGAAGGACTGGTGGTTCCAGTTGGCGCCGCCGCCATGGCCCGGGATCGACAGCAGCGGCACGTCCCAGTGCGCGTCGTAGAGGCAGCCCTTGAGGTAGTTGGGCACGGCGCGGTTCGGGTCGCCGGGGATCGCGGTGCCCAGCGGCTGGTCGACGATGCAGGTCTCGGTCCAGGCACCCTGGCGCGGGAAGGGCTGGGTCGGCCAGCTCGCCTGGCGGGCGTCCTGCTTGACCGGCATCTCGTCGATGCCCAGCGGCGCGCTGCCGTCCTTGCGGTCGAGGATGTAGTACATGCCGGTCTTGCTGCCGTAGATCACGACCTTGCGCTCCTGGCCCGCGATCCTCACGTTGGCCAGCACGGGCGACATCACGTTGTCCATGTCCCAGATGTCGTGGTGCACCGACTGGAAGTGCCACTTGTACTCGCCGGTCTTGAGGTCGAGCGCGACGATCGAGTTGGCGAACAGGTTCAGGCCCGGCCGCGTGGAGCCGTTCTGCGAGGAGCCGCCGCGCACGTTGCCGAAGGTCCAGTAGACGAGCCCCAGCTCGGGATCGACCGCGGGGTGAATCCACGGCGTGGCGCCGGTGCGGTCCGACTCGGGCGCGCCGCCCCAGGTGTCGTAGCCGCGCTCGCCCACGCGCGGCACGCCCCAGAAGGTGGAGAGCACCTTGCCGGTGGCCGCGTCGGCCGAGAAGGCGGCGCCGCGGTTGCCGTCGTTGGTGCCCACGTAGAGGCGCTTGTCGTGATAGACCAGCGCCACCTTCTGCACCGCGCCCTGATAGTCGGCGTCGGTGGCGCTGCTCGGGTACTGCTTGATCCAGACCGGCTTGCCGGTGTTCGTGTCGAGCGCCACCAGCCGGTTGCCCGTGGCCACGGTGTAGACCAGGCCCAGGTCCTTCGCGACCGCCGCGCCGCGGCGCGTGATCGCGCCGTAGGGCGTGGTCCATTTCCACTTGGTGACGCCGGTCTTGCCGTCGACCGCGATCAGGTTGCCGAGCGCCGACTCGATGTAGATCACGCCGTCGACCACCACCGTGGTGCTCTGGCTGTTGCCGGTATTGGTGCCGCCCTCGATACGGTTGAGCCAGGCGCCGCCGAGCTGGCCGACGCGCGCCTTGTCGATCTTCGCGAGGCTCGAGTAGTTCTGGTTGCCGAGGTTGCCGCCCACCTTGGGGAAGTCGCGGTCGCCCGCGGTGCAGCAGTCGGCCAGTTCGGCGGCCGAGGGGCCGGCCGCGGGCGGTGCCGGCGGCGGGGCCGGCGGGTTGGGTGCCAGCGGGGGCGCCGAGAACCAGGGAAAGGCGCCGCCGCCCGAGTCGCCGCCGCCGCAGCCGGAAAGCAGCAGGGGCGCGCCGATCGCGCCGCAGGCGAGCAGCGTCGCTGCCAGTGATGTGAGTCGCATGGTGAAGATCTCCGCTCCGAAGGAAGGGTTGTCCGCGATGGGAAGAGGAAGGCGGCGCGCAGCACCGCGCGCACGGCGCCGGGGCGCCGTGCGGGCCGCGAGGCCGCTGGGGTCAGCTCAGGTGCAGAAGGGCGTCAGGCCCATGGCCGACTTCACGCCCTGCACCACCAGCTTCTGGAACTGGTCCGCGCCGGGCCCGGTCGAGCTGGCGCTGAACGAGTGGTCGTTGTGGCCCAGCGTGCTGAGCCAGGCGCGGCCGCCGTCGTAGTACTGGCACCAGGCCACGGGATGGAAGTCCGCATGGCCCGGATGCGGCGGCGAGGTCAGCGGCTTGAGCGTGGAGGTGTCGACCTTGGCGAGGAACTTCACGTTGGTCGGAAACGGCGCGAGGTTGTACCACTCGTCCTGGAAGGTGAAGCGCTTGGGCAGGTCCACGGTGGAGGGGTCGTCGGCAATGATCTCGACGTCGCCCGAGCGGTTGGGCCCGTGGTTGTAGAAGTTGGCGTTGCCCAGCAGGCCTTCGTAATAGGGCCAGTTGTATTCGGCGCCGAAGGCGTTGTGCAGCCCGACGAAGCCGCCGCCGCGGCGCATGTAGTTGCGCAGCGCCGTGCGCGCGGCGTCGTTGCTGGTCGCGACCGAGCCGTTCCACAGCGTGTCGCGGTTCGAGCTCGCGAAGATCACGGCCTTGTAGTTGTTGATGCGGCTGCCGAGCACCGCCACGTCCTCGGTCCAGTCGGCCGTGATGCCCGCGTCCTTGAGCATGCGCACCAGGCCGGCCTGCATCACGTTGTCGGGGTTCATGACCGGGTTGAGGCCCGTGCCCATCGGCGTGCCGAGGTTGGCGTGGCGCGGTCCGGCGGTGCGCGAGTAGATCAGCACGCGGTCGGGCGTGGTGGCGAAGGCGCCCCAGTCGTTGTAGCACTTGGGGTCGGTGCCGCGGCAGACGTTGTAGTAGGTGTCGAAGCTGGTGTCGGGCGCCTCGGCCACGGGATCGGTGGGACGGTCGTCCACCGGTTCTTCGGGCGCGGCGGGCGGTGGTGGCGGCGCCACCGCGACCGGCACGAAGCCGGCACCGCCGCCACTGCCGCCGCCACAGGCGGTCAGGACCAGGGCGAGCGCCGCGCTCGACACGAGGCCGAGGGTCAGGGAATGAGCTGGTTTCACGAAGTCTCCTACTTGTAGTCGTGGCCGGGGCCGCGCGGACGCGCCCTGCCGGGATGGCTCGGCTGCTTCCGGTGGCCGGGGAAGCAGCCGACGAAGCACCAAGGAATGCCGGCCTCAGACGGGAAAGCGGGAAAGCGGCGCCCTGCCTCGACCGGGTGCAGCAGGCCGTCCTCCCTCGGCGAGCGAAGGAAGCTGCGGTTGCGACGGCGGAAGCAGGTGCGCGAAAAAAGCGCGGGGGCGCGGGCGAACGCTCAGGACGGCGCGTTCGGCACGCGCCGCAGATCGGACACGGACAACGGGCGAGGCAGTGGCACGGATCGTCTCCAGGGCTGAAAGCGCAGGGCCAGAGGGCCCGGCTGCGGACGATCATAAGCAGAATTGGAAAGTATTTCCACTATAGAAATCCCTTCCTTTTTCGGCCTCGCGCTTTTCCCAGGCTGGACGGCGCAAAGAAAAAGGGCCGATCGCGCATGGCGATCGGCCCTTGGCCGGCTGGCGGGAGGCGGCGAGAGGCAAGCCCTCGCCGCGCTGTCCGGTCAGAACGGAATGTCGTCATCCATGTCGTCGAAGCCCGACGAGGACTTGGCCGGTGCCTGGCGCGGTGCGGGCGCCGGTGCGCGCGGCGCGGCGGCCGGCGCGCGTGCCGGTGCGGGGGCGTAACCGCCACCACCACCCCCGCCGCCATTGCCTTGCGAATAACCGCCGTCGTCGTAGCCGCCGCCCGCCGGGGCGCCCTGGCCCTGGCGGCTGCCGAGCATCTGCATCTGGTCGACGCGGATGTCGGTGGCGTACTTCTCGACGCCGTCCTTGTCGGTGTACTTGCGCGTGCGGATCTGGCCTTCGACGTAGATCTGCGAGCCCTTGCGCAGGTACTGCGCGGCGATTTCCGCCAGGCGGCCGTTGAACACGAGACGGTGCCACTCGGTGGCTTCGCGCATCTCGCCGCTTTGCTTGTCCTTCCACTTGTCGGTGGTCGCGAGGGTCGCGTTGCAGACCTGGTCGCCGCTCGGGAAGGTACGGGTTTCGGGATCGCGGCCGAGGTTGCCGACGAGGATGACTTTGTTGACCGATGCCATGTGCGCTGCCCCTGATGAATGCGTAAGAGGAGGTTTGAAGGAAAAAGAAGGACACGCATTGTGCCCGATGGGCCGGACGACGCGGCCTCCGCTGGCACGGCGGCCGGATACCGCGCGGCAGAATGGCGGGCTGGACCGATGAATCACGAGCCCGACTTCCTGCAGAACCTGCGCGCCGAGTTTTCGGGCTGGCGCCTGTGGATCGACCGCGCCATCGTGCTCGGCTACGCGGTGCTCGCGGGCCTGTTCGTGGTCGGCTTTACGCACGCGGCCGAATGGGCCTTCGCGCTGTTCGAGGGCCTGTTCCGGCGCCATCCCTGGGCCGTGCTGCTGTGGACGCCGGCGCTCACGGCCGCCATCGTCTGGGCCACGCGGCGCTGGTTTCCGGGCGCGGCGGGCTCGGGCATCCCGCAGATCAAGGCCGCGCTCGATCCCGATCTGCCCTCCGAGCGGCGCGGCCTGTTCGCCTCGCTGCGGCTGACGCTGGCCAAGATCGGGCTCGGCGCCGCGGGCTTCGCCGCCGGCCTGTCGGTGGGGCGCGAAGGGCCCTCGGTGCAGGTGGCGGCCGGCGTGATGCAGCACGCGAAACGCTGGCTGTCGCCCGGCAGCACCATCGACATGCGCGCGCTGCTGGTGGCCGGCGGCGCGGCCGGCATCGCGGCCGCGTTCAACGCGCCGCTCGCGGGCGTGGTATTCGCCATCGAGGAGCTGTCGGGCCGGCTCGAGGCACGCGCCAGCGGCGTGATCATCACCGGCATCGTGCTCGCCGGCCTGGTGGCGGTGTCGGCCTTCGGCAACCTCAGCTATTTCGGCGTGATCCGCGTGCCGCACCTGGACTGGAGCCTGCTCGGCCCGGGCCTGGCAGTGGCGCTGCTCAGCGGCGTGGCGGGCGGGCTGTTCGCGCGCCTGCTGATCGCCTCGCTGACCGGCGCGCCGCAGCGCCTGAACCACTGGCGCCGGCGCTATCCGGTGCGCTTCGCGGCCGCCTGCGGGCTGGCCGTGGCCGTCATCGGGCTGGCCACGGGCGGCGTCACCTACGGCGCGGGCTCGGAAGCGGTCAAGCGGATGCTGCATGGCGAGGCCCCGCTCTCGCCGCTCTACACGCTGCTGAAGTTCATCGCCACCTGGCTCACGGCCTGGAGCGGCGCGCCCGGCGGCATCTTCGCGCCCTCGCTGTCGATCGGCGCCGGCATCGGCGACGCCATCGCGCGGCTCGCGAGCCCCGAGTTCGGGCCGGCGCTGATCGCGCTCGGCATGGCCGGCTTCCTGGCCGCGGTCACGCAGGCGCCGCTGACGGCCTTCATCATCGTGATGGAGATGGTCGACGGCCATGCCATGGTGCTGAGCCTGATGGCCTCGGCCATGCTCGCGAGCCTGGTCTCGCGCATGATCAGCCGGCCGCTCTACGAGACGCTGGCCGAGCACATGGTGGGCGTGGCGACCGGGCGGCTCGCGGCGCAGCCGCAGGAGCCCGTCGCCCGCGAAGAACCGCCCCGCTCGCCATGACATCCCGGGCGGTCTATCATGTCCGGTTGCCCTCGGACGATCGCCCCTTGAATTCAAAAGCCACCGAAGACACTGCGCAAGCAGAAGCTGAACGCGAAAGCGAGCGCGACGCCCAACGCGAAGCGTACCTGGGCGCCGTGCTCGCCCAGCAGCGCATCAGCATCCGCGGCGCGCGCACCCACAACCTCAAGAACGTCGACCTCGACATCCCGCGCAACAAGCTGGTGGTGATCACCGGCCTGTCGGGCTCGGGCAAGTCGAGCCTGGCCTTCGACACGCTCTATGCCGAGGGCCAGCGGCGCTACGTCGAGAGCCTGTCGGCCTATGCGCGGCAGTTCCTGCAGCTGATGGACAAGCCCGACGTCGACGTGATCGAGGGCCTGTCGCCCGCGATCAGCATCGAGCAGAAGGCCACCAGCCACAACCCGCGCTCCACCGTGGGCACGGTGACCGAGATCCACGACTACCTGCGCCTGCTCTATGCGCGCGCCGGCACGCCCTTCTGCCCCGACCACCACCTGCCGCTGCAGGCGCAGACCGTCTCGCAGATGGTCGATGCGACGCTGGGCCTGGGCGAGGAGCCGCGGCTGATGATCCTCGCGCCGGTGGCGCGCGAAAAGAAGGGCGAGTTCGTCGAGCTGTTCGCCGAGATGCAGGCCGCGGGCTACATCCGCTTTCGCGTCGACGGCCAGACCTACGAATACAACGACCTGCCCAAGCTCAAGAAGACCGAGAAGCACGACATCGACGTGGTGATCGACCGGCTGCGCGCGCGCCCCGACATGCAGCAGCGCCTGGCCGAGAGCTTCGAGGCCGCGCTGCGCCTGGCCGAGGGCCGCGCGCTGGTGCTCGAACTCGGTGGCGAGGGCCAGCCCGATCGCGAGCACCTGTTCAACGCCAAGTTCTCCTGCCCGATCTGCCACTACTCGCTGGCCGAGCTCGAGCCACGGCTGTTCTCGTTCAACTCGCCCGTGGGCGCCTGCCCGAGCTGCGACGGCCTGGGCCACAGCGAGGTGTTCGACGCGGCACGCGTGGTGGCCTTCCCCTCGCTGTCGCTGGCCAGCGGCGCGATCAAGGGCTGGGACCGCCGCAACGGCTACTACTTCAGCATGATCGAAAGCGTCGCGAAGCACTACAAGTTCGACGTCGACGCGCCCTTCGAATCGCTGCCGGCCTCGGTGCAGCAGGTGCTGCTGCACGGCTCCGCGGGCGAGGAGATCAAGTTCAACTACACCATGGAGTCGGGCAACTTCGCGGGCAAGAAGCTCACGAAGAAGCATCCCTTCGAGGGGATCATCCCGAACATGGCGCGGCGCTACCGCGAGACCGACTCGGTGATGGTGCGCGAGGACCTCGCGCGCTACCGCAGCTTCCAGCCCTGCCCCGAATGCGGCGGCTCGCGGCTGCGGCGCGAGGCGCGCAACGTGTTCCTGGTCGACGAGTCGGCACGCCCGGCCGATGGCGGCGAGCCGCCGCGCATGGCGATCTTCGAACTCAGCCGCCTGACCCTGCGCGACAGCCTCTCGTGGTTCCAGCGCCTGCAGCTGCGCGGCGCCAAGGCCGAGATCGCCGACAAGGTGGTGCGCGAGATCGGCCTGCGCCTCAAGTTCCTCAACGACGTGGGCCTCAACTACCTGAGCCTGGACCGCAGCGCCGAGACGCTGTCGGGCGGCGAGGCGCAGCGCATCCGCCTCGCCTCGCAGATCGGCTCGGGCCTGACCGGCGTGATGTACGTGCTCGACGAGCCCAGCATCGGCCTGCACCAGCGCGACAACGACCGCCTGATCGGCACCCTCAAGCATCTGCGCGACATCGGCAACAGCGTGATCGTGGTCGAGCACGACGAGGACATGATCCACGCCGCCGACCACGTGATCGACATGGGCCCGGGCGCCGGCGTGCACGGCGGCCGCGTGATGGCGCAGGGCAGCTTCGCGCAGGTGGCGGCCAACCCCGAGTCGCTGACCGGCCAGTACCTGTCGGGCGCGAAGAAGATCGAGGTGCCGAAGCGCCGCACGCCGTGGCTGCCGGTGGTGAAGAAGGAAGTGCCCGCCGAGCCGCGCAAGGCCTCGCGCTTTCCGCAGAGCCCCGCGGCCGAGCGCCGCGCCGCGCGCGAGGCCGCGCACCTCGCCTCGCAGACCGCGCTGCAGGAGATCCGCGTGGTCGGCGCCAGCGGCAACAACCTCAAGAACGTGAGCGTGGCCTTTCCGGTCGGCCTGCTGACCTGCGTCACCGGCGTCTCGGGCTCGGGCAAGTCCACGCTGGTCAACGACACGCTCTACAGCGCCGTCGCGCGCACCCTCTACCGCGCCCACGAGGAGCCCGCGCCGCACGAGGCGGTCGAAGGCATCGAATACTTCGACAAGGTCATCAACGTCGACCAGAGCCCGATCGGCCGCACGCCGCGCAGCAACCCGGCCACCTACACGGGCCTGTTCACGCCGATCCGCGAGCTGATGGCCGAGACCAACACCGCGCGCGAGCGCGGCTACGGGCCCGGCCGCTTCAGCTTCAACGTGGCGGGCGGGCGCTGCGAGGCCTGCCAGGGCGACGGCGTGGTGAAGGTCGAGATGCACTTCCTGCCCGACGTCTACGTGCCCTGCGAGGTCTGCCATGGCCAGCGCTACAACCGCGAGACGCTCGAGGTCCAGTACAAGGGTCGCAACATCGCGCAGATCCTCGACATGACGGTCGAGGTCGCGCACGAGTTCCTGAAGGCCGTACCGACCATCGAGCGCAAGCTGCGCACCCTGCTCGACGTGGGCCTCAGCTACATCAAGCTCGGCCAGTCGGCCACCACCCTGTCGGGCGGCGAGGCGCAGCGCGTGAAGCTTGCGCTCGAGCTCAGCAAGCGCGACACCGGCCGCACGCTCTACATCCTCGACGAGCCGACCACCGGCCTGCACTTCGCCGACATCGAGCTGCTGCTCAAGGTGCTGCACCAGTTGCGCGACGCGGGCAACACCATCGTCGTGATCGAGCACAACCTCGACGTCATCAAGACCGCCGACTGGCTGATCGACATGGGGCCCGAGGGCGGCGCCGGCGGCGGCACGGTGGTGGGCGCGGGCACGCCGGAGGACCTGGCGGGGAACGAGGCGAGCCATACGGGGCACTACCTCAAGCGGCTGCTGCCGGGTTGATACGAAGGGCTCCAGGAGCCCTTTCGCCTATTCGCTCAGCAGGCCGCGTTGCCCGTTGTCGAACCAGGCCGAATCGAAGCCATCGGCCAGCAGGATCGGCTGCACTGCACAGGTGCCCGCTGCATTCAGCCTGCGAAGGTACTTCACCAGCGTATGCGCATCCTCGGTGAGGATGTGCGTCAGCGATTCGCAGATGGCCTGGGCGATCAGCTTGATGTCGTCCTTGACGGCGCTTCGATCGTCGGCGGCGTCCCGTGCCAGCCCGCGCATCAGCAAGCCCGCGGTCATCACGTGGTCGATGTTGAAAGGGAGCACCTCGAAGTTGCGCAAGGGCAGATCGGTCACGGCCTGCTTGACCTGGAACTCCGATGCGGCGATGGCCGAGAGGTACAACGGCACGCCGCGTTTGAGCGCTTCGCGCAGATAGCCGACCGCCGCCGGATGATGCGCACGTGCCGGATCGGCGAGCGAGATCAGGTAGCTCGTGTCGAGCAGGATGGCGCTCACTCCTTGCTTCCCCGCAACTCGTCGACCCACGCACCGGCATCGGGCACATCGCGCCATGCCTTCGCTCCCCGCTGGGTCAGGCGATCGAGCTCCTTCTCATCGAGCCGGCTTTCGTGCTCGACGAATTCGAGCAGCCTCGCGTTCCGGTACTCGCGCGTCATGACGTTGTATTCGGCGACGATCCGGATCATGGCGGGCTTGTAGAGACGGTTGACCTTCTCGTCCCGCAGCATCTCGCGGGCCGCATCGACCAGCAGCGTCTTGCCGTCCGGCAGGCGAATGTGGGCATTGGGTTTGGTGTGCCCGCCCATGTCCTCGATCTCGCCGCGCACATAGCGCTCGACGCGCACCCATTGGTCCGCGTCGTCGGCCCTGAAGTCCGATTCGCTGTCGATCACGATGGCGGCGGAGAGGAAATCCGCCGCGATGCTCACGCGCCAGCCACGGCCGCCGCGCGCACTCTTCTGCCAGCGCTCGACCACGGCGCGGCGCTTCGCCGCGATGCCTTCCATCTGCTGGCTGCCCGCGAGTCTTCGCAGGTCGTTCATCAGCACCGGGTTGGCCGTCGGTGCCGTGCGAATGGCCAGCGAACCTTTCTCGACGGAGACATCCAGCGCACTGGTGTCGACATCATTGCCATCGCCGCGCAGAAACTCGTCGACGTCCCTGGCGAAGCCGCGCAACACGGACAGCGGCACCCGCTCCGGCGAGATTTCGTATCCGGCCGACTCGTCGTGCAAAGCTATCAGCAAGGCTTGCGCTTCCATCGGGCCATTCTAGGTGTCGAGGTCATTTCGTTGTAGAGGAGGCCCACTGCATCTTCCTCGGCCCCAGGCACGAAACCACGGTCCGCGCCACAATCGCGCCCCATGCCTTCCTTCACCCCGCGCCAGTTCGTCATCCTCGTCCTGCTGACCCTTGCCTGGGGCCTCAACTGGCCGGTGATGAAGCTCGGCGTGGCGGACTATCCGCCGCTGGCCTTCCGCGCGATCTCGATCTGGCTCGGGCTGCCGGTGCTGGGCCTGGCGCTGGCGTGGATGAAGGTGCCGTTCCGCGTGCCGCGCGGTGCCTGGCCCGAGTTGCTGTGGCTGGGCGCCACCAACATGTTCGTCTGGCACGCCTGCATCATCCTCGCGGTGAAGGCGCTGTCGGGCGGGCGCGCGGCCATCCTCGGCTACACCATGCCGGTGTTCTCGGCCGTGATCGGCGCGCTGCTGTTCTCGGCCGCGCTCTCGCGCCGCGCCTGGACCGGCGTGGGCGCCTGCGCGATCGGCGTGGGCCTGCTGCTGTGGCACGAGCTCACCGACCTCGCGGGGCGGCCCGGCTATGTGGCGCTCGCGCTGGTGGCCGCGGCCACCTGGGCGCTGGGCACGCAGCTGCTGCGCCACACGCGCATCGGGCTGCCGACGCTCACGCTCTCGTTCTGGATGACGGCGCTCACCGCGGTGGTGATGACGGTGCTGTCGGCGCTGTTCGAGCGCGACCAGTGGCGCTGGCCCGGCAGCGTGACCTGGGGCGCGATCCTCTACAACGCGGTGCTGATCTTCGGCTTCGCGCACGCGGCGTGGTTCTATCTCGCGCGCGGGCTGCCGCCCGTGGCCTCCACGCTCAGCGTGATGTTCATCCCGGTGCTCGGCGTGTTCAGCGGCGCGGTGTGGCTCGGCGAGGCGGTGCACTGGCAGGACTGGGTGGCGGTGGCGCTGATGATGGTGGCGATCGCCTCGGTGCTGTGGCCCTCGCGCGCCGCGCGGAGCTGAGCCGCCGCTGCCGTGCGCGCATGACCCGCGAGGTCATGGACCCGGTGCAGTCGATGCAAGACAGTACGTCCAGGCATTAACCACTGGAGAAAGCACCATGAACGGCTTCAACATCCTCCCCCTCGCGGTCGCCCTGCTGATCGGCATCGCGGCACTGGGCTCGTGCATCGGCATCGCGCTGGTGGGGCAGAAGTTCCTCGAGGGCACGACGCGCCAGCCCGAGATGGTCGACACGCTGCAGACCAAGTTCTTCTTGGTCGCGGGCGTGACCGACGGGGCCTTCATCATCGCCACCGGCATCGGCCTGTGGTTCGCGACCGCCAGCCCCTTCGGCTGATCGGCGCGAAAGAAGCGGCGCACCACGCAGGCGCCGCGCCCTCTTCGAGGGCATCGCAGGCGGCATCGATCCGGGTCGATGCCGCTTCTTTTTTTGGGGACATCGGGGCCGCGCACGTGCCGGCCACTGGCACCATTCGTGCTAGCACCGTTGACACCGAATTGTTTACGGCTAAAGTATTTAGCTATCAACGGTTCGACGCCGTTTCACCCCCATCCCTGCCGGAGAATCCGATGAGCCAACCGTCCCCGAAATCGTCCGCGCTGCCGCGCACCCTGCTTTCGCTGCTGCTGTGCGGCGCCGCGGCCTCGGCCCTGGCCGCGCCGGTCAAGGTCGGTCTGGCGCTCGACATCTCGGGCCCGTTCGCGGCGCTGGGCGCCGAGGCGCGCGACGGCTTCGCGCTCGGCATCAAGCAGCTGGGCGGCAAGCTCGGCGGGCAGGAGGTGGAGTTCGTGCAGGCCGACATGGCCGGCAGCCCCGACCAGGCCAAGCAGCTGGTCGACCGCATGATCCAGCGCGACAAGATCGACATCTTCAGCGGCCCGATCGGCTCCAACGTGGCGCTGGCCGTCGGCCCGACGCTGTTCAACGCCAAGGTGCCCTACCTCTCGGCCAATGCCGGCCCGAGCCAGTTCGCGGGCGCGCAGTGCAATGCCTACTTCTTCGGCACCGCCTACCAGAACGACCAGTTCCACGAGGCCGCCGGCAAGTTCGCGCAGGACCGCGCCTTCAAGAAGATCGTGCTGATCGCGCCCAACTATCCCGCGGGCAAGGACGCGCTCGGCGGCTTCAAGCGCCAGTTCAAGGGCCAGGTGGCCGACGAGCTCTATACCAAGCTTGGCCAGATCGACTACGCGGCCGAGCTCGCGCAGCTGCGCGCCTCCAAGCCCGATTCGATCTACTTCTTCCTGCCCGGCGCGATGGGCATCAACTTCATCAAGCAGTTCGTGGGCGCGGGCCTGTCGAAGGACATCACGCTGGTCACCAGCGGCTTCTCGGCCGACGAAGACGTGATCGGCGCCGTGGGCGAGCCGATGCTGGGCCTGTTCAACACCTCGCACTGGGCGCACGACCTCGACAACGCCGCCAACAAGGCCTTCGTGGCCGCGTTCCGCAAGGAATACAACGGCCGCTACCCGTCGGTCTACGCCGCGCAGGCCTACGACGCCATCCTCGCGATGGACGCCGCCGTGAAGCAGGCCGGCGGCAACGCACAGAACCGCGAGGCCGTGATCGCGGCGCTCAAGAAGGCCAACTACGCCTCGACGCGCGGCACCTTCAAGTACGCCAACAACCACTACCCCATCGAGAACTTCTACCTGCGCGTGATCGGCAAGGATGCGCAGGGCAAGGTCACGAACAAGCTGATCAACACCGTTTTGACCAACTACGGCGACAGCTACGCCGACAAGTGCCCGATGAAGTGAACGGCGGGCCGCCTCGGCCTTCCGAATTTCCGCACGCCGGGGACGCGAGATTCGCGCGCCCCTGGCGTACGGCCATCCGCATTCCCTCTTCCTCCCCATGACCTCCATCCTCGTTCTCGAGCAGCTGCTCAACGGCCTCGGCTACGGCCTGATGCTGTTCCTGCTGGCCGCGGGCCTCACGCTGGTGTTCGGCATCATGGACGTGCTGAACCTCGCGCACGGTTCGCTGTTCATGGCCGGCGCCTATGTCGCGGCCGAGGCGCACACGCGCACCGGCTCGTTCGCCGCGGCCATCGTCGTCGCGGTGGCGGTCACCGTGGTGGTGGCGCTGCTGCTCGAGGTGCTGCTGATGCGCCGCCTCTACACGCGCGACCACCTCGCGCAGGTGCTCGCGACCTTCGGCGTGATCCTGGTGGCCGACGACCTGGTCAAGATGATCTGGGGCCCGTCGCCGGTGATGGCGCCGACGCCCGCCGCGCTCTCGGGCCCGGTCGAACTGATGGACGGCCTGCCCTATCCCTCGTACCGGCTGGTGATCCTGGTCGGCGGCATGCTGGTCGCGTTGGCGCTCTACCTGCTGGTGAACCACACGCGCATCGGCATGCGGGTGCGCGCGGGCGCTTCCGACCGGCCGATGGCCGAGCTCATGGGCGTGCGCGTGGGCCGCATCTTCAACGGCGTGTTCCTGCTCGGCGCGGCACTCGCCGCGCTGGCCGGCGCGCTGATGGGCCCGATCGTCGCGGTGCAGGTCGGCATGGGCGAACAGATCCTGATCCCGGCGCTGGTGGTGCTGGTGATCGGCGGCATCGGCTCGGTGCGCGGCGCCTTCGTGGCCGCGCTGCTGGTGGGCATCGTCGACACCATCGGCCGCGCCTTCGTGCCGATGCTGCTGCGCGCCACGCTGCCGCCAGCCACAGCGGCCGACCTCGGCCCGCTGGTGGCCGAGGTCGCGATGTACGCGCTGATGGTGGCGGTCCTTCTCTTCAGGCCCTCGGGCCTCTTCTCGGCACGCGCATGAAAACCCGTCACATCGGCCTCGGGCTGCTTCTGCTGCTGCTCGCCGCCTTTCCCCTGATCGCACCGCTGTTCGGCTTCGAGTTCTACATCGGCTTCGTGCGCCGCGTGCTGATCGTCGCGCTGGCCGCGGCCAGCCTCAACTTCATCCTCGGCTTCGGCGGCATGGTCGCGCTCGGCCATGCGGGCTTCATCGGCGTGGGTGCCTACACGGTGGTGGCGCTCAGCGACGCCGGCACGACCTCGGCCTGGGTGCTGTGGCCCGCGGCCGTGCTGGCGGCCGGCCTGGCCGCCGCGCTGATCGGCACGGTGGCGCTGCGCACGCGCGGCGTCTACTTCATCATGACCACGCTGGCCTTCGCGCAGATGCTGTATTTCGTCGCGGTCTCGCTGCGCAAGTACGGCGGCGACGATGGCTACACGCTGATGAGCCGCCCCACCCTGCTGCCGGGCCTCGACCTCGGCAACGAGAGCAACTTCTACTGGGTGGTGCTGGCGCTGGTGGCGCTCGCGCTGTGGTGGCTGCAGCGCGCCACGCAGTCGCGCTTCGGCCATGCGCTGATGGGCATCCGCGACAACGAGACGCGCATGCGCGCGCTCGGCTACCCGGTGTTCCGGCTGCAGCTCGCGGCCTTCGCCATCGCGGGCGCCATCGCCGGCCTGGCGGGCGCGCTGCTCGCGGGCGGCAACGGCTTCGTGAGCCCGGCCACCATGCACTGGACGCAGTCGGCCACGCTGCTGGTGATGGTGGTGATCGGCGGCCTCGGCCGCAGCTGGGGCGGGCCGGTGGGCGCCGCCGTGTGGCTGCTGCTCGAGGAGGCGCTCAAGCAGCACACCGAACACTGGCACATGCCGCTGGGCCTGCTGCTGATCGCCGTCGCCCTGTGGGCGCCCAAGGGACTGGCCGCGCTGTCGCGCCGCCGCGCACCGCTTGCAAAGGCCACGCCATGAGCCTGTTCAGGATCGAAGGACTGGTCAAGCGCTTCGGCGGCCTGCTGGCGACCGACCATGTGAGCCTCACGGTGGAGCGCGGCGAAGTGCATGCGCTGATCGGCCCCAACGGCGCGGGCAAGACCACGCTGGTGAACCTCATCACCGGCCTGCTCAAGGCCGATGCCGGCCGCATCCTGCTCGACGAGAAGGACATCACCGGCTTCAAGGACCACCAGCGCGTGGCCGCGGGCATGTCGCGCTGCTTCCAGGTCACGCGCGTGTTCGCCAAGGACACGGTGCACGACAACCTGATGCTGGCCGCGCAGGCGCACGCGGGCAGCAGCCTGCGCTTCCTCGCGCCGCGTTCGCGCGAGAAGGACCTGGCCGACCGCGCCGCGGCGCTGGCCGAGCGCGTGGGCCTGGCGCGCGAGCGCGACCGCATCGCCGGCACGCTGCCGCACGGCGCGCAGCGCGCGCTCGACGTGGCGCTGGCGCTCGCGGCCGAACCCAAGCTGCTCTTGCTCGACGAGCCGATGGCCGGCATGGGCCCTGACGAGTCGGCGCGCATGGTCGACCTGATCGAGTCGCTGCACGCCTCGATGGCGATCCTCCTGATCGAGCACGACATGGACGCCGTGTTCCGCCTCGCCAGCCGGCTCACGGTGCTGGTGCAGGGCCGCGTGCTGATGAGCGGCACGGCCGACGAGGTGCGCGGGCATCCCGACGTGCAGGCGGTCTACCTGGGCACCGAAGCGGAAGGTCACGCATGAGTTCGACGACATTGCTCGAGGCACAGGCCATCGAAGCGGGCTATGGCGCCAGCCAGGTGCTGTTCGGCATCGACCTGCGCATCGGCGCGGGCGAGGTGCTCGCGCTGCTGGGCCGCAACGGCATGGGCAAGAGCACCCTGCTCAAGGTCATCACCGGCATGCTCGCGCCGATGCGCGGCGAGCTGCGCTTCGGCGGCGCGGCCATCGGCGGCCACAAGCCCGACGCCATCGCGCGCCGCGGCGTGGCCATCGTGCCCGAGGGCCGGCACGTGTTCCCCAATCTCAGCGTGGACGAGCACCTGCGCGCCTTCGCGCGCCCGCGCCCCGGCAGCGCGCCGCGCTGGACCGTCGAGGCGCTGTACGGCCTGTTCCCGCGCCTCGCGGAGCGCAAGACCAACGCGGGCAACCAGCTCTCGGGCGGCGAGCAGCAGATGCTGGCGATCGCGCGGGCGCTGTCCACGCATCCGCGCCTCTTGATCCTCGACGAGGCCACCGAAGGCCTCGCGCCCGTGATCCGCGAGGAGATCTGGCACTGCATCGCCACGCTCAAGTCCGAGGGCGAGGCGATCCTGGTGGTCGACAAGTATGTGCAGCGCCTGCTGCCGCTGGCCGACCGGCACGTGATCCTCGAGCGCGGGCGCGTGGTGTGGCAGGGCGACTCGGCCGCGCTCGATGCCGACCGCTCGCTGTGGACGCGCTACCTGGGCGTGTAGGCGGCGTTCATCCGGGCGGACGGCAGGCCAGGAAGCTGGCCCAGCGCACGTCCTCGCGGCCGATCCACTGCCGCTCCCAATCCAGTCGCAGCCCGGCCGCCGCGAGCTGCGCGGCGAACAGGTCGCGGTCCCAGTACACGGTCTGGTAGTCGCCGTTGGTCTCGCCCTCGCCGATGCGCATGCCCGCGAGGAAGACGCCACCGGGCGCGAGCGCGTCGAACACCTTGCGCAGCACCGGCGCGATCTGCGCGCGATCGACATGGATCAGCACGGCCATCGCGAGGATGGCGTCATAGGGCCCGCCCAGCGGGTCGGTGACCACATTGAGCAGCGCGCCCTGCCTGCCGCGCTCGGCCTGCAGGTCGAGAAAGGCCTGCGTCGCATCGGTGCGCCTGACGATCACGCCCAGCGATTCGACGAAGTCGGCGTCGCGCCCCGTGCCCGAGCCGACCTCGAGCACGCTGCCGCCCGCGGGCATGCACGCCACCATGCGGCGCAGCGCGTCCTCGATCTCGGGCGGCGGATGGTCCGCCACGATCGCGTCGTAGTCGCGCGCGGACGCCTCGTAGGACTGGAGGGTGCGCTGCATGCTGTCGAGCACCGGGGCGGGGATGTCCATGGAAGCCTTTCCGGTCCATCGGGCGCCGACGGAACGCGCAAAGGCTAGGCCCAAGGGCGCGCCTTGCTCACGGGGCAATCACTTAGAACCCCTGCATGACACCGGGCACGCGCCGCACCGGCCGCAGGGTGCGCAAGGCCAGCGTCAGCACGACCGCGGCGCAGCCGGCGATGCCCGTCACCATCGGCAGCGGCCTGCCGTCAGCGAACGGCGCGACCAGCGCCACCATCACCGCGCCGCCCGCGAAGTTCATCGTGCCGATCAGCGCCGAAGCCGTGCCCGCGAGCGCGGCATGGCCTTCCATCGCGAGCACGAAGGCCGCGGGCACGATCAGGCCGTTGAGGCCGAAGCCGATCATCAGCAGCGCCACCAACACGGAGAGCCGGTCCATGCCCGCGAGCGTGAGCACCAGCAGCAGCCCGATGGTGGCGGCCTGTGCGATCACCGCCGTGCGCAGCACGCGCCGGATACCGAAGCGCGCGACCAGCCGGCCATTGGCCTGCGACAGCGCGAGCAGCGACACGGCGTTGAGCGCGAACAGCACCGCGTACAGGCGCGGCGAGACGCCGAAGTGCGCGCTCATCACGAAGGGCGAGTTGGCCACGTAGACGAAGAAGCTCGAGACGGTGAACGAGGCCATGAAGGCCTGCGCCATGAAGTGGCGGTCGCGCAGCAGCACGCCGTAGCCGGCCATGGCGCTGCGGAAGTTGCTCGACAGCCGCGCGGTGGCGGGCCGGGTCTCGGGCAGCAGGGCCAGCAGCATCGCGAGGCCCGCGAGCCCGACGGCGGCAACGGCGACGAACACGGCGCGCCAGCCCAGGCTCTCGGCCACGAGGCTGCCGGCCAGCGGCGCGAGGATCGGCGACACGCTGTAGACCATCAGCAGCAGCGACATCATCCGCGCCGCCTCGGGCCCGGTGTACAGGTCGCGCACCACGGCGCGCGGCGTGACCATGCAGGCGCAGGCGCCGAGCCCCTGCACGAAGCGCAGCGCGACCAGCACGCCCGCGCTGGGCGCGAAGGCGCAGCCGATGCTGGCGAGCATGAACAGCACGAGGCCCGCGACCATCGGCCGGCGGCGGCCGAACATGTCCGACAGCGGGCCCGCGACCAGCTGGCCGGCGCCGACCGCGATGAAGAAGGCCATCAGGCTGGCCTGCATCGCATGCGGATCGGCGTTCAGCGCGCGCCCGATGGCAGGCAGCGCGGGCAGGTACATGTCGATGGCGAAGGGGCCGATGGTGGTGAGCAGACCCAGCACGACGGCGTGACGGAAAACTGGAGCGTTCGAGGAGGACATGCCCCGATGGTCGCGCGTTGGTCTGAATGATTGAATAATCATCAGCACGCATTTCCTATTCATTCGTACAGAATCATGGATCCCTTGTCCGATGTGCTGGCCATGCTCACGGTGAGCAGCACGCTCTCGTCGCGCTTCGAGGCGCGCGGCCGCTGGGCCTTCCGCTACGGGCACTACGCCTCGCACATCAAGCTGGGCTGCGTGCTCGAGGGGCGCTTCCGCATCCAGGTCGACGGCGCTGCCGCGCCGGTGATGCTGGAGGCCGGCGACTTCTTCCTGCTGACCAACGGCCTGCCCTTCTCGGCCGCGAGCGATCCGCCCGGGCCGCTGCAGGACGGCACGCGCCTGAGCCACGAGCAGCGCGGCCCCGACGGGGTGCTGCGCCATGACGGGCTGGATGCGAGCGACACGACGCGCGTGGTGCTCGCGAGCGGGCGCTTCGCGCTGTCGGGCGAGGCCGGCGAACTGCTGCTGCGCCACCTGCCGCCGCTGATCCACCTGCGCGCGAGCGATCCGGGCGCGCGGCCGCTCGAGGGGCTGCTCGACCTGATGGGCTGGGAGACGGCCGAACTGCGCCCGGGCTCGACCCTGGCGCGCACCAACCTCGCGGCGCTGGTGCTGGTGCAGGCGCTGCGCGTGCACCTCGCGAATGCGCCGCAGCCCGAGGGCTGGCTCGGCGCGATGACCGATGCGCGCATCGGCACCGCGCTGTCGCGCATGCATGCCGACATCGCGCAGCCCTGGACGGTGGAGCGCCTGGCGCAGACGGCCAGCATGTCGCGCACGGCCTTCGCGCTGCGCTTCAAGGCGCTGACGGGCTCGACGCCGCTCGGCTATCTCGGCGGCTGGCGCATGACGGTGGCGCGCCATGCGCTGCGGCACGGCGACGAGGGCATCGCGCGCATCGCCGAGCGCGTGGGCTACCAGTCGGAGACGGCGTTCAGCGCGGCCTTCCGGCGCGCGGTGGGCGAGAGCCCGGGGCGCTTTCGCAGCCAGGTGCGCGCCGAGGCGGCCGCCGCGGCCTGAGCTGCTTCACTCGGGCGCCGCGTCGAGCCGCAGCACGAGGTCGCGGCTGGCCTGGTTCATGCCGCTCACGTCGACCGCGCTGCCGTGCTTGCGCAGCCGCTCGACCACCTTGCGCAACGCCGCCACGGCCGTGACGTCCCAGAAGTGGGCCTGCGAGACGTCGATGCGCACCGGCGCGCCGTCGATCTCGCGCACGTCGAAGGCATCGACCAGCATGTCGGCCGAGGCGAAGAAGACCTGGCCGCTCACGGCGAAGCACCAGGCGCCTTCTTCGTCCTGCCGCGCCTGCACCCGCAGCAGCCGCGCCACCTTGAAGGTGAAGAAGACGCCGCTGAGCAGCACGCCGATGCCCACGCCCGCGGCCAGGTTGTCGGTGGCGACGGTGACGGCCACGGTGGCGAGCATCACGACGCTCGACAGGCGCGGATGGCGCACCAGGGTGCGCAGCGAACCCCAGTCGAAGGTCGAGGCCGAGACCATCACCATGATCGCGACCAGCGCCGCCACCGGCACCTGCGACACCCAGGGCTTGAGCAGCACCATGAGGATCAGCAGGAAGGCGCCCGCGAACAGGGTCGAGAGCCGGCCGCGGCCGCCGTAGCGCACGTTGCTCACGGTCTGGCCGATCATTCCGCAGCCCGCGATGCCGCCGAAGCAGCTGGCCGCCACGTTCGCGAGGCCGAGGCCGCCACACTCGCGGTTCTTCGAGCTCGGGGTGTCGGTGAGCTCGTCGAC
Source organism: Variovorax sp. PDC80 (assembly GCF_900115375.1). NCBI lineage: Bacteria > Pseudomonadati > Pseudomonadota > Betaproteobacteria > Burkholderiales > Comamonadaceae > Variovorax > Variovorax sp. PDC80. The sequence continues at coordinate 107,312 of NZ_FOWG01000018.1, read as the reverse complement.
CACGCTCGCGGTCATCATCGATTCGAGCAGGCCGACCATCGCGATGGCGAAGGCGGGCAAGGCGATGATGCGCAGCGTCTCGAGGGTCAGCGGCACGGCGGGCAGCGCGAACGCGGGCAAGGCATCGGGCAGCTGGCCGAGGTCGGCCACGGTCTTGAGCGGCAGGCCCAGCCACTGGCCCGCGAGCGTGACCACCACGATGCACACCAGCGGCGACGGCACCGCGGTGGTGAGGCGTGGCAGCAGGTAGATGACCGCGAGCCCGAGGCCGACCATCGCCCAGGTGGCGGCATTGGCGCCGATGAAGTGCGGCATCTGCGCGGCGAAGATCAGGATCGCGAGGGCGTTGACGAAGCCGGTGCGCACCGACGACGACACGAAGCGCATCAGCACGCCGAGGCGCAGCAGCCCGAAGGCGATCTGCATCGCACCCGCGAGCAGGCCGGCCGCGAGCAGATAGGCCAGGCCGTGCGCATGCACCAGCGGCGCGGCCACCAGCGCCACCGACCCGGCCGCGGCCGAGACCATGGCGGGGCGCCCGCCGGTGAACGCGATGACGATGCCGATGACGAAGGAGGCGAACAGGCCCACCGCGGGATCGACACCGGCGACGAAGGAAAAGGCGATGACCTCGGGAATGAGCGCGAAGGTGGCGACGGCGCCGGCCATCAGTTCGCGCGGAATGCTCGGGCACCACTCGGTGCGCAGGCGGCTGTAGCGGGAAGACATGGAGAAAGCGGAAAGCAGCCCGCGTGCCGGCAAGGCATCGCGGGACGTTGGAAGGCATCGCGCCGGCTGACGGCGCAAGGGAGAAAGCGGCGGGCGTTGCCGCCGCGCTTCATTCAATGCGCCGGGCTCAAGGGGGAGTCAGCCGGGAGCAGCCCGATTGCCGGGACTGGCTGTCGCGCGCGATGCGAGCGAGCGCATAGCAGGAGGCGCGCTGGCGCACGTGCCGGCTGAAGAGAAGGACGTCCGCGCGAAGCTTGCTGGGGTAGCGGGACGTCCTCGGGCACATGGGCGCCGATTGTAGGCAGCGCCCATGACGGCCTCAGACGGAGCGCGTGATGCCCCCGTCGACGCGCAGGTTCTGGCCGGTGATGTAGCCCGCGCCGTCGGAAGCGAGAAAGCCGATGGTGGCGGCGATCTCGTCGCTGCGTCCGTAGCGGCCCATGGGGATGCGTTCGCGGAACACTTCCTTCTCGGGCAGGCTGTCGATGAAGCCGGGCAGCACGTTGTTCATGCGCACGTTGTGCTCCGCATACTGGTCGGCGAAGAGCTTGGTGAAGGCGGCGAGGCCGGCACGGAACACGCCCGAGGTCGGGAACACGGGATCGGGCTCGAAGGCGGCGAAGGTCGAGATGTTGATGATGGCGCCGCCCCCCTGCTTGACCATGTGCGGCGTGACGAGGCGGCTGGGCCGCACGGCGCTCAGCAGGTAGACGTCCATGCCGCGGTGCCAGTCGTCGTCGGTGATTTCCAGAATGGGCGCGCGCGGGCCGTGGCCGGCGCTGTTGACGAGGACGTCGATGCGGCCCCACTCGGCGATGACGCGGTCGACGAGTTGCTTGAGGTCGTCGTTCGACTGGTTGGAGCCGGTCACGCCGATGCCACCGAGCTCCTTCGCGAGGGCCTCGCCCTTGCCCGAGGAGGACAGGATGGCGACACGAAAACCGTCCTGCGCGAGCTTGCGGGCCGCGGCGGCGCCCATGCCGCTGCCGCCTGCCGTGACGATGGCTACCTTTTTTTGCTCAGAAGACATTCGGGGTCCTTGGTTTCTTGCGGAGGGTGGCATTTAGCCAAGGAATCGTCGGTCTTGCCAGATCGGGCTTTTTGTTCGGGGCGCGTGCACAGGACAGCGGGTACTTCCCTCCGCGAATGTCCCCCGCCTTCGGCTCCTCCTTTATTTCGCTGCGGGAAGCACCCACTGCCCTGTGCACGGGAGGCGCAGCGGTGGTGCCGGCCGATCAACTGCTGCGCGTCTGGCGCACGTCGGCGGGGTACTCCCCGCAGCGAAATAAAGGAGGAGGCCGAAGGCCGGGGGACATTCGCGGAGGGGAGTACCCCGTCGGCGTGAGCCCGCTCCAACCTCAAGCAGTAGGCAACGTCGCCTGCATGGAGGCTCGCCGATTGAACGCCTCGAACCACTCAGCGCTGCGAGGCGCCTGAGCACGCCAATCCACATCCGGAAACCGGAAGTCCATGTACCCCAGCGCACAGCCGAAAGCGATGGTCCCGATGTCCACACGTTCGCCGAATCCAGCCGCTTCCTTCTCGAGCCATTCGAGACCGGTGCGCACCTTGGCGAGCTGGCCGTCGGTCCAGTCGGCCCAGCGGAATTCCTGCGGACGCAGCACGTTCTCGTAGCGCGCGAGCAGCGCGGCGGCGGTCATGCCGTCGGCCAGCGAGAGTTCGGTGAGACGGGCCCAGCGCGCCTTGCCCGAGGCGGGGAACAGCGTGCCGCCCTGCTGGTCGTTGAGGTACTCGCAGATCACGCGGCTGTCGAACAGGGCCTGGCCGTCGTCGGTGAGGAAGGTCGGCACCTGGCCCAGCGGGTTGGTCGGCAGGATGGTCGCGTCGCGCTTCACCGGGCCGGCCGCGCTCGGCAGGCGCTCGATGCGCTCGGCGATGCCGAGCTCGTGCGCGACGACCATGCATTTGCGCACGAAGGGGGAAGCGGGGGAATAGAAGATCTTCATGATGGGTGTGAAGTGTGTGGTGTCAGGCGTGTTCGTCGCGGCCATGGGCCAGGTGCATGCCGGCCGCCCAGCCGAAGGTCAGGGCCGGTCCGAGCGTGATGCCGGGCGCAGGATACTCGCCTCCCATCACCGAGTGCATGTCGTTGCCGGCCACGTAGAGGCCCGCGATCGGCGTGCCACGCGCATCGAGCACGCGCGCATGGCCATCGGCGCGCACGCCCAGGGCCGTGCCGATGTCGCCGGGATAGACCTTGACCGCGTAGAACGGCGCCTTCGCGACCGGTGCCACGCAGGCATTGGGCTGGTGCTCGGGGTCGCCGAGGTAGCGGTTGTAGGCCGTGCTGCCCTTGCCGAAGGCCGGGTCCTCGCCGCGCGCGGCCGGTGGGTTGAACGCGGCCAAGGTGCGCGCGAGGCCGTCGGGGTCGACGTCGGCCTGGCGTGCCAGCGCCTCGAGCGTGTCGGCGCGGTACAGGTAGCCGGCGCGCACCAAGTGCTCGCGCGAGCGCCCGCCCGGCAGCGCGAGGCCCAGGCCCCACTTTTCCATGAAGTCGCTGTCGCACACCAGCAGCGCCGGAATGCTCGTGCCGGCCTCGTTGGCCTGGTACATGCCGCGCACGAACTCGTGGTACGAGCTAGCCTCGTTGACGAAGCGCTCGCCGCGCGCGTCGACCGCGATCAGCCCGGGCTTGGCGCGGTCCCACACCAGGTGCGGATAGCGCAGCACGCTGCCGTCGGGGCGCTTCATCATCGACACCGGTGCCCACAGCGCCGGACCCGTGTGGCCGGTGCCGAGCACGCCACCGGCCTGCCGCGCCATCGCGATGCCCTCGCCGACATTGCCCTGCGGCGACATCGAGTAGGGCCCGGTCGGCGCGGGATAGTGCTCGGCGCGCATCTGCGCATTCCACGGAAAGCCGCCGGTCGCGACCACCACGCCGCGCCGCGCCTGCAGCACGATCTCGCGGCCATCGCGCTTCACGCGCACGCCGGTCACCGCACCGCCTGCATCCTGTTCGAGCCCGAGCGCGGGCGTCTCGAGCCAGAACGGGATCTTCTCCTTCAGCAGCCCGTGGAACAGTCGCCCCGCGAGCGCATTGCCCAGCAGCAATCGCGTGCCGCGGTGGTGCCCACTCAAGCGGTCGGCGAAGTAGCGCAGCACCAGCTTCATGCCGTGCTTCCACGACGCGAACGAGCGCGTGACCGCGAGCAGGTGCTTCACGTCGGTCATGTTGACCATCATCCCGCCGAGCACGCAGAACTCGGGCAGCGGATCGCGCAGGGTGCGGAAGTGCGGGCCGAGCAGCCGGCCGTCGAACTCGATCGGGTCGAGCGAACGGCCGCCCATCGCGGCGCCCTCGCGGTCGGGGTGGTAGTCGGGCGAGTAGGTGCGCGCGGCGAGCTGCACGTCGGTGCGCTCGCGCAGATAGCGCAGCGCGCGCGGCCCGGCATCGAGGAAGGCATGGCGCAGCGCCTCGTCGCCCGCCGCGCCCACCGTGTTGCGCAGATAGGTCAGCGCCTTCTCGGGCGTGTCGGGATGGCCCGCGGCCTCGGCCTGGTCGTTGAGCGGCACCCACACCGCACCGCCCGAGATCGCGGTCGAGCCGCCGATGCGGTCGGTCTTCTCGATCACCAGCACGTCGAGGCCCTCGAGCTTCGCCGTCAGCGCGGCCGCGAGCCCGCCCGCGCCGCTGCCGATCACGACCACGTCGTAGCCGGTCTTCTCCTGGGGCTGCGCCATCACGCCCCCGAGCCGCCGAGCGACTTGCCGCCGTCGACGAACAGCACCTGGCCCGTGACGAAGCCGGTGGCCGGCGAGGCGAAGAAGGCCACGGCCTGCGCGATGTCCTCGGGCCGGCCGGCCGCGCCCGTGGGCTGCAGCGCGAGCTGCGCGGCGCGGCGCTCGGGCGTGAGCGCGCGCAGCAGCGGCGTGTCGATCAGGCCCGGCGCGATCGCGTTCACCAGGATGCCGCGCGGCGCGAGCTCCATCGCGCTGGCGCGCGTGTAGCCCACCAGCGCGGCCTTCGAGGCCACGTAGTGCGGATGGTTCTTCGCGCCCAGGTAGGCGCGCGAGGCGATGTTGACGATGCGCGCGCCGTCGGCCATCTTGCGCGCGGCCTCCTGCGTGAGCGTGGCCACCGCGAGCAGGTTCACCTCGTACATGCGGCGGAAGTCGGCCGAGCTCACGTCCATGAAGGCGCGCTCGTCGAAGATGCCGGCGTTGTTCACCAGCGCGGCGAGCGGCGGCAGCGACTGCACCATCGCGCGCACCGCGGCCTCGTCGGTCAGGTCGATGGCGCGGTAGTCGACGTCGAGGCCGGCGGCGCGCAGCACCTGGGTCTCGCGCTCGGCCAGCGCGCCGTTGTAGTCGGCCATCACCACGCGCCAGCCGTCGCGCGCCAGGCGCTCGACGATGGCGCGGCCCATGCCGCTGGCGCCGCCGGTCACCAGGACCAGCGGCTTGTTGTCATCACTGCTGTTGTTCATCGTTGTTCCGTCGAAGCGCGGCGCTCAGGCCGCGAGGTAGCCGCCGTCGACCGGCAGCACCACGCCATTGACGTAGCTGGCCATCGACGAGGCGAGGAAGACCACCGGCCCGGCGATCTCGTCGGCCTCGCCGTGGCGCTTGGTGAGCACGCGGCTCATGTACCAGTCGGTGCCGTGCTCGGTCTCGCGCTGGCCGGCCGTCATGTCGGTCACCATGAGTCCGGGCGCCACCGCGTTCACGCGCACGCCCCAGGGCGCGAGGTCGCGTGCCAGCACCTGCGTGAGCGAGCGCACGCCGCCCTTGGCCACCACGTAGCCGGCCGAGGAGATGCCCGCGCCGAAGGCCACGATCGACGACAGGTTGACGATGCTGCCGTGCGTGCGCTTGAGCGCGGGCACGAAGGCCTGCGTGACGTTGAACACGCCCTGCAGGTTGACCGACAGCACGCGGTCCCAGGCCTCGCGCGCGCCGGGCTCGTCGAACTTCGAGCGCGCGGAAATGCCGGCGTTGTTCACCAGCACGTCGATGTCGCCGTGCGCCGCGGCGATGCGCGCGGCGAGCGCGTCGACCGCCGCCGCATCGCTGACGTCGACGCTGTCGGCATCGGCGCGCCCGCCCGCGGCGCGGATCGAGGCCGCCACCTGTTGCGCGGGCTCGAGGTCGCGGTCGACCACCAGCACGTGCGCGCCTTCGGCCGCCATGCGGCGCGCGATGGCCTCGCCGAGGCCGCGCGCGGCGCCCGTGACGAGCGAGAGCTTGTCCTTCAGAAGCATGGGAATTCCTTTGCGAAAGCGGCGCCGTTCAGACGCCGAGGTAGGCGCGGCGCACGGCCTCGTCGTTGGCCAGCTGCGCGGCCGGGCCGTGCAGCGAGATCTCGCCGTTCTCGAGGATGTAGCCGTAGCTCGACACCGCGAGCGCGAGCTGCACGTTCTGCTCGACCAGCAGGATGGTGATCTTCTGTTCGCGGTGCAGCCGCTCGATGATCTCGAACATCTGCTCCACCAGCAGCGGCGACAGGCCCATCGAGGGCTCGTCGAACAGCATCACGCGCGGGCGCGCCATCACGGCACGGCCGATCGCGAGCATCTGCTGCTCGCCGCCCGACAGCGTGGCCGCCATCTGGCCCTGGCGCTCCTTCAGGCGCGGGAACATCGCATACACGGCCTCGAGGTCGTTGCGGATGCCCGCGCGGTCGCGCCGCAGGTAGGCGCCCAGGTCGAGGTTCTCGCGCACGCTCATGTCGCGGAACACCTGCCGGCCCTCGGGCACCTGCACGATGCCGCGCTGGACCAGCGCGTCGGAGCCCAGCCGGTCGATCCGCTCGCCGGCCAGCCGCACCTCGCCCTCGGTGCAGTCGACGATGTTCGAGATGCAGTTGAGCGTGGTGGTCTTGCCCGCGCCGTTGCTGCCGAGCAGCGCGACGATCTCGCCCTCGGGCACGTCGACCGAGACATGGCTCAGCGCCTGGATGCGGCCGTAGGCGGCCGAGATGGCGCGCAACGACAACAGCGATTCAGCCATGCGCGGCCCCCTTTGCACTTCCCTTGCCCAGATAGGCCTCGATCACGCGCGCGTCGCTGCCGATCTGCGCGGGCGTGCCCTCGGCGATCTTCTCGCCGAAGGCCATGACGGTGATGCGGTCCGAGATCGACATCACGAGCTGCATCACGTGCTCGACCAGCAGCACCGTGATGCCGTCGCGCGCCACCAGCTCCTTGAGCAGCCGGTCCAGGCTCTCGATCTCGCGGTTGCGCAGGCCGGCCGCGGGCTCGTCGAGCAGCAGCAGCTTCGGCTTGATGGCCAGCGCGCGCGCCAGCTCGAGCAGCTTCTGGCGGCCGAAGTCGAGGTCGCGCGCCGGCTGGTGGCGTTCGTCGGCCAGGCCCACGCGCTCGAGCAGGTGCAGCGCGAAGTCCTCGGTCTCGCGGTCGGGGCGACGCAGCAGCCGGCCCAGCGTGCCGGTGCCGCGCGCATGGGTGCCGAGCAGCACGTTCTCGAGCACCGAGAGCTCGGCGAACAGCTCGAGGTTCTGGAAGGTGCGCGCGATGCCCAGCGAGGCCATGCGGTAGGGCGACACGCGCGTGAGCTCGCGGCCCTCGAAGACGACGCTGCCGCTGCTGGGCGTGTAGAAGCGCGAGATGCAGTTGAAGGTGGTCGACTTGCCGGCGCCGTTGGGTCCGATCAGCGCATGGATGCGGCCCTGCTCGACCTGGAACGACAGGCCGTTGACCGCCTTGAGGCCGCCGAACACCACGCTGATGTCGCGCACGTCGAGGAAAGCACTCGTGCTCATCGCGCGCCTCCCGCCGGGACCGCGCGGCGCGTGGCCTTGCGCGCCGCGAACAGCGAGGCCATGCCCTTGGGCAGGAACATCATGAACAGCATCAGGATGCCACCGTAGATGATCTCCTGGTAGGACGGTGCCTGGCGCAGCAGCTCCGAGGCCAGGCCGAACACGATGGCGCCCGCCACCGCGCCGCGCACCGAGCCCAGCCCGCCGACCACCACCATGGTGAGGATCAGGATGGTGGTCTGGAAGCCCAGGCTCTCGGGATGGATGAAGGAGGTGAACAGCGTGTACATGCCGCCGGCCACGCCCGCGAAGGCGGCCGACAGCACGAAGGCCGTGACCTTGACCGCGCGCGTGTTCACGCCCATCGCGATCGCCGCCACGTCGCTCTCGCGCACCGCGCGGAACGACGAACCCAGCCGCGAGCGCGACAGCGCCACCGTGAGCCACAGCATCAGCGCCGCGATCGCGACCACGAAGGGATAGGCCTGCAGGTCGTTCATCAGCCGCAGGCCGCCGAGCGCGGCCGGCTTCATCTGCAGGCCGTTCGAACCGTTGGTCACTTGCTCCCAGTTGAGGAACACCCACTGCATCGCCTCGCCGAAGGCGAAGGTGGCGAGCGCCAGGTAGATGTCGCGCATGCGCAGCGCGAGCAGGCCGATGACCCAGCCCAGCGCGGCCGCGAGCAGCGCGCCCGCGAGGATCGACACCACGAACGGCGGCTGCCACTGGTTGTTGATGAGCCCGGCCGTGTAGATGCCGATGCCGAAGAAGGCCGCGTGCGAGAGCGCGAACTGGCCGGTCTCGCCGATCACCAGGTGCATGCCGAGCGCGAGCACGCTGAACACCATCAGCAGGTTGACCACGTAGAGCACGTAGCCGCTGGCCGCGAAGGGCAGCACCGCGAGCACCGCGGCCATGGCGATCAGCACGCCGCGATCCCACCAGGGAGAAGTCGTCTGCATGCTCATACCTTCTTCACCTGCGGCTTGCCGCCGAACAGGCCCTGCGGCCGCACCAGCAGCACCACCATGATCGCGACGAAGGGCGCGACCACGATGGCGTTGGACGAGATGAACAGCCCCACCAGGTTCTCGACGATGCCGATGACGAAGCCGCCGACCACCGCGCCCGGCAGGCTGGTGAAGCCGCCGACGATGGCGGCCGCGTAGGCCAGGATCGCGATGTGGCCGATGTCGGGCGTGATCAGGATCTTGGGCGTGATCAGCAGCGCCGCGATGGCCGAGAGCAGCCCGGTCAGGGCCCAGATCTTCATGCGGATGGTTCCCAGCTTCACGCCCACGATCTGCGCGCCGCGCGGATTCATGCCGACCGCGCGCATGGCCTGGCCGGTGCGGGTGCGCGTGAACATCAGGTACAGCAGCACCATCACCACCACGGCGGTGCCGAAGATCGCGAGGTCGAGCAGCGTGAGCGAGGCCTGGCCGATGGTGATCGGGTCCTGCGGCACCAGCGAGGGCAGCGAGCGCGGCGTGTCGCCCAGCCCGGTCTTGCGCACCAGGCCCTTGAGCAGGTAGGCGAAGCCCAGCGTGGCGATCACGAGCTGCACGCCGACGCCGCGCGAGGCGGTCACGCGCTGCATCACCACGCGCTGGAACAGCGCGGCCACGAGCGCCGTGACCGCGAGGCTCGCGAGCACCGCGCCCCAGTAGGGCCAGCCCCACACCACCAGCGGGAACAGCGCGAGGTAGCCGCCGGCCATGAAGATTTCGCCCTGCGAGAAGTTCGGCACGTCGGTGGTCTTGAAGACCATGACGATCGCCACCGCGAGCAGCGCGTAGACGCTGCCGGTGACGATGCCGGACAGCACGCCCTGCTGCACGAACAGCCAGATGTCGGAAAGGCTCATGAGATCGCAGCCGCCCTCAGGGCTTGTACTTCCACACGCTCTTGTAGCTGCCGGGCACGAGCGTCATGTTGGTTGCGTCGAACTTGATGTAGATGGCCGCCTCCTGCGCCGCGCGGTCGTCGGGACCGAACTCGATCGGGCCGGCCATCACGCCGGAGTCGAACTTCATGGTCGACAGCGCCGTGAGCACCTTCTCGCGCGTGGGGCTGGGGCCGGCCGCCTTCAGCGCGTTGACCACCGCCATGGCCGAGGGAATACCGTAGGGCATGTAGGTCTGCGGATAGCCGGGCTTGGCGGCCAGCTCGGGGTAGGCGGCCTTGTACATGTCGTAGACCCACTTGAGCTTGGGACCGCCGGGCACGTCGGCCAGCACTTCCTGGATGTAGACGTTCTTGAAGGCGTCCTTGTTACCGACGTTCTCCACCAGCTGCTTGAGGTCGGCGGTGGAGTTCACGGCCAGCACGATCGGCTTGTTGAAGCCGAGCTCGAAGGCGCGCTTGACGATCAGGCTCACGGGCCGCGCGTAGGTGGTCAGCAGCAGCACGTCGGGGTTGGCGGCCTTGATCTTGAGCATCGGCGCCGTGACGTCGGTGATGTTCGGGTTGACCGACTGCACCTGCAGGTCGACGCCGCCCAGCGCCTTGGCCTGCGCCTGGGCCGACTCGAGGTTCCAGCCGCCGTAGGCGTCGTCGTGGTTGATGTAGCCGATCTTCTTCGCCTTCAGGTGCTCGCTCGCGAACTGCACCATCGAGCCGCCGACCGCATGCTGCGAGATCGAGAACGCGCCGTAGATGTACTTGGAAGGCGGATACAGCGCGCCGTCGCCCGAGGCGTTGAGCATCACCAGCGGGATCTTCGCGCGCTCGACGTATTCGCGCGCGCCGACCACGGCCGCCGAGCAGGAGCCGCCGTTGAGCAGGAACACCTGGTCCTGCTCGGTGAGCTTCTTGACCGCGGCCAGCAGGTCGTTGGCGTTGCAGCGGTCGTCCTCCACCACGAGCTCGATCTTGCGGCCGTTCACGCCGCCTTCCTTGTTGACCTTGTCGTAGTACATCTTCGCGGCGTTGATGACGTCGAAGCCGTAGTTCATCGACGCACCCGACATCGGCGAGAACATGCCGATCTTGATGGTCTTGTCGGTCAGGCCGGGCTCGGCCTGCGCGGCGGCGGTGCCCGCCAGGGCGCACAGCGCGGCGCCGAATGCCAGGGCGAGGAAGTTCTTTTTCATGACGTTGTCTCCGTTGGTATGGGTGAGTGAAAGGCGCGAGCGCGGGCCGGCGCGGGGCGTTACTGCATCCGGTAGCCGCCGTTGACGTCGATCACGTTGCCCGTGATGTAGGCTGCCTGCTCCGAGACCAGGTAGTCGACCGCGCCGGCCACGTCGTCCACCGTGCCGATGCGCCCGAGCGGGATGTTGGCGGCCGCGGCCGTCAGCGCGCCGCTGCTCTGCACGGTGCCGCGCAGCATCTCGGTGTCGATCAGGCCCGGCGCGACCGAGTTGACGGTCACGCCCAGGTGCGCCGATTCGCGCGCCATGGCCTTGGTCAGGCCCAGCACCGCGGCCTTGGCGCCGATGTAGGTGGCGCTCGAGCGGTAGCCGCCGAGCTGCGCGGCCACCGAGCCGAAGGTGACGATGCGCCCGTGCGCCACCGGCCGCGCCTCGCGCCGGCGCAGGTAGGCGCGGCCGCAGAGGAACACGCCGCGCGCGTTCACGGCGAAGGTGCGCTCCCAGTCCTCGAGCGAGGTGTCCTTGATCGGCGAGCGCTCGCCGCCGGGCATCAGCAGCAGCCCGGCCACGCAGACCACCACGCCGACCGGGCCGATGCCGGCCTCGATGTCCTCGAAGGCGGCCTCGACCGCGGCCTCGTCGCTCACGTCGAACTGGCGCGCATGGTGGCCCGCGCCGAGCGAGCCGGCCACGGCACGCGCGTTGTCGCCGTCGATGTCGGCCACGACGACGCGCAGGCCGCTGGCCGCGAGGCGCCGGCACACGGCCTCGCCGATGCCGCGGCCGCCGCCGGTCACGAGGGCCAGCCGGCCGGGGGCTTGTGCATGATGTTCCGCCATGGGATGCGAGGTCTCCGAAGCCGCGTCGGATGCGGCGTGAAAGTGAATCGAGGACCGCATTGTGTATACATGAAGATCTTTGGACGCCCTCGTTTTCCCTTATTCGACGACTATTGAACCAGTTTCCACGGCATCATGTATACCTGACATGGACACACTCTCCCAACAAGTCACCGAGACGCTGCGCACCTGGATCCTGCACGGACGGCTCACGCCGGGCACGCGGGTGGAGGAGGTGCCGATCGCCGAGACCCTCAAGGTGTCGCGCACGCCGGTGCGCGCCGCGCTCGCCGCGCTGGCGATGGAAGGGCTGATCGATCACCAGCCGAAGAAGGGCTACCTGGTGCGCGCCTTCGCGCTCGAGGACATCCTGGCCGCCTACGAGGTGCGCTCGGTGCTCGAGGGCCTGGCCTGCCGGCGCTTCGCGGCGCTCGGCGTGGACGACGCGACCGCCGCGCTGCTGCGCGACTGCCTGCGCACCGGCGACGAGATCCTGGCCAAGGGACAGCTGCTGCTCGACGACCTCGCGCCCTACCAGCAGATGAACGTGACGCTGCACAACACGCTGATGCAGGGCGCGCGCAACCCCTGGGTGGTGCGCTTCGGCGCGCAGGCGCAGGCCGTGCCCTTCGCCTCCGACCGCATCATGCTGTGGCACGACCACGGCGTGATCCTGCGTTCGCACGACGACCACCACCGCATCGTGCAGGCCGTGATCGACGGCGACGCGGCGCGCGCCGAGCAGCTGATGCGCGAGCACGTGTACTACGCGGGCATCCTGCTGCGCGACAACTACCAGCGCGTGCTCGACGAGCGCGCGGGCAGCGCGGTCGCGCAGGATTCGCCGCTGGCGTTGAGCGGCGGCGCCTAGGCGGCGCGCGCGCTCACGGGGACTTGGCCGCCGGCTTGCCCAGCACCGCGCCCACGCCGTCGAGCAGGCTGGCCACGCTGGCCTGGATCACGGGCTCGATCTCGGGCACCGGCAGACCGTAGACCCACTGGCGGATGCCGTGGTACTGGATCTTCTCGACCACCGTCTTCGCGAGCTCGATCTCCTGCACCGCGAAGGGCTGGCCGTCGCGGCCGGCTTCCGTGTACTGGCGCAGCGACAGCGCGATCGGTTCGTAGACGCGCTGGCGCATGACGCGGAAATACGGCGACATGTCCCAGCCGTGCAGGGCGAAGAACAGCGACAGCCGCACGCGCTCGCGCCGCAGGTGCACGCGCGCGAAGTCGCGGTGGAACTCGAGCAGGCGCTGCGCGACGGCCTGCTCGGGCGCGAGGATCATTTCCTCCCACAGCGGATTCCAGTTCGACAGGAAGGTCTCCTGGAACACGCGCTCGATCAGCGCCTCCTTGTTCTGGAAGTAGCGGTAGAGCAGCGGCTGCGCCACGCCGAGCTGGCGCGCCAGGCCGGTGGTGTCGCCCGCGAAGCCGACGTCGGCGAAGTACTGGATCGCGCCCTGCACGATCTCGCGCTCGCGGTCGGCGCGCCGCAGGCGCACCACGCCGCCGGTGGCGGGGGCCGCGGAGTCCGTGGGTCTGGAGGCGGAAGGGGCGCGAGGCATGCGAGATCGCTGGGAAGGTGGCCGGTGCCGGTGCGGCGGGAGCCGGCACGATACCAGTTCACCCGGGCGCGCCCGCCGCCTCCGCATGAGCGCGCGTGACCAGGTAGCGGCCGCCGCCGAAGGCCAGGCCCTCGGCGGCCGAACGCTCGAAACGCTCGATCAGCCCCAGGAACACCGCGTGGTCGCCGCCGGGCCAGGTCGTGACCTTGCGGCATTCGAAATGGGCGCAGCAGTCCGCGAGCATCGGCAGGCCGCCAATGCCCGGGCGGCACTCGACGCCGGCGAACTTGTCGGCGCCCGGCGTCGCGAAGCGCTGCGAGAGCTCGCGCTGGTGCTTCGCGAGCACGTTCACGACGAAGCGTTCGTGCCGGCTGAACGCGGGGAAGCTGCGCGCGTTGAGCGCCTGGCTCCAGAGCACCAGCGGCGGGTCGAGCGACACCGAGCTGAACGAGTTGGCCGTCACGCCGCAGGGGCGGCCCTCGGCGTCGAGCGTGGTGATGACGGCGACGCCCGTGATGTAGGTGCCGAAGACGTCGCGCAACCGCCGGCGGTCGATGGCGGAAGGGGTGGCTGCGTGCATGGTGTGGCGGCTCAGCGGTAGTTGAGCTCGATCGAGATCCCGTTGGGATCGGTGACGAAGATCTGCCGCAGGTCCAGAGCCGCGACCAGCCGTTCGCGGTACGGCACGCCGAGCGCCTGGCAGCGCGCGATGGTGTCCTCGTAGCCCTCGGCCAGCAGCGCCACGTGGTCGATGGCCCCGCTGCCCTGCAGCGAATCGGGATCGCGCGGACCGAGGTAGTCGTTGATCCAGGCCAGCCGCTGCGCATCGTTGCGGTCGAAGGCCGTGACGTGGACCACGGGCACGTCGTCCGCGTCGTAGAGCCAGGCGCCGGTCGCGCGCGGCGGATTGCCGGGCCGCGGCCCGTCGCGCAGCAGCAGCACGCGCGTATAGAAATCCAGCGTGGCCTCGAGCCGTTCGGTGCGGATGTTGAAGTGTTCGAGTCTGCGAATGCCCATGAAGAACTCCCGTGAGTGGCCTGGGGCGCGATTGCCGGCCTCGGGCGATCGTATCGAGCGGCTCGTTCTTTCTTTATAGGGTTATCACCAAAATATCCTGGCGCCTTTCGAGGCGCCTGCATGCGAGATGCCTCATTCAAGGCATTAACAATTGATTCAGGATGCGTTGGATGCCTGCACGCATGGTGATAACCCTATCAATAATTGATAGTTCTATCACTAGCATCCGGACGCAACGACTCACCACCCGCCGCGTCCACCATGCAAACACAGGCTCCCTCCCGCACTTCATCCGACACCGCCGCCAGCGAACTGCTGCGGCGCGCGCGCGAACTCCAGTCCGTGCTGCGGCAACGCGCCGCGCAGGCCGAGCGGCTGCGCCGCGTGCCCGACGAGACCATTGCCGACTTCCATCGCGCGGGCCTGTTCCGCGCCCTGCAGCCAGCGCGCGTGGGCGGCGCCGAGCTGCACCCGGCCGATTTCTTCGACATCTGCGCGGAGGTCGCGCAGGGCTGTGCCTCGAGCGCCTGGGTGCTGTCGAACCTGGCCTATCACCACCAGTTCCTCGCACTCTGGCCGGACCGGGCGCAGCAGGAGGTCTGGGGACCGTCGCCCGACACGCTGGTCGGCTCCTCCTACATCTTTGCGCGCGGCACGGCGCGCCAGGTCGACGGCGGCTACGAGCTCGAGGGGCAGTGGCCGTTCTCGAGCGGCATCGATCCCTGCGGCTGGTGCGTGCTCGGCGCCATGGCCAGCGACGCGCCCGGCGAGCCGCCGCGGCCGCGCTACTTCCTGCTGCCGCGCGAGGACTACGAGGTGCTCGACACCTGGCACGTGGTGGGCCTGCGCGCCACCGGCAGCAAGGACGTCGCCGTCGGCAAGGCCTTCGTGCCCGGTTACCGCAGCCTGTCCTTCGACGAGGTCGCCGCCGCGCAGGCACCGGGCCTGGCCCTGCACGCGGCACCGCTGTTCCGCGTGACCATGCAGGGCGTCGGCGGCTTCGTGCTGCTGCCGGTGCTGCTCGGCGCCGCGCGCGCGGCGGCCAACGAGTACGTCGAACGCACGCGGCAGCGCAAGACCACGGTCGGCGCGCGCAGCCAGGCCGAGCTGCCCGGCGTGCAGGACCGCGTCGCCCATGTCGAGGCGCTGCTCGACACGGCGCAGCTCGTCGCGCGGCGCAGCTGGTGCGATGCGATGGATTCGCTCGAGAGCCATCCCGCCATCCCCGGCGCCCTCGGCGCGCGCCTGCGCCGCGACTCGGCCTTCTGCGCGCGCCTCGTTACGCAGGCCGTCGACCTGGTGTTCGCGGGCACCGGCGGCGCCGGCCTGCAGGAGAGCGATCCGATCCAGCGCATGTGGCGCGACGTGCATGCGGGCGCCGCGCAGTTCGGCCTGCAGTGGGACGTGTCGGGCCCGGCCTATGGCCGGGTGCGGCTGGGCCTGCCGAGCGGCATGCCCGGATTGGGCGTCTAGACCTTCGATCAACCCTGACCGGCAGCCTCGATGCGCCGGCAATCACAAGGAGCAGGAGACATGATTTCTTCGATGCAACGCCGGGGCTGGCTTCGCGCCAGTCTCTCGGCACTCGCGCTCGGCCTTCCCGCGCTGGGCTGCTGGGCCCAGGCCTATCCGGCCAGGCCCGTGCGGCTGATCCTGCCGTTCCCGGCCGGCGGCACGGCGGACGCGGTCACGCGCCACCTCGCCCACAAGATGAGCCTGGCGCTCGGCAAGCCCTTCGTGGTCGACAACGTGGTCGGCGCGGCCGGCACCATCGGTCTCGCCCAGGGGCTGCGCGCCGCGCCCGACGGCTACACCATCACGCAGATCTCGAACACCAACACGGTGGCGGCGCTGCACATGTTCAAGCGCCTGCCCTTCGATCCGCGCAAGGACATGGTGCCGGTGGCGAGCCTGTTCCAGATACCGTCCGCGGTCGTCACGAACTCCCGCGGCAGCGCATTCGGCAGCTTCGCCGAGATGCTGGCCTACGCCCGCGCCAACCCGGGCAAGCTGTCGTACGCCTACTCGCATGCCACCGGCGCGGTGGCGGGCGCGAGCGTGAAGCAGGCCGCGGCCATCGACATCGTCGCCGTGCCCTACAAGAGCGGCCCGCAGGCGGTGGTCGAAACCCTCTCGGGCGAGATGCCGCTGCTGTTCACCGACCTCGGCGCGGTGCTGCCGCAGATCCGCGCCGGCAAGCTCAAGGCGCTGGCGGTCACCTCGGCGCAGCGCTCCGCGCTGCTGCCCGACGTTCCCACCCTGCGCGAGGTGCTGCCCGGCGCCACCGAGTTCACGGGCTGGAGCGGCTTCGTCGTGCCGGTCGGCACGCCCAAGGCCGTGGTCGACAAGTTGCACGAGACGCTGCAGCAGATCCTCGCGAGCGAGGACACCGCGAGCTTCCTGCGCGGCCTCGGCGGCGAGCCGATGCCGATGTCGGCCGACGAGTTCGCCCGCTTCATCAAGGACCAGGAACCGCTGTGGGCCAAGGCACTGGCCGCGGCCGGCATCGCGCCCGAATGAACCCCATCCCCACGAACCCCACCCCGGAGACCGCCATGCATCGCAAGTTCGTCGACCTGTCCATCTACCTCGAGAACGACGTGCTCTCGGACCCGCCCGGCAAGGGCCCGAAGATCGAGTACTTCCACCACCAGAACTCGCACCACCAGCTCACGAACTTCTTTCCCAAGCTGCAGAAGGAAGACCTGCCCGACGGCGAGGCCTGGGCCGTGGAGCGCGTGTCGCTGTCGACGCACAACGGCACGCACCTCGATGCGCCCTATCACTTCCACAGCACGATGGACAAGTCGCTCGGCGAGCCCCGGCCCTCGATCACCATCGACGAGGTACCGCTCGAGTGGTGCTTCCAGCCCGGCGTGAAGCTCGACTTCCGCCACCTGCCCGACGGCTACGTGGTCCAGCCCCAGGACGTGGAGGCCGAACTCGCGCGCATCGGCCATGCGCTGCGGCCGCTCGAGATCGTGATGATCAACACGCGCGCCGGCGCGCTCTACGGCGATCCGGTCTACGTGAGCTCGGGCTGCGGCATGGGCTACGAAGCCACCATGTACCTGCTGGAGCGCGGCATCCGGCTCACGGGCACCGATGGCTGGAGCTGGGACGCGCCCTTCGTCCACACCGCGAAGAAGTACGAGGCCACCGGCGACGCGGGCCTGATCTGGGAAGGCCACAAGGCCGGCCGCGACATCGGCTACTGCCACCTCGAGAAGCTGCACAACCTCGAGGCACTGCCCGCCGACGGCTTTCACGTCGCCTGCTTCCCGCACAAGATCCGCAGCGCCTCCGCCGGCTGGACCCGCGCCGTCGCGATCTTCGACGAGCGCCTGAACGCGGGCTGATCGTCGTCCACGCACCGTCCATCCACTCCAGCGAGGATTCCATGGCACTCGACTTCACCCACGACCCCGCGCGCCGCTGCATCGTCGCGTCCGCGCATGCGCCCGGCTGCGACTTCACCTTGCAGAACCTGCCGTTCGGCGTGTTCCGCCGCAAGGGCGGCAACGGCCCGTTCCAGGGCGGTGTCGCGATCGGCGACCAGGCCCTGTGCCTGGCCGAGGCGCAGGCGCGCGGCTGCTTCGACGGTCTCGCCGGCCAAGCCGCGAGCGCCGCGGGCGGCTCCACGCTCAACGAGCTGCTCGCGCTCGGCCCGCCCGCATGGCGCGCGCTGCGCCATGCGCTGGTGCGCCTGCTCGATGCGCAGGAGCTGCATCCGAAGGCCGCGGCGCTGCAGGCCGCGCTCGTTCCGCTCGCGGACATCGAGCATGCGCTGCCGATCCGCGTCGGCGACTTCACCGACTTCTACACCTCGATCCACCATGCCGAGAACGGCGGCCGCCTGCGCAATCCGCCCGTGGGCCTCGCGCCCAACTTCCAGTGGATGCCGATCGCGTACCACGGCCGCAGTTCGTCGCTCGGCGTGAGCGGCGAGCGCATCCATCGCCCCTGGGGCCAGGCCCGGCCCTCGAGCGACGACCCGCCGGTGCTGCGGCCTTGCGAGATGCTCGACTACGAACTCGAGCTCGGCGTGGTCATCGGCCGGGGCAACGCGCGCGGCACGCCCGTTGCGCTGGCGCATGCGATGGACCATGTGTTCGGCCTCACCCTGCTCAACGACTGGTCGGCGCGCGACGTGCAGGCCTGGGAGATGACGCCGCTGGGCCCGTTCCAGGCCAAGAACTTCGCGACCACGCTCTCGCCCTGGATCGTCACGCTCGATGCGCTGGCGCCGTTCAGCGTGCCCTGGCGCCGGCCGGCCGATCATCCGCAGCCGCTGCCCTATCTCGAGTCCGCGGGCCATCGCGCCGCGGGCGCGCTCGACATCGAGCTCGAGGCCTGGCTGCAGCCCGAAGGCCAGCCGGCCTCGCGCCTGAGCCGCACCAACTTCCGCCACCAGTACTGGAGCATCGGCCAGATGATCGCGCACCACACGGTGGGCGGCTGCAACCTGCGCGCGGGGGACCTGCTGGGCACCGGCACGATCTCGGGGCCGACCGCGCCCGAGGCCGGCAGCCTGATCGAACTGAGCCGGCGCGGTCGCGAACCGGTCGCGCTGGCGAACAGCGACGACCGGCGCGCCTTCCTGCACGACGGCGACCGCGTGATCCTGCGCGGCTGGTGCGAGGCGCCGGGACGCGCGCGCGTGGGTTTCGGCGAAGCAGCCGGCACGGTGCTGGCCGCGCATCCGGCGGGGAGCCTCTGACATGGCGCGCTATGCACGCGTGACGCCCGCGGACGGCGTCCTCCAGTGGGCGGTGGAACGCCATGGCGAACTCTGGGGCCTGGGCGCCGAGGTTCCGGCCGGCGCGCACGATACGGCCTGGCAGGAACTCGTGGCCTCGGGACCGGGCGCGGCGATGCTGTCGCGCGCCACCCTGCTCGACCCCGCGCGGCTGCGCTGGGAAACGCCGGTGGCGCGCCCCGGCAAGGTGATCTGCCTGGGCCTCAACTACGCCGCGCACGCGGCCGAGGGTGGCAATGCCGCGCCCGACTACCCGAGCTTCTTCCTGCGCGGCGCCACCTCGCTGATCGCGCACGAGGCACCACTCATACGCCCGCGCGTGTCCGACAAGCTCGACTTCGAGGCCGAGCTGGCCGTCGTCATCGGCCGCCGCGCCCGGCATCTCACGCCCTCGCAGGCGCTCGACGCCGTGGCCGGCTATGCCTGCTTCAACGACGGCACGCTGCGCGACTACCAGCGCCGCACCGCGCAATGGACCATCGGCAAGAACTTCGACGGCACCGGCGCCTTCGGTCCCTGGCTGGTGGCGGCCTCGGCGCTGCCGCCCGGCGCGAGCGGGCTGCGGATCGAATCGCGCCTCAACGGCGGCCTGATGCAGAGCGAACGCACCGACCACATGCTGGTGACGGTGGCGCAGGCCCTGGTGCTGCTGAGCGAGGCGCTGACGCTCGAGCCCGGCGACGTGGTGGCCATGGGCACGCCTTCGGGCGTGGGCTATGCGCGCAACCCGCCGGTGTGGATGAAGCCCGGCGACTGCATCGAGATCGAGATCGAAGGCGTGGGCCTGCTGTCGAACCCCGTGGCCGCCGAGGCCGCGCCCGAGTGAAGGCCCGCGCCTTCCCGACGCCGGGACCCTAGCGCCGCACCGGCGCCGCCTTCCCCACCCACGGCCCGCGGGCCGCGAAGAACAACACCCCAGGGGCGCATCGCCCCTGGGCGGAGCGCTGTCGCCCATTCCACGCCACCCCAAGGAGGAGATCATGAAGTTCGGAGCTTTACGGTTCGCGCTGCCCCTGTGCGCGGGCCTTGCATCACAGGTCCAGGCGCAGTCGTCGCTCACGCTCTACGGCATCGTCGACGCGGGCTTTCGCCACGTGAGCAACAGCGGCGTCGGCTCGATCGACAGCCTGTCCAGTGGCGGCTACCGCACCAGCCGCCTCGGCATCCGCGGCTCGGAGGACCTCGGCGGCGGCCTGCGCGTGGGCATCAAGCTCGAGACCCTGATCGGCGTCGACACCGGCAACGTGGGCTCGACCAGCATGCCGGGCCAGTTCTGGAACCGTGGCTCCTACGTCGAGATCCTCGAACGCGGCTGGGGCACGCTGCGCCTGGGCTACGACCTCCATCCGGTCTACGTCACCTGGATGGAGAACGATCCCTGGCTCAACATCGGCATGGGCAGCTCGGGCAATCTCTACGACACGCTGCAGAACGGCCCCCTGCGCTCGGTGTTCGGCCCGCTCTCGAAGAACGACACCACCTTGCATTACGCGCGCAACATGCTGCAGTACTTCAGCCCCAGCCTCCATGGCTTCTCGGGCACGCTGGCCCTGGCCCCGCGCGAGAACGAAACCGTCGCCACCGGCGCGGCCCGGCTGCGGCTGATCCGGCTCGGCTACAACGCCGGCGGGCCCTTCAGCGCGGCGGTCGCGCATGCGGTCTCGGACGTGCAGCTGCGCGCCGGAACGCCGACGAACCGGCTCGACGATTCGGTCGCCACCGCGGCCTGGGACTTCGGCGCCGTGCGGCTGGCCGGCACCTGGCGCCAGTTCCGCGCGGCCGGCAGCCGGCAGGCGAACTGGATGCTGGCCGCGACGGTGCCGGTGTCTAGCGGCAAGATCCAGCTCTCGCACGGCCGCACGCGGCTGTCGGGCACGGTCACGACCCAGCTCGCGCCCGGCACCGTGGCCGGTCCCGTCGACGGCAACGGCGGTTCGATGTGGGTGGTGGGCTACGCGCATTCGCTGTCGAAGCGCACCACGCTCTACACCCAGGCGGCGCGCATCGAGAACCGCGGGCAGTCGTTCATGGCGCTGCCCGGCGGGCCCGCGGTCAACGCGGGCAATTTCGCGGGCGGCCGGTCCACGGGCTTCGAGCTCGGCATCGCCCACACCTTCTGAGGCTGGGGTCTAGCCCTTCTTCAGCGCCCGGATGCGCAGCATGCCTTCCTGCGCCGTCGAGGCCACCAGCCGGCCGTCGCGCGTGTAGATGCTGCCGCGGCACAGGCCGCGCGCGCCGCTCGCGCTCGGCGAATCGAGGACGTAGAGCAGCCAGTCGTCGAAGCGGAAATCGCGGTGGAACCACATCGCGTGATCGAGGCTCGCGGGCCGCACCTGGCCGGTCATGAAGCTCAGGCCGTGCGGCAGCATCGCGGCGCGCAGCAGGCCGTGGTCGGAGGCGTAGGCCAGCAGCGCGCGGTGCACCATCGGGTCGTCGGGCAGCGGCGCGATCGCGCGCATCCAGATGGCGCTGTCGGACGCGGGCCGCGGCACCGGCGCGAGCAGGTCGTCGGGCTGGACGCGGCGGTACTCGATGCCGTGCGGCTCGATCGCCTTGCTGCGCCAGGGCTCGGGCAGCCGGTCGCCGAGCGCGATGCGCTGGTCGAGCTCGCTGACCAGGCCGTCGGGGCCGGCCACCTCGGGCATGTCGATCTGGTGCTCGACGCCGTCGTCCACGGTCTGGAACGAGGCCGACATCTCGAAGATGATGCGCTCCTGCTGGCGCGCCACCACGTGGCGGGTGGTGAAGCTGCGGCCGTCGCGCACGCGGTCCACGCTGTACTCGATGGGCGCATGCTCGCCCGGCAGCAGGAAGTAGGCGTGCATCGAATGCACGGGCCGATCGGCGCCGACCGTGAGGTTGGCCGCCATCAGCGACTGCCCCAGCACCTGGCCGCCGAACACGGCCGGCGTGCCGATGTCCTCGCTCTGCGCCAGGAAGCGGTCGCCGCCCTGGGGTTCGAGCTGCATGAGGGCGACGAGGTCGTCGACGAGGCGGGCGGCGGTGGCGGTATCGGGGGTCATCGGGAGCGGCTGGACGAAAGAGAGCCGCAAACGATAGCAAACATGGGGCCGGGGGGCTGTCGCGCGCGCTTCGGGCGCCTTCTGTCCCCTGCCGCCCCTCAGCGGTCCAGGTCGACCCCGTCCGCCGCCAGCTTCGCCTGCAGCGCCGCCACGTCCACGTCGGCGAACGCGCCGCTGCCGAGCGTGGCCGCCGCCGTGCCCGCGGCCTGCCCCATCACGAAGCAGCCGCCGCTGGCGCGCGCGGCCGACTGGCCCTCGTGCGTCATCGAGGCGCAGCGGCCGGCCACCAGCAGGTTGGCGACCGTGCGCGGCACCAGCATGCGCCAGGGCAGGTGGTTGTAGGCGTTGTCGGCATCGCGCGGGAAGGCCCACTCGATGCGGCCGTCGGCATGCATCTCCATCGGCCAGGCATTGAGGCCGATGGCGTCGTCGAACTTCGCCGACGACAGGATGTCCTCGCGCTCGAGCGCGTACAGGCCCTGGATGCGCCGCGTCTCGCGGATGCCGACCTGCGGCGCGATCTCGACGATGGCCGACTGCGCGAAGCCCGGCACCTCGGCCTTGAGAAAGCGGAAGTACTCGGCGATCTGGCGCCGGCCCTCGAGCTCGCCCTCGGTGAGTTCGCGCGCGTCGACGCCGTTCATCGCGCGGCCCTCGGCATTGCGGATCTGCGTGACGTTGGCGCGCCATTCGCGCGGGTCCTTGTTGGGCCGCAGGATCGCGCCCTCGCGCGGGAAGCGGTAGGCGCCCGGCTTGCTCGCCTCGGCGCGCGCCATGAAGTCGTTGATGGCCTTGAACTCGCCCACCGCCTCGAGCGCGGCCGGCGCGTCGACCTGGCCGATGCGGAACATGGTGGTCGGGAACAGGCCGCTTCCGTGGCCGTCGCCGACCTCGAAGGGCACGCCCGCGAAGGCCGCCACGTCGGCATCGCCGCTGGCGTCGACGAAGGCATTGGCGCGGATCGCCTGCCGGCCCGACTTGGTCTCGACCACCAGCGCCGCGATGCGCTCGCCGTCGTGGATCACCGAGGCCGCGAGCGCATGGAACAGCAGCTTCACGCCGGCCGCCTCGAGCAACTGGTCGGCCGCGAGCTTGTAGGCCGAGGTGTCGTACGAGCGCACGCGGATGCGCCCGCCCATGCCGTCCTGCGGATCGTTCATGCCGTTGAGCGCCACGATGCGCTCGACCAGCTCGTCGACCACGCCGCGCACCAGCTGCGTCATCTGGCCGCGCCGCTTGCCGTACAGGCCCGCGAAGTTGGTGACGCCGCCCGCCGTGCCCATGCCGCCGAGGAAGCCGTAGCGCTCCACCAGCAGGGTGTTCGCGCCGTGGCGCGCGGCGCTCACGGCGGCGGCGATGCCGGCCGGACCGCCGCCGACCACCACCACGTCGTAGCTGCCGTAGACCGGCAGCGAACGCGACGGCTCGGCCATCGTCATTGCAGCCGTCATTGGAGAGTGATGCCCTTGGTCGAGATGATCTTGGTCATGATCGCGGCCTCGTCGTTGACGCGCGCGCGCATGCCGTCGGGCGAGGTGCCCACGGCCTGCCAGCCCTGCTCGAACAGCTTCTGGCGCACCTCGGGCTGCTTCATCACCGCCTCGAGCTCGCGCCCGATGCGCGCCTGCGCGGCCTTCGAGAGGTTGGCCGGGCCCAGCAGCGCCACCCACACCTCGAGGTTGAAGTCGCGCACGCCGGCATTGGCCAGCGGCGGCACCTCGGGCACCAGCGCGCTGCGACCGGCGGTCAGGCCGATGGCCTTGAGCTTGCCGGCCTTGATCTGCGGCATCGCCACGCCGGGCGGGATCAGGCCCATCTGGATCTGGTCGCCGAGCATGCCGGTGATGACCTGCGGATTGCCCTGGTAGGGCACGTGCTCGGGGTTGAAGCCCGGCACGCGGCTCTTGAGCAGTTCCATGCCCAGGTGGCCGACCGAGCCGATGCCCACCGAGCCGTAGTTCCACTTGTTGCCCGCCTTGCGGCCGGCGTCGAAGAAGGCTTCGCCCGAGGGCAGGTTGTTCTGCGCCACCAGCACCAGCGGCGCGGTCGCGAGCAGCGAGAGGTAGGTGAAGTCCTTGGCCGGGTCGTAGGGCAACTTGGGATAGAGCAGCTTCGACGACGTGAGGTTGCCGTTGATGACGACGCCCAGCGTGTGGTCGTCGCTGGCCTTGGCCACCGTGTCGGCCGCGATGTTGCCCGAGGCGCCGGGCTTGTTGTCGACCACGATCGGCTGGCCCAGCGCCTTCGACAGCGGCTCGGCGATGGTGCGCGCGGCGATGTCGGGCGTGGAGCCGCCCGGGAAGCCGACGAGCAGGCGGATGGGCTTGGTGGGCCAGGCGGGCGCCTGCGCGCTCGCGGCCAGCGGCAGCGTGGCGGCGGCCAGGCCGCAGGCGATCAGGAGGGCTCTCTTGGTGGCTTGCATGGAAGAAGAAATGTCAAAAAGTGTCAAAACAGGCGGGCAGCTTAACTGCCCCAAGCAAGGCACGGGCCGCTATTCGAGGCTGATGTTGCCCCTGCGCACCAGCTCGCCGTAGACCTTGGACTTGGCCTCGGCCTGGCGCTCGATCTCCTCGGGCGACCAGGCCAGCGGCTCGAAGGCGAAGGTGTCGAAGCGGGCGCGGATCTCGGGGTCGGCGATGACCTTCGCCACGTCGGCGTTGATCTTCGCCTTGATGGCCGCCGGCACGCCCTTGGGCGCGAGCAGCGAGACGAAGGAATTGACCTCCAGCCCGGCCGGGCCGCCGGCCTCGGCCATGGTCGGCACCTCGGGCATCTGCGGAATGCGCTTCGGCGCGGCCACGGCGATGTAGCGCAGCTTGCCGGCCTTGTAGATGCCCTGGCTCGAGGGAATGCTCGCGAAGGCCCACGGCACCTCGCCGGTGCCCACGTTCGAGTACAGCTGCGAGACCTCGCGGTAGGGCGCGTGGCGCATGCGGATGCCGCTCAGCGCCTCGAGCTGCTGCGCGCCCAGGTGGCCCGGGCTGCCCACGCCCCAGGAGCCGTAGACGATGGCGTCGGGATCGGCCTTGGCGGCGGCGATCAGGTCGGCCATGGTCTTCCACTTGGAGTCGCTGCCCACGGCCACGAAGAAGGGCGTGCGGAACAGCGAGGCCACCGGGTCGAAGTGCTGCAAGGTCACGAAGTTGCGCGACTTGTACAGGTGCGGCAGCGCGGCCACGTGCTCGCTGTCGAGCTGCAGCAGGGTGTAGCCGTCGGGCGCGGCGCGCCGGGCCTGGTCGATGGCGATGAAGCCGCCGCCGCCGGGCCGGTTGTCGATCAGCACGCGCTGGTTCCACAGCCGCGAGAGCTTGTCCGAGACCAGACGCAGCACCGCGTCGGGGCCGCTGCCGGCCGCGAAGGGCGTGACCAGCGTCACGGGCTTGTTCGGATAGTCGCCGGCCTGGGCCGCCGCGCCGCCGGCCATGGCCAGCGAGGTCAGGGCGAGAAGGCCGGTCAGCAGTGCGCGCGGGAAGTTCATGGTCGTTTGTCTCCGGTGGGCCTTTGGGCCTCGATGGTTGTGGATCTTGAAGGCGTCGGGTGTCAGTGCGGCGAAAGCACGGTGGCCTCGGTGCGTGCCGCCGGGCGCAGCGCCTCGGGCGCGTCGTCCAGGCAGCGCTCGGGGCGCCAGGCATAGAGCCACTCGACCGCATCGTAGAAGCGCTCGGGCGTGCGGCCCGGCCAGAGGCTGTTGCGCACCAGGCGCTCCACGCCCTTGGCATGGTAGAGCCGGCCCATCTCGCGCACCGACAGCACCACGCGGGCCGTGCGCGCCACGCGCGCCGCCTCGTAGAGCCGGAAGGCGGCCGGCAGGTCGAAGTCGCAGGCCTTCACGGCCTCGCCGAGCGTCACCGCGTCCTCGAGCGCCATGCAGGCGCCCTGCGCCAGGTACTGCATCATCGGATGCGCGGCATCGCCCAGCAGCGTGGCCGCGCCCTCGCTCCAGCGTTCGACCGGGTCGCGGTCGGCGGTGCTCCAGCGGCGCCACGAGGTCGGGCGGTCGAGCAGCTGGCGCGGACGCGCATGCACGCCCTCGAAGTACGACAGCACCTCTTCCTTGCTGCCGTCGGTCACGCCCCATTCCTCGCGCTCGCGGCTGTGGAAGGTGACGACCAGGTTGTATTGCTCGCCATGGCGCAGCGGGTAGTGCACCAGGTGGCAGTCCGGACCGGCCCAGACCACGGGCGCGTTCCAGCGCAGGTCCACCGGCATGTCGGCCGCCGGCACCACCGCGCGGTAGACCACGTGGCCCGAGACGCGCGGCGCGTCGCCGATCAGCGCGGCGCGCACCACCGACTTCACGCCGTCGCAGCCGACGATGGCATCGGCCTGGAAGCGCCGGCCGTCGCGCGTGACCGCGACCACGCCCTGCCCCCGGGTGTCGAGGGTCTCGACCTGCGCCGAGGTGTGGAAGCGGATCAGCGGATGCTGCTTCACGGCCTCGTGGATCGCGCCGTGCAGGTCGGCGCGGTGGCTCACCGCATAGGGGTTGCGAAAGCGCGCGCGGAAGGCCTCGCCGACCGGCACCGAAGCCACCTCCGAGCAGTCGACCGCGTCCATCATCACCAGCCGGTCGGTGAACACCGAGCCCCGGCGCACCGCCTCGCCCACGCCCAGCGCGTCGAGCGCGGCGAAGGCATTGGGGCCGAGCTGCAGGCCGGCGCCGATCTCGCCGATGGCGGCGCTCTGCTCGAGCAGGTCGATCGACACGCCCAGGCGTGCCAGCGCCAGCGCGGCGGCCATGCCGCCGATGCCGCCGCCGACCAGCAGCACGGTGGGGGAAGGGGTCGGGCTCATGCGCGGCTCGCTCAGTCGATGCGCACGCTCAGCGACGGCAGCCGCTCGATGCTGACCTTGATCGTCTGGCCGGGCTTCACCGCGCCCACGCCCTCGGGCGTGCCGGTGAAGATCAGGTCGCCGGGCTGCAGCGCGAACAGGGTCGACAGGTTGGCGATCACTTCGTTGACCGACCAGATCAGGTGCGTGATGTCGCTCTTCTGGCGCACCTCGCCGTCGACCTCGAGGCGGATCTCGCCGGCATTGATCTCGCCCACCTCGGCCAGCGTGCGCAGCGGCGCGATCGGCGCCGAGAAGTCGAAGGCCTTGCCGATCTCCCACGGCCGGCCCTGCTCGCGCATCTTCATCTGCAGGTCGCGGCGCGTCATGTCCAGGCCGACGGCATAGCCGTGGATGTGGCTCGCGGCCTGCTCGACCGGGATGTCGCGCCCGCCCTTGCCGATGGCCACCACCAGCTCGGCCTCGTAGTGATAGTTGGCGGTCAGCGCCGGATAGGGAATGGCGCCGGTCGCGCCCTCGGCCACCGGCACCACCGAGGCGTCGTCGTTGGGCTTGCAGAAGAAGAACGGCGGCTCGCGGTCGGGATCGAAGCCCATCTCGCGCGCATGGGCCGCGTAGTTGCGGCCCACGCAGTAGACGCGGCGCACGGGGAACTGCTTGTCGCTGCCGACGATGGGCAGGCCGACGATGGAAGGAGGCGTGAAGACGAAGGACATGAGGGCTCCTGCCGCGTGGGGCGGCAACGGTCGAGGGAAAGGAAAAAACGAAAGGGCCGGGGTTCAGGCGTTCTCGAGGAAGGCTTCGCGCAGGATCCCCATGGCCTGCTGCACGGGCCGGTCCGAGAAGCTGAAGAGCACGCAGTCGCCGTTGGGCGCGTGCAGCGTGAGCGGCGCCCACGAAGGCACGACGAAGGTGTCGCGCGGCCCGAACTCGAAGCGCTGGCCCGCGATCTCGGCGCTGCCATGGCCTTCGACCACGCTGTAGACCGTGCCGTCGGTCGCGCGGTGCGTCTTGCCCGCGAAGCCCTTGGGCAGCAGCTGCAGGTTGGTTGAGATGGTCGGCATCGGCGAGCCGCCGGTCAGCGGATTGATGTAGCGCAGCTTGTGGCCCAGCCAGGCATCGGGCGCTTCCTGCTTCTGCAGTTGCGCCAGCGCCTCGCGGCTGCGTGCATAGGGGTAGTTGAAGATCGGCGAGGTCTGCGACGCGTGGTCGTGCCGCACCGGCACCATGTTGTGGCCGAAGCGCGCGAGGCTGTGGCCCTCGGGCCGCGCCACGTGCTGCACCTTGGCGTCGTCGTTCTCGGCGAAGCCGGCGTCGAAGAAGCGCAGCATCGGGATGTCGAGGCCGTCGAGCCAGACCACCGGCTCCACCACGCCCTCGATGCCCTCGTTGCCATGGTCGTGCCAGGCCCACGAGGGCGTGATGATGAAGTCGCCCGGGTACATGGTGGTGCGCT
The DNA here is from genome assembly GCF_900115375.1 of Variovorax sp. PDC80. Lineage (NCBI taxonomy): Bacteria > Pseudomonadati > Pseudomonadota > Betaproteobacteria > Burkholderiales > Comamonadaceae > Variovorax > Variovorax sp. PDC80. The sequence continues at coordinate 79,290 of NZ_FOWG01000018.1, read as the reverse complement.
CGCCGCCCACGGTGGTGTAGGCACCCTGGCCGTCGACGATGAAGCGCAGCGCCGACTGCACGTGGCGATGCGAGGGCGCGACCTCGCCCGGCATGATCAGCTGCAGCCCGGCATAGATCGACTGCGTGATCGAGGAGTTGCCGGGCAGCGCCGGGTTCTCGAGCACCAGCACGCGGCGCACGGCCTCCTCGGCGGTGATGAGGTCGGCCGACTCCATCAGCAGCGGGCGGATCTCGTCGTAGCGCCACAGCGCGGGCACGCAGGGCGTCTGCGGCTCGCGCGGCACCAGCGCATGCAGCGATTCCCACAGCGGCGTGAGGTGCAGCGGACGGATGCGGTCGTAGTAGTCGCGGCGCTCCTGCGCATTGGAGGGCGCGGCGCGGGCGGTGGAGGGGTTCATGGCGTGTCTCTCGCGGTGCATGGCGCGGCGGCGACTTCGGGCGCCGGCCTGGTTAGAACTTCCGAATCAACGGGATCATCCGCCCGCACTACTATTGGCGCAATGGGGGACCGGCGATAGCTCCGATCCTGTTTTTCGATAATGGCGGCCCGCGGGCCGCACACGGCGAGGGCCGCGCCCATGGCACAACTCGATCTGGAATGGCTCTTGGTGTTCGACGAGGTCTACAAGACCGCCAACGTCTCGAGCGCCGCCGAGCGGCTCGGCATCTCGCAGTCGGCCGCGAGCACGGCGCTCGCCAGGCTGCGCACCCACTTCGGCGACAAGCTGTTCGTGCGCACCTCGCGCGGCATGGAGCCCACGCCCTATGCGCGCCAGACCCAGCCGCTGGTGCTCGACATCCTCGACCGGCTCAACCGCGCCAAGGGCGGCCGCGCGGTGTTCGACCCCGCCACGGCCGAGCGCAGCTTCCGCATCTGCATGACCGACATCAGCGAGGTGGTGCTGCTGCCGGGCCTGCTCGACCACCTGCGGCACGTGGCGCCGGGCGTGCGCATCGAGACCGAGATCATCTCGACCGAGAGCGGCCGCCGGCTCGAGGACGGCGCGGTCGACCTCGCGGTGGGCTTCATGCCGCAGCTCGAGGCCGGCTTCTACCAGCAGACGCTGTTCATGCAGAACTTCGTCTGCCTGGCGGCGCGCAACCATCCGCGCGTGGGTGCCCGGCTGACGCGCAAGCGCTTCGAGGCCGAGGCGCACGCGGTGGTGGCCTCCTCGGGCACCGGCCATGCGATCGTCGACAAGACCATCGCGCGGCTCGGGCTGCGGCGCCACGTGGTGACGCGGCTGTCGAGCTTCCTCAGCGTGGCGCGGATCGTGGCCCACACCGAGCTGCTGGTGGTGGTGCCGCGCATCCTCGGCCAGGTGCTGGCCACGCAGGAGCCGGTGCAGCTGCTCGAGCCGCCGTTCGAACTGCCCTCGTACGCGGTCAAGCAGCACTGGCACGAGCGCTTCCATGCCGACGCCGGCAATGCCTGGCTGCGGCGCACGCTGGCGCAGCTGTTCAACGAGGGCGAGGCGGCGGGCCCGGCCTGAGCCGGTGGCATGGCGCTTGCGGCCCGGCGGGCATGCCTGGACGACGGGCGGCGGCCGAACCGTCATGCGCGCCCTCGCATAATCGCCTCCCCCACGTTCCGGCCCCGCGGCCCCTTCCGAAAGCAAAAGGCACAGCATGTCTTCCATCACCCTGCGATTCCTCGCCGAGCCCAACACCGTCAACTTCGGCGGCAAGGTCCACGGCGGCACGGTCATGAAGTGGATCGACGAGGCCGGCTACGCCTGCGCCACGAGCTGGGCCAAGCGCTACTGCGTCACCGCCTTCATCGGCAGCATCCGCTTCCACCGCCCGATCATGATCGGCGACCTGGTCGAGGTCGAGGCGCGCATGGCCTACACCGGCAAGACCAGCATGAACATCTCGGTCGAGGTGCGCAGCGGCGACATGAAGGGCGGCGCGATGGAGAAGACCACCGAGTGCCTGATCGTCTTCGTCTCGGTCGACTCGCACGGCCGGCCGCTGCCGGTCGAGGCCTACGTGCCGGGCACGCCGGGCGAGATGGCGCTGGCCGAGCGCGCGCGGGCGCACCTCGACGCGAGCCGCGCGGCCTCGGGCACGCCCTGAACGGTCCGCGAAGACCCGCCAAAGACCCGAATAGGCAAAAGGCTCTAACCGCACGCGGCCCGCGCGGCTAGAGTTCGGCGGTTTCCGGCAGACCGCCCCTCCCCGCTTCCCCCTTCATTCGGACCGCACATGGCCACCCAGGACGACGATCGCTTCGACAAAACCTCCGACCGCATCAAGGATTCCGCGCAGCAGATCTGGCTGGCCGGCCTCGGCGCCTTCGCCAAGATGCAACAGGAGGGCAGCAAGGCCTTCGAGTCGCTGGTCAAGGACGGCGCGGGCATGCAGAAGCGCACCCAGCAGGCGGCCGAGGAAACCCTGTCGCAGGCCCAGGCCCGCATGGCCGGCTTCGCGAACGAGTTCGGCACCAAGGCCGCGGGCCAGTGGGGCAAGCTCGAGAACATCTTCGAGGAGCGCGTGGCGCGCGCGCTCGACAAGCTCGGCATGCCGCCGCCGGCCGAGGTGGCCGCGCTGCAGGCGCGCGTGACGGCGCTCGAGGCCGAGCTGGCCGCCCTGCGCGGCGCGGCCGGCGCCGCGAAACCCGCCGCCAGTCCGGCGCGCGGTGCGCGCGCCGCGCGCCACGCCAAGTCGGTCGAGACACCGGCACGCAAGGCCACGGTGCGGCGCAACAAATCGAGCGGCGCCGAATAAAGCGGCTTTCCGGCCTCGAAGCGGCCGATTCCGGCGCCGAATGCGCGCCGAGGCGCTGCCAGGCGCATCGCGCATGCGGCACTGCACAAACGCAGTGCCCCGCAAATCAATGTCCCCCTGCGCGCTTCGCGCGGCGTTCCTGCGCTAGAGTGTTTCCAAGAGACAACCCGGGAGCACCGACATGGCCAGGAAAGCGCCACGCCGCACTGCACAACGCATTCTCGAAGCCGCGCTGGACCTGTTCAACCGCTTCGGGGAGCCGAACGTCTCCACCACGCTCGTGGCCGGCGAGCTCAACATCAGTCCCGGCAACCTCTACTACCACTACCCGGCCAAGGAAGAGCTGATCAACAAGCTCTACGAAGGCTACGAGACCGAGCTCGGCGAGCTGCTCCATGCGAGCGAGGGCATCCACGACGTGGAGGACGCCTGGTTCTTCATGCACAGCCTGTTCGAGTTGATCTGGCGCCACCGCTTCCTCTACCGCGACCTCAACGACCTGCTGAGCAAGAACCGGCACCTCGAGACCCAGTTCCAGCTCGTGCTCAAGCACAAGGTGCGCGCGATGCGCCAGCTGATCGCGGGCCTGGGCCGCGCCGGCCACCTCGAGATCGACGCGCAGGAGGTCGACACGCTGGCGCAGAGCATGGTGGTGGTGCTGACCTACTGGCTCAGCTACGAGTACGTGCGCAACCCGCGCCAGGCGCTCGAGCCGGCCCATGCGCAGGCCGCGCTGCTGCGCGGCGCCCGCCACACCCTGCACCAGCTCGCGCCCTATCTCGGCGCCGAGCAACGGCGCCATTTGCTGACACTGGGCCAGGCCTACGGCGGCGAAGATGCCGCCAGCAGCCCTTCCGCCTCGTCCCCTGCCGATATGGCCGCCTGAACCATGTCCCCCCACGATTTCAAACCGCTCCCGCTGATGTCGACCGCGACGGCCGGCGGTACGCCCGGCACCGCCGGTTCCAGCCCCTGGGCGCCGCTGCCCTACGCCGACGTGCCGCGCTTCGATGCGCGCAGCCTGATCGCGCACTGGGCGCGCCTGCATGCCGGCCACGAGATGCCGGCGCCCGAGCACAACGAGGCGCTGGCCGAGGGCTGGGCGCTCTATCACAGCGGCGAGTTCGAACGCGCCGCGGCCATCGGCCTGCTGCACGGCGCCGATGGCCTGGCCCTGGCCAACCAGGCGACCGCGATCTATGCCAACTACCTCGAGCCGCGCGAAGCCGTGCGGCTCGCGATGTTCCGCCAGGTGGTGGAACGCGCCGGCGCGCAGGTCGCGGCCGAGCCCGACGATTGCCAGGCGCTCTACTGGCAGGCCTATGCGATGGGCCGCTACAGCCAGGGCATCAGCGTGGCGCGCGCGCTCGCGCAGGGCCTGGGCACGCGGCTCAAGGAGGCGCTCGAACGCGTGATCGCGCTCAAGCCGCGCCATGCCGACGCCCATGTCGCGCTCGCCGCCTTCCATGCCGAGGTGATCGACAAGGTCGGCGCGCTGGTCGGCCGCATGACCTACGGCGTGCGCGCCGAGACCGCGGTCGAGCTGTTCGAGCACGGCATCGCGCTGCATCCGCATTCGGCCAGCGCGCTGATGGAATACGCGCGCGCGCTGCTGATGCTGCATGGCGACGCGCGCATGGCCGAGGCCACGCGGCTCTACGAGAAGGCCGCGGCGCTCAAGCCGGCCGACGCGAAGGAACGGCTGGACGTGGAGCTCGCGCGCGCCGGCCTCTCCGAATAGGCCGCTGCCACGGCGGGGGATCCAGTCGGCGCGCGGCTGCGTACTGAGCGGATGACCTGCCTTCCACACCCCCCTCCCGAACGCGCCCCCGCGGCGCGCCCCAGGCACCCGCTCGGCTGGCTGGCCCTGTGCGTGTGCGCCGCGCTCACGGCCTGCGCGACGCCGGCACCGACGATCGCGCCGCTGCCGGCGGTCGACATCGCGCGCTTCATGGGCGACTGGTACGTGATCGCGCACATCCCGACCTTTCCGGAGAAGAACGCGTTCAACGCCGTCGAGTCCTACGCGCAGCGGCCCGACGGCCGCATCCAGACCGACTTCCGCTACCGCGACGGCAGCTTCGACGCGCCGGTCGAGACCCTGCATCCCGTGGCCACCGTGCGGCCCGGCACCGGCAACGCGGTCTGGGGCATGCAGTTCATCTGGCCGATCCAGGCCGAGTACGTGATCGCCGACGTGTCGCCCGACTACCAGAGCACCATCGTCGCGCGCAGCCAGCGCGACTACGTCTGGCTGATGGCGCGCACGCCCGAGTTGTCGCCCGAGGCCTACGCCCAGGCGCTGCGCAAGATCGAGGCCCTGGGCTACGACCTCGCGAAGCTGCGCCGGGTGCCGCAGCGCTGGCCGGAGCGCTGACCCGGCCGTCCGCGCGCCGGGGTTCGCGGGGGCTGGGCACAATCGCGGGCATGCACAGTCCGCTCGTCTCCGGGATCGCCTACAGCGTGCGCAGCTACGCGGGCGAATACGCCGGCCACGACCATGCGCACGCGCAGATCATGTTCGCGCTGGACGGCCGCATGGAGCTGGAGATCGGCGGCCGCGCCGCCTTCACCGACAGCTCCTGCGGAATGATCATTCCGGCGGGCGTGGCCCACACCTTCATGTCGCCGCGCGGCGTGCGCATGGTGGTCATCGACACGCCCCCCGCCACGGGCGTCGACCGCATCCGGCGCTTCGCGGTCACGGCGGCCTGCAGGAACGACGTCGACCCGGCCCGGGCCGCGCAGCACCTGGCGCACGTGCTCGAGGCGCCCTCCATCCTCGCGCGCCGCGGCATCGACCTGGCACGGCTCGATACCGCCCTCGGCGGCGCGCTGCACGAGCCCTGGAACACCGCGCGCATGGCCGCCCTGTTCTTCCTGAGCCCGCAGCGCTTCCATGCGCGGCTGCTCGAACTGACGGGGCTGTCGCCGCAGGCCTACCTGCGCGCGCGCCGGCTCGACGCCGCCCAGCGCCTGCTGCGCGGCGGCCTGCCGCTCGAAGCGACGGCCCTGCGCACGGGTTACCGCTCGGCCAGCGCCCTCGGCTTCGCGTTGCGGCGCGACCGCCAGTCGGGCGCCCGGCACGCGCGCGCGGGCTGACGAGGTCGAGAGTCTCTCGACAGTTGCCGCGGCCGCGGCGCTGGAGGATGCGCGCATGACAAAGCACGCTTCCCTCACCGGCGCCGGCATGGTGCTTGCCGCCGCCGCGCTCTGGGGCACGACCGGCACCGCCCAGAGCTTCGCTCCCCTGGACACGTCCCCCTTCTGGATCGGCACGCTGCGGATGGCGATCGCCACGCTGTTCTTCGCGGCCTTCATCGGCTGGCGACGGCAGCGCGGCGAGCCCATCGCGCTGTCGATGGCGCCGGCCACGTGGCGCTGGGTGCTGCTCGCGGGGCTGTGCATGGCCGGCTACAACCTGAGCTTCTTCGCGGGCGTCAGGGCCACGGGCGTGGCCATCGGCACCGCGATCGCCGTGGGCAGCGGGCCGGCATGGGCCGGATTGCTGCAGGCGCTCGTGTCTCGCACACCGCCCGCGCCGGCCTGGTGGGCGGGCACCCTGCTCGCGATCGGCGGTGGCGGCCTGATGGTGATGTCGGGATCGGGCGAAGGCTCGCGCGTCGACCTCGCCGGCCTGGCGCTGTGCCTGGGCTCGGGGCTCTGCTACGCCATCTACACGCTGGTCAGCCAGCGCCTGGTGCGCCGGTCGCCGCCGGCGACGGTCACGCTGTGGCTCTTCGCGACGGCCTCCGTGGCGGCCATGCCGGCCGCGCTGCTGATCTCCGGCCCCTTCTCGACCACGCCCGCGGGCTGGGTCCTCGTGGCCTACCTGGGCCTGGTGTCGACCGGCATCGCCTACCTGCTGTTCAGCCATGCGCTGCGGCACATCTCCGGCGCCTCGGGCGTCACGCTGGCACTGGCCGAGCCCGTCACGGCCTTCGGGCTCGCGACGGTCGTCCTGCACGAGCGCCCGGGCCCCTGGGCCTTCGCGGGGCTCGCGATGGTGCTGGCCGGCCTGCTGATCGTGGTGTGGACCGAAGCGCGCCGGGCCCGGTGACACCGCGCCGCGCCCGCTCCCGACCTTGGCCAAGGCCCGACGGGCGCAAAAAAAAGCGCGCCCGCAGGCGCGCCCTCCCCGGTCAAGGCCGCCCGCTCAGGGCAGCTGGGTCCAGTTCTGGTTGTTGCCCCCGTTGCAGGTCCAGGTGATCAGCGCCGTGTCCTGCGTGGTGGATCCGTTCGGGACGTCGAGGCAGGATCCGGAGGCGCGGTTGCGCAGGGTCGAGCCGACCACCGTCCACTGCGTCGCATTGCCGGCCGTGCAGGCCAGTTGCACCACGGCGGCATTGGTGGTCGCGTTGCCGCTCTGCGCCAGGCACAGGCCGCTGTGCTGCGCCACGAACTGCACGTAGCCGCCGCTGCTGGTCACGGTGAACTTCTCGTTGGCGTCGTTGCCGCAGGGCCACTGCACCGCGGTGGCGCCGCTGGCGGTCGACACGCCCTTGATGTTCACGCACAGGGTGCTGGCGTCGGAGCGGATGCGCGCGACCAGCGGCGGCGCGGTGTCGAGCGAGCGCACGTACTCGCGCAGCGCCACCACGTCGGCCGGCGGCAGGCCGTTGGCGTTGCCGTGGCCGCTGTCGAGCACCGCCTGCAGCGAGGCGGCCTGGCCGTTGTGGAAGAACGAGGTCACGCTCCAGGTGCCCGACAGCGTCGGCGTGTCGAAGCCCACGCCCGCCAGCGGCTGGTTGCCGCCCTTGCCCGACGAGAGCTGGATCGTGCCCACGTCGTGCCGCTGGCCGTCGCGGAATGTGCCGCCGGTGTGGCAGGTCGCGCACTGCGCGGTGTTGAACACCGTCTGACCGCGCGCGGCCTCCACGCTGAGGTTGCCGTCGGCCGTGCGCGCCGGGCTGCGCATGAACTTGTCGAGCGACGACAGGTAGGCCGCGAGGTCGTCGAGCTGCGCGTTGCGTCCGGCCTTGGGCGTGCCCAGCGGATTGGAGGTGGCCGCGTAGTCGGCATTGCTCAGGAAGCCGGTGCCGCCGAACTCGTTGCGGATGTCGTTCTCGAAGTCCTGCACCTCGTCGAAGTTGGCGCTCCAGTGCAGCCGGCCATGGCTCGTGCCGCGCCGCCCCTGCAGGCTGATGGTGCGGCGCAGGCCCTCGCCGCGCTGGGTGAAGTCCCACACCATGCCGTCGTCGCCGCCATCGGCATGGCAGCTCGCGCACGAGATGTAGTTGTCCTTGCTCATGCGCCGGTCAGCCGCGTTGTAGAACACCTGCTTGCCGCGCAGCGCGGCCGCGGCCAGCGGCTCGGTCGCCACGGTCTGCACGTTGCGCACGAAGACCGCCGCGTTGCTTTCCGAGGCCAGCACCGCCGCCACGTCGTGCACCGACACCGAGCGCGCGAGGAAGTTGTTGACGAACAGGCGCTTGCGCGCGGCGTCGAGGAACAGCCCGTGCGGCGCGCTGCTGGTGTCGATCTCGCCGCGCACCGAGCGCGTGTAGGAGTCGACGATCGCGACCCGGTTGCCTTCCATCTGCGCCACGAAGATGTAGTCGCCCGCGGGCGAGAACAGCGCGGCGCGCGCCGGTGCGCGGTCGTCGAAGTCGATCTGCTCGCCGGCCACGTGGGCCGCCGACTGCAGGTCGACCTGCGACAGGATCGAGCGCACGGTCTGATCGTGCACCAGGTCGCGGCCGTCGCGGAAGCGGCCGCGCACGATGTTGTCCTTCTTCGAGGGCAGGATGGCGCGCTTGCCGTCGGGCGAGATCACGACCTGGCTCAGGTAGTTGGCCACGCCGCGCGCGCCGGCCTCGGTGTCGACGGTGGTGGTGTCCACCGGCAGCGCGATGGTCGACAGCGCGCTCATCGAGGCCAGGTTGACCTTGTAGAGCTCGCCGCCGGTCATCTTCGACTTGAAGCGCGTGACGTAGGCGACCTGCGCATCGCCCGTGACCGCGATGCCGCGCACCGTGCCGTCGAGCGGCAGGGTGGCCGTGACCGCGCCGGTGGAGGGATTGAAGCTCACGAGGCGCGACTTGCTCTCCAGCGTCAACAGGCCCTTGGCGCCGTCGGGCGTGAAGACCACGCCGTAGGGACCGCTGCCGTAGTCGAAGGGCACGGTGACCGAGACGCTGCCGTCGGCGGCGTTGAGCGCGACCAGCTTGTCCTCGCCCTGCACCGCGACCCAGACCCGGCCGTCGGGGCCGAGCGCCAGCGTCTTGGCCTCGCTGCCCACCGACACCTCCCACAGCTTGGCCAGGCTCTGGGCGTCGATCGCCGCCACCGTGCCGCTGTCGGGATTGACCGCGTAGACCCGGTTCGCGTCGCCCGCGATGTTGCCGGTGTGCCGCGGCGCGCTCGCGGTGACGGGCGCGATGATGGTCACGTTGTAGGTGTAGTAGGTCTCGCGGCCCGCGCTGTCCTTCACCGTCAGGGTCACGGTGTAGTGGCCGGGCGTGGTGTAGGTGTAGCTGTAGCCGGCCTGGCTCGAGAAGGCCGTGACGGTGCCGTTGCCGAAGTTCCAGCGGAACTGCGCGCCGCCGCTGCCGAGCGTGGACGGGTTGAAGTTCAGCGTGCCGTTGACCACCTTGGGCCCGCTGCCGATGCCGGGGTCGCCGATGACCGCCTGGCCGCGCAGGGTCGCGACCTCGGCGTCGCCGAGCACGCGGTTGAACACCCGCACGTCGGCCAGCGTGCCCTTGAAGAAGTCGGCATTGCCCTGGATCTGGCCCAGCCACTGGAACTTGTTCGCGAGGCCCTTCACGCCGGTGAGGCCGCTCGAGCTGGTCTTCGCGCCGTCGATGTACATGGTCTGCGCGCCCGAACCCGCGTCGCGCGTGAGCACCACGTGGTGCCAGTTGCCGTCGTTGACCGGCGAGGTCGAGCGCGTGCCCGGGTTGTTGGTGGCCGCGTTGGCCACCGACAGGTTGAGCCGGCCGGTGTTGTCGAGCCAGCCCCAGAACACGTCGTCGGCGCCGCCCGACTGGTCGCGCCCGAAGATGCCGGGCGCGGTCCAGGCGTTGGCGCTGCCGTTCTGCGTGGTCTTCATGTAGAAGCTCAGCGAGGCGGTGCCGCCCAGCACGGTGGCCACGCTGTCGTTCTTGAGCTGCACGCCGCCCGCGCGGTTCGCGAAGTTCAGGCCGATGCTCTCGAAGGCGTCGCCACTGGCGGGCGTGCCGTCGTTGTTCGAGATCGGGTCGCTGAGCTTGCCGTTGAGCGCCCAGTGGTAGCTCAGGCCCACCTCGGCCGCGTTGCCGGTGTTGAAGGTGGACTTGAAGTCGGCGCCGATGGCGTTGCCCGCATAGTCCTTCACGCCGTTGGCCGGCAGGAACACCTCGTAGCTGGTGCCCGGCTGCAGCGGCTGCGTCGGATGGAAGTTGACGATGCCGAGCTGCACGCTGTAGGTGCCCGCGAGCGTGTTGCCACCCACGGGCCGCACGATGAAGGTGTTGGCGTTGACGCTCTCGGGCCGGATGTTGTCGGTCATGCCCAGGCCGATGCGCGAGGTCAGCGCCTGCTGCTTCGCGCCGTTGGCGGGGGAGACCTGCTTGACCTCGGGCCGGGTGGTGTCGGGGTCGACCTGGTGCACGACGAATCCGCTGCCCGAGCCGTGGTCGTTGCCCACGAACACGAGGTTGCCGAACATCGCGACCTGGCCGTTGTCCGAATGCGAGAAGTTCGGATCGTCCTCGCGCAGGATGCTGCCGCGGCCCACCTCCACGTGATTGAGCGGATTGCTCACGTCGACCTTGTGGATGCGCGTCTGCGCGCCCTGGATCACGTAGTGGTCCTGCGTGGCGCAGTACAGCTGCTCGTCGATGACCAGGCGGTTGTCCTCGGCCACGAATTTCGAGCGGTCGCTCAGGTCGTAGCTGTACATCTTCGCGCCGCTGTTGCGGGTGGAGACATGCAGGTTCCGGCCGTCGAAGCAGGTCGCATAGTAGAACGGGGTGGTGCCCACGATGGAGTCGAGCACCTTGGGATTGAGCGGATCGGAGATGTCGAGGCTCGCGAAGCCGCCGTTGCTCTCCATCGCGGTCAGCACCATGTGGTTGCCCATCGTGAAGATCGGGCCGATGCGAAAGCCGCCGAGCTCGCCGGTGGACACCGGGTTGGCCTTGCCGGCGCCGCGGTTGGCGAGCACGGCGTTCGCGGGGTCGGCGGCATCGACGATGAACATGCCCCGGCCCGCCGAAGCCACGTACAGGTAGGGCGCCTGCCACCAGAGCTGCCAGGCGACGTTCTCGTAGTCACCGGCGTTGACACCCGGCAGCGCCAGCTTCTTCACCTGCTTGATGTCGTTGACGTCGGTGAAATCCCAGAACTCCACGCCGTTGATGCTGGGCAGCACCACGTAGGTCTTGTCGCCGATCCGCGCGGTGCCGAAGGAGTGCGTTTCGCGAAACTCGCTGGTGCGCCCCTCGGGCTCGTAGATCTTCTTGACGAGCCGGAGCTGGCGCGGGTTCGACACGTCGTACAGCAGGAAGCCGCCCGGGCCGAGGCCGCTGTCGGGGGCGAAGGACGTGAGGAAATAGCCGTTGACCATGATGCCGGCGTTCATGCCGTAGTCCTTGCGGCCCGGGTAGGTGGCGGGCACCTCGCGCGACTCGTTGGCGCTGCTGTGCGCGGGGTCGAGCGGATGCGCCGGGCTGGTGATCACCGACACCGGCTTGAACAGTTCCTCCGAGGTGTAGGTGAGGTTGCCGAGCCCCGGCCCCTGCAGCGGGAGGGGATCGGCGACGGCCTCGGACACCGCGGTCGCCATGTTGCCGAGGGTCGTCATCGGACTGACCCCGGTGATCGCCGCGTGCGTCAACAGGGTGACGAACGGCACCATCAATGCCATCAGGTAATACCGGATCTTCATCGTTTGCCTCCAAGTGTTGTTGGAAGTTCGCAGGGGAATCTGCTGACTCGTTCTTCTCTGGCTCGAATCACGACATGCGCGCGCAGCGCGCACCCCGGCGGGCGACGGGCGTCGCCTGCCGTGACGAAAAAACCTGTTCGCCGGAAGCCGCGCCGAACCCGGGCTATCGGCTTCGCACCGCGCCGCCCGATTCGTAGAGGGCCCACGCCGCTTCCGCGCTGGCGCCCTCGTGGATCATCGCCATCAGCGCGCTCACCACCGCGGACGGGTTGGCGTGCTGGTAGACGTTGCGGCCGTAGACCATGCCCACCGCGCCCTGGTCGAGCAGCACGCGCGAGCGCGCGAACACCTGCTGCAGGTCCTCGCGGCCGCCGCCGCGCACCAGCACCGGGCAGCGCGCGGCCTGCACCACGCGATGGAAGTCCTTGGGGTCGCTGGTCGGGTCGGCCTTGACGATGTCGGCGCCCATCTCGCGCGCGAGCCGCACCAGGGTCACGATCTTCTCGGCGTCGCCGTCGACCATGTAGCCGCCGCGGCCCGCGCCGTGCGCCTGCATCACCAGCGGCTCGATCATCAGCGGCATGCCGTAGCGGTCGCAGTCGGCGCGCACGCGCGCGATGTTCTGCACGCACTGGCGGAACAGCTCGGGCTCGTCGGGCAGCATGAACAGGTTGACGACCACGCAGGCCGCGTCCATCTGCACCGCGGGCAGCACCGGGTCCTGCTCGTTCTGCAGCACGGCCCACATCGAGCGGTGGCGCGTGGCGTTGTAGGGATTGCCCATGTCCAGCCGCATCACGAGCGCCGGCCGCTCACGGCCCGGGCGCAGCTGCAGCAGGTCGGCTTGGCCGTAGTTGAGCTGGATCGCATCGGGCGCCGCGGCCACCAGGCGGTCGATGACGCCCGGCATGTCCTCGAGCCCGTCGAGGAAGCTGGGCTCGTTGCACACGCCGTGATCGAGCGCGATGTCCAGGCCGCGGCCGGCCTTCAGCAGGCGGGCGATGCGGACCTCTTTGCCTTTCGACATACGAAAGAACTCCTTGAAGGTGGAAGATGGTTCGAGGGGGCGGGACGCGTCTCAGCCGAGCGCGCCCAGGTGCCGCTTCGCGGCGGTATCGATCTGCAGCAGCGCGTCGGCGCCGAGCGCGACCGAGCCGGCCGCGGCGTTCTGGATCGCCTGCTGCCGGTTGCGCGCGCCGCACAGCGACAGCGAAACGGCGCCGTGCTCCAGCGTCCAGGCGATCATCATTTCGGAGAACGAGCAGCCCAGCGCGGCGCGCAGCGGTTCGAGGTCGGCGAAGAAGGCCGCGAGCCGCGCGCGGTTGTCGGCGCTGAAGCGCGGATTGCTCGCGCGCTGGTCGTCGCCCGTGAAGGCGCGCGCGGGATCGATCGGCCCCGCGAGCAGGCCCAGCGCGAGCGAGGAATAACCCATCACCGCCACGCCATGCTCCTTGCACAGCGGCACCAGCGTGGCCTCGATCTCGCGGTCGATCAGGCTGTAGCGCTCCTGCGCCGCATCGACCGGCCCATGGCGCAGGTACTCGGCAAGCGTGGCGGCGTCGACGTTGCTCACGCCGATCGCGCGGATCTTGCCCTGCTTCTTCAGGTCGAGCAGCGCGCCCATGGTCTCGGCCACCGGCGTGGTGGCGTCCTGCCAGTGCGTGATGTAGAGGTCGATGTAGTCGGTCTGCAGGTTCGCGAGGCTCTGCTCCACTTCGTACGCGATCGCATCGCGGCCGAGGTAGCGGTAGACGGGGTGGCCGTCCTCCTCGAAGAAGTGCGTGCCCTTCTGCGTATGCCACACCAGCCCGCACTTGGTGGCGATTACGGCCTCGTGGCGCCGGCCCTTGAGGGCGGTGCCCACCAGCCGCTCGGAGCGGCCCAGGCCGTAGGCCGGCGCGGTGTCGATCAGCGTCACGCCCGCGTCGAGCGAGGCCTGGATCGCCAGCGTCGCGCCCGCGTTGTCGCCGCCGCCCCACATCCATCCGCCCATGGCCCAGGTTCCCAGGCCGATCGCCGAGCAGCGTATGCCCGACGGTCCCAGCGTCGTCGTCTTCATCTCTTGGTCTTCCTCACGTTGAGCAGGTGGTCGATGGTCACGGCCACGAGCAGGATCAGTCCCTTGATCACGTCCTGCCAGTAGGGCGAGACGTCGAGCAGGATCAGCGAGCTCGTCACCACCGACAGCAGCGCCAGGCCGAGCACCGCGCCGAGCACGGTGCCCGAGCCGCCCTTGAGGCTGGCGCCGCCGATCACGGCGGCGGCGATCACGTTGAGTTCCATGCCCATGCCGAAGGTGGGCGTGGCGGCGCCGAAGCGCGCGGTATAGATCACGCCGGCCAGGCCGGCCGAGGCCGAGCACAGCACCGTGACCCAGAACTTCACGCGGCCCACGCGGATGCCCGAATAGAGCGCGGCCTTCTCGTTGCTGCCGACGTAGAACACCTTGCGCAGCAGGGTGGCGCGGCGCAGCACGAAGTCGCTGATGGCGACGATCGCGACGAAGATCAGGATCACGGCCGGGATGCCGAACAGCGTGCCCTGGCCGATGAACTTGAACTCGGCCGGCAGCGAGAACAGCGACTGCGGCGTGCCCTGCGTGAAGGCCAGGCACAGGCCGCGCACGATCACCATGAAGGCCAGCGAGGCGATGAAGTGGTTCAGCCCGATGCGCGTGACGCAGCCGCCGATCATGGCGCCGATCATCGCGCTGGCGCCGATCGCCATCGCGCTCGCGAGCCAGGGGTCGACGCCCATGAGGAACAGCTTGCCGGTGATCACCATCGCGAGGCACACCACCGAGCCCACCGAGAGGTCGATGCCGCCCACGATCAGCAGGATGGTCATGCCGACCACCACGATGCCCTCGATCGAGAACGACAGCAGCATCGCGCGGATGTTCTCCCAGGTGAGGAAGTACGGCGACGCGAAGCTCATGCCCACGCACAGCACCGCGATGATCAGCAGCAGGCCGGCCTCGCGCATGCTGCCGAGTCGGAAAGGAAGGTTCACGGCGTCTCCTTTGGCCCCCGCCGCCGTGCCGGTGCCGGCGGTGCTCGCGGGGTTGGTGCCGTCTATTCTGAATTGGTAGCTCACTGCATCTCCTGTTCGCGCAGTCCCGAGGCCAGCCGCAGCAGGCCCTCTTCCGTCATCTCGGCCGTGCCGAGCTCGCCGGCCAGCCGGCCTTCGCGGATCACCAGCGCGCGGTCGCACAGGCCGATGATTTCCGGCAGTTCCGACGAGATCACGATCACCCCCACGCCCTGGTTCGCGAGCGCGCGCAGGATGTGGTGGATCTCGGATTTCGCGCCCACGTCGACGCCGCGCGTGGGTTCGTCCATCAGCAGCACCGACGGTTTCGTGGCCAGCAGCTTGGCGATCGCCACCTTCTGCTGGTTGCCGCCCGACAGGCTCGCGACCTCGATCGCCACGCCGTCGGACTTGAGGTTGAGCTGCGCGCCGAGGTCCTGCGCCAGCTTGCGCTCGGCCGCGCGTTCCATCAGGCCGAAGCGCGAGCTCACGCGCCGCAGCGCCATCGCGCAGACGTTCTGCGCGATCGGCAGGTCGAGGAACACGCCCGCGGCCTTGCGGTCCTCGCTGAGGTAGGCGATGCCGTGGCGCAGCGCGTCGGCGTACTTGCGGATCGCGAGCGTCTTGCCGCCGAGCCGCACGCTGCCGCGCCGCGCGGGCCGCAGCCCGCACACGGTTTCGGCCAGTTCGCTGCGCCCGGCGCCCATGAGCCCCGCGATGCCGAGGATCTCGCCGCGCTTGAGCGCGAAGGAGATGCCCTGCACGCGCTCGCCGTCGGCGATGTCGTCGACCTGCAGCAGCGTCTCGGGCGCCTCGGGCAGCGTGGCGCGCGGCGGGTAGTAGTTGCCGAGGTCGCGGCCCACCATGCGGCGCACCAGCTCGTCGGGCGTGGTGCCCGCGAGCGGGCCGCAGTGCACGTTGCGCCCGTCGCGCAGCACGGTGGCGCGGTCGCAGTTGGCGAAGATCTCGGCCATGCGGTGGCTGATGTAGATGATGCCGATGCCCTGCGCCTTGAGGTCGTGCAGCACGCGGAACAGCGCGGCCGACTCGAGCTCGGTGAGTGCGGCCGTGGGCTCGTCGAGGATCAGCACCTTGCAGTCGAGCGTGAGCGCCTTGGCGATCTCCACCAGCTGCTGGCTCGAGATGCCGAGCTCGTCCACGCGCGCGGCCGGGTCGATGTCCTGGCCGAGCCGGCGCAGCACCTTGGCGGCGCGCGCGTTGAGGCCGCCGTAGTCCATGAAGGCGCGGCCGCCCGCGTTGATCTCGGGCATGAAGATGTTCTCGGCGACGGTGGCGTCGCCGCACAGCGCGATCTCCTGGTGCACCAGGCCGATGCCCAGCCGCATGGCATGGGCCGGGCCGTCGATGCGCACCTCGCGGCCGTCGAGCGCGATCGTGCCCTCGTCGGGCTGGTGGATGCCGTCGATGATGTTCATCAGCGTCGACTTGCCGGCGCCGTTCTCGCCGCACAGGGCGTGGATCTCGCCGGCACGCAGCGAGAAGTCCACGCCCGCGAGCGCGCGCGAAGCGCCGAAGCGCTTGCTGATGCCGCGCAGCGAGAGCAGCGGCTTCGGGTCGTCGCTCACTCGCCGATTCCCTTGGTGCCGCGGCGCGCCAGGTACTTGTCCCAGTAGAAGTCGTCGGCGTTGGCCTTGCTCACCACCGACAGGCCGTTGTCGAGGAAGGGCACCGACATCGGGTTGGTGCCGTTGCGCTTGGCGTCGTTCATCGGGTCGATGAGCTGCGGGTTCTTGGCCAGGAACAGCATCATCATCCCCATGTAGCCCTGCATGCCCTGGTTGGGATTGATGGCGCCGAACACGTCGCCGGCCTTGATCATGTCGAGGATCTTGGCGTTGACGTCGCAGCACATCACGCGGATGTTCTTCTTCGACTCGATCTTGGCCTGCGCCGCGCCGAGCGCCGAGTTGGCCTCGGGCATGAACAGCGCGCCCAGGTTCGGGTTGGCCTGCGCCAGGCTCAGCACCGCCTGGTAGGCCTTGCTCGGGTCCTGGTTGCTGGCCGCGCGGCCCGCGAGCTTCATGCCCGGGTGCTTGGTCTTCATGCGGTTGACGAAGGCGGCGATGCGGCGGTCGTGGTTGTCCTGGCCCGGGTTCTCGAGCACCGCGTACTCGCCCTTGCCGCCGAGCGCGGCGGCGATCGCGTCGGCCGCCTGCGTGCCCTCGCGGTCGTTGTCGGAGGTGATGAACGAGGCGCGCTTGGAGTTCGGCGAGTCGGCCGCGAAGGTCACGACCGGGATGCCCGCCGCCACCGCGCGGTTGATCGGCTCGATGAACGGGTCGGGGTTCATCGGGTGCAGCAGGATGCCCGCGGGCTTGCGCGCGAGTTCCTGCTCGAAGGACGCGAGCTGCTTGTTCACGTCGTACTCGGGCGTGCCGGTGTAGCGGGTGCGCACGCCCAGCGTGCGGCCCAGCTGTTTCATCATTTCGTAGACCGGAAACCAGTACTCGACGCCCGAGACCATCACGTTCATCACGTAGACGTCGTTCGGGTTGCCGCGCAGGCCGGTGGCGGCCGGTGCGGCGGGCTGCTGGGCGAAGGCGCTGGAGCCGGCCAGGCCCAGGCCGGTGGTGGCTGCGGCGGCCGCCGCGGACTTCAGGAAATCTCTTCTCACTTCTGTCTCCTCGTGTTGCTCAGACCTGGCAGATGGGCCGCCTTGGAGGGTGGCTTTGGATCTCTTGGTGCCATGCATGTTGTCATGACAGGTCAGAATGTATGCGGCTCGTTTTGGCTGGAATACTAGGGGAAACGCTACTGCGATCTGAACCAAATTGCCCGAAGCTGTTATGACATGACAACGAACATCTACCTGGGTATAGACATGGGGTCGAGCAGCCTGAAGGCGCTCGCGCTCGATGCCGACAGCGGGCGCACGGTGGCGCTGGCGCGCGCCGCGCTGCCGCACGACCGGCGCCCCGGCGGCGGTTGCGAGGTGGCCGAGGCGGCGATCCATGCGGCGCTGGGCCGCGTGCTCGGCGCCATCGCGGGCCAGCTCGGCCCGCTGGCCGCCGCGGTGCGCGCCATCGGCTGCACCGGCCACGGCGCCGGCCTCTATGCGCTCGACGCGGCCGGCCGGCTGGTCGGCGGCAGCGCGGTCGCCTCCACCGACCAGCGCGCCACCGCGCGTGCGCTGAAGCTCGCACGGAGCCACGGCGCCGCGCTGTTCGACGACGTGGGCTGCGGGCCCTGGCCCGGACAGCCGACGCTGATCGCGGCCGAGCTGTTCGGCCACGACGCGGTGCAGCGCGGCGAACTGCAGCGCCTGCTGTTCGCCAAGGACTACCTGGGCTTCCTGCTGACCGGGGAGACCGCCACCGACCTCAGCGACGCGAGCACCGCCGGGCTGGTCTCGCTGGCCAGCGGCCGCTGGTCGCAGCAGGCCTTCGATGCCGCGGGCCTGTCGGACCTGTCGCCGCGCACGCTCGGGCGCATCGTGCCCAGCGGCGAGGTGTACGGCCGGCTGCTGCCCGCGCAGGCCGCGGCCTGCGGCCTGCCCGCGGGCGTGCCGGTGGCCATGGGCGCGATCGACCTGCTGGCCTCGATGACCGCGATCCGCGCCGAGGCGCGCGGCCATGCGGTGGCGGTGTTCGGCACCTGGAGCGTGAACGCCGCGATCGGCCCGGCCACGCCCGCGGGCGCACCCAAGCCGCCGGTGGCCGCGGTGGTGAACTTCGGGCCGGCCGAGCGCCGGCTCTACATGGAGAACAGTCCCTCGTCGATGGCCAACATCGCCTGGGCCGCCGAGGCGCTGGGCTTCGGCAGCGAGCAGGCCGTGATCGATGCCGCCATGGGCTCGCCGCTGGGCGCGCACGGCGTGCGCTTCCTGCCCTTCGTCAACGGCGGCAGCGCGCCGCCGGGCGCGAGCGCGGGCTTCGTCGGCCTGCGCAGCCACCATGGCCGCGCCGACATGGCGCGCGCGGTGGTCGACGCGGTGGTGGCGCTGCATGCGCGCCACCTGGGCCGGCTCGCGGCCCACGGCCTGCTGCCCGAAGCGCTCACGATGCTCGGCGGCGGCGCGCGCGACGCGCGGCTGGCGCGGCTGCTGGCCGGCTTCCTCGGCCGGCCGGTCGCGCGCTGCGGCGACGACGAGACCGGCGCGCGCGGCGCGGCGCTCTATGCCGCCATCTCGCAGGGCCTCGACCTCGACGCACCCGCCAACGCCCACCTGCTCGCGCCCTGCGAGACCCTCGCGCCCGAAGCGGGCGACATCCCGGCCTGCGCCGATTTCCTGGCCGGCTTCGATGCGCTGCTCGACAGCCTCGCACCGGCCTTCACCCTGACCACCGGCACCACCCGCATGCCGGATTCCGCACGATGAGCGCCTGGCAACTGCCCTTCACCCGTCCCGCCTCGCTCGCCGGACGCCATTTCTCCACCGTCATCGTCGGCGCCGGCATCAACGGCGTGGGCGTGTTCCGCGACCTCTCGCTGCAGCGCGTGGACTGCCTGATCGTCGACAAGGGCGACTTCGGCGCCGGCGCCAGCAGCGCGCCCTCGCGCATGATCCACGGCGGCCTGCGCTACCTCGAGAACGGCAGCTTCTCGCTGGTGGCCGAGGCCACGCGCGAACGCAACCTGCTGCTGCGCAACGCGCCGCACCTGGTGAAGCCGCTGAAGACGGTGGTGCCGCTCGCGAGCCTGTTCGGCGGCATGCTCGGCAGCGCGCTGCGCTTCCTCGGCCGGCCGGCCTCGCCGCGCACGCGCGGCCTGCTCGCGGTGGCGCTGGGGCTGCGTCTCTACGACCTGCTGGGCCGGCGCCAGCGCGTGATGCCGGGCCACCGCATCGACCGCGTGCCGCCGCGCGACCGCCAGCTGTTCCGCGCGGCGATCCGCTGGACCGCGACCTTCTTCGACGCCTGGATCAGCCATCCCGAATGGCTGATCCTCGAGCTGATCGCCGATGCCTGCCGCGACCAGCCGCGCTCCACCGCCGTGAACCACTGCCGCGTGATGGGCTGCGCCGGCAACATCCTCACCCTGCGCGACGAGATCACGGGCGAGCTGGTGCGCGTGACGGCCGACACGGTGGTCAACGCCAGCGGCGCCTGGCTGGACCGCAGCACCGCGGTGCTCGGCGGCAGCGGGCCGCGCGTGATGGGCACCAAGGGCTCGCACCTGGTGCTCGACCATCCCGCGCTGCGCGACGCGCTCGACGGCCGCATGGCCTACTTCGAGGCGATGGACGGGCGCGTGTGCATCGTCTATCCCTTCCTCGACCGCGTGCTGGTCGGCTCGACCGACATCCCGGTGGAAGACCCCGACCAGATCGCCACCGAGCCTGAGGAGGTCGACTACCTGCTCGAGGTGCTGCGCGAGGTGTTCCCGAACCTCGCCTTCGACCCGGCCGACGTGGTCTACACCTATGTCGGCGTGCGGCCGCTGGCGCGCTCCGATGCCGACAAGCCGGGCCAGATCTCGCGCGACCACTCGGTGGCCATCGATCCGCCGAACGCCACGCGCGACATCCCGATCGTCTGCCTGGTGGGCGGCAAGTGGACCACCTTCCGCGCGCTGGCCGAGGAGGCCACCGACGCGGTGCTGCGCCACCTCGGCCGCGCGCGCACCGCCTCCACCGACATGCTGCCGATCGGCGGCGGTGCCGAGTTCCCGGCCGACGCGGCCGCCACCGAGCGCCTGCTCGAGCGCCTGATGGCCACCGGCGCGAGCCGCCGCCGCGCCCAGGCGCTGTTCGCGCGCTACGGCGCCAAGGCGCTGCCGCTGGCGCAGCGGCTCGCGGCCTCGGGCGACGTGCCGCTGCGGCATGCCCCCGACTACTCGGTGGCCGAGATCGGCTACCTGTGCCTCGAGACCGGCGTGATCCACCTGTCGGACCTGGTGGTGCGCCGCACCCTGCTGGCGATCCGCGGCCAGGTCACCGACGCCGCGCTGGCCGAGATCGCCGGCATCGCGGCCGAGGCCCTGGGCTGGGATGCGCAGCGCCAGCGCGAGGAGCTCCATGCCTGCGCCACCGCGCTGCGCGAACGCCACGGCGTGCGCCTGCAGACCGCCGCCCCGGCAGCGGATTCCCCTTTGGATGCATCATTGATGGCCTCGAAGCCCGTCCTCACGTGAACAGCCCGACCTTGACCGCGCCCGCCCTCGACCGGAATTCCGAATCGCCCCTGTGGGCCCAGTTTCGCGACGCCGTCCGCCTGCAGATCCTGCAGGGCGAACTGCCGATCGGCGCCAAGCTGCCGTCCGAGGCCGAACTCGGCGACCAGTACGGCATCTCGCGCATCGTGGTGCGCGAGGCGCTGGCCGACCTGGTGCGCAACGGCCTCATCTACAAGATCAAGGGCCGCGGCGCCTTCGTCGCGGCGCGCGAACGCGACGAGGACTTCGTCTCCACCGTGCTGGGCTTCTCCGACGAGATGGAGCGCAAGGGCCGCTCGGTGCGCACCCAGATCCTGACCCAGGAACTGCGCCTGCCCACCGCCCTCGAGGCCGGCGCGCTCGGCCTGACCGAGGACACGCAGGTGGTGGCGCTCAAGCGCCTGCGCAGCGTGGACGGCGAGCTGCGCCTCTTGGTCGAGACCGTGGTGCCGGCCGACATGGCGCCGGGCCTGCACCGCATCCGGCTGGAAGACCGCTCGCTCTACGACGTGCTGCGCCGCCAGTACGGCCTGCGCCTGGTGCGCGCCGAGCGCTGGATCGACGCCGTGCTGCCCGACGCCCAGACCTGCGAGCTGCTGAACCTGCCCGCGCCCGAGCCGCTGCTGCGCATCGAGTCGATCGCCTACGGGCTCAACGGAAGGCCGCTCGAGCACTACCGCGCGCTGCACCGCTGCAAGTCGAGCCGGCTGCACGTGCAGACCACGACCTGAGGCCCTCCACGCGGCGCGGGCTCGGACGAGGGTGACTGTCGGGTCAGTAAGATGACCGGTTCTTTCCACCCACATCCGCCCCCCGCCATGTCCGACCTCGACGAACGCTTCCAGACCGCCCAGGCCAATTCCAAGCTGCTGGCCGAGCGCCCCGACAACCCCACGCTGCTGAAGATCTACGGCCTGTTCAAGCAGGCGACCGAGGGCGACAACACGGCCAAGAAGCCCAGCTTCAGCGACATCGTCGCGCGCGCCAAGTGGGACGCCTGGACCTCGCGCAAGGGCCTGAGCGGCGACGAGGCCAAGGAACAATACATCGCGCTGATCGAGTCGCTGCGCGGCTGAGCGCCGGCTTCCCTCACGCCCCGCCGATGATCCCGCGCTCGCGCAGCGCCGCGATCTGGCCGGCGGTCAATCCGATCTCCTCGAGCACCGCGTCGGTGTCCGCGCCCAGCGCGGGCGCGTTCAGCCGGTGCGCGGCCGGCGTGCGCGAGAGCTTGGGCACGAAGCCCGGCACCGACAGCTCGCTGCCGTCGTCCATGCGCAGCCGCTGCAGCATGCCGCGCGCCGCGTAGTGCGGGTCGGCCGCGATGTCGGCGATGGTGTAGATGCGCCCGGCCGGCACGTGCGCGGCATCGAGCGCGGCCAGCACCTCGTCGACGGTGCGGCTGGCGGCCCAGTCGCCGATGGCGGCGTCGAGCAGTTCCACCTGCGCCACGCGGCCGGTGTTGTTCGCCAGCGCGGGATCGGCCGCCAGATCGGGCCGGCCGATGCAGCCCATGAGCCGGCGGAAGATGCTGTCGCCATTGCCCGCGACGATCGCATAGCCGCCGTCGGCGCAGCGGTAGGCATTGGTCGGCGCGATGCCCGGCAGCGCGCTGCCCGCGGCCTCGCGCACCGCGCCGAAGGCGCCGTACTCGGGCAGCAGGCTCTCCATGCAGTTGAAGACGGCCTCGTAGAGCGCCACGTCGACCACCTGGCCCAGGCCCTTCGGATGCTCGGCGCTCACGGTCGCATGGCGGTGCTGCAGCGCCATCAGCACGCCGACCACGCCATGCAGCGAGGCCAGCGTGTCGCCGATCGACACGCCCACGCGCACCGGCACCCGGCCCGGCTCGCCCGTGAGGTGGCGCAGCCCGCCCATGGCCTCGGCCACCACGCCGAAGCCCGGCCGGTCGCGGTAGGGCCCGGTCTGGCCATAGCCGCTGATGCGCAGCATCACGAGCGCGGGATTGGCCGCCAGCAGCGCCTCGGGGCCCAGGCCCCAGCCTTCCATCGCGCCGGGGCGGAAGTTCTCGATCAGCACGTCGGCCTCGGCCGCGAGCTGGCGCACGATGGCCTGCGCCTCGGCCTCGCGCAGGTCCAGCGCCAGCGAGCGCTTGTTGCGCGACTGCACCTGCCACCAGACCGAGGTGCCGTCCTTCATCAGCCGCCAACTGCGCAGCGGATCGCCCGCGCCGGGCGGCTCGATCTTGATCACCTCGGCGCCGAAGTCGGCCAGCGTGCGGGCCGCGAAGGGGCCGGCGATCAGCTGGCCGAGCTCGATGACCTTGAGGCCGGCGAGCGGGCCGGCGGCGGGAGCGGAGGAGGAAGCGGTGGATGTCGTCATGGCCTGCGAGTGTGCCGCGCGCCGTCGCGAGCGTTCTGCGAGGCTTCGGGGCGGGAAAACACCTATGAATTCTTGACGCTGGCACGGCGCGGTCGCGCCCACCCTTCCGCGCCGCAGCAATCCAGGCCCGCCCGGGTCGTTTCCCTCGGGGAGAAAGCCCTTTGCTGCGCCGCAGCGCAGGCCGCGATGCACGCCACCCGCCCTCGCCCCCGCATCAAAAAAGTATCGATTCGAGCCGCCATCTCTGGTTGTTGGCATCGGGAGCGATTCGTACAGTCCGCCCCAGCTGTCACGCATCCCGAAGAACCGCCCAGCGGCAGAGACAAGGAAACCGAGCCCCATGCAACCCGATCTGGAAATCGTCGAAGTCCGCGGTGACGAATCGTTCGCCTGCTGGGCCCACGGCTACCCCTACCGCACCGTGCGCTGGCACTTCCATCCGGAGTACGAGATCCAGCTCATCGTCGAGACCCAGGGCGTGTACTTCGTGGGCGACCATGTCGGCCACTTCGAGCCCGGCAACCTCGTGATGATGGGTCCCGACCTGCCGCACAACTGGATCAGCGACGTGCCCGCGGGCCAGAGCGTGGAGCGGCGCGGCATCGTGATCCAGTTCCCGGCCGGCCTGGTGCAGCGCATGGCCGCGAGCTTCCCCGAGTTCGCGCGCATCGCGCCGCTGATCGCCGAGTCGGGCGCGGGCCTGCTGTTCTCGGCCGAGACCGCGGCGGCCGCCAAGCCGCTCATGGAGGCGCTGCTCGAGGCGCGCGGGCTGCGCCGCGTGATCCTGCTGCTGTCGCTGCTCGAGCTGCTGGCCGCGAGCCAGGACCGCCAGCGGCTCGCGAGCCCGGCCTTCAAGCCCGATCCCAAGGCCTTCATGTCGCACGCCATCAACAACGTGCTGGCCCACATCGCGGCCAACCTCGGCGACGAGCTGCGCGAGCCGATGCTGGCCGAGCTGGTGGGCCAGAGCCCGAGCGCCTTCTCGCGCGCCTTCCGCAAGCACACCGGCCAGTCCTTCGTGCGCTACGTGAACCGGCTGCGCATCAGCCGCGCCTGCGAGCTGCTGACCAGCAGCGAGAAGCCGGTGCTCGACGTCTGCATGGACGTGGGCTTCAACAACGTGTCGAACTTCAACCGGCAGTTCCTGCTGCACAAGCGCATGCCGCCGACCAAGTTCCGCAACTTCCACCGCATGCAGGCGGCGCAGGCCGCGCACCTGCGCGGCGCCAGTCCGCCGTAGGCGGCCCCGCCCCCCGTTTCCCGCATCGCCATCGGCGCGGGCCCGTCCGGGCACCGCGCGGGGCGAAGCCTTGCCCGCGTCGTTTCAACCGTCATCACCCAAGGAGACATGCCATGAAGAAGAACATCCTCGCCACCGCCACCCTCGCCGCGCTGCTGTGCGCCGCCTCCGCCGCGCAGGCCCAGGCGCCGAAGCAGCCGCTGCGCATCGGCATGAGCTTCCAGGAGCTCAACAACCCCTACTTCGTGACCATGAAGCAGGCACTCGAGGAAGCGGCCGCGAGCATCGGCGCCAGCGTGGTCGCGACCGACGCGCGCCACGACGTGGCCAAGCAGATCGGCGACGTGGAGGACATGATCCAGAAGAAGGTCGACATCCTGCTCTTGAACCCGACCGACTCCACCGGCGTGCAGTCGGCGGTGCGCTCGGCCAAGAAGGCCGGGCTGGTGGTGGTGGCGGTCGATGCCAACGCACAGGGCCCGGTCGATTCCTTCGTCGGCTCGAAGAACACCGACGCGGGCCGGCTGGCCTGCGAGCACCTGGCCAAGGCCATCGGCGAGAAGGGCGACGTGGCGATCCTCGACGGCATCCCGGTGGTGCCGATCCTCGAGCGCGTGAAGGGCTGTCGCGAGGCGCTCGCCAAGTACCCGGGCATCAAGGTGGTGAGCACGCAGAACGGCAAGCAGGAACGCGCCACCGCGCTCACGGTGACCGAGAACATCCTGCAGGCCAACAAGGACCTGAAGGGCATATTCAGCGTCAACGACGGCGGCGCGATGGGCGCGCTCGCGGCCATCGAGGCCAGCGGCAAGGACGTGAAGCTCACCAGCGTCGACGGCGCGCCCGAGGCCATCAAGGCGATGCAGAAGCCGGGCTCGAAGTTCATCGCCACCACCGCGCAGTACCCGCGCGACCAGATCCGGCTGGCGATCGGCATCGCGCTCGCGAAGAAGTGGGGCGCCAACGTGCCGGCGGCGGTGCCGGTCGACGTGAAGCTGATCGACGCCGAAGGCGCGAAGAGCTTCAGCTGGTAAGGCGCGGACGGACCCTGGCCGTGACCACGAACGACACCGCCGAGATGCTGCGGCTGGAGGGCGTCTCGAAGCGCTTTCCCGGCGTGCAGGCGCTCTCGGGCATCGACCTCTCGATCCGCAAGGGCGAGGTGCATGCGCTGCTCGGCGAGAACGGCGCGGGCAAGTCGACGCTGATGAAGATCCTCTGCGGCATCCACCAGGCCGACGAGGGCCGCATCTACATCGACGGCAGCGAGCGCCGCTTCGCGGGCTATGCCGACGCCATCGCGGCGGGCGTGGGGATCATCTTCCAGGAGTTCAGCCTGATCCCGCACCTGGACGCGGCCGAGAACATCTTCCTGGGCCGCTACCCCACGCGGCGCTTCGGCCTGATCGACAAGGCCGCGATGCGGCGCGCGGCGCGGCAGCTGTTCGACGAGCTCGGCGTGCGCATCGACCTGCGCGTGCCGGTGTGCCGGCTCTCGGTGGCGCAGCAGCAGTTCGTGGAGATCGGCAAGGCGCTGTCGCTGAAGGCGCGCCTGCTGGTGCTCGACGAGCCGACCGCCACGCTCACGCCGAACGAGGCGGACCACCTGTTCCGCATCATGCGTTCGCTGCGCGACCGGGGCGTGGCGATGATCTTCATCTCGCACCACCTCGACGAGATCTTCGAGGTCTGCGACCGCATCAGCGTGCTGCGCGACGGCGCCAACGCGGGCCATGCGGAGGTCGGCGCGACCGACATCGACGCGCTGGTCGAGATGATGGTGGGCCGGCGCATCGAACAGAGCTTTCCGCCCAAGCCGCAACCGGCACCGCATGCGGCCGGCGCGCGCAAGCTGCTCGAGGTGCCCGCGATCCAGCTCGCGAAGGGCGGGCCGGTCAATGCCTTCGAACTGCATGCGGGCGAGATCCTCGGCTTCGCGGGCCTGGTCGGCTCGGGCCGCACCGAGCTCGCGCTCGGCATGATGGGCGCCGACCGCGCGCACCGCAAGACGGTGCTGCGCAACGGTGCGCCCGTGCGGCTCGACGACCCGACGCAGGCGCTGGCGCACGGCATCGGCCTCCTGCCCGAGAGCCGCAAGGTGCAGGGGCTGATCACCGACTTCACGATCCGCTTCAACATCACGCTCAACAACCTGGGCCGGCACCGCCGCGCGGGCCTGGTGCGCGAGGGCGCCGAGAAGCGCGAGGCCGCCGAGCTCGCGCGCCGCGTGGGCGTGAAGGCGCCGGACCTCGAGACCCGCGTGGCCACGCTCTCGGGCGGCAACCAGCAGAAGGTGGTGATCGCGCGCTGGCTCGGCCACGCCTGCGAGGTGCTGATCTTCGACGAGCCCACGCGCGGCATCGACGTCGGCGCCAAGGCCGATATCTACGCCCTCATGCGCGAGCTCACGCGCCAGGGCAAGGCGGTGCTGATGATCTCGAGCGAGCTGCCCGAGATCGTCGGCATGTGCGACCGCGTCGCGGTGTTCTCGGGCGGGTCCATCGTGGCCACGCTCGAGGGCGACTCCATCCACTCCGGCGACATCATGCGCCACGCAACCACAGGGGGGTTCGCCATGAACGCCACCGCCAGCCATCCCGCGCCGCCCGCTCCCGCCGGCGGATTCCTCACCGAGCTGCGCCGCTCCACGGCCTTCCTGCCGCTGGTCGGGCTGGTCGCGATCTCGGTCTTCATGATCGTCGCGACCGACAACTTCCTGTCCTGGGGCAACCTGCAGAACATCGCGCTGCAGTCCTCGATCAACGCCATCATCGCGGTCGGCATGACCGCGGCCATCCTCACCGGCGGCATCGATCTCTCGGTGGGCGCGGTGGTGGCGCTGTCGGGAACATTGGCCTCGGGGCTGATGGTGCAGTTCGGGCTGCCGCCGCTGCTCGCGGTGCCGCTGGGCCTGGCCGTGGGCGCGGTCATCGGCCTGTTCAACGGCTACTGCGTGGCCTACCTGCGCATGCCGCCGATCATCGTGACCCTGGCCACCATGGGCATCGCGCGCGGCATCGCGCTGATCTACACCGGCGGCTACCCGATCGACGGCCTGCCCGAGTCCTTCGCCTTCCTCGGCGGCGGCACGCTCGCAGGCATCAAGGTGCCGATCCTGCTCATGCTCGCCACCTACCTCGCGGCCTACGTGCTGCTGAACATGGCGCCCTTCGGCCGCTACGTCTACGCCATCGGCGGCAACGAGGAAGCGACGCGGCTGTCGGGCGTGCGGGTGGCGCGCTACAAGCTGCTGGTGTATGCGCTCAGCGGCTTCACGGCCGCGGTCGCCGGCATCGTGCAGGCCTCGCGCGTGACCAGCGGCCAGCCCGGCGTGGGCGTGGGCTTCGAGCTCGACGCCATCGCCGCCGTGGTGATGGGCGGCACCTCGATCGCCGGCGGCCGCGGCGCGATCGTCGGCACCCTCGTCGGCGCGCTGCTGCTGGGCGTGCTCAACAACGGGCTCAACATGATCGGCGTGTCGCCGTACCTGCAACTGATCATCAAGGGCGGCATCGTGCTGCTGGCGATCTTCATCAGCCGGGAAGCGAAGCGCTAGACCCCTCCCTCTTCTGCCTTGCTCCTTCCCCCTCTGGGGGAAGGCCGGGATGGGGGCACGCGGCGCTCGTTCGGGAGGCTGCGTGCCCCCACCCCGGCCCTCCCCCAGCGGGGGAGGGAGAAACACCCAACCCTCTCTCCTCACAAGGAACCCATGTCTTATCAAAAGCTCCAGTCCGGCAGCACGGGCGCCATCGCCCGGCTCGCCATGCAGGCCGTCGTCTGCCACGGCCCCAAGGACTACCGCCTCGAGACCGTCGAGGTGCCCGCCATCGGCGCCAACGAACTGCTGATCTCGATCGCGGCCTGCGGCATCTGCGCCTCCGACTGCAAGTGCCACTCGGGCGCGAAGATGTTCTGGGGCGGCGACGGCCAGCCCTCGTGGGTCAAGGCGCCGGTGATCCCGGGCCATGAATTCTTCGGCTACGTCGAGGCACTCGGCGAAGGCGCGGCCGAGCACTTCGGCGTGAGCAAGGGCGACCGCGTGATCGCCGAGCAGATCGTGCCCTGCGGCAAGTGCCGCTTCTGCACCTCGGGCAAGTACTGGATGTGCGAGGTGCACAACATCTTCGGCTTCCAGCGCATCGTGGCCGACGGCGGCATGGCCGACTACATGCGGCTGCCGCCGACCGCGCGCGTGCACAAAATCCCCGACGGCATCCCGCTCGAGGACGCGGCCATCATCGAGCCACTGTCGTGCGCGATCCATACCGTGAACCGCGGCGACATCCAGCTCGACGACGTGGTGGTGATCGCGGGCGCCGGCCCGCTCGGCCTGATGATGGCGCAGGTGGCGGCGCTCAAGACGCCCAGGCAGCTGATCGTGATCGACCTCGTGCCCGAGCGCCTCGCGCTGGCAAAACAATACGGCGCCGACGTCGTCATCAACCCGAAGACCGAGAACGCCGACGCCATCGTCAAGGGCCTGACCGAGGGCTATGGCTGCGACGTCTACATCGAGACCACGGGCGCGCCGATCGGCGTGACGCAGGGCCTCGAGATGATCCGCAAGCTCGGCCGCTTCGTCGAGTTCAGCGTCTTCGGTTCGGAGACCAGCGCCGACTGGTCGATCATCGGCGACCGCAAGGAGCTCGACGTGCGCGGCGCCCACCTCGGGCCCTACTGCTACCCGATCGCCATCGACCTGCTGGCGCGCGGGCTCGTGACCTCGAAGGGCATCGTCACGCACGACTTCCCGCTGACCGAATGGGAGCGCGCCTTCGCGCTCGCCAACTCGCTCGACTCGATCAAGGTGCTGCTCAAGCCGCAGCCGCGGACCGCCCCATGAAGTACGTGATCGGCGTCGACATCGGCACGCAGAGCACCAAGTGCCTGCTGGTCGGCATCGACGGGCGCGTGCGCGCGCGGGCCGGCGTGGCCTACCAGCCCGAGACGCCGAAGCCGCTCTGGGCGCAGCAGGACTGCGCCGTGTGGTTCGATGCCGTGTGCGAGAGCGTGCGCGCCTGCGTCGCGAAGAGCGGCGTCGCGCCCGCCGACATCGCCGCGATGTGCGTGAGCAGCCTCTATGGGGGCGCCGGCATCCCGGTCGACGAGGCCATGCAGCCGCTGCACCCCTGCCTGATCTGGATGGACCGGCGCGCCACCGCACAGGTCGATGCGGTGAACGCGACCGTCGACGTCCAGAAGCTGCAGGCGATCACGGGCAACGGCGTGGACAGCTACTACGGCTACACCAAGATGCTGTGGCTCCGCGAGCACCGGCCCGAGGTGTGGGACAGGACGCGCTGGTTCCTGCCACCCAACAGCTACGTCAACTGGCGCCTGACCGGCGAGCTCGCGGTCGACCACAGCTCGGCCGGCAACATCGGCGGCGTCTACGACGCGGCGCGGCGCGGCTGGTCCCACGAGGCGCTCGGCATGCTGGGCATTCCGGCGCGCATGATGCCGCCGCGGCTGGTCGAATCGAGCGACGTGGTCGGCGGCCTGAAGGCCGAATGGGCCGCGCGGCTCGGCCTCGCCGAAGGCATGCCCCTGATGGGCGGCGGTGTCGATGCCGCGGTGGCCACCTTCTGCGCGGGCGTGACCGGCAGCGGCGACCATGTCGCGATGATCGGCACCAGCATGTGCTGGGGCTTCGTGAGCCCGAGCGTGGATGCGCGCCACCGGCTCATCGGCATGCCGCACGTGTACCGCGGCGCGGATCGCAGCTACGTGTTCGGTGGCGCCATCGCCGCGGGCGCGGCCGTCACCTGGTTCCGCGAGACCTTCTGCCAGGCCGAGCTGGCCGAGGCCGCGCGCACCGGCGAGGACGCGCATGCGCTGATCGAGCGTCAGGCCATCGACGTGCCGCCCGGCGCGCAGGGCCTGGTGTTCCTGCCCTACCTGATGGGCGAGCGCAGCCCGATCTGGGACGCGCAGGCCAAGGGCGCCTTCATCGGCCTCTCGCTCGCGCACGGCCGCGCCCACCTCTACCGTGCCGTGCTCGAGGGGGTGAGCTTCGCCCTGCAGCACAACATCGAGGCCGGACGCCAAAGCGGCCAGCCGCTGGACCCGCGCCTGATCGTGGTCGGCGGCGCGGCCCACTCCGACCTCTGGATGCAGATCGTGGCCGACATCACCGGCTACCCCGTGTTCACCATCGAGGAAGAGGTCGAGGCTGCCCTCGGCGCGGCGATGCTCGCGGCGCTGGGCGCGGGGCTGGTCGATGCGGCGACGGCCGAGCGAGGCTGGGTCACGCTGGTGGAACGCGCAAGGCCCGAGCCCCAGGCGCAGGCCGTCTACCGCGAGCGCTTCGAGATCTACAAGTCCCTCTACCCCGCATTGCGCGATGCGATGCACCGGCTCCAATGAACGCACGACGACAGCACCGGCTGCACCACGACGACGCCTCCCGTGCACAGGGCAGCGGGTGCTTCCCGCAGCGAAATCAAGGAGGAGGCCGAAGGCCGGGGGACATTCGCGGAGGGAAGTACCCGCTGTCCTGTGCACGCGCCCCGAACAAGAGCCACCCGACATGACCCTCACCTTCGATTTCAAGAACCGCAAAGCCCTGGTCACCGGCGCCAGCAGCGGCATCGGCCACGCCGTGGCTACGCAGCTCGCGCGCTCGGGCGCCGCCGTGACGGCCGTGGGCCGCAACGCCGAGGCGCTTCAGAAACTGGCGGCGCAGACAGGCTGCACACCGCGAGTGCTCGACGTGGCCGACTCCCAAGCCCTCGACCAGGCATTCGCCGAGCTCCCCGCCTTCGACCTGGTCGTGAACTGCGCCGGCATCGCGCTGCTCGAACCGGCGCTCGAACTGCAGGCCCGGAGCTTCGATGCCGTCATGGCCGTCAACGCGCGTGCCGCCGCGCTGGTCGCCGCGCGCTGCGGCAAGGCGATGGCCGCGGCCGGCGTGCGCGGCAGCATCGTCAATGTCTCGAGCCAGGCCGCGCTGGTCGCGCTCGACGACCACCTCTGCTACTGCGCCTCGAAGGCCGCGCTCGATGCGATCACGCGCTCGCTGTGCCTCGAGCTCGGGCCGCACGGCATCCGCGTCAACAGCGTCAATCCCACCGTCACCCTCACGCCCATGGCCGAGCAGGCCTGGGCCGATCCGGCCAAGAGCGCGGCCGCCATCGCGGGCATCCCGCTCGGGCGCTTCGCGCGCGTGGAGGAAGTGGTCGCGCCGATCCTCTTCCTGCTGAGCGAGGGCGCGTCGATGATCAGCGGCGCATCGCTGCCCGTGGACGGCGGCTACACCATCGCCTGAAACGGCCGCGCTTCAGGCGAAGCGGTTGCCGCCCTCGGCCGGCCCCAGCAGCGCATCGAGGTTGCGGCTGATCTTCTGCTCGATCATTTCGCTGAAGCTGCTGAAGAGGAATCCCAGCGTCGCATCGAAGGTGAGGGTCTGGGCCGTCACCTCGACCGTGCCGTCGATGCCGGCGCGCGTGAAGGTCGCCACGTCGCGCTCCTCGCCCTCGGTGTAGACGCAATCGAGCCCGAACTCCTGCTCGGCCTGCCGCACCCACTTGCGTGCCACCTGGCGTGCGCGGGCGATGCCCAGGGTGTGTTGGCGTTCGATATGGATGTCAGGCACCGTCGTGTTCTCCGTTGTTGTCGTGGCCGCGGCCGCGCCGCGTCTGCAGGATGCCGCTGGCCGTGGCGAGCGCCTGGCGGCGCTCCTCCATGGTCGGCAACCGGCCGATGCGGCGGACCTCAGTGTAAAAGCGCGGCCAGCTCCTGCCCTCGCGTTCGAACAGCGCCTCGAAACTCGGCACCAGGTCGTCGTAGGCGCCCTGCGCGCCGAAGGCCGCGTTGTTGGCGCGCGCCACCCAGCCGTCGTAGGCATGCTGGCGCGGGCCGGCCCAGCCCTCGCGCAGCGCCGCGTAGCGGGCCCGGAAGTCGTCCATCGCGGCCTGCTTCATCGCGGCCACGGCCTTCCAGTCCTGGGCCTTGGCCTCGGGCGATTCGTAGACGCGCGTGAGCGCGCGCCGGGTGTCGAGCGCGAGCGCGCGGAACTGCTGGCGCTGGGCATCGAACTGCGCGTACTCGCGGCGCGCCGGCTCGCCGGCCTCGCGCTGCAGCCACAGCGCGCCGCCGATGCGCTCGACCGCCGTCGCATAGGACTCGTTGAACACCGTGTCGCCCGCCACGTAGAGCACCTGGTGCGCGAGCTCGTGGAACACCAGCCGCGCGAGCTCGCCCTCGGGGTAGCCGATGAAGGTCGACAGCAGCGGATCGCCGCCGGCCCAGTTCATCCAGCCCAGCGTGGAGTAGGCGGGCACCGGGTAGACCGAGACCTCGAGGTCCTGCCGCTGCTGCGCCTCGGCCTCGGCCTTGGCCGCCTCCTCGCTGTAGTAGCCGCGATAACCCACGCAGCCCGCCACGGGGAAGCACCAGCTCTTGAGCGTGAGCGAATACGGCGGCGCGGCCACCACGTTCCACACCGCGGCGGCGCGGTGCAGGTCGGCGTAGGCGGTGTAGCTGGGGTTGTCGGGCAGGCCCAGCTCGTCGCTCGCGAAGCGGCGGATGCGCTGCGTGAGCTCGAGCTTGGCCTTGAGCGCCGCGGGCACCGCGGGATCGGCCAGCCAGTCGGGCACCGGCTTGGCGGCGCGCATGATGCCGATGTGGCCGCTGGCCGACTGCCAGTAGTAGCGCAGGTCGGCGCAGCCGCCGAGCAGCAGCGCGCCGGCCAGCACCGCGACGGAAGCGGCCTTCACGCCGTCGCCGCCTGCGCGCCGGCCACGCGCTCGACCTCGACCAGGCAGTCGTAGAAGGTCGGGCCGCGGCCGATGTCGGTCAGGCGCTGGCTCGTGAGCTGGTTGACGTTGGTGCCGTCCATGCCGAGCTTGCGCCACCAGATGCCCATGCCGTTGACCACGCCGGGGCGCGCGCGGCGCGAGACCTCGGCGCGGCAGCGGTGCTCGCCGCGGCCGTTGAACACGCGCACCAGCGCGCCGTCCTCGATGCCGCGCACGGCCGCGTCGTCGGCATGGATCTCGAGCAGCGGCTCGACCTCGATCGCGCGCAGGCTGGTCACGTTGACGAAGGTGGAGTTGAGGAAGTTGCGCGCCGGCGGCGAAATCATCGCGAGCGGGAATTCGGTGGAGCTGCCCGCCGGCTCCCAGTTGGGCACATGGTCGGGCAGGCCGTCCATGCCCATGGCCGCCAGGCGCGCGCTGTAGAACTCGCAGCGGCCCGAGGGCGTGGGGAAGCGGCCCTCGGCGAACGGCGCCTCGGCCAGCTTCACGCTGGTGAAGCCCTGCGCCAGCAGCTGCGCGAAGTCGATGCTCCCCTCGGCGAAGGCGGTGCGGCACAGCGACTCGTCGCTCTCGGCGAAGCAGGGCTCGTCGAAGCCCAGGCGGCGCGCCAGCTCGCGGAACACCCAGGCATTGCTGCGCGCCTCGCCGCGCGGCGCCACGGCCGGGCGGTTCAGCAGCACGTCGGTGTGGCCGTAGCTGCAGTGGATGTCCCAGTGCTCGAGCTGCGTGGTGGCCGGCAGCAAATAGTCGGCGTAGTCGGCGGTGTCGGTGCGGAACTGCTCGAGCACCACGGTGAACAGGTCCTCGCGCGCGAAGCCCGCCGCTACCTTGGCCGATTCGGGCGCCACCGCCACCGGGTTGCTGTTGTAGACCACGATCGCCTTGACCGGCTTCGCGGTGTCGAGCAGCGCGTCGCCGATGGTGCTCATGTTGATGGTGCGCGGCCGGCGGCCGGCCAGCAGGTCGGCCCGCTGCAGCGCGGCGCGGTCGACCGGGTAATGGCCCGAACTGCTCAGCAGCAGCCCGCCCGCGCGGTCGCGCCAGGCGCCCACCAGCGCCGGCAGGCAGGCGACCGCGCGCGCCGCGTTGCCGCCGCCGCGCACGCGCTGCATGCCGTAGTTCAGGCGGATCGCGGCCGGCTTCGTGGTGCCATAGGCCCGGGCCAGCGCCACGATCTGTTCCTCGGGCACGCCGCACACGCGTGCCGCGCGCGCGGGCGGCCATTGCAGCGCGCGCTCGCGCAGTTGCTCCCAGCCCAGCGTGTGGTTCGCGATGTAGTCGTGGTCGAGCCAGTCGTGCACGATCAGCTCGTGCATCAGCGCCAATGCCAGCGCGGCATCCGTGCCCGGCAGCAGCGCGATGTGCTCGTCGCACTTGTCGGCGGTCTCGGTGCGGCGCGGGTCGATGCACACCAGCCGCGCACCGGCGCGCCGGGCCGCCTGGGCATGGCGCCAGAAGTGCAGGTTGCTCGCGATCGAGTTGCTGCCCCAGATCAGGATCAGCTTCGCCTCGGCGAAGAACTCGATGCGCATGCCGACCTTGCCGCCCAGCGTGTGGACCATGGCCTCGCCGCCGGCCATCGAGCAGATGGTGCGGTCGAGCAGGCTGGCGCCGAGCTTGTGGAAGAAGCGCCGGTCCATCGATTCGCCCTGCACCAGGCCCATGGTTCCCGCATAGCTGTAGGGGAGAATGGCCTCGGGATCGGCGCGCAATGACCGAAGATGCGCGGCGATGCCGTCGAGCGCGGCCTCCCAGCTCACCGGCTCGAAGCGGCCGCTGCCCTTGGGGCCGACGCGCTTGAGCGGCTGGACCAGCCGTTCGGCATGGTCGTTGCGTTCGATGTAGCGGGACACCTTGGTGCACAGCACGCCGCCCGTGTGCGAATGGGCCGGATTTCCCTGCAGCTTGACCGCCACCCCGTCCTTGACGGTGGTGACGAGCGCGCAGGTGTCCGGGCAATCGTGGGGGCAGGCGCCGAGCACCGTGGCGGTGTCGGCGGGCGGGGATTCGTGGGGGGTGTCGTTCGAGGCGTGGGCCATCGGGCGAGTCTAAAGTTTTTGGCGTTTTCAGGGCATGCGGCGGGTTCGGCGCATGACGTATGGCAGGAGGGGGTTTTCGCAATGATGAATCGCAGGCATTTCTCGATGGCGGCCGGTGCCGCCGCGCTCGGCGGTTTCGCCGCCGTCGCCCGGGCCCAGGGCGACGGCCCGATCGTGCTCGGCCAGTCGGCGCCGTTCACCGGCCCGGCGGCGCAACTGGGCATCCAGTTCCACCAGGGCGCCAAGGTGTTCCTGGACGCCTACAACGCCCAGTCCGGCCGCCGCGCGGTGCAGATCAAGACGCTCGACGACGGCTACGAGCCCGAGCGCTGCGCCGCCAACACGCAGAAGCTGATCGACGAGGACGTGTTCGCGCTGTTCGGCTACATCGGCACGCCCACCAGCCTGGCGGCGCTGCCGCTGGCGGTGAAGGACAAGGTGCCGTTCGTGGCGCCCTTCACCGGCGCGATGGCGCTGCGCGAGCCCTTCCACAAGAACGTGTTCCACCTGCGCGCCTCGTACAACGACGAGACCGCGCTGATGGTCAGGCAGCTCACCCACCTGGGCCTGAAGAAGATCGCGGTGTTCCACCAGAACGACGCCTACGGCAAGGCCGGCCTCGACGGCGTGACGCTGGCGCTGGCCGAGCAGCAGCTCAAGCCGATCGCGCAGGCCACGGTGGAGCGCAACTCGGCCGAGGTGGCGCCGGCCGTGAAGACGTTGCTGGCGGCGCGGCCCGACGCGGTGGTCCAGGTCGGCGCCTACAAGGCCTGCGCGGCCTTCATCCGCGAGGCGCGCAAGGCCGGCTTCGGCGGCACCTTCTTCAACCTCTCGTTCGTCGGCACCCAGGCGCTGTCGGACGAGCTCGGCAAGGAGGCCGCGGGCGTGCTCGTGACCCAGGTCGTGCCCTCGCCCTACAGCCAGGCCAACGCGATCGCGCGCGAGTTCACCGAGGCGGTGCGCAAGGCCGGCAACGGCGCCAGCGCCAATTTCTCGAGCCTCGAGGGCTATCTCGCGGCCAAGGTGCTGGTCGAGGGCCTGCGCAAGGCGCCCGGCAAGCTGTCGCGCGAGGGGCTGATCACCGGCCTCGAGAGCATCGACCGGCTGCAGCTCGGCGGCTTCGAGGTCTCGTTCTCGGCGAAGAACCACGTGGGCTCGAAGTTCGTCGAGCTCTCGATGCTCACGGGCGACGGCAAGGTGCGGACCTGAAGCGGGTCCGCCCGGTTCGAGCGGCTCAGCGCCCGCTGAGCCCGTCGGCGGCCTGGAACATGGCCTGCCGCGCCTGGCTCACGATCTGGCCGCGCCAGGCATCGGTGTCGGTGTAGAAGGCCTCGAGCGTGCGCCGGCGGATCGCGTCCGACAGGTCGGCCGGCGCCTCGGGATGGCGGTGCAGCCAGTGGTCGCCGCGCAGCGCGGTCAGCACGTCGAGCACCGGCACCGTGCCGTACTCCATCGCGATGCCGGTGTACTCGGCCTGCGGGCATTCGTCGTAGACGGCATCCCACATCAGGCCGCGCAGCAGCGCCGAGGTCGAGGAGCCGTCGTAGATCGAGGTGACCGGCGCCGCGTCGGCCTGGCCGGCGCCGTTGCCCCACCAGGCGTTGGCGCGCTCGTAGGCGCTCTTGTCGTCGCGGCAGGCGAAGATGCGCTCGCCGATGCCGTTCGGGCCCAGGCCGGTGTGCAGGTCGATCCAGGCCAGCCGGCGCGTGCGCCGCGTGTGGCGGCGCAGCACGGCGCGGATCATCCGGTGGCTCCAGGTCGGCGCCTTGCCGCCGAAGAACAGGCCGTCCTCGAACTGGTACTGGCCGCCGCTCACCGCGGTCTGGTAGGCACCGATGCCGTTCTTCTCGATCCAGGCATTGACCGCGGCCTGGTTCTCGGCCGTGGGCGGCCAGGTGTCGGGCACGAGCAGCGCATGCAGCTCGGCATAGGCGGCATTGACCGGCAGCGGCTGCGTGAAGTCGACGAAGTTGCGGTTCAGGTCGACGTTCTCCTGCGTCACGCGGCGGCCGAACGAGAAGCCGTGCGGATTGAGCGCATGCACGTAGAGCACCGCCACGCCGGCCGAGCGCGCCTTCTCGCGCCACTCGGCGTCGTGCAGCGCGAACACCTGCACGCCGCTGCCGCAGTGGCCCTCCACGCCGTGGCAGCCGCTGCTGAGGATCAGCAGCCGGTCGGCATCGGGCGCGCCGTCGAAGGCCACGTCGCACGAGAGTTCCTCGCCGTCGCGCCCGCGCATCGGCAGCAGGTGGGGTTCCACGGTCAGGCCTGCGCTCAGGCAGGCCTGCAGGAATTTCTGGCGCGCCTGCGCATAGCGCGGCGCGAAAGCCTCGCCGATGCCGATCATTTCCGAGCGGCGCCGGTGGCGAGGTACTGCTCGGCGATCTGCACCCAGCAGGTGGCGCCCAGCGGGATCAGGTCGTCGTTGAAGTCGTAGCTGGCGTTGTGCAGCGTGCACGGGCCCTCGCCGTGGTGCACGTCGCGGTGCGCGCCGTCGCCGTTGCCGATGAAGGCATAGGCGCCGGGCTTGGCCTCCAGCATGAAGGCGAAGTCTTCCGAGGTCATGGCGGCTTCCTGCTTGAGCACGTTCTCGGGGCCGACGATGCCGCCCATCACGCGGCGCGCGAAGTCGGCCTCGGCCTCGGTGTTGATGGTGGGCGGGTAGTAGCGCTCGAAGCGGAACTCGCAGGTGGCGTCGTGCGCCGCGCAGATGTGGTCGCAGATCTGCTTCATGCGCGCCTCGATCATGTCGAGCACCTCGAGCGAGAAGGTGCGCACCGTGCCCGACAGCTCGCAGTTGTCGGGGATCACGTTGTTGGTTTCGCCGGCATGGATGGTGGTGACCGAGATCACGGCCGAATCGGTCGGCTTCATCTTGCGCGTGAGGATGGTCTGGAAGGCCTGCACGATCTCGCAGGCGATCGGCACCGGGTCGATGCCGGTCTGCGGCAGCGCCGCATGGCCGCCCTTGCCCACCACGTTGACGTAGAACTTGTTGCCCGAGGCCATCACCGGGCCCGGGCTCACCGCGAACTGGCCGGCCTTCATGCCGGGCCAGTTGTGCATGCCGAACACGGCGTCCATCGGGAACTGCTCGAACAGCCCCTCCTTGATCATCTCGCGCGCGCCGCCGCCGCCCTCCTCGGCCGGCTGGAAGATCAGGTAGACGGTGCCGTCGAAGTTGCGGTTCTTGGCCAGATGCTGCGCCGCGGCAAGCAGCATCGCCGTGTGGCCGTCGTGGCCGCAGGCGTGCATCTTGCCGTGGTGCTTGCTCGCATGCGCGAAGGTGTTGAGCTCGGTGACCGGCAGCGCATCCATGTCGGCACGCAGGCCGACCGCGCGGTTGCTGGTGCCGTTCTTGACGATGCCCACCACGCCGGTCGTGCCGAGGCCGCGGTGGATCGGGATGCCCCATTCGGTGAGCTTGCCCGCGACCACGTCGGCGGTGCGGACTTCTTCGAAGCAGAGTTCGGGGTGGGCGTGGAGGTCACGTCGGACGGCGGCGATGCCGGCCGCCTGCGTGACGAGCGAATCGATGAGTTTCATGGCTTGCTCTCAAAACGCCAGTCTATCCACTAAGGCATTTCCGGGCACGTCGGAAAACACCCGACCCAAGGGCTTCATGGGGTGTGGGTCCAGAAGCCGCGGTGCGGCGCGGCCGCCTCGTCCTCGAGCACCGGTCCGACGACCTCCACCTGCCGCTGGCCGCGCACGAAGACTTCGCGGCAGGGCAGCGAAAAGGTCGGGTTTTCCGGATGGTCGCCCGTGAGGCCGAGCAGTGCGTGCTCCGACAGCGCATAGACCACGCGGCCGATGTTGGTCCAGTAGATCGCGCCGGCGCACATGCAGCAGGGCTCGGCGCTGGTGTAGAGCGTGCAGCGCGCGAGTTGCTCGGGCGTGAGCAGCCGCGCCGCCTGCGCGGCCGCGACCAGCTCGGCATGCTGCGTGGGATCGCCCTCGGGCGGCATCGAGTTGTTGCCGGCCGTGACGACGACCTCGCCATGCTCGTTCGCCACCAGCGCGGCGAAGGGATGACGACCGCGGGCCTTCGATTCCTCGGACAGCGCGATCGTCATGCGCAGCAGTTCGAGGTCGCGTGGGGACAGGGAGGGAGCTGTGTTCATGTCGGTCGAATTCATTGTGAAGGTCTGGGATCAGTGCGTCGCGGCCGCCGGCGCTTCCTGCCCG
This sequence comes from Variovorax sp. PDC80, assembly GCF_900115375.1. Classification (NCBI taxonomy): domain Bacteria; kingdom Pseudomonadati; phylum Pseudomonadota; class Betaproteobacteria; order Burkholderiales; family Comamonadaceae; genus Variovorax; species Variovorax sp. PDC80. The sequence goes on along the minus strand of NZ_FOWG01000018.1, from coordinate 39,976 downwards.
GCGGCACCGCGGTTGAGCAGCAGGTTCAGCAGCACCGCCGTGATCGCGGCCAGGAAGATGCCGCTCTCGAGCACCAGCTTGAGCGGCCCGGCGGCCTGCGCGAACAGCGCCGGGAACGACATCGGCAGCACGCCCACGCTGACCGACACCGCCACCACGATCGCATTGCGCGTGCCCTCGAAGCGCACGCGCGAGAGTTCCTGGATGCCCGCCACCGTGGTCATGCCGAACATCACGATCGCGCAGCCGCCGAGCACCGGCCGCGGCACCGAGGCGATCAGGGCACCGAGCTTGGGAAACAGGCCCATCAGCACCATGATCGCGCCGGCCGAGGCCACCACGTAGCGGCTCTTGATGCCCGACAGCGCGATCAGCCCGGTGTTCTGCGTGAAGGCGTTGTACGGAAAGCTGTTGAAGACGCCGCCGATCATGGTCGACAGCCCGTCGGCGCGGAAGGCGTTGCCGAGCGTGGCCGGCGTCGCGGGGCGGCCGACGATCTGGCCGATGGCCAGGCAGTTGCCGGTGGTCTCGGCCATGATGACCATCATCGCGAGCGTCATGATCAGGATCGGTGCCAGCCCGAACGCGGGCAGGCCGAAGGCGAAGGGCGCGCTGAATTCGAACCATGCCGCGTGGCCCACCTGCGCGAAATCGGTGAGCCCGAAAACCGCAGCAATCGCCGTGCCCGCCACCAGCCCGAGCAGCACCGCGAGGTTGCCGACGAAACCACCGAAGCGCGCATAGATGCCCAGCGTGATGGCGACGGTGGCGAGGCCCAGCAGCAGGTTCGGCGCGCTGCCGAAGTCCGGCGCGTCGGGGTTGCCGCCGCCGAGCCAGATCGCGGCGGCCGGCATCAGCGAGATGCCGATCACGGTGATCAGGCTGCCGATCACCACCGGCGGGAAGAAGCGCAGCAGCCGGCTGATGGTCGGTGCCAGCAGCACCGTGATCGCGCCGCCCGCGATGACGGCACCGAACACGTGCGGCAGGCCGTATTCCTTGCCGATCATGATCATCGGCGCCAGCGCGATGAACGAGCAGGCCTGCACCAGCGGCAGCCGCGCGCCGAACTTCCAGCAGCCCAGGGTCTGGATCAGGGTGGCGATGCCCGAGGTCAGCAGGTTGGCGTTGATCAGGGTCACGACCTGCGCGGGCGTGAGGCCGAGCGCACCGCCCAGGATCAGCGGCACCGCCACCGCGCCCGCGTAGAGCACCAGCACGTGCTGCAGGCCGTAGCTGGCCATCTGCTGCGGGGGCAGCACTTCGTCCACGGGGTGGACGCCGGAAGAAGGGGTCATCGAAAAGTCTCCGCGTTGGCGTTGTGGGTCGAGTCGCGATCGGATGATCGATTTCCTCCGTCATGGGTCAAAGTTAATATCGATCGTTTTTTTCGATGGAAGACGGACCGTGCGCTATTCGCTGGACCAGCTCGAGACCTTGGCCGCCGTGGCGCGCGCCGGCTCCTTTTCGGCGGCGGCACGCCAGCTCGGCAAGACCCAGTCGACCGTGAGCGCGGCCATCGGCAACCTCGAGGTCGACCTCGGCGTGGCGCTGTTCGACCGCGCGACCAAGATCCCCGCGCTGACCGAGGCCGGCCGCCGCCTGCTGCGCGAGGCCCATGGCGTGCTCGACCGCTGCCTCGCGCTCGAGGGCCATGCGCAAAGCCTCGCCGACGCGGTCGAGGCCAGCCTCACGCTGGCGATCGAGATTCCCTACAACGTGCTGATGCCGGTGTTCTCGGCCTTCGCCGAGCGCTTCCCGCACGTCGACCTCGAGGTGCGGCATCCGCTGCACGGCGACGTCAGCGTGCTGGTGCGCCAGGGCGAGGCGCAGCTGGGCATCGGCTTCGCGCAGCCCGGCTATGCGCGCGAGCTGGCGTTCGTGCAGATGGGCAAGCTGGTGATGGCGCACGTCGCGGCGTGCACGCATCCGCTCGCGGCCCTGCCCACGGTGAGCTTCGGCGAGCTGCACCGGCACCGCCGGCTCGCCTTCAGCGCGCACAGCGAGCGGCTGCCCACCACCGAGTACCTCGATGCCACGCGCTGCTGGCGCGCCGAGAGCTACCTCGCGCTGCTCGAGATGACGCACGCGGGCCTGGGCTGGGCCACGCTGCCGCGCCTGCTGGTGCGGCGCGAACTGGCCGCGGGCGAGCTGGTCGAGCTGCAGCTCGAGGCCTACCCGCACACCGACTGGCTGCTGGGCGTCGACCTGCTGTGGAACAAGGCGCGTCCGCTGGGCCAGGCGGGCGGCTGGCTGCGCGACGAACTCGCGCGCCTCAAGGTGTCGGAGACCGACAGCGGCGGCCATCCGACCGCTTTTTGAACGACCTCAGCGGCCGATGCTCTTCAGGTAGTCGGCGCGCGCGGCCAGCGCGGTGTCGGTGAAGTCGGTGAACACGCCGTCCACGCCGAGCTGGTAGTAGAGGCGGTACTCGTTCCTGCCGTCCTTGTCGTAGTCGGAGGCGAGGCGGCGCGACTCGTCGCGAAAGGTGAAGGGGTGCACGAACAGGCCGGCCTTGTGGGCGTCGGCGATCAGCGTGGTCGGCGCCATCGAGGTGGCGTCGGCATCGTTGACCTTGCCGTCCTTGTTGACGTCGACCGGCTTGCCGTCGGGGCCGATGATGCCCTTGATGCTCACGATGTAGCGCTTCCACGGCCCGATGCCGTCGGCATAGGTCTTGATCTCGGCCAGGCCCGCGGGCGTGACCATGACGTCGAAGTTGCGCTTGTCGCCGGCCTTGGTCCATTCGTAGGGGCGGTCCACCGGCACGGCATAGGTCATGGCGCCGGTCTTGAGGTCGATGCCGTCGCCGTCGATCAGCTGGATGATCTTCGTGTTCAGGCCCTTGCTCTTCATGTACTTGAGGCTGCCGGGCTCGAAGGACTGCACGTAGATCGGCGCGGTCTTGCTGTTCCAGCCGGCCGCGTTGATCGCGGCGATGACCTTGTCCTCCATCGGCATCCCGAGGTCGCGGAAGTAGGTCGGGTTCTTGGTCTCGGGATAGATCGCGATGGTGCGGCCGGTCTCCTTCGACTTGGCCTTCGCGAAATCGATGATCTCCTGGAAGGTCACGACCTTGAACTTGCCGTTGAACTCCTGCGGCCGCTCGGCGTCGGTCGAGATGCCGCCCAGGGTCTTGATCTCGGCCAGCGTGAAGTCGTTGCTGAACCAGCCGGTCTGGGTCTCGCCGTCGACCTTGATGGTCTTCTTGCGCGCGGCGAAGCGCGGGTGCCTGGCCACGTCGGTGCTGATCGCGAGGTTGGGATCGTGGCGCGCGATCAGCACGCCGTCCTTGGTCGACACCAGGTCCATCTCGATCACGTCGGCGCCCAGTTCGATGGCGCGCGCATAGGCCTCGAGCGTCTGCTCGGGCAGGTAGCCCGAGGCGCCGCGGTGCGCGATGACCAGCGGCGGCTTGCCGTCGAGCGTGAGCAGCTTGCCCGGACCGCCGGAACCGGTGGTGCCGCAGGCCGCGAGGACCAGGGTGGCGGTGGCGAGGGCCGTGGCGTTGAAAACGATCCGAACAGTGCGCATGATCCTGTTTCTCCGTCCAAAAGGAAGGCGCAGGGTATCCGCTTCGTGTGACGACCTCGACCGCCGTGCACGCGCCGCGCCGAGTTCCGGGAGAATGTGTTGCATGTCCCACACGCTTTCCCCCCAAAGCCTCGCGCTGGCCCAGGCCCTGGTGCGCATGAACACCATCAGCGCCAACAGCAACCTCCAGCTGATCGACTTCGCGCAGGCCCATCTCGCCGCCCTCGGCGTGAAGAGCCGCATCACCTACAACGCCGAACGCACCAAGGCCAACCTGTTCGCCACGCTGGGCGAAGGCAAGCCGGCCGGCGTGATCGTCTCGGGCCACACCGACACGGTGCCCTGGGACGGCCAGGACTGGAGCGTCGACCCGCTCTCGGCCACGGTGCGCGACGGGCGCCTGTACGGCCGCGGCTCGGCCGACATGAAGAGCTTCATCGCGGTGGCGCTGGCCAATGCGCACCGCTTCCTCGAGAGCGAGGCCCCCTTCGCAGTGCACTTCGCCTTCAGCTACGAGGAGGAGATCGGCTGCTTCGGCGTGAAGGAGCTGATCGCCGACATGCGCGACGCGGGCATCAAGCCGCTGGCCTGCATCGTGGGCGAACCCACGAGCATGGTGCCGGCCATCGCCCACAAGGGCGTGTACCGCTACAAGTGCTGCGTGCGCGGCAAGGAGGCGCACTCCTCGCTCACGCCGAAGTCGGTCAACGCCATCGAGATGGCCGCGCGCGTGATCGGCAAGGTGCGCGACATGGCCGAGGGCTTCGAGCGCGACGAGCCGCGCTACGAGGGCTTCGACGTGCCCTTCAGCACCGCCAGCGTGGGCCAGTTCCACGGCGGCATCGCCGACAACGTGGTGCCGCGCGACGCCGAGTTCCGCTACGAGTTCCGCGACCTGCCGACGGCCGACGCGAAGCGCATGCAGCAGGAGGTGCTGGCCTATGCGGGCTCGCTCGAGCCGGCGATGAAGAAGGTCGCGCCCGACGCCGGCTTCAGCTTCGACACCATCTGCGAGATCCCGAGCTTCCTCGGCAGCGCCAACGACGCCATCACCAAGCTGGCGCAGCGCCTGGCGGGCGAGGAGCGCACCACGCTGGTGGCCTTCGGCACCGAGGCGGGCCTGTTCAAGAACGCCGGCATCCCCACCGTGGTGTGCGGCCCCGGCAGCATCGAGCAGGCGCACCAGCCCGACGAGTACGTGAGCCTCGACCAGCTCGCGCGCTGCGAGCTGTTCATGCACCGCCTGGCGTCCTCGCCGGCCATCGGCTGAACAGGCTGCGTTGACGACCCCGGCGGCCGAGGGCGACGACGCGCTGCGGCGCATGAAGCGCGTGGCGCTGGGCCTGCTGTGCGCCGCCGCGGCGCTCTATGCGGTCGCCACGGTGCTGCACGACCGGCACCCGGTGTTCGGCTACCTCGCGGCCTTCGCCGAGGCCGCGATGGTCGGCGCCATCGCCGACTGGTTCGCGGTGGTGGCGCTGTTCCGCCATCCGCTGGGGCTGCCGATCCCGCACACCGCGATCATCCCGAGCAACAAGGACCGCATCGGCGCCAAGCTCGCGGGCTTCATCTGCAACAACTTCCTGAGCACCGCGCAGGTGCTCGCGAAGCTGCGCGAGTTCGATCCGGCCGGCCGCATGGCCGAGTGGCTCGCGCGGCCGGCCAGCGGCGAGCGGCTCGGCGAATGGGGCGTGGCCGCCACGCGCTACGGGCTCTCGGCCTTCGACGACGCGCGCGTGCGCGACTTCATCGGCAAGGCCGCGGCGGCCGGGCTCGAGAAGATCGACCTGTCGCAGCTCATGGGCCAGACGCTGGGCGCGCTGACCGCGGGCGGGCGCCACCAGGCGCTGCTCGACGGCGTGCTCGAGCAGCTCGCGGGCGTGCTCGACGGCGAGGAGGTGCAGGCGCACATCACGGAGGCGATCGCGCGCGAGATCAAGACGCTGCGCTTCGTGGGCCTCGACCAGGTGGCGGCGCGCCTGGCCACGCGCAAGATCGTGGCGGCCGTGGCCCACACCATCGCCGAGCTCGCGGCCGAGCCCGCGCATCCGATGCGGCGGCGCTTCGACCATTTCGTCGACGACTTCATCGTGCGGCTGCAGCACGACCCCGAATTCCACGCGCGCGGCGAGCGCATCCGCGCCGAGCTGATCGCGCACCCGGCGCTGGGCGACTACCTGCACGGGCTGTGGGGCGAGCTGCTGGCCTGGCTGCACGAGGACCTCGGCCGCGGCGATTCGACGATCCGCCGCCGCATCGCGTCGATGGCGGCCGCGCTCGGCCAGCGGTTGCAGGGCGACGAGGCGATCCGGCGCTGGATCAACGAGCAGATCGAGGCCGCGGCGCCGCTCGCGATCGAGCGCTACCGCGAGGACATCCGGCGCTACATCGTGGAGCGCGTGGCGCAGTGGAACACCGAGGAGATGACGGCCGAGCTCGAGCGCAACATCGGGCGCGACCTGCAGTTCATCCGCGTCAACGGCACGCTGGTGGGCGGGCTCGTGGGGCTGCTCATCCACGCGGCAACGCAGCTGCTGCGCGCCTGAGCGGCGAGCCTCAGCCGGCGCGTTGCTGCGCGATCACCAGCAGCCCGTCCATGATCAGGCTCTCGACCAGCTCGAAGTGGCCGTTCATCACGGGCGCCATCTTCCAGCCCGCGCCGCCGGTCATGTAGCAGGCCGGCTCGGCGCCGCAGTGCGAGCGCACGTGCTGCACCATGCGCTCGACCGCGCCGGCGATGGCGTAGGTGCCGCCGCTGGTCAGCGCGTCGCTGGTGTTGGTGGGGAATTCGCGCACCTCGCCGGTGGGCACGTGCAGGCCCGCGGTGCCCGACTCGAGCGCGCGCAGCATGATGCCGTGGCCCGGCAGGATCAGGCCGCCGAGGAACTTGCCGTCGGCATCGACGGCCTCGACCGTGACCGCGGTGCCGATCAGCACCACCACCATGGGCCGCGGCGCGCCTTCGCGCAGCATGCGGTGGCGCGCGCCGATCATGGCGACCCAGCGGTCGGCGCCGAGGCGCGTGGGATGGTCGTAGCCGTTGACGATGCCGGCCTCGGCAAGGCTGGGCATGACCCAGCGCGGCGGACAGTCGAAGCGCTCGACCACCTGCTCCTCGGCGCGGCGGCGCAGCGCATCGCCGGCGACGACGCAGCCGAGCATGCTGGAAGGCGATGGAAGATCGGCCCAGGGGCCGTCGGCGAGCCGCTCGATGTGATCGAGGAACTCTGCACCCTGCGCCAGCAGGGCGGCGCCGGGGCGAGCCGCATCGTAGAGCGCCCACTTGAGGCGCGTGTTGCCGATGTCGATCGCGAGAAAGGGAGCGGTGGCTGCGGACATGCGCGGCATTATTGCGACTTTGTGACGATTCCTGCTGTCGCGGTGTTGTCGGTCGCGGTCGGGGACTACGCAGGGGCACCCCGGCGCGCCGCTACATTCGCGAATTCCATCGACCACCGACCAAGGAGAGAACCATGGGATTGTTGAGTTTCATCAAGGAAGCGGGTGAGAAGCTGTTCGGCGGCTCGTCGGCCCAGGCGGCCGAACCCGATGCCAACGACAAGGCCGCTGCCGCCATCAAGACCTACATCGAGACGCAGAACCTCGGCCTCACGAACCTCGCCGTGACCTATGTCGCGAGCACCGGCATCGTGACGCTGGCGGGCAACGCACCCTCGCAGGAAGCCAGCGAGAAAGCCTCGCTCGCGGCCGGCAACGTGGCCAACGTGACGAGCGTGGAGAACAACCTGGTCGCGCCCGCGGCACCGCCCGCGCAGTACCACGACGTGGTCAAGGGCGACACGCTGTCGGCCATCTCCAAGAAGTACTACGGCGACGCCAACAAGTACAACGCGATCTTCGAGGCGAACAAGCCGATGCTTTCGCATCCGGACAAGATCTATCCGGGGCAGAAGCTGCGGATTCCGCCGTTGAACTGAGCTTCGGCGCGACCCTCACAGGAAAAGGCCCGCGGCTTGCCCGCGGGCCTTTTTCTTTGAACTCGGCGACTTGCCGAATGTCGCCTCAATAGCAACAATCGTCGCCCAATGAGCAACGATTCTTCCTTGATGGACCTGCTGTTCCCCGCCGCGCGGCAGCGCGTGCTGGCGGTGCTGCTGCTGCAGCCGCAGTCCGCGTTCCATCTGCGCGAGCTGGCGCGCCTGACCGACAGCCATGCGGGCACGCTCGCGCGCGAGGTGGACAAGCTGGCGCGCACCGGTCTGCTGAAGCGCAGCGAACAAGGCAACCAGGTGCGCTACAACGCCGACACCCGCCATCCCCTGTTCGAGGACCTCGCGGCGATGTTTCGCAAGACACATGGCGTGGTGCCTGCCGTGCGCGAAGCGCTGGCACCGCTGGATGCGCAGATCCGGTTCGCGCTGGTCTTCGGCTCGATCGCGCGCGGCACGCCATCGCCCGGCAGCGACGTGGATCTGCTCGTGCTGGGCAGCGTCGACTTCATGACGCTCGCGCAGGCGGTGTTTCCCCTGCACGCGACGCTGGGCCGCGAAGTGAACACGGTGCTCTACACAACCGAGGAATTTGCACGGCGCGCACGCGCCGGCGATGCCTTCGCACGCGACATACTCGCCAAACCCAAACTGCTCGTGAAGGGAGGAGCGGATGAGCTTGCAGAACTTGCAGGCGATCGGGCGGCTGCAGGTCCACCAGCCTGACGCCGCGGGCATCGCCAAGCTGCTTCAGGCGGCGCGTCGCAACCTGGCCGACGCGCATGTCGCACAGGTCAGCACCGACAACCGCTTCGATGCGGCCTACAAGTGCATCATGCAATGCGCGATGCTGGGCCTGTGGGCCAACGGCTACCGCACGGCCACCAGCCAACCGGGCCATCACCAGACGGCCATCCAGAGCCTGGGGCTGACGATCGGCGTGGCGCAACCGGACATCATCGTGCTCGATGCGCTGCGCCGGCAACGCAACGTGAGCGACTACGAGGGCGACCCGATCTCCAATGCCGCGCTCCAGGCCTGCATCGACCAGGCCGCGCAATTGCTGGCTGGTGCCGAGGGTTGGCTGCGCGCCCATCGGCCCGATCTGCTGTCCCCTTAGCGGCTCAGTTCTGCTTCCAGGGCAACCCCCGCTTGCGCCACCCACCGACCTGCCCCCGGTGCCCGCTCTCATCCGGGTTCCCCTCGAACCCCTCGAGGATGTTGTAAGCCTCCACCCCCAGCTCAGTCGCCCGCTTCGCAGCCGCGATCGAACGCACACCGCTGCGGCACAACAGCACCACCTTCTTCCCACCCTCGCCAGCCGCACGCACGCCCTCGTCGAAGCCGGGGTTCAACGCCATCCCCGGCCATTGCTTCCACGCCAGCGGCACCGCGCCCGGCACGAAGCCGACCCACTCGCGCTCGGCATCGGTGCGCACGTCGACCAGCACGGCCTCGCCGCTGGCCATCCATTGCGCCGCCTGTTCGGGCGTCACGTCGCCGGCATAGCCTTTTTCACCCACGGGTTCGGTCATCTTCTGCATTCCTTCCAATTCGATCGATGGCAAGAGGGTTCCCACGAAGCGGCGGCCATCTTTACCGGTTCCCGGTGGCCGTCGGATGGTGAAATTTTTCACCGGTTCGTGAAAACCCTGTTTGTCGTGTTTTGCTTGCGCGCCAAAGATGGCGGCTTGGCCTGTCAACCATAACTCCAAGAGGCGGCCTGGGATTTCCCCAGTCAGACCTATGGAGAGAGACAACATGACAGACAGCAAACCGACCCGCCGTCGCAGCCTGCTCAAGGGCGCCGCGGTGGCCGCGGGCGCCATGTCGGCGCCGATGGTCGCCATGGCCCAGACCACCACCCTGCGCTTCCAGAGCACCTGGCCGGCCAAGGACATCTTCCACGAGTACGCGCAGGACTACGCCAAGAAGGTCAACGACATGGCCGGCAGCCGCCTCAAGATCGAGGTGCTGCCCGCGGGCTCGGTGGTGCCGGCCTTCCAGCTGCTCGACGCCGTCGCCAAGGGCACGCTCGACGGCGGCCACGGCGTGGTCGCCTACTGGTACGGCAAGAACTCCGCGCTCGCGCTCTGGGGTTCGGGCCCGGGCTACGGCATGGACGCCAACATGATCCTGGCCTGGCACACCTACGGCGGCGGCAAGGCGCTGATGGAGGAGATCTACAAGAGCCTCAACCTCGACGTCGCCTCGTACCTCTACGGTCCGATGCCCACGCAGCCGCTGGGCTGGTTCAAGAAGCCGGTGTCCAAGGCCGAGGACATGAAGGGCCTGAAGTTCCGCACCGTGGGCCTCGCGGTCGACGTGTTCACCGACATGGGCGCGGCCGTGAACCCGCTGCCCGGCGGCGAGATCGTGCCCGCGCTCGACCGCGGCCTGATCGACGCGGCCGAGTTCAACAACGCCTCGAGCGACCGCGTGCTGGGCTTCCCCGACGTGGCCAAGAACTGCATGCTGCAGAGCTTCCACCAGTGCGGCGAGCAGTTCGAGGTGCTGTGGAACGGCCCCAAGCTGCGCGCGCTGCCGCCCGAGCTCAAGGCCGTGATCGAGTACGCGACCCAGGCCGCGAGCGCCGACATGAGCTGGAAGGCGATCGACCGCAACTCCAAGGACTACGAGGAGCTCAAGAAGAGCGGCATCAAGTTCTACAAGACGCCCGACACGGTGCTGCGCGCGCAGCTCGCCTCGTGGGACAAGACCATCGCGAAGAAGTCGGCCGAGAACCCGCTGTTCAAGAAGGTGCTCGATTCGCAGCGCGCCTTCGCCGAGCGCGCGGGCCAGTGGCAGAACGACTACTCGGTCGATTTCAAGATGGCCTACAACCACTACTTCGGACGGCAGGCCAAAAAGACCTGAACGGGTCTTCCGGCCAGAGAAAGAACGCGAGGGCACCCCGAGGCGGGTGCCCTCTTCTCATTCCCGATTTCGCCTAACGCTGGCCGCGCACGACGCGCGCAGCGCCCGGCGAGGAGTTTCGTCCCGATGCAATCCTTCCTGTTGGCGGTCGACCGGTTCTCGACGTGGATCGGCAAGACTTTCGCCTGGTGTGCCCTGCTGCTCACGCTGCTGATCAGCTGGGAGGTGTTCTCGCGCTACGTGCTCAACCGCCCGCATGCCTGGGTGCTCGACGCGCAGATCATGCTCTACGGCGCCATGTTCATGACCGCCGGGGCCTACACGCTCTCGAAGAACGGCCACGTGCGCGGCGACGTGCTCTATGGCTTCTTCAGGCCGCGCACGCAGGCGCTGGTCGACCTGGTGCTCTACATCGTCTTCTTCCTGCCCGGCATCGTCGCGCTGACCTGGGCCGGCTGGATCTACGCGAGCGAGGCGCTCGCGATCCGCGAACAGACCTTCTCGGCCGAGCCGCTGCCGCTGTACCCGTTCAAGTTCATCATCCCGCTCGCGGGCTTCACCCTGCTGCTGCAGGGCTTCGTCGAGATCATCCGCTGCGTGCAGTGCATCCGCGACGGCGCCTGGCCCTCGCGCGAGCAGGACGTCGAGGAGGTCGACGTCGAGAAGCTCAAGGAGATGGTGCACGTGAAGGACGCCGACATCGCCGCGCTCGACCGCGTGGTGGTCGCCAACGAGGCACGGGAGGGCGCGCGATGAAGATCCGCCGCGAACTCTGGTTCGGCCTCACCTTCATGGCGCTGGTCGTGATCGCCGGCGCCACCATGCTGCTGCGCGCCGAGACCATCACCAACGGCCACCTGGGCCTGCTGATGCTGTCGCTCGTCGTGGTGGCGATCATGCTGGGCTTTCCCACCGCCTTCACGCTGATGGGCATGGGCATGCTCTTCACCTTCCTGGCCTACGAGCGCGACTGGCACCGCACGCTCGACCTGATGGTGCAGTCGGCCTACAAGACCATGGCCAACGACGTGCTGATCGCCGTGCCGCTGTTCGTCTTCATGGGCTACCTGGTCGAGCGCGCCAACCTGATCGAGTCGCTGTTCAAGAGCCTGCACCTCGCGCTCGCGCGGCTGCCGGGCGCGCTCGCGGTCGCCACGCTCGTGACCTGCACCATCTTCGCGACCGCCACCGGCATCGTCGGCGCGGTGGTCACGCTGATGGGCCTCTTGGCGCTGCCCGCGATGCTGCGCGGCGGCTACAGCGTGCCGCTGGCCGCGGGCGCGATCACGGCGGGCGGCTGCCTCGGCATCCTGATCCCGCCCTCGGTGCTGCTGATCGTCTACGGCGCCACCGCCGGCGTGTCGGTGGTGCAGCTCTACGCGGGCGCCTTCTTCCCGGGCCTGATGCTGGCCGGCCTCTACGTGGTCTACGTGATCCTGATCGCCAAGCTCAAGCCGCAGTGGGCACCGCCGCTGTCGGCCGCCGAGCGCGTGGTGCCGCTGCCGCCGCTGACGCAGCGGATCGCGGCCAGCCCGTCGGCGCATGCGCTGCTGGGCCTGCTCAAGGGCCGGCGCAATGCCGAGGTGCCGCTCTCACACGTGCTCAGGCAGCTCGGCATCGTGGCGCTGCCCGCCGTCATCTACGCGCTGCTGGCGCTGGGCAGCTACCAGGCCGTGACCACGGTCGAGGCCGAGGCGCGCTACGACATCGAGGAGATCGGTGCGTCGCGCGGCAGCAGCAGCGGCAGCGGCAGCAGTTCGGGCGGCTTGCAGGAACCGCCGGCCGAAGGTGGCCTGCAGGAGCCGCCGAGCGAGGGCGGGCTGCAGGAACCGCCGAGCGAGGAGCCCGCGGCCGGCGCCGTCGCCGAACCGCCGGGCGCCGAAGCACCGCCGGCGGCGCCCGCGCCCGCCGTCGCGCAGACCGCGCAGACCGCGCCGGCCGGCGCCAGCACCCGGCCGCCGCCCACCTGGTGGGTCGCGACCTTCTCGGTGCTCGGCGCGATCACGGCGCTGTTCTACCTGTTCCTGAGCTTCGCGCGGCTCGAGATCTTCAAGATGCTGCTGGCCTCCTTCTTCCCGCTGGTGCTGCTGATCCTCTCGGTGCTGGGCTCGATCGTGCTGGGCCTGGCCACGCCCACCGAGGCCGCGGCCATGGGCGCGCTCGGCGGCATGCTGCTGGCGGCGGCCTACCGGCGGCTCAACCTCGCGGTGCTCAAGGAGTCGGTGTTCCTCACCGCCAAGACCTCGGCGATGGTGTGCTGGCTGTTCGTGGGCTCGGCCATCTTCTCGGCCGCCTTCGCGCTGCTCGGCGGCCAGGCGCTGGTCGAGGAATGGGTGCTGAGCATGAACCTCACGAAGGTGCAGTTCCTGCTGCTGAGCCAGGTGATCATCTTCCTGCTCGGCTGGCCGCTCGAGTGGACCGAGATCATCGTGATCTTCATGCCGATCTTCATCCCGCTGCTCGACAACTTCGGCGTCGATCCGCTGTTCTTCGGCCTCTTGGTGGCGCTGAACCTGCAGACCGCCTTCCTGTCGCCGCCGGTGGCGATGGCGGCCTTCTACCTCAAGGGCGTGAGCCCGCCGCATGTGACGCTGAACCAGATCTTCCTCGGCATGCTGCCCTTCATGGGCATCCAGATCTTCGCGATCTTCCTGCTCTACATGTGGCCGCAGATCGGCCTGTGGCTGCCGCAGCTGCTCTACAAGTAGTAAGAACGACGGCGGAGGGGAAACGCATGGCGGCGGCCGACCACCGACCGCCGCCATGCGCGCGGTCTCACTCGCCTTCGATCTTCGCGGCCTCGACCACCTTGCCCCAGCGCAGGGACTCGGCCTTGCTGTAGTCGGCGAGCTTCTGCGGGCTCATGTAGTCGGCCGTGGCGCCGAGCTCGGCGGCCTTCTGCTGGAAGGCCGGCGTGGCCACCACCTTGGCGATCTCGGCGCTGAGCTTGTCGATCACGGGCTGCGGCGTCTTCGCGGGTGCGAACACGGCGAACCACGAGGTCGCGTCGAGGTTCGGCAGCCCGACCTCGGCCGCGGTCGGCACGTTGGGCAGCGAGGCCACGCGCGCCTTGCCGGTGACGGCCACCGCGCGCAGCTTGCCCGACTGGATGAAGGGCATGAACGGCGGCGGCGTGCCGAAGGTCATGTCGACCTGCGCGCCCAGCAGGTCCTGCAGCGCCGGGCCGGTGCCCTTGTAGGGGATGTGCGTGAGCTGGATGCCGGCCTGCTGCTCGAGCATGGCGCCGGTCACGTGCTGCAGCGAGCCCGGGCCCGAGGAGGCATAGGTCAGCTTGCCCGGGTTGGCCTTGGCATAGGCGATCAGCTCGGCCATGGTCTTCACCGGCAGGCCCTCGCGCACCACCACCACCTGCGGCGCGCTCAGCACGTTGGCCACGGCGCGGAAGTCCTCGGGCACCCACTGCGCCTTCTGCTTCGTGACGTGGGGCGAGATCACGTGGTAGCCCGAGTACTGCATCAGCAGCGTGTGGCCGTCGGCCTCGGCGCGCTTGACCGCCACCGCCGCGATCACGCCGCTGGCGCCGCCGCGGTTGTCGACCACCACCGGCTGGCCCAGCGCCTTGCCCAGCGGGTCGGCGAGCATGCGCCCCGCGATGTCGGTGGTGCCGCCGGCGGCCGTGGGCACCAGCATCGTGATCGGCTTGGAGGGATAGGTCTGGGCCAGGGCCGGGCCGGCGAGCAGCGCGGCCGCTGCGAGCGCGGCGATGAAGCGAAGGGGTTGCATGCGAATGTCTCCTGGTCTTGTGGAATGAAAGGGAAGCGAAGCGGTCTCAGTGCGCGCGCGCGGCCTCGCGCGCCAGCGCGCGTTCGCGCGTGGCCTCGAAGTCCGCCGGCGGCGCATGCAGGTCGAGCCGGCGGCCGGCCTTGACGATCTGGCTCGGGATGTCGTGGCCGATCAGCGCCGGCAGCCGGCGCGCGGCCTCGATCACGCGCGCGAGGTCGACGCCGGTGTCCCAGCCCGAGAGCTCGAGCGCATGCACGATCTCCTCGCTGCAGACGTTGCCGGTGGCGCCCGGCGCATAGGGGCAGCCGCCGATGCCGCCGATCGAGGCATCGAAGCGGCGCGCGCCGGCGTCGATGCCGGCCAGCACGTTGGCCAGCCCCATGCCGCGCGTGTTGTGGAAGTGCAGCGTGAGCTCGGTGCCGGGCCAGCGCTGCAGGAAGGCGCGCGCGAGCCCGTGCACCTGGCCGGGCCAGGCCATGCCGGTGGTGTCGCACAGGGTGACGCCGCCGGCGCCGAGCTCCTCGACGAAGCGCTCGCACCAGCCGAGCACGCCGGCCTCGGCCACGTCGCCCTCGATCGGGCAGCCGAAGCTGCACGACAGCGAGACGTTGACCGCCACGCCGGCCTGGCGCGCGAGCGCGGCCACCTCGGCCAGCGCGCGGAACGACTGCTCGCGCATCATGCGCAGGTTGGCGAGGTTGTGGCTCTCGCTGGCCGACATCACGAGGTTCATCTCGTCCACGCGCGCATCGATGGCGCGCTCGGCACCGCGCACGTTGGGCACCAGCGCGGTGTAGGCCACGCCGTCCACGCGCTCGATCTCGCGCAGCACCACCTCGGCGTCGCGCAGCGCGGGAATGGCCTGCGGCGAGACGAAGGCCGAGACCTCGATCTTCGCCATGCCGGCGCGCGAGAGCGCGTTGCACAGCGCGATCTTGTCCTCGGTCGGCACGAAGGCCGCCTCGACCTGCAGGCCGTCGCGCAGGCCCACCTCGCACATCCGCACGCGGCGATCGCCGTCGAATGTTCTTCCGTTCCAGACCGCGTCGTTCATGCAACCACCTTCCTGCCGCGCAAGGCGGCGATGTCTTCCGATGTGAATCCGATCTCGCCGAGCACCGCGTCGGTGTCGTCGCCCAGCCGCGGCGCCGAGGAACGCACCGTGCCCGGCGTGCCCATGAGCTTGGGCACCACGCCGGGCACCTCGATCTCGTGGCCGTCGCGCGTGGACTGGCGCAGCAGCATCTCGCGCGCGCGGTAGTGCGGGTCCTCGGCGATGTCCTTCGCGGTGTAGACCTTGCCCGCGGGCACGCGCGCCGCGCCGAGGACTTCGAGCACCGTCGCCACCGACTGCGGCAGCGTCCAGGCCTCGATCGCCTGGTCGATCTCGGCCACGCGCGCCACGCGGCCCGCGTTGTTCGCGAGCGCGGGATCGGCGCCGAGGTCGTCGCGGCCGATGCGCTGCATGAGCCGGCGGAAGATGCTGTCGCCGTTGCCCGCGATCAGCACGTAGCCGTCGGCGCAGCGGTAGGCGTTCGAGGGCGCGATGCCCGGCAGCGCGCTGCCCGCGGCCTCGCGCACCGCGCCGAAGGCGCTGTACTCGGGCACCAGGCTCTCCATCACGTTGAACACCGCCTCGTTGAGCGCCACGTCGATGACCTGGCCGTGGCCGCCGTTGACCTTGCGGTGGTAGAGCGCGGTCAGCACGCCGATGGTGCCGTGCAGCGCGGCCAGCGTGTCGCCGATCGAGATGCCGCAGCGCACCGGCACCCGGCCCGGCTCGCCCGTGAGGTGGCGCAGCCCGCCCATCGCCTCGCCGATGGCGCCGAAGCCCGGCAGGTCGCGGTAGGGGCCGGTCTGGCCATAGCCCGAGATGCGCAGCATGACCAGGCCCGGGTTGCGCTCGCGCAGCACCTCGTAGCCCATGCCCCAGCCCTCGAGCGTGCCGGGGCGGAAGTTCTCGATCAGCACGTCGGCCTCGGCGATCAGCCGGCGCGCGATCTGCTGGCCCTCCTCGCTGCGCAGGTCGAGCGCCAGCGAGCGCTTGTTGCGCGACTGCACCTGCCACCAGACCGAGGTGCCGTCCTGCAGCAGGCGCCAGTTGCGCAGCGGGTCGCCGCTGCCGGGCGGCTCGATCTTGATCACGTCGGCGCCGAACTCGCCGAGCGTCTTGCCGGCGAAGGGGCCGGCGATCAGCTGGCCCATCTCGATGACGCGCAGGCCTTGCAGCGCGCCGGGACTCAGGGGAAGGTTCATGGCTTGGGGGCTTTCTCGGCGAAGGCGATGCCGGACGCATGCAGCGCGCCGCTCGCGGGGGAACGTGAAGCGGCCGACGGGCGCGGCTCGCGCCGGCGCAGCGATTCGGGCAGCGCGAAGGCCAGCAGCGCCGCGCACAGCAGCGCCAGCGCGCCGATGACGTAGAGCGCGGGCGTGGTGCTGCCGCTCAGGTCCTTGATGCGGCCCACCATCACCGGGCTCACGATGCCGCCGAGCTGGCCCAGGGTGTTGATCAGCGCGATGCCGCCGGCCGCGGCCGCGCCGCTCACCAGCTTGGGCGGCAGCGCCCAGAAGGCCGGGATCGAGGCGATCACGCCCGCGCCCATCACGGCCAGCGCGAGCACCAGCAGGTCGGTGTGGTGGTCGAACAGGCCGGCCGCGAAGAAGCCGATGGCCGCGAGCAGCAGCAGCGCGATCACGAAGCGGCGGCGCTCGCCGCTGCGGTCCGACAGCCGCCCGACCACCACCATCGCGATCGCGCCGCACAGGTAGGGCACGGCCGTCAGCAGGCCGATCGCCGTGGGATCGGTGCTGCCCGAGGCGCGGATCAGGTGCGGGGCCCAGAAGTTGAGACCATAGGACGCGACCTGGATCAGGAAGTAGATCAGCCCGAGCATGAGGAAGCCCGGCGTCTTCAGCGCGTCGAGCAGCGAGCCGTGGGCGCCGGCCGCGCCGCCCTGCTCGGCGATGCGCAGCGACAGCCGCGTGCGCTCGTCGGGCGTGAGCCAGTGCGCGTCGGCGATGCGGTCGTCGAGCCGCACGAACACCAGCAGGCCGAGCGCGATGCACGGCAGCCCGCCGACCAGGAACAGCCAGTGCCAGCCGGCCATGCCGAGCAGGCCGTCGAAGTGCGCGAGCACCAGGCCCGCGGCCGGCGCGCCGAACAGGCCCGCGAAGGCCGAGGCCAGGAACAGCATCGAGGTGATGCGGCCGCGGTGCGCGGCGGGGAACCACAGCGTGAGGTAGAACAGCACGCCGGGCGCGAAGCCCGCTTCCATCGCGCCGATCACGAAGCGCAGCGCATAGAACTGCCACTCGGTCTGCACGAACATCATGAGCGCGGTGGCCACGCCCCACGAGACCATGATGCGCGCGATCCAGCGCCGCGCGCCGACCTTGTAGAGCATCAGGTTGCTCGGCACCTCGAACAGCACGTAGCCGACCACGAACAGGCCGGCGCCGAAGCCGTAGGCGGTGTCGCTCAGGCCCAGGTCGCTCTGCAGCGCGAACTTGGCGAAGCTGATGTTGATGCGGTCGAAGAAGGCGAAGAGATAGCACACCATGATGAGCGGCATGATTCGCCACGCGACCTTGCGCACGATGGCGCCGTCGTCGTCGAGGAGGGAAGTGGGGGTAGCCATGGGAGCCTTTGTCTGCGCGGCTCGCCAGCACGACACCGCATTCGTTGCCCGGATTCTGGGCAGCGCGGCCGCGCGGGAGAACGACAAAGGCGCGCACGCAGCTTTCGCGGAACGCGAAAGCGCCTGAGGGTTAACCCTGGCAGAGGTGGTCGATCAGGGTGCGCACGTGGCGCGGCACCACGCCGGCGTCGCGCAGGCCGATCAGCAGCCGGCGCTCGGCCCAGGCGTCGTCGAGCGCGATCTCGCGCAGGCCCATCGAGCGCAGGTGCGGCTGGATCGCCGCGTGCGGCAGCACGGCCACGCCCATGCCGGCGGCCACCATCTGGCACACGGCATCGAAGCTGCGCACCTGGATGCGCAGCCGCAGCCGCCGGCCCAGCGCCTCGGCCGCGGCCTGCAGCCGCTGCGCGAGCGAGGTCTCGGCCGGCAGGCTCACGAAGTCGTACTCGGTCGCTTCCTCGAGCCGCACGCTGCGCCGGCGCGCGAGCGGATGGCCGCGCGGCACCACCATCACCAGCCGGTCGATGCGGTAGTTGACGAGGTGCAGCCCGAGGCTCGGCGTGCCTTCCGCGAAGATGCCCGCGTCGGCGCGGCCGTCGAGCACCGCGAGCACGATCTCGCTGCTGTTGCGTTCCTCGAGCTCGATGCGGATGCCGGGATTGGCGGCCACGAAGCCCGACAGCCCGCGCGGCAGGAACTGCGTGACGGCCGAGGTGTTGACCCACAGCCGCACCACGCCGAGCACGCCCGAGGCGTAGTCGGACAGGTCGGCCGCGAGCTGGTCGACGTCGTCGAGGATGCGCTGCGCATGGCGGTGCAGCGCATCGCCCGCCACCGTGAGCGTGACGCCGCGCGAATGGCGCTCGAGCAGCGGCGTGCCCACGGCCGCCTCGAGGTCGGAGATGCGCTTGCTGGCCGCGCCCACCGCGAGGTGCGCGAGCTCGGCGCCCTTGCTGATGCTGCCGGTGCGCACCACCAGGTTGAACAGCGACAGCGAGACCAGGTCGAGGCGGTGCAGGTTCATGGCGCCGGTCCCTGCTTCAGCGGCGGCGCTCGACGTACGGCCGCGCCTGCAGCAGCACGATGCGCTCGCCCACGGTGGCCCATTCGATGTCCTGGTCGACGCCACCGAAGCCGCGCTTGACCGCCGCACCCACGTTCGCGAGCCGCACCACGAGTTCGTCGGTCAGCACGCTGCGGCCGGCCTCCAGCGGCACTTCCTTCACGCCGCCGTCCTTGTCGAGCTGCAGCGCGCTGTCCTCGGCCGAGCGGCTCAGCACCTGGATCGCCTTCGACCAGCTCGAGTACATGAGCTGCTCGGCCACGCGCCGGCCCTCGACCACGCGGATGCCGATGCCGCGCTTGGCCGAGATGTAGGTGACGTGCGGATGGCCGGCGTCGAAGGGGTCGCGCGTGATCATCACGCCCGCGCTGGTGGCGTCGATCGCGGTCTGCACGAACACGCCCATCAGCACCGACTCGGCGCCGAAGCCCGCGGCGCCGCGCGCCTCCCAGGCCTCGGCATTGAAGACCGAGGCCCAGACCTTCTTCACCGCGAGCTCGAGCGCGTCGCCGCTCTTCACGTTGGGCACGGTGGTGTAGAGGCCGGCGCCGCTGAAGCCCGGCAGGTCCTCGGAGTTGGACGAGCTGCGCACGAACACGCCGCCGCCGCCGAGCTGCGACTGCCAGGCCGCGCGCCACGCGGCCGCGGTGGCGGGATCGACCGGCCACTGCACGATCTCGGCGCGCAGCGCCTCGAGCGCGCGCTGGCGCACCAGCGGATCGGCCGCGAAGCCCGGCGCCTGCTGCATGCGCGCGATGCGCTCGGCCAGGCCGTTGGCGCGCATGAAGCGGTCGTAGTGCGCGAACGGAATGCAGAAGCCGTCGGGCACGCTGGTCGACGGGATGCGCGCGGCCTGCAACGCGCCGAGGTTGGCCGCCTTCACGCCGCACTGCGCGCTGCTGCGAGCGCGCAGCGAAGCCAGCGGCAGCAGCCGCGCCTCGCGCAGGTCGGGCCGCACGGCCGCGGCGCCGCCCGGCGCGGCGGCACCGCGGCCCATGGCGGCGGTGCGCGCGGCGCGCGTGGGCAGCGCCGCGATCTCCTCGGGCGTGAGCGGGCGCACCTGGTAGCCCGAGGCCGCGACCTTGAGCGCCACCCACTGGCCCGCATGCGCGCGCAGCGCCTCGGCCGCGTCGCGCACGTAGGCATTGGGAATGCCCCAGCCCTTGGCCAGCAAGTTGACGTGCGACAGCGCCGTGGACGGCCGCTCGGTCAGCACGCCCGCCACCGGCGGCAGCGCGATCGGCACCTGGCGCAGCACCGCGATGTCCTCGGGCAGCAGCGCGTTGACGGCGCCCTCGTCCTCGACGATGCGCACCCGGCCGCTGGCCGTGCCGAGGTTCATCGGCAGGTAGGGCTGCTCGCGGATCAGCGCCTCCTGCGTCACGAAGTCGACGCCGGCCTCGCGTGCCACGCGCTCGTGCAGCGTGGCGTTGGTCTTGAACTTCACGGGCGCGAAGAAGCTGGCCTTCACCGCGCGGTCGGCCTCGCGCAGCAGCGGCGCGGTGAGGCGGTCGCCTTCCCAGAATTCGTAGCCGAAGCCCGCGACGTTCTGCTGCCAGCTCAGCGTGCCGAACAGGAAGCGGCGGTCGGGCACGAGGTAGTTGCGGTCGATCTCGCGCTTGCCCGCGTGGGGCGCCAGGCCGTTGTCGCGCACGAAGCGCACATGGAGCTGCCAGCGCGGCGTGTCGAGGTAGTAGATGCGCGGCGCCGGCTTCGCGCGCCGGTCGATCACGAACAGCACATGCGGCAGCGCCATCGGCGTGCCGGCGTCGTAGGTGCGCGCGAGCGCGTCGAAGTCGGCGCGGCTGGCGAGCGCGGGCAGCGACGAGGCGCCGCCGGCGGGGCGCACGGGCAAGGCCGGCGCCTCATCGCGCTTTTGCGCGTCATAGAACGAGGGCTTGCGCGCGAGCTGCGCATCGGCGGACAGGGGCGCGAGAACCGACAGGCACGACACGAGCAGCGCAAGCCGGCGCGCAACCGCGCCGCGTGGAAGGTGCCTGGGGTCGTTCTTCATGCGCTTGTCTCTGTCCTTCGTTGCCGACGAGCGCGGATTCTCGCTCGGCTGCCGCCGACACGCGCAGCTCCTCGGAACCCGTTCCAAGCCCCGTGCCCGGCAGCGGTCATCGGCGCGGGCTACAGTGCGCTCGCAAAGGAGCGCCTTTCTTCCATGTCCACCCCTTACGACTTCGATCTCTTCGTCATCGGCGGCGGCAGCGGCGGCGTGCGCGCCGCGCGCATGGCCGCGCAGACCGGTGCCCGCGTCGGCCTGGCCGAGGCCGCCGAGCTCGGCGGCACCTGCGTCAACGTCGGCTGCATCCCCAAGAAGCTCTACAGCTACGCGGCCGGCTATGCCGAGTCCTTCGAGGAAGCGGCAGGCTACGGCTGGCAGTTGCCCGGCGAACCGGTGTTCGACTGGTCGCACCTGAAGTCGCAACGCGCCAAGGAGATCTCGCGGCTCAACGGCATCTATGCCTCGCTGCTCAAGAACTCGGGCGTCACGCTGGTCACGGGCTGGGCCCAGCTCGCCGATGCGCACACGGTGGAGGTCGACGGCAAGCGCTACACCGCGCGCCACCTGCTGGTGGCCACCGGCGGCACGCCCTTCGTGCCCGAGATCCCGGGCCGCGAGCACATCGTGACCTCCGATGCGATGTTCGACCTCGACCCGTTCCCGCGCCGCCTGCTGGTGGTGGGCGGCGGCTACATCGCCTGCGAGTTCGCCTCGATCTTCAACGGGCTCGACGCGAAGGTCACGCTGCTGCACCGCCGCGCGCACCTCTTGACCGGCTTCGACGACGACGTGCGGCAGTTCCTCGCCAACGAGATGGGCAAGGCCGGCGTCGACGTGCGCCTGAACTGCGAGGTGGCCTCGGTCACGCGCACCGCCGACGGCCTGGTGGCCACGCTCGCGCGCGGCCAGCAGATCGAGGCCGACACGGTGCTGTTCGCCACCGGCCGCGTGCCCAACACGCAGGGCCTGGGCCTCGAGGCCGCGGGCGTGGCGCTCGACGAGCGCGGCGCGATCGCGGTCGATGCGCACTACCGCAGCTCGGTGCCTTCGATCTATGCCGTGGGCGACGTCTCCACGCGCGTGCAGCTCACGCCGGTGGCGCTGGCCGAGGCGATGGTGGTGGTCGACGAACTGTTCGGCAAGGGCAAGCGCCGGCTCGACTACGAGTTCATTCCCACGGCCGTGTTCACGCACCCGAACATCGGCACCTGCGGCTACGGCGAGCTCGACGCGCGCGCGAAGTTCGGCCAGGTCACGGTGTTCTCGAGCGAGTTCAAGTCGCTGCGCCACACGCTCTCGGGCCGCAGCGAGCGCACCTTCATGAAGCTGGTGGTCGACACGAAGAGCGACCGCGTGGTGGGCCTGCACATGGTGGGCGCCGACGCGGGCGAGGTGGTGCAGGGCTTCGCGGTCGCGATGCGCGCGGGCGCGACCAAGGCGATGTTCGACAGCACGGTGGGCATCCACCCGACCGCGGCCGAGGAGTTCGTGACGATGCGCGAGCCGATGCCGGGCTGAGGCCCGGTTCAGGCCTGCGTCGGCTTGTCCTCGAGCAGCCGCACCAGCGTCCACAGCAGCCGGTTGGCCGGCACCGGCACGCCCAGCACCTCGCCGCGGCGCAGCACGAAACCGTTGAGATGGTCGATCTCGCTGCGCTTGCCGCGCGCGAGGTCCTGCGCGGTGGAGGAGAACTGCGCGGGCATGGTGCGCGCGATGCCCGCCACCGCGGCATCGATGTCGCCCGGGATCGTCACGCCCTCGGCCCGCGCGACCGCGAGGCACTCGGCCACCACGTCGCGCAGCACGCCGGGCACGCCCTCGTTGCGCACCAGCACGCCGTAGGGCAGCTGCGTGATCGCCGACAGCGCGTTGTAGGCGCAGTTGAGCACCAGCTTGGCCCACAGCGCGCCGCGCACGTTGCCGGATATCTCCGTCGGCACGCCGGCCGCGCGCAGCGCCTGCGCCACTTCCTCGCCGCGGGCCGAGGGCGCGATCACGAGTTCGCCGCGGCCGTTGTGCTTGACGTGGCCCGGGCCCGCCATGCCGGTCGCGACATAGACCACGGCCGCGGCCACCTCGTGGGATCGCAGCACGGAACGCGCGCGCTCGTCGTTGTCCACGCCGTTCTGCAGCGTGAGCACCAGCGCGCCGGGCGCGAGATGCGGCGCGATCTGCGCGGCCGCGGCCTCGGTGTCGGTCGACTTGACGCAGAACAGCACGAGGTCGGCGCCCCGCACGGCGTCGGGCTCGGTGCTCGCGGCCATGGGCACGTGTTCGTCGAAGCTCTGGGCCTCGAGGCGCAGGCCGCGGGCCCGGACGGCCTCCACGTGCGCGGGCCGGCCGATCAGCACCACCTCGTGGCCCGCGCGCGCCAGCATGGCGCCGTAATAGCAGCCGACCGCGCCGGCGCCCATGACTGCGACTTTCATCGATGCATCGTCCTTGTCGTGATGAGGGATGGCGAGCGTAACCACTCGCGCGCTTTCATGCCTCGGCCTCCACGCCGCGCGACTTCTGGCCTTCGTCGAGCAGCCAGGCGCGAAAGGCCGCGAAGGCCGGCAGGTCGAGCCGGTCGGGCCGGTAGCAGAGGTAGTGGCCCTGGTTCACGCCGACCGGCGTGCCGCAGGGACTGAGCAGCGAGCCCTCGGCGAACTCCTCCTGCACCAGCAGCTTCGGCACCAGGCCGATGCCCAGGCCGTTGAGCGCGGCCTGGATCAGCGCCGAGTACTGCGCGAAGCGCGGGCCGGCCACGGTCTGCACCTCGGGCACGCCGTGCTGCGCGGCCCACTGGCGCCACGCGGTGGGCGCGCCCTCGTGGTGCAGCAGCGTGTGGCCGAGGATGTCGGCCGGCTGCGCGATGCGGTGCCGCCCCTCGACCAGCGAGCGCGCCACGATCAGCACGAACTCGCGGCCCGCGATGTATTCGGACACCACGCCGGGCCAGCCGTCGGGGCCGTAGCGGATCGCCGCGTCGACCCCGGCCGGGATGCCGTCGCTGGGCTCGAGATGGCGGCTGAAGCTCAGCATGACGTGGCGGCTCTTCTGGCTGAAGGCCGGCAGCCGCGGGATCAGCCACTTGGTGAGGAAGGTGGGCACGCTCGCGAGCGTGAGCAGGCCGGCGCCGGCATCGCCCGAGCGCGCCTCGAAGGTGGCGGTCTCGATCGCGCGCAGGCCGCCGGCGATCTTCTGCCAGTAGACGCGGCCCTGCGGCGTGAGCTGCACGCCGCGCCCGTTCTTCTGCAGCAGGGCACGGCCGAGGAAGGCCTCGAGCCCCGCGATCTGCTTGCTGACCGCGCTCACTGTGATGCACAGGGCGCCGGCCGCGAGCGTCAGGCTCTCGTGGCGCGCCACCGCGTCGAAGGCCAGCAGCTCCTGGATGGTGGGGCAGTCGCGCTTCATGCATGGCTCCGGTTGATGAAAGTTCGGTGAAAAACAGTTGCCAACAGCTCAAGTGTCGTCATCCAACTTTCACCCATGAATACCAAGTCGCTTCCTAGAATTCAGGCCGATGCGGCGGAAGACCCGACGCAGACAGTAGCGCATCCGGAAAGTATGCCGGCCGCGCGTGACACGGAGACAACCCTTGGTTCGCGGCATCTCGCTCCTCTACGGCCTGTACCTGCTGCTGCCCATCGCCCTGCTGCTGGTCGGCAGCGTGGGCGGCAACTGGACCAACACGCTGCTGCCCACGGGCCTGACCGGGCAGTGGTATGTCGACCTCTGGCTCGACACCTCGTTTCGCAAGGCCTTCGTGAGCAGCCTGGTGGTGGCGCTCTCGGCCTGCGCGATCAACACCGTGCTGGCGCTGCCGCTGGCCTATGCGCTGTACCACGGCGCGCGCCGCGGCGGCAGCCTGGCGGCGCGCATCGTGAGCGCCACGCCGGTGGCGGTGCCGGCGATCACGCTGGCCTTCGGCTACATGATCGTGTTCAACACCGACCTCGCGCCCTGGCTGGGCTCGATGCCGCTTCTGATCGCGGCGCACGCGATCCTCACGCTGCCCTACCTCACGAACACGCTGCTGACCGACCTGCGCCACCTCGACCTGGACCGGCTCGAGCAGGCCGCGGCCACGCTCGGCGCCTCGGGCTGGCAGCAGTTCAGCGGCATCGTGCTGCCGAGCCTGCGCCAGAGCCTGATCAGCGGGCTGGTGATGGTGGCGGCGATCTCGGTCGGCGAGTTCGGCGTGTCGAACCTGCTCACCAGCTTCCAGAACCGCACCTACCCGGTGGTGCTGCTGCAGGCCTTCTACGGCGCCACGGGCTTCGCCTGCGCGGCCACGGTCATCCTCCTGGTGCTGGCGAGCGCGTCGGCGCTTCTTTCCTCCTCCCTGGTGAAGCAACGCGCCCCCACGCCATGAGCCTCCTCCTCGACACGGTCAGCTACAACTACCCCGGCAGCACGCACGGGCTGCACGAGGTCTCGCTCGACGTGCGCACCGGCGAGCTGGTCGCGGTGATCGGGCCCAGCGGCTCGGGCAAGTCGACCCTGCTCAAGCTGGTGTCGGGCCTCGAGACCGGCCACACGGGCCGCATCGCGCTCGACGGCGAGGACATGTCGCGCACGCCGGTGCACCGGCGCCACATCGGCATGGTGTTCCAGAGCTATGCGCTGTTCCCGCACCTGAGCGTGCTCGACAACGTGGCCTACGGCCTCAAGCTGCGCAAGGTGGCGACCGCCGAGCGCCGCCAGCGCGCGCAGGCGCTGCTCGACACCGTGGGCCTGGGCGAGTACGCGCAGCGCGCCGTCGCGCAGCTCTCGGGCGGGCAGCAGCAGCGCGTGGCGCTGGCGCGCGCGCTCGCGATCGACCCGCGCGCGCTGCTGCTCGACGAGCCGCTGTCGGCGCTCGATGCCGGCGTGCGCGGCCACCTGCGCGACCAGATCCGCGCGATCCAGCAGCGCTTCGGCGCCACCACCTTGCTGGTCACGCACGACCAGGAAGAGGCGCTCGCCATGGCCGACCGCGTGGCGATGCTCAAGGACGGCCGGCTGCTGCAGATCGCCACGCCGCGCGAGATCTACGAGCAGCCCGCGAGCCGCGCGGTGGCCGAGTTCGTCGGGCTCTCGACGATCCTGCCGGCCAGGGTGGCGGGCCTCAACAAGCTCGACCTGGGCTTCGCCCAGCTCGCGGCGCCGACCGGCATGCGCGCGCCCGGCACCGCGCTGCACGTGCTGGTGCGGCCCGAGCACATCGCGCCCGATCCCGCGCCCGGCACGCCGAACCGCATCGCGGGCCGCTGCGGCGCGCAGCGCTACCTGGGCTCGCTGACGCGCTACGACTTCGAGGTGCCGGGCGCGGCCAGACCCTTTCTCGCCGAATCGGCGCGGCCGGCCACGGAGGCCATCGCGATCGCGCCCGAACACCTCCGCCTGCTCGACCACTGACATCCCTTCCTCCCAAGGAGCCACTCCCATGCAACGCAGACATCTGATCCAGGCCGCCGGCGCCCTGCCCGTGCTGGCGCTCGCGCGCACCGCCTTCGCCTTCGACGGCCCCGAGCTCTACGCGGGCGAGAAGGCGCTCTACGCCGAGGCGCAGAAGGAAGGCCTGTGCGTCTCCTTCGACACCGGCCCCGAATGGGCCAACTGGAAGTCGCTGTTCCGCGACTTCAAGAAGCGCTATCCCGAGATCGAGCTGACCTACAACGACATCGGCTCGGCCGCCACCGTGGTCGCGCTGGAAAAAACGAAACGCCGCCCGCAGGCCGACAC
Organism: Variovorax sp. PDC80; assembly: GCF_900115375.1. Lineage (NCBI taxonomy): Bacteria > Pseudomonadati > Pseudomonadota > Betaproteobacteria > Burkholderiales > Comamonadaceae > Variovorax > Variovorax sp. PDC80. The sequence goes on along the minus strand of NZ_FOWG01000018.1, from coordinate 13,447 downwards.
CGCCTACTACTTCGCGGCCTCGGCCGTCGATGCCGCGAAGAAGGACGTGGTCGCACCGTTCAAGCCCGTCAACTTCGACAAGCTGCCGGCCGTGTTCCGCGAGGCCGAGGGCCGCTGGTTCACCATCCACACGCTCAACATCGCGTTCCTCGTGAACAGGAAGCTGGTGAAGAACGTGCCCACCGGCTGGGCCGACCTGCTCAAGCCCGAGTTCAAGAGCACGGTGGTCTACCTCGACCCGCGCTCCACCGGCATCGGCCAGGTGCTGACCTTCGCCGCGGCCTATGCCAACGGCGGCGGCGTCGACAACGTGCAGCCCGGCACCGACTACCTCGGCAAGCTGCATGCGGCCGGCAACGTGCTGCGCGTGGAAGGCACCACGCCTTACGCCAAGTTCCTCAAGGGCGAGATCCCGGTGTGGATCAGCTACGAGAACGACGGCCTCAAGGCCAAGCATGTCGACGGCATGGGCGACGCGGTCGAGGTCGTGATCCCGAAGGAGGCCAGCGTGGCCGCGCCCTATGCGATCAGCCTGGTGAAGAACGGCCCGAACCCGAACGCCGGCAAGCTGTGGCTCAACTTCATCATGAGCGAGGCCGGCCAGTCGCTGTTCGCGCAGGGCTTCGTGCGGCCCGCGGTGCCGGGCACGCCGCTGTCCGCCGACGTCGCGGCCAAGATGCCGGCCGCGCCGCAGATCAAGCCGCTCGACGTGGTGAAGGCCTCGGAGCGCAAGGCCGAGCTCGACAAGCTCTGGGCCCAGGCCGCGCTGGGGAAGTAGGCACTTCGTGATGAGACGCTTCGGTGCCTGGCCCGCCTGGGCCTTCATGGCGCTGTTCTTCGCGGTGCCGCTGGCGGCGCTGCTGCCCGAGGCCTTCGCCGAGCGCGGCAGCGCCTTCGGCCGGCTGGTCGGCAACCCGCTGTTCTTCGGCGCGCTGCGCAACACGCTGGCGCTCGGGCTGGCGGCGGGCGCGGTGTCGGCGCTGGTCGGCACCTGCATCGCGATCGAGCTCGCGCGCCAGCCGGCCGCGCGGCGCCAGTGGCTGATGACCCTGCTGGGCCTGCCGCTGGCCTTCTCGGGGCTGGTGATCGCCTACGGCTTCATCCTGGCCTTCGGCCGCGCGGGCTTCGTGACCCAGCTCATGGCCGGGCTCGGCGCCGATCCTGCCGTGCTCGGCAGCTGGATCTACAGCGTGTCGGGCCTGGGCTTCGCCTATGCCTACTACCTGATCCCGCGCGTGGCGCTGTCGCTGTACCCGGTGTTCGCCAACCTCGACCCGCGCCCGGCGCAGGCCGCGCGCACGCTCGGCGCCTCGCGCGCACGCGCCTTCTGGGACACGGTGCTGCCCGAGGTCGCGCCCTCGGTGCTGTCGAACGCCTGCATGGTGGCCGCGATCGCGATGGGCACCTACGGCACGGCGCTGGCGCTGGTGGGCACGCAGCTCAACATCCTGCCGCTGATGCTGCTGGCGCAGGTGGGCGACGGCGGTTCCGATTTCGCGGTGGCGGCGGCCCTGTCGCTGGTGCTGATGGTGGTGTGTGTGATCGTGATGGGAGTGGGCGATGTGCTTGCGCAAAGGCGTGAACGCGGTGCAGTGGTCGGCGCCGGTCATTGAGGCGCTCGCGCGCCTCGCGCAGAGGCAGCGCGGCCCCGATCGCCATCGCCAGCCGGTGGCCATCATCGGCCCGGGCGATGGCGGGCCCGCCGAGTGCGAGGCCGCCTATGCGGTGGCGCATGCGCTGGCCGGCGCGGGCATGGCGGTGGTGTGCGGCGGGCGCGGCGGCGTGATGGCCGCGGCCTCGCGCGGCGCCGCCGAGGCCGGCGGCATCGCCGTGGGCATCCTGCCCGAGGACGACGACCGCAACGCCAACGAATGGCTCAGCGTCGCCATCCCCACCGGCATGGGCGAGCTGCGCAACGGCATCGTCGCGCGCAGCGGCCTGTGCCTGGTCGCCATCGGCGGCAACATGGGCACGCTGTCGGAAATGGCGATGGGCCTCAAGTGGGGCAAGCCGGTGTTCGTGATGCACGGCGACGTCGAGCTGCCGGGCGCGGTGCCCGCGACGGATGCGGACGACATGCTCGCGAAGGTGCTGGGCTGCCTGCTGGCCTGAAGGGCGAGCCGGCCGGAAGCGTTCCGAAAGCGGTCACGACGGCATTGCACAATGCCGCCATGCCCTACATGCCCCCCTTCGTCGCACCCGCCCGCTTCACCGACGCCGCCGCCGCGCTCGACCAGGTGAAGGCCATCTACCAGGGCGGACTCGCCCATCTGCGCGAATCGATGCTGCGCTTCGTGGACGGCGACGAGCTGCCGGGCCGCGTGCGCGCCTGCTATCCCTTCGTGCGGGTCCACACCCACACGGTGGCGCGCCACACGCCGCCGGCCAATGCCGGCCTGAGCTACGGCTTCGTGGCCGGACCGGGACGCTACGAGACCACGCTGACGCGGCCCGATCTCTATGCGCGCTACTACCTCGACCAGTTCCGGCTGCTGCTCGAGAACCACCAGGTCGAGCTCGAGGTGGGCACCAGCACGCAGCCGATCCCGATCCATTTCTCGTTCGCCGAGAACGACCACATCGAGGGCACGATGAGCCCCGAGCGGCGCGCGCTGATGCGCGACGTGTTCGACCTGCCCGACCTGGGCGCGATGGACGACGGCATCGCCAACGGCACCTTCGAGGCGCTGCCCGGCGAGGCGCAGCCGCTGGCGCTGTTCACCGGCGCGCGCGTCGACTACTCGCTGCACCGGCTGCGCCACTACACGGGCACCCTGCCCGACTGGTTCCAGAACTTCGTGCTGTTCACCAACTACCAGTTCTACATCGACGAGTTCGTGCGCCTGGGCCACGAGGCGATGGCCGACGAGAACAGCGAGTACATCGCCTTCATCGAGCCCGGCAACGTGGTGACGCGCCGGCGCGGGCTCTCGGCCGGCGCCAGCGCCACCTTCGGCCACCTGCTCGACGGCAGCCAGGGCACGGCGCCGCCGCGGCTGCCGCAGATGCCGGCCTACCATCTGGTGCGCGAGGACTACAGCGGCATCACCATGGTCAACATCGGCGTCGGCCCGGCCAATGCCAAGACCATCACCGACCACATCGCGGTGCTGCGCCCGCATGCCTGGATGATGCTGGGCCACTGCGCAGGCCTGCGCAACACGCAGCAGCTCGGCGACTACGTGCTGGCCCATGCCTACGTGCGCGAGGACCACGTGCTCGACGAGGAGCTGCCGCTGTGGGTGCCGATCCCGGCGCTGTCGGAGATCCAGCTCGCGCTCGAGCAGGCGGTGGCCGACGTCACGAAGTGCGAGGGGCCCGAGCTCAAGAAGATCATGCGCACCGGCACGGTGGCGAGCACCGACAACCGCAACTGGGAGCTGCTGCCCGGCAACCAGCCGCAGCGCCGCTTCAGCCAGAGCCGCGCGGTGGCGCTCGACATGGAGAGCGCGACCATCGCGGCCAACGGCTTCCGCTTCCGCGTGCCCTACGGCACCCTGCTGTGCGTCAGCGACAAGCCGCTGCACGGCGAGATCAAGCTGCCCGGCATGGCCAACCACTTCTACCGCGAGCGCGTGGAGCAGCACCTGCGCATCGGCATGCGGGCGATCGAGATCCTGCGCCAGGAAGGCTCGACCCGGCTGCACAGCCGCAAGCTGCGCAGCTTCGCGGAAGTGGCGTTCCAGTAAGGCCTGGCCCGCCAAAAGCGTGACTTAGTTCCGCATTTGGCAGGACTGGAGGCCCATTCCCCGGGTTTTCCCCTGGGTGCCTGTCACCGACACGACAAGCGCTGTGCGTCATCATTTGTTTACCTTTTTAGACAATCGGAAACAAACATGCCGCACCCGACCGCCCTGCCGCCTTCGCCCGGACGCCGGCGCTTCCATGCCTGGCTGGGCGCGATGGCCGTGCTGGGAACGGGGGCCGTGCGCGCGGCCGAACCGCAGCTGACCGCGAAGCTGCGCATCGTGATCCCCGCCAACGAGGGCGGCGGCTGGGACCAGACCGGCCGCGCGCTCGGCGCCGCGATGCTGGCCTCGGGCGCGGTGGGCGACGTGGTCTACGAGAACATCGGCGGCAAGGGCGGCACCATCGGCCTGGCCAGGTACGTCGAGAAGTACGACGCCGACCCCGACGCGATCCTGATGAGCGGCATGGTGATGGTCGGCGCGGTGGCGCTGCAGAAGCCGGCCGTGACGCTGGCCCAGGTGGCACCGGTGGCGCGCCTCACCAGCGACTACGAGGTGGTCGCGGTGCGCGCCGATTCGCCGATCAAAACGCCCAAGGACCTGATCGCCCAGCTGCGCGCCGACGCCGCCAAGACGGTGATCGCCGGCGGTTCGGCCGGCGGCGTGGACCACATGTACGCCGGCATGCTCGCGCGCGTGGCGGGGAACACCGCGGCGCTGGTCTATCAGCCGCACCCGGGCGGCGCGCAGGTGGTGGAGTCGCTCGAGTCGGGCAAGTCGGCGGCCGGCATCTCGGGCTACAGCGAATTCAGCGAGGCCCTCGCGAGCGGCAAGCTGCGCGCCATCGGCGTGTCGGCCAAGCGGCCCTTCCTCGGCATCCCCTCGGTGCGCGAACAGGGCGTGGACGCCGACCTCGCCAACTGGCGCGGCGTGCTCACCGGCAGGAAGGTGGCGCCCGAGCGGCGCGCCGTGCTGCTCGAGGCGGTGCGCCGCGCGACCGTGGCCGACCTCTGGCAGAAGACCATCAGGAAGAACAACTGGGACGCCTACTGGATGGCGGGCAAGGACTTCGAGGGCTTCCTCGAGCTCGACACCGCGATGGCGGGCCCGCTGATCTACCTGCTCAAGCTCAAGGCCTGATTCGAAGCTCGATTCGAGGCGCGGTCAGGCGCCCGCGAACAGCTCGGGCATCTCGCGCACGGCCTTCGGCGTGAGCGCCAGCGCGCGGCCGTCGAGCTCCTGGCGCACCCAGCCGCGCTTCAGCGAAAGCTGCAGCCAGGCGGCGCCGAGCGCGCCGCCCAGGTGCGGGCGGCGCTCGCTCCAGTCGAGGCAGGCGCAGGCGAAGCGGCGGCGCGAACGCCGCACCGCATCGACCTCCACGCCCAGGCTCTCGAGCGCGACCGCGCCCTCGGCCGTGAGTTCGTAGGAGCCGCTCGCGAGGCCGCTGAGCCAGCCCTGCGCATGCAGCCGGTCGTGCAGCGCGACGCCCGCCGTGCCGGCCATGTGGTCGTAGCAGGTGCGCGCGCTGCGCAGCCGGCTCGGGGTGCTGGGCTTGAACCCGGCCACGCGCGGCGCGCCGGCCACCACCATCAGGCCTTCAAGCGCGGCCGCCACGTCGTCGTCGGCGAGCCGGAAGTAGCGGTGCTTGCCCTGCACCAGCAGCGCGACCAGCCGCTCCTCCCTGAGCCGCGCGAGGTGCGCGCTCGCGGTCGAGGGCGCGACCTCGGCCACGGTCGCGAGCTCGGTGGCGGTGCGCGCATGGCCGTCCATCAGGCAGCTGAGCATGCGGGCGCGCGCGGGCTCGGCGATGGCGCCGGCGAGGCGGGCGAGCTGGAGGTCCGGGTTCGCGGAGGCGGCGGTGTTCATGCGGCGATCCTAAGGCGCCATGCCATCCCACACTTCGGCCGCGAGCGAAGTGTGGCGGACACGCGCGGCGCAGACTTCGGCCATGAGCACGCCGCACCCCACCCTCGAGACGATGGCCCAAACCGACCCAACCGACCCAGTCGCGGCCGTCGTGCATCCCGATCCCTACCCCTACTACGCCACCCTGCGCGACGGCCCGCCGCTGGCCTGGAACGCCACGCCGCGCCTGTGGGTCGCGAGCCGCGCCGAGGTCATCGAGACGCTGCTGCAGGCCCACGGCGCGCTGCGCGTGCGCCCGGCCGCCGAGCCGGTGCCGCGCGCCATCGTCGGCCAGCCCGCGGGCGAGGTCTTCGGCCACCTGGTGCGCATGAACGAAGGCGCGGCGCACCAGGCGCACCGGCCCGCGCTGCAGCGCGCGCTCGCGGGCCTCGACCTGCAGGGCGCGCATGCCACCGCGCTCGAAGCGGCCACGGGCACGCGCGCGCTGCCGTTGTCGGACGCGCTGTTCTCGATCCCGCTGCGCGCGGTGGCGCGGCTGCTGGGCTTCGGCGATGCGGCGCTGCTGCGGGTCGATGGCTGGATGCGCGACTTCGTGGCCTGCCTGTCGCCGCTGTCGAGCGAAGCGCAGCTGCGTGCGGCGAGCGTTGCGGCGGCCGCGCTGATGACGCGCTTCGAAGCCCTGGTGGCCGACGCACCGGCCGCGCGCGGCACGCTGCTCGCGGCGGTGCGCGAGGCCGAGCCCGCGGGCACGCCGCCCTCGCGCGCGCTGCTCGCGAACCTCGTCGGCCTGCTGTCGCAGACCTGCGATGCCACGGCCGGCCTGCTCGGCAACGGCCTGATCGCCTGGCGGCGCGAACCGGCCGCGCGCGAGGCAGCGGCCACGCGCGACGGCTTACAGATGGTGGTGCAGGAGACCGCACGCCACGACCCTTCCGTGCACAACACGCGGCGCTTCGTGGCCGAGCCGGTCGACATCGCGGGCACGACGCTGGCCGCGGGCGATGCGGTGCTGCTGGTGCTGGCGGCGGCGAACCGCGACCCGGCCTTCAATCCCGAGCCCGATCGCTTCCAGCCGCTGCGCGCGCGGCGCCGCATGCTGGGTTTCGGTCATGGCCTGCATGCGTGCCCGGGGCAGGCGCTGGCCTGCACGCTCGCGGCGGCCGGGCTCGAGGTCCTGCTGCGCGAGCGCCGCGCCGAGGTCGAGCGGCTGCTCGAGCGCGGCTGGCGCTATCGGCCCTCGGTCAACGGGCGCATTCCGCAGTTCGACTGAACACGGCGCCCGGTACTCAGGCCGTTGCCTCGGCCCACTGCCCCATGCGCTCCAGGAACGGCGACAGCTGCGCCGCGCCCCAGCGCAGCGGCAGCGCGCCGGGCCGGCGCAGCACCTGCTGCACGCGCAGCCGCAGCAGCCGCTCGGCGCCCTCGAAGGACGCGAGCTCGGGCCCGTCGATCACGATCTCGGCCGTGGCCGCGACATGCAGCATCTCGCCGCTGTCGAAGTCGACGAACAGCAGGCCCGCGCGCGGATAGGCCAGCAGGTTGCCGAAGGTGTTGAAGAAGCGGTTGCCCGTGAAGTCGGGCACCGTCAGCACGCCGCCGCCGACGTCGTCCACGCGCACGAAGCCGGGCCGGCCGCCGCGGTGCGAGACGTCGACGCCGCGCGCGCTGGCATCGACCTCGTCGCCCTCGATGGCCGCGCTCGCGAGATGGGCGCTGGCGATGAACAGCGTGTCGGCGCGCCGGATCAGCGCGCGCGCCGCGTCGTCGAGGCCATCGAGCCATTGCGCCGCCGCGGGCGCCGAGGCCGGCGGCTGGTAGGCCGGTTCGCGCGCCTGGATGTACTTCGGGCAGTTGCCGAAGCTCTGCTGCACCTCGAGCGTGAAGCCCGCCGCATCGAGCGCCTCGACCGTGCCATTCATGCGGTTGCGCCGCCGCGTGTGCGGCTGGATGCCGAGCAGCCCGAGCGTCGCGCCGTCGCGCAGCGAGGCCGCGAGCGGATCGCCGGCAGCGGGCAGCGCATCGATGCGCAGGTGCGTCGGGTCGGGCGAATGCGCGAAGCCGGCCGGCGCGGCCAGCATGCTGGCCCAGGGCTGGCCCTGCGCGTCGATGCTGCCGGTGACCAGGAAGGGCAGCAGCGCGAAGAAGTCGCGGTGCTGGTCGGGCATGAAGTCGCGGATCACGCGCGAGCCGGCCGCGGCCATCACCTCGCGCGAGCCGGCCTGCAGCTGCATCGCGCGTTCGCCGGCGTGGAAGGGAACATCGATCATGGCGGACCTCCGCGAGTTTCTTCAGTGAGGATGGACGCGATCAGGCGGCAAGCGCGACGGGCGAGCGCACCATCGGCACGAAGCCCGGCAGCGCCTCGACGCGCGCGAGCCATTGCCGCACGTGGGGATAGGGATCGAGCGACACGCCGCCCTCGGGCGCATGGGCCACGTAGGCGTAGTTCGCGATGTCGGCCAGCGTGGCCGACTCACCCACCAGGAAGGGCTGGGCCGCGAGGTGCTGCTCCATCACCTCGAACAGCGCATGGGCGCGCTTGCGCACCTCGCTCGGATCGTCGGGCCGGCCGAACAGCGCGAACACGCGCGCGGCCGCCGGCCCGAAGGCGAGCTGGCCCGCGGCCACCGAGAACCAGCGCTGCACCTGCGCCGCGCCGAAGGCATCGCGCGGCATCCAGCGGCCGGGGTCGGCCGCATAGCGCTCGTTGAGGTAGACCAGGATCGCGTTCGAATCGGCGAGCGTGAGTTCGCCGTCCTCGATCACCGGCACCTGGCCGAAGGCATTGCGCGCCAGGAACTCGGGCGTGCGGTTGGCGCGGGCGCGCATGTCGATCTCGATCGCCTCGAAGGGCAGGCCCAGCAGCGACAGGAACAGGCGCACGCGGTGCACGTGGCCCGAGATCGGCGTGCCGTAGAGCTTGATGAACTGGGCCGGTTGGCGCGAAGCGGTCATGGTCGGAATCCTCGAAGTGATGGCGTCGGAATGGATTCTTCTCTCTTGCGTCGATCGAAGGAATACACGTCATCGGATTTGACTGCTGCGTTTTTCGGATGAATCCGCTCTAATCGCCCGATGGATCGCTTCAAGGCCATGCAGACCTTCGTGCAGATTGCCGACCAGGGCAGCCTGACCCGCGCCGCCGAGGCGCTCGGCACCTCGCTGCCCGCGGTGGTGCGCGCGCTCGCCGCGCTCGAGGCGCACCTGGGCGTGCGGCTGTTCCACCGCACCACGCGGCGGCTGTCGCTGACCGAGGAAGGCAGCCACTACCTGCCCGCTGCGCGCGAGGTGCTGCTGGCGGCCGACGCCGCCGACCTCGCGCTGCAGGCCGAGGCGCGCGAGCCCGAGGGCCGGCTCACGATCACCGCGCCGGTGCTGTTCGGCCACATGTACGTGGCGCCCGCGATCACGCGCTTCATGCAGCGCCACGAACGCGTGCGCTGCAGCGTGCTGCTCTACGACCGCACGGTGAACCTGCTCGAGGAAGGCATCGACGTGGGCATCCGCATCGGCAGCCTGGAAGACTCCTCGCTGGTCGCGCAGACGCTCGGCAGCATCCGCCGCGTGGTGGCCGTGAGCCCCGCCTACCTGAAGCGCCACGGCACGCCGCGCCACCCGCGCGACCTGGCCGGCGCGCCCGCGGTGCGCGGCCGGCTCGATGCGCCCGCGCAATGGAGCTTCCACGAAGGCAGCCGCACGATCCATGTCGCGACCGTCACGCGGCTGGAGTTCAACCACCTCGCGCCGGCCGTCGAGGCCTGCGCCGCGGGCATGGGCTTCGGCACCTTCTTCTCCTACCAGGTGCTGCCGCTGGTGGCGCAGGGCCGGCTCGCGCTGGTGCTCGAGGACTTCGAGCCGCCGCCGCGGCCGGTCAGCGTGATCTATCCGAACGCGCGGCTGCTGCCGGCGCGCACGCGCGCCTTCATCGACTGGATGAAGGACGAGTTCACCGGGCTGCGGATGTAGCTGGTGCCGGGCTCAGGGCGCCTCGGGCGGCAGCGGCCGGCCGTCGCACAGCCGCTCGGCGTCGTTGACCATGCCGCGCACCGCTTCCTCGAGGCCGAGGTTCAGCACCGCCATGAACTCGCCGTTGGCGCTGGCCCAGTTGGCGCGCGTGCCCATGCCGTGGTACTGGCGCGAGACGGTGGCGCCGCCCGGCAGCCGGTAGTCGACCTTGATCGCCACGTGCGAGACCAGGTTGAGGTCGACCGACCAGGCATGCGCGAGCCGCAGCGAGACCTCGGCGCCGAGCTGGCGGCGCGCCAGGCCCGCGGCCGGCGGCGCGGCCGCGAGCGTGTCGAAGCCGTAGCGGCGCGTGGCCAGCAGCGCGTCGCGCACCCAGGGCACGGCATCGCCGCCGCGCAGCGACTCCACGCGGCGCGGCGTGGCATGCACCGTCGGCAGCATGCGCGTGAGGTTGCCCATGTGGCTCTTGTTGCGACGGATGTCGTCGACGCGCGCGAGGAACAAGGTGCAGCGCTGCGCGATGCGGAACGCCGGCACCGGTGCCTCGTCGGGCCGCTGCCCGGGCTCGGGCGAGGACTCGAAGACCATGCTGAGCGGCTCGTTCTCGTCGACCGCGTGCGCCAACGGCGTCAGCGCGCCGGCCAGCAGCACGAGCGCGGCGGCGCGATGGAAGCGAAGGCGCGTCATGGCACGGTGCTCCGGATCGAATACAGCGCCTTGTCCTCGTCGCGGAACAGCACGCGCGGCGGACCGGCCTGCGTGTCCTCGATGCCCTGGCCACCGATCACGACCCAGGTGCCGTTGACGTTGAAGCGCCCGGTCTTCACCGGCCCCGAGCGCGCGCCCGCGATGTCGAGCGCGAACAGGCGCATCGTCTGCATCACCGAGTCGCGCATCACGGCGCGCAGCGCCTGCCCATCGTTGGCGACCAGCCGCCGCACCACCGTGGGCCGCGTGCCGCCGCCGATCGGCGACTGGTAGATCGCGCCCGCGCGGTAGACCGGCTCGCTGCCGCCGTCCTGCCACAGCAGCGCGGTGGTGCGCGTGGTGAAGGCGCCGAGCCCCGGTTCGAGCGCGTACTGCAGCAGCAGCACGAGATAGGCGGGCCCGTTGCGCGTGGCCGCGATGCGCGCCTCGTGCTGCGCCTTGGGCGGCATCGCGGGCAGCACCTGCGCCGAGGCGATGCGCAGCGGCGGAGAGAGGCCGGTGGCACCGATCTCGCCGAGTGCGATGCCGGCCTCGGTGCGGTAGTCGTAGTCGAGCAGCGGCCCGACCGTGGCGCCGACCTCGGCGCTCATCTCCTTCTGCCGCGCCTGCTGCACCGAAGAGTCGATCAGCGCGCCGATCATGCCGCCGCCGAGCGCCGCGGCCGCGCCGGGAGGCTGGGCCGAGAACATGAAGCTCTCCTGCGCGACCACCACGCGCACGTCGACCTCGGGCAGCTTCGCGCGCTCCGCCGCGCCGATCGAACGATGGAAGGGCGCGCAGGCCGCGAGCAGCGCGCTGCACAGCACGAGCAGCAGCGCGCGCCAGGGCCGCGACGCGGTCGCTGCCGTCATCGGCCGCGGACCCGGAAGAAGAAGGAAGTGCACGGCCTGTGGCTTGTCTGCATGGAAGGTCGGACGAAAGGATGCGTGGGGGGGACTGCGGCCAGGGCCGGCGAAGCCGCGATTGTGTCTCGCTCGCGCGCGCCATGGGCTCGCGGTGAACCCTGGTCCCCCGACGGACGGCGCCGCGCGCGGGCCTGCGTCAGAATCGTCGCGTTCCGCGGTCCTCCCTGTCTTTCTCTTTCTGGTCCCGCCCGTGTACTCCTCCTCCCAAGCTGCCTCCCCTCCCTCGCCGGCCGCCGCGCCCGCCGCGCCGCTCTTTCGCGTGGCGAACCTGCGCAAGCGCTACGGCGACACCACGGTGGTCGACGATCTCTCGTTCGACATCGCGCCCGGCGAATGCCTGGGCGTGATCGGCCCGAACGGCGCCGGCAAGACCACCACCATCCGCATGTGCCTGGGCCTCACCGCGCCCGACGGCGGCAGCATCGAGGCGCTGGGCCTGCAGATGCCGCGCGACGCGCTCGCGATCAAGGCGCAGCTCGGCGTGGTGTCGCAGTTCGACACCCTCGACCCCGACTTCAGCTGCGCCGAGAACCTCGTGGTCTACGGCCGCTACTTCGGCTTCGCGAAGAAGCAGGTGCGCGAGCGCGTGCCGCAGTTGCTCGAGTTCGCGGCGCTCTCGCACAAGGCCGATGCCAAGCCCGGCGAGCTCTCGGGCGGCATGCGGCGCCGGCTCTCGCTGGCGCGCGCGCTGGTCAACGACCCCAAGCTGCTGCTGCTCGACGAACCCACCACCGGCCTCGACCCGCAGGCGCGCCACCTGATGTGGGAGCGCCTGCAGGTGCTGCTGCAGCAGGGCAAGTCGATCCTGCTGACCACCCACTTCATGGACGAGGCCGAGCGCCTGTGCTCGCGCCTGCTGGTGCTCGACCACGGCCGCAAGATCGCCGAGGGCCGCCCGCGCGACCTGATCGCCGAGCACCTCGAGCCCGACGTGGTCGAGGTCTACGGCAACGGCGCACTCGCGCTGGCGAACGTCGACGCACTGCGCGCCCTGGCCGCGCGCGTGGAGGTCAGCGGCGAGACGGTGTTCTTCTACACGCAGGACGCGCGCCGCCTGCTCGAGGCGCTGTCGCAGCACCCGGGCCTGCGCACCTTCCACCGGCCCGCGAACCTCGAGGATCTGTTCCTCAAGCTCACGGGGCGGCAGATTCGCGAGGACGGCTGAGGGCCTCGCCTCGTGCACGCCGCAGAACGACAACCCAGAGACACACCGATCGCATGACCACCCCGACCCTCGCCACCGAGCCCTCCTCTTCTTCGCCACACTCGCCTTCCGCGTGGCGGCCGCCGCAGCTGTCGATGCGCTGGTGGTCCGTGTTCCTGCGCAACCTGCTGGTGTGGCGCAAGCTCGCGATCCCGAGCCTGATCGGCAACATCGCCGAGCCGCTGATCTGGCTCGTGGCCTTCGGCTACGGCATGGGCGCGCTGGTGGGACAGGTGAGCGTGGGCGAGACGAAGGTGCCCTACATCCTGTTCCTGGCGAGCGGCTCGATCTGCATGAGCGCGATGAACGCGGCCTCGTTCGAGGCGCTGTATTCGGCCTTCTCGCGCATGCACGTGCAGAAGACCTGGGACGGGATCATGAACGCGCCGGTGGGGCTGGACGACATCGTGCTGGCGGAGATGCTGTGGGCGGCGTTCAAGTCGATCTTCACGGTGACGGCGATCCTGTTCGTGATGCTGGGGCTGGGGATCAGTCACAGTCCGAAGCTGTTCGTGGCCTGGCTGGTGTTGGCTGGGGCGGGGGTCACGTTTTCATCGATCGCGCTGATCTTCAATGCGATGGCGAAGGGGTATGACTTCTTCACGTACTACTTCACCTTGTTCATGACGCCGATGATGTTCTTGAGTGGGGTGTTCTTTCCGCTTGAGCAATTGCCTGGGGCTGTGCAGGTGGTGGCGGGGTGGTTGCCGTTGGCTAATGCTGTGGCGTTGGTTCGGCCTTTGTTCATGGATCAGTGGCCTGTTGGGTGGGGTCGGCATGCTTGTGTGCTGGTTGTGTATGCGGGGGTGGCGTTTTGGGTGGCGTTGGCTTTGACTCGGAATCGGTTCAGGGCTTGATGTTTTTTTAGGGCGCACTTTTTGTTTAGGCCGTAGGCCGGGTCTCGCCCCGGCGGGCGACTTACTTTCTTTGTCTCGCCAAAGAAAGTAAGCAAAGAAAGGCGACCCCGCTGTCTGTGTCCCTTCGCTTCGCTACGGGCAACCTGCGGTGCTCGGGGAAAGCGGGGGTCCGCAGAACTCGCTCCACTTCGTTGCGCTCAGACAGCTGCGGCCCTTATCCCGCTTTCCCCTGCGCTCCTCGGCACAGCCAGA
>NZ_FOWG01000017.1:0-206549 GCF_900115375.1 Variovorax sp. PDC80 | reverse complement strand
GACCACGCCAGCATCAAGCCGGCCACCCTCAACACCGTGACCGCCGCGCTCGCCTGCGGTGGCGACGTCCACGTGCTCGTGGCCGGTGCCAATGCGGCCGAAGCCGCCAAGGCCGCGGCCCAGATCGCTGGCGTCACCAAGGTCATCGCGGCCGATAGCCCGAGCCTCGCCGAGAACCTCGCAGAGAACGTTGCGGCTCAAGTGCTGGCCATCGCCGGCAACTACAGCCACATCCTGTTCCCCTCGACCGCCAACGGCAAGAACGTCGCGCCGCGCGTGGCGGCCAAGCTCGATGTCGCTCAAATCTCCGACATCACCAAGGTCGACAGCCCCGACACCTTCGAGCGTCCGATCTACGCGGGCAACGCCATTGCCACCGTGCAGAGCAGCGATGCGACCAAGGTCATCACCGTTCGCACCACCGGCTTCGATGCCGCCGCCGCCACCGGTGGCAGCGCAACGGTCGAGACCGCCGAAGGCGTGGCCAACAGCGGCAAGAGCAGCTTCGTGGGCCGCGAGGTCACGAAGAGCGAACGCCCCGAACTGACGGCAGCCAAGATCATCGTCTCGGGTGGCCGCGCCCTGGGCAGCGCCGAGAAGTTCACCGAAGTGATGGCCCCGCTGGCCGACAAGCTCAACGCGGGCCTCGGCGCCAGCCGCGCCGCCGTCGACGCGGGCTACGCCCCGAACGACTGGCAAGTGGGCCAGACCGGCAAGATCGTCGCGCCGCAGCTGTACATCGCCGCTGGCATCTCGGGTGCGATCCAGCATCTGGCCGGCATGAAGGACTCCAAGGTGATCGTGGCGATCAACAAGGACGAGGAAGCGCCGATCTTCTCGGTGGCCGACTACGGCCTCGTGGCCGACCTGTTCACGGCCGTGCCCGAGCTGGTGAAGACGCTGTAAGAGGAAGCGCCCGCATGAAGACCCGCATCACCGAGCTGCTCGGCATCCGCTACCCGATCGTGCAGGGCGGCATGCAGTGGGTGGGCCGCGCCGAACTGGCCGCTGCCGTCTCCAATGCCGGCGGCCTGGGCATCGTGACCGCGCTCACGCAGCCCACGCCCGACGACCTGCGCCGCGAGGTCGAGCGCACCCGCGCGCTGACCGACAAGCCCTTCGGCGTGAACCTCACCATCCTGCCGGCCGTGAAGCCGCCGCCCTACGCCGAGTACGTGCAGGCGATCATCGACAGCGGCGTGAAGATCGTGGAGACCGCGGGCAACAGCCCGAAGGACTTCATCGAAGCGCTCAAGCGCCACGACGTGAAGATCGTCCACAAGTGCACCTCGGTGCGCCATGCGCTGTCGGCCGAACGCAATGGCGTCGACGCCGTGTCGGTCGACGGCTTCGAGTGCGCGGGCCATCCGGGCGAGGACGACGTGCCCGGCCTGATCCTGCTGCCGATCGCTGCGCGCAAGCTGCGCATCCCCATCATCGCCTCGGGCGGCATCGCCGACGGCCGCGGCATGGCCGCCGCGCTGGCGCTCGGCGCCGAGGGCGTGAACATGGGCACGCGCTTCTGCGTGACCCAGGAAGCGCCGATCCACGACAACATCAAGCAGGCGCTGGTGGATGCGAGCGAGCGCGACACCAAGCTGATGTTCCGCACCATGCGCAACACCGCGCGCGTGTTCCGCAACGCGATCTCCGAAGAGGTGGTGGCCACGGAGAACCGTTTGGGCGGCTGCGAATTCGAGGAGATCCGTCCGCTGGTGGCTGGCGCGCGCGGCCGCGCCGCGCTGGAGTCGGGCGCGGTGCAGGACGGCGTCGTCTCCGCCGGCCAATGCATCGGGCTGATCGACGACATCCCGACTTGCGCGGAGCTGCTGGAACGCATGGTGCGCGAGTGCCGCGAGCATCTGGACCGGGCGCGGGCCTGGATGGACTGAGTCTTTTCTTGCTCGCTCGCGTCCGGGGGCGATCACGCCGACGGGGTACCTTGCTCCGCGAATGTCCCCCGGCCTACGGCCTCCTCCTTGATTTCGCTGCGCAAGGCACCCCATCGACGTGATCGTTGGAGCCGCTGCGAGCCGACATCCCGCAGTCCCGCGAGGCTCGCGCGCAGCGCATCGCGGAAGCTGCCTTTAGCGCGGTTGCCTCGACTTCGTGCCGAACGGCACGGCAACTTGCCGGCTTCTTCTCTAGGGTGAATGCCCCTCTCACTCGATACCCCAACAAGGGGAGAAGAACGGCGCGACATACGCAATCACCATTGAGATGTTCGAAGGCTGCTTACCTCGCGGCAGGTTGTCGGTGCGAAAGCAGCGATGCGGATGCGAGGTATCAAAAGGCGACGGCCAGGATGCTCATTGCCGCAGGGCGAACTACCGGCCACTACTTCATAGAGGTCATTCAGAGCGCCAAGACAGTCGCTTCTCCAATGGCTGCTTTCCGATGAACAGCAACCCTCTGCTAACAGGGCTTCCTCGGGGATGCTGAAAGTCCGCTATGTCGACTCACGAATAGGTGCTGTCGCTACAAAGCGATCCTTCAACTCTTGGCGGGCCATGAGCCATTCTCTAAGACGCGCCATCTCATACGAAATTTTCATGTGCGACATGACACGCAAACGCTTAGGACTTGATCGCGATTGAATCAATCTGGAAACCAGACAGCTGATTTCATGTTCCGGTTCCATTCCGACGCGGCTGCCCTCAGCGCTCCCGTCCTGAGCCTCCAGGTACCAGTCGCTGAGTCGTAGCGGTTGGCCTTGCAACAAATAGATTGATGTCGCTCTTTCGAAATTTATCTCTATCGATTGCAGAGACCGCGAACACCTCCGCAATTTTCTTGATCTGGTCTGGGCTGAAGTTATCGTTGATGTACTTCGGGCCGTAGGCAGAGTTTTCAACGTAGTTGAGCACGATGTTTGAAAGGCCAATCTTCAGCGCTTCATCCTCGAGCTTGAGCAGTCGTTCTATCGACGCCTTGAAACTCAGGTTGCCCTTAGAGAAGGTGAAGATGATATGGGTTTTGCCGCCTTCCGGAAAAACGTTGAGCATCACGTTCTTCATGTCAGCATGGCTAGCTGCGCTCGATTGAGCCACTCGTTGCTCTTCCTGCTTGGAGATGATGCGACGGCCATCATGGTCGAAGTACGGAATGAACGACGCGCTGCAGGCTATAGGGAAAGCGCCCTCGAGGGCATGGTAGACGTGTTCGAACTCCGACGACTCCTCGCGTTCGATAGCATTTGTCAGGTTATCGCAAATCTGCTGCAGTTCAGAAATGCTGTGTCCGCACTGCATGTGCCTAATCCGAATGTTATGGTTCTTCTCACCTTGCAGAATGACTTCGAGTATGAAATCAGGGACCACGCGTTCGCCCCGCTTGATATGCGGAAGCATCATTTGGTAGTGCGGCGGAAAGTCATCAACGTTTAACTTGTCGCCCAGCAGCACTTCGCAAAAAGTTTTCGACTCAAGGTTGGAGTGCAGCTCCTTGGCTGCGGCCCGGTAGGCATAGATGTTCTGTTGCTTGGTCGTCGCGCTGAACGCCACATCCTCAATCGGTTGGAATATGGCTTTGTCGTGGCCGCCGCAGAATCCGGTGAAGGTACTGAACTTCTTGATTCCTTGTAGCTTGAACTCCGGCTGCATGGATTGCATATCCTCTGCCGGCGAGAAACCAAGGTGGTATATCTTCCCTTCGTTTTCTCCGCCTCCATCTGCGATAGATTCGAGGATCTTGCCCCGTTGGATGGAATGGGCATGAACAACCTTCCCAGAGCATTCAAGTTGCTCGTCGCCGACTCGCAGGCATGCTTTTATGCTGGCTTCTTTCTGGGTCTGGCCCAAAAGTTTCTTGAACTCGATCTGTTCTGAATTCACCTAGATTTTCCTCAATCGATGCTGACAAGCTATCGGCTTTGCATCATCTGGGTGCGCAATGCGTGCCCCAGTATCCGACTATCCTTGTGTGAAGGTGCAGCTAGATTCTGGCCGGAGCAATACTCTGAAGATCCTCGCACAAAGCAATGCCATAGGCATTTGCGAGGTTGGCAATCTGCAGTCCTATAGATTTCCGAAGTGCTGACAGCGCACCATTGAAATGGTGCCACTCAGGATCAGTCGAACTGCAGCGTAACGTTCTGAGGTCGACTGACTTCATGGCGTCGAAGAAAATTAGAATCGTCTTGGTCAGCGACAGCAAGATTCCATCAAGTGCTGTTCCGTCAAGGAGCTTCCCTCGAATAGTAACGAAGCGTCGGCGAAGTTCATCAAGCGACTGTCGGACGTGGTCGGGACATTCGGCGTCAAATGTGGTCCATAACGAGCGCCGATCCGTCATGGCAGAGACGATCTCCTTCGCTATCTGCGGCTCCATGCGCCCGGACTGAAGCAAGGCGAGGCTGCGCGAATATCCTTCGGTGCGGACCTCCGAAACCATGTTCTCGTGGTCTTTCTTCCACTTGCGAAGCAAGTTCGCGTCGTGAGTGCACTCGTCACCATCGACAATGACTCCACACTCCCTGCAAAGCCACAGGCCGTTATCTATGGACGTTCGCTCTGCGACGGTTTGCGAGGCCTCGTAGCGGGGCCCTAGTGCAGAGGCCGCATGAATATGTGCGGCGTGACCCGAAGTCAGAGCTTTGGTTGAATCGTGGTGCGGCCCGATAGTGAGCTTGAGGCAACGCGGATTGGAGCAAAAGTGTGCAGCCCGACGGGCAAGCGCTACTTTCGTGGCTGCTTTGAAGTCGTCCCTTTTGGTCACAGCAAAACTCCCTGTTTGATGTGAATTCTTTG
This sequence comes from Variovorax sp. PDC80, assembly GCF_900115375.1. Lineage (NCBI taxonomy): Bacteria > Pseudomonadati > Pseudomonadota > Betaproteobacteria > Burkholderiales > Comamonadaceae > Variovorax > Variovorax sp. PDC80. The sequence continues at coordinate 201,801 of NZ_FOWG01000017.1, read as the reverse complement.
CCCCGAATAGTATCGCGTCGTAGGAGCGAAAGCTCTGACCAATGCAGTTGAGTGTGATCGCACCGTCGCCTACAGTGTCCGACTGTGCTTCAGTAGGCGCTGTCGCATAAATCTGTCCGCGTAAACCAGTAGGCGTTCGGCATGAACCATGCCCCTCAGTAGTTTCAAGCCCCGGTATCGCACCACCAACTGGTCCAGCTACAACGCGACCTTGAAGGCTCGGGGTGATTTAGCTCTCAACCCGGAATAGCAGTCTTTGGGCTGTGTGGGCACAACGTAACTTGCTCTCCCCTGAGAGAGCTGTGCTGAATGGCCGATCCTGGCAGCGCAGCGGTCACTCAGTCCGTGGAAAGTTCAATGACTGGTAATGACGACAACGGTCACCGGTCAGCCAAAACTGGAGGACTGCAGCCAGCCTAGAACTGACGGACATTGTCATGGGCCGAATGACCGAATCTGGCCGCTACGAGACTTTGGCAGAGCGCACTGCCTTCACGCGAAATCCTCGCCCAGAACTGACGTCCGAACGCTCTGCGAAGCGAAGATTCGGCGCCTATGGGAACTCGCTCCTTCGAGACATCCGGCAACGACAGAAGAACTCGCCACCGTCTGTCGATCGATGCCTGCTTCGGCACTCCTGAAGTTGAAGTGTGTCAGGTTGAACTGCGCCACAGCATCAAACACTTCGCCCTCCGGCGTTACCACAGTGACCACGTCCAAGATATTTTCCCACCCCTTCGGAACAGGAAAATCGGGAGCGAGCGTCAGCCCAACGCCACTGAGTTGGAACTGGTCCTCAATAGTCAAGAGTTCGACTTTTCTCATTCGATTCAGCAGCACTTCTCACTTCACGATCGTCCGCTTCCAGTCGACTTGAGCAGCGGCTCCGGATGATGACTGCTGGCCAATTCTTTCTCTTGCCACCTTGGGTCAAGCATAGCCATGAAAGCTGATGCTCAATGCAGTGAAACAGGCGCCGTATCAAGGAAAGCCGCAGCCCTGCTCGCGCATGCTGAGGCCCCTCAAATCGACGGGAGGCCAGCATGAGATCAGCAAGCACTGCAACCTGCTGAGTGCCCCGGGACAACGGGAAGATCACCGGCCAGAACGCGCTTTTTGAGCTCAAGGACATTGGTGCGCTGCGGGTGCGGCTGCGACTGGAGGGTCGAGTCCACGAGCTGACTCTCTTCAACCTGGGCCCGGACAGCAAATCGAACCGCCAACCTCCCCCCGCACTCACCATGCACAGGGCACCGGGTGCTTCCCGCAGCGAAATAAAGGAGGAGGCCGAAGGCCGGGGGACATTCGCGGAGGGAAGCACCCGGTGTCCTGTGCACGCCCCCGAACGCCCCCAGGCCTCCGCCCATAGCCGCCAAAAGGCAGAAAACCGCCCCTTCCACCGCCCCCAAAGCACAAGCAACAGCTAAAGGAAACCCCCGATATATCAGTGGACATTGACGCCCCAGAATCGACGCCAGCTCCCCTGTCGAGGTGTACGGATCGCGTCCCGGCGACCGCCCGGTGACATGGCGCCTGCCCCAGCTGCCCGTTTCCTCCGATGACCACTCCTCCTGAGTCCGGCCCCACGCTGGACGCCGCCAGCCCCCTCCCCCCCGACATCGAAGCCGCCGACGAGCCCACCAAGGTGCCCCTGGGCATCGAGGACTGGCTGACCGTGCTCATCATGGGCGCGCTCGCGCTCATCACCTTCGCCAACGTCCTGGTGCGCTACTTCACCGACTCCTCCTTCGCCTGGACCGAGGAGTTCTCCGTGTTCCTGATGATCATGCTGGCGCTGGTCGCCGGCTCGGCCGCGGTCGCGCGCGACCGCCACATCCGCATCGAGTACTTCGCCGAGAGCGGCTCGATGGCCCGGCGCCGCCGGCTGGCGCAGTTCGGCGCGCTGATGATTGCCGCGCTGTTCGGCCTGATCGCCGCGCTCAGCGTGCGCATGGTCTGGGACGACTACCGCTTCGAGGAGACCTCGCCCGGCATCGGCGTGCCGGCCTGGTGGTATTCGATCTGGCTGCCGATCGTGTCGCTGGCCATCGCGCTGCGCGCCATCGGGCTGTTCGTGCGGCGCGGCCGCAAGCACAAGAACAACGACCAGCAGGACGCCGCCGAATGATCGCCACGCTCCTGTTCGTCGCCTTCCTGCTGATGATGCTGGTGGGCGTGCCCATCGGCGCGGCGCTCGGCCTGGCCGGCGCGGCCTGCATCGCGCTCGCCAACACCGACGCCCAGTGGTTCGGCCTGCTCGCGGTGCCGCAGAACTTCTATGCCGGCCTCGGCAAGTACCCGCTGCTCGCCATTCCGATGTTCGTGCTGGTGGGCTCGATCTTCGACCGCTCGGGGGTCGCGCTGCGGCTGGTGAACTTCGCCATCGCCATCGTGGGCCGCGGCTCCGGCATGCTGCCGCTGGTGGCGATCGCGGTCGCGATGTTCCTCGGCGGCATCTCGGGCTCGGGCCCGGCCAATGCCGCCGCCGTGGGCGCGGTGATGATCGCCGCCATGTCGCGCGCCGGCTATCCGGCCGCCTACTCGGCCAGCGTGGTCGGCGCCGCCGCGGCCACCGACATCCTGATCCCGCCCTCGGTGGCCTTCATCGTCTATTCGGTGCTGGTGCCCGGCGCCTCGGTGCCCGCGCTGTTCGCCGCCGGCATGGTGCCCGGCGTGCTGGCCGGCCTGGCGCTGATGATTCCGGCCGTGTGGCTGGCGCGCAAGCACAAGATGGGCGCGCTCGAATCCACCCTGCCGCGCCCGCCGTTCTGGAAGAGCTTTCGCGAAGCCACCTGGGGCCTGGCGGCGCCGGTGCTGATCCTCGGCGGCATGCGCGCGGGCTGGTTCACGCCCACCGAGGCGGCCGTGGTCGCCGTGTTCTACGGCCTCTTCGTCGGCATGTGCATCCATCGCACCATCAAGGTCCGCGACCTGTTCGTCATCCTGCGCGAATCGGGCGAGCTCTCGGCCGTGATCCTGCTGGTGGTCTCGCTCGCGGGCATCTTCGCCTACTCGCTGTCGACGCTCGGCGTGATCGATCCGGTGACGCGCGCCATCGTCAACTCGGGCCTGGGCGAATACGGCGTGCTCGCGCTGCTGATCCTGCTGCTCATCACGGTCGGCATGTTCCTCGACGGTGTCTCGATCTTCCTGATCTTCGTGCCGCTGCTGCTGCCGATCGTGCAGTACTACAAGTGGGACCCGGTCTGGTTCGGCGTGATCCTCACGCTCAAGGTCGCGCTCGGCCAGTTCACGCCGCCGCTGGCCGTCAACCTGATGGTGTCGTGCCGCATCGCCAAGGTGCGCATGGAGGAGACCGTGCGCTGGGTCGGCTGGATGCTGTTCTCGATGTTCGTGGTGATGGTGCTGGTGATCGCCTTCCCCGAACTCGCGCTGTGGCTGCCGCGCAAGCTCGGCTACTGATGGACGTGCCCGCGGCCGCCCGACTTTTTTCAACGAGGAGATAGATCAGATGAAATTCCGCCGCACCCTGCTCGGCCTCGCCGCCGTCGCGACCGCCCTGGGCATGTTCTCGTCGGGCGCCATGGCGCAGGCCGCCTACAAGGCCGAATACAAGATGTCGCTGGTGCTGGGCCCGCCCACGCCGTGGGGCCAGGCCGGGAAGATCTGGGCCGACCTCGTGAAGGAGCGCACCCAGGGCCGCATCAACATCAAGCTGTACCCGGGCGTGTCGCTCATTCAAGGCGACCAGACGCGCGAGTTCAGCGCGCTGCGCCAGGGCGTGATCGACATGGCCGTGGGCTCGACCATCAACTGGTCGCCGCAGGTCAAGCAGCTCAACCTGTTCTCGATGCCCTTCCTGATGCCCGATTACGCGGCCATCGACGCCCTCACGCAGGGCGAGGTCGGCCAGGAGATCTTCAAGACCCTCGACAAGGCCGGCGTGGTGCCGCTGGCCTGGGGCGAGAACGGCTTCCGCGAGATCACCAACTCGAAGCGCCCGATCAAGACGCCGGCCGACGTCAAGGGCATGAAGATCCGCGTGGTCGGTTCGCCGATCTACTCCGACATGCTGACCGCGCTGGGTGCTAACCCCACGCAGATGAGCTGGGCCGATGCGCAGCCCGCGCTCGCCAGCGGTGCCGTCGACGGCCAGGAGAACCCGCTGTTCCTGTTCACGGTGCTCAAGATGCACACCGTGGGCCAGAAGTTCGTGACCACCTGGGGCTATGTCGCCGACCCGCTGGTGTTCGTGGTCAACAAGGAGATCTGGGCCTCGTGGACGCCGGCCGACCAGGCCATCGTGCGCCAGGCCGCGATCGACGCCGGCAAGGAAGAAATCGTCATCGCGCGCAAGGGCCTGGTGGAAGCCGACAAGCCCGTGCTCAAGGACATCGCGGCCATGGGCGTGACTGTCACCAGCCTCACGCCCGCTGAACGCGATGCCTTCGTGAAGGCCACGCGTCCGGTGTACGAGAAGTGGAAGCCGACCGTGGGTGCCGATCTCGTGGCGCGCGCCGAGAAGGCGATCGCTGCACGCAAGAAGTAAGAGCAAACGCCGCGCGGGCCGGCGCGCCTCAGTTGCGATAGCGGCTGGGGTTCGCGCCCGCCACCTTCTTCATCAGGCGCCGCAACGCGGTGGCGTCCTGATACCCGACGGCGCCGGCCACCTGGTCGACCGTCATGCGGCTGGATTCGAGCAGCGCCCGCGCGCGCCGCAGCCGCACCCCCTGCAGCAGCGCCTGCGTGCTCTTGCCGGTGGCCTTCATCACGTGGCGCGCGAGCGTGCGCTCCGACATGCAGAACTCGCGCGCCAGCTCGCTCACGGAGGGCGGTGCCGGCAGCGCCGCTTCCACGCGTGCCGCGAGCCGCGCCACCAGGTCGTTGCCGTTGGCCAGCAGCTCGGGAACGATGAACGGCGCCTGCGCCTGACGCCCGTCGATCAGCAGCAGCCGCGATACCAGGTCGGTGAGCGCGCTGCCGCAGCGTTCGCGCAGCAGGTGCAGCATCAGGTCGGTCTGCGCGAAGGCCGCGCCGGCCGTGACCACCGGGCCGTCGGCGCAGACCATGCGGTCGACGTCGACCGTGCAGTCGGGTGCCATGCGCTTGAGCAGCGCGGCATACCACCACGAGGTGGTCGCGAGGCGGCCCTGCAACAGGCCTGCCGCATTGAGCAGGAACACCGCCGAGCACGAGGCCGCGACCTGGCCGCCGGCGCGCGCATGGCGCGCGAGCCCATCGATGGCGCGCGCGGCGTCCTCGCTCTCGAGGCAGCGGCGGATCTGCTCGGGCGTGTCGAGGCCGAGCCCCGGCACCACCCAGGTCGAGCGGTCGTCGCGCGCGCGGGCCGGCAGGCGCACGGTGTCGATGTGCATGCCCGAGCGCAGCGCAACCATGCCGCCGGCCGGCGAGCACAGCCGCCAGCGCGGCGGCGCCACGCCGGCGCGCGCGGCCACCGAGCGCGCGGCACCGAGGATGTCGGCCGTGGCGGCGACGCTGGAGGCGAAGGCGCCGGGCAGCACCAGGATCGTGAAGTCGTGCATGGCGAAGTCTTGTCCGATTTGGCCCTGAAACAGTCAAACAGGACACTGCCATTCTGAACGGCCAGTGGGCCAAATACAAGCTTCATCCACCCCGCTGCCCAACCCACTGCCCACGCCATGACCCACGCACCCGCCACCCGCCCGCTCGACCGCGACGACCCGCTCGACGACTTCTCCTCGCGCGAGATCGAACTCGACGGCGTCGCCAAGAAGGTCTACCTGATGGGCAGCGGCCCCGCCGTGATCGTGATGACCGAGATGCCCGGCATCAGCCCCCAGGTGGCGCGCTTCGCGCGCTGGGTGCGCGATGCGGGCTTCACCGTCTACATGCCCTCGCTGTTCGGCCGCGACGGGGCCGTGCCGCAGGCCGAGGAAGGCGCGGCGGTGTTCAAGCGCGCCTGCGTGAGCGCCGAGTTCCGCGCCTTCGCGTCGAACGCCTCGAGCCCCGTCACGCAATGGCTGCGCGCGCTCGCGCGGCTCGCGCACGCCGAATGCGGCGGCCCCGGCGTAGGCGCGATCGGCATGTGCTTCACCGGCAACTTCGCGCTGTCGATGATGCTCGAGCGCGCCGTGCTCGCGCCCGTGGTGTGCCAGCCCTCGCTGCCGCTCGACGACGCGGCCGGCACCAACGTGGCGGCCGACGAACTGGCCACCGTGCGCGAGCGGCTGGAGCGCGAGGACCTGACGGTGATGGCCTATCGCTTCGAGGGCGACAGGTTCTGCAAGGCCGAGCGCTTCGCCGCCTTCTCGCAGGCGCTCGGCGACCGCTTCGTGGCGCGCGTGCTGCCCGACAGCGCGGCCAACCCCGACACGCCGCCCTTCTTCGCCCAGGTGGTCGCGAGCCCGCACAGCGTGGTCACCGCGCACCTGATCGACGAGGCCGGACAGCCGACCATCGCGGCGCGCGACGAGATCCTGGCCTTCTTCGCGAGGCGGCTCCTGGGCTGAAGCTCTGGCAGACTGGCTGCCCGCAGGCGCGCGCTCCATCGCGCCTGCATGGAGCCCGCATGCCGACGAACACGCCCCCGCTTTCCGACGACACCACCGTCCACACGCTGATCATCGACACCGACCCCGGTGCCGACGACGTGATCGCACTGCTGCTCGCCATGGCCTCGCCCGAGCGCCTGAAGATCCAGGCGCTGACGACGGTGGCCGGCAACGTGCCGCTCGCCAAGACCTCGCGCAACGCGCGGCTGGCGCGCGAGTGGGGGCAACGGCCCGACATTCCGGTTTACGGCGGCGCGCAGCGTCCCCTGCTGCGCACGCCGATCTACGCGGCCGACATTCACGGCAGCGAGGGCATCACCGGCGTGCAGGTGCACGAGCCCGCGCAGCCGCTGGCCGAAGGGCATGCGGTCGACTACCTCATCGACACCCTGCGCGCCGCGCCCGCGCAGAGCGTGACGCTCGCGATGCTCGGCCCGCAGACCAACCTCGCGCTGGCGCTCGCGCAGGCGCCCGACATCGTGCGCGGCCTGCGCGAGCTGGTGCTCATGGCCGGCGCGCATTTCAACGGCGGCAACATCACGCCGACGGCCGAGTTCAACGTCTTCGCCGATCCGCATGCGGCCGAGATCGTGCTCGGAAGCGGCGTGCCGATCACCATGCTGCCGCTGGACCTCACGCACAAGGTGCTGGCCACGCCCGAGCGCATCGCGCGCCTGCGCGGCCTCGGCAACCAGGCGGGCCGGATCGTGGCCGACATCCTCGATGCCTATGTGCGGCACGACATGCAGTACTACGGCCTGCCCGGCGGGCCGGTGCACGACGCCACCGTGGTCGGCTACCTGCTGCAGCCCTCGCTGTTCGGCGGCCGATGGGTCAACGTGGCGATCGACAGCCGCGAAGGGCTGGGGTTCGGGCAGACGGTGGTGGACTGGTATGGGGGGTTGAAGAAGCCGGCGAACGTGCGCTGGATCGCGGAGGGGGATGCGCAGGGGTTCTTCGACTTGATGACGCAGCGCATTTCTCGTTTGTTCTGAGCGGATAGAGTTGCTACGCCTCTCGCAGAGACGAGTGGCTAATCGGGCAATTTATTCCCGCCGCCTTTAACCGAAGTCCGATTTTTTGCAGATCCTCGTCCGTTGCTCGAGGATGAACTCGCACCTCCTTGATTATCGAACTCAAAGAATAATTAAAAACAAAGCCATCACCTTTTCGCCGAATAACCTTATGACTCTGCTCCATTTCCTCTTTTGAAATGCCCGAGGTAACCCCCTCGCTTTCGTGAGACAAAAATTCTCCATCGCGAATTTCTACTGCAGCCTCAAAGCCGGTCAGTATCGAATACTGCAACAAGTTAAAAACAATGCGAAATTCTTTTTCCTTGAAAAATTTTTTATTTTTTACCTGCAATGGCTTGTTGATAGCGAGAGGCTTTAGTTCATCGCTGTAAATTACCTCGACAAAAGAAGTTGCATGTTGCAATGGCCTTGGCAGAGCATCTTGCAGCGCCCAATCATTGCTCAAGACAATTACCCCATTCTCTCCAAATTCATCCCACATTTCTTGAGATTCATCAGATCCAAGATACCAACAGCTTAGAAAGTTAATTTTTTTATTTACTTTTTGCAAGCCTAACATGTGCTCTTCAAAACTCGCAGGCATGACGACGCCTGCATCACTTACGCTTTCGGTGATGTGACGAGACAAAAGAGCATGATCATAAACACCCTCGGCAGGATCGCTTTGATTTTCTGCCGCACTCAAATACAAGCCAGAGTCGGAAAGCAGCCAATCGAATTTCTGGCCACTAAGATAGCGCACGATCGTTTTTTGCATCGCAAATAGTCAATTAAACTTAAATTACATCAGACTGCTTCAATAAAAAAGCACCAAGTTGCAGCAGGCCCACGAAACCAAAACCGATAAAGATAGCGAAAAGCTCATTACCCACTCTGGCGACAGCACAACATCTGCGCTATTAGTCATCGTGCCACCTTTTCTACGCTTCTTTGAAGTCCCATGTGGCAATTCTGCGCACTTCGTCGACCTCGTTGAAGCTGTCCAGGATGCGCATTGCCTGCTGTCAAGCTCTGCGGCTCGGTTAGGTCTACTGCTGTCCTTGTGCGCGACCTACGCGTGCGCACATTGGTACTGACCATTCCGGCCAGCGGTCCTTTGATGGGTACGGCGCTAGCCAGGGGTAGAGCGCGTGCCGCCCCACAATGACGAGATGGCAGCACTCGAACACGCGGCTCAGCCTGCAGCCCTGGCCTTCAGCCACAGCCCGAATTCCATCATCACGCTGACGACAGGCTTCAGGCGCTCCCCGTCCGGCGTGAGCTGGTACACGACCTTGACCGGAACCGTGGCATGGACGGTTCGCTGCACGAGCCCGGCCTCTTCGAGCGCGCGCAGGTCCAGGGTCAGCGAGCGCTGGGAAATGCCGGGCACGTCGCGGCGCAATTCGTTGAATCGCTTGGGTCCATCGACCAGATAGGACACCAGCAACAGCCGCCAGCGGCCGCCCAGCAAGCGCATAGCTTCCTCGACGGAGCAACCCGAGACGTTCGATTTCATAGCACGCGATGGAGAAGAGGGCCGCAGGTATATTTTTTTAACCTAGAGGCAGTTTATGTGCCTTCTTCCAAATCCACGCCCGGTTCCTAACATGGCCCGAGGTGCTCTCCAGCGCCGTACCTCCCGCCCATCGAAGAACCCATGAAGCTCTACTACATCCCCGGCGCCTGCTCGCTCTCGCCCCACATCGTGCTGAACGAACTGGGCCTCGACTTCGACCTCGTCAAGGTCGACCACAAGACGCACAGGACGCAGGACGGCCGCGACTTCCGCGAACTCAGCCCCTTCGGCTATGTCCCGCTGCTCGAGCTCGACGACGGCACGTTGCTGCGCGAAGGCCCCGCCATCGTTCAGTACCTGGCCGACCTGAAGCCGGCGTCGCGCCTGGCGCCGGAGAACGGCAGCCTCGAGCGCTATCGCCTGCAGGAATGGCTGAGCTTCCTGACCTCGGAAATCCACAAGGGCTTCATTCCCCTGCTCTATGCCGTGCTCGCCGGAAAGTACGGCGTCGAGACCGCGAAGCCCAAGCTCGAGCAGCGCTATGCCTGGATCGACGAGCAGCTTGCCGGCCGCGACTACCTGATGGGCGATGGCTTCACGGCCGCCGACGCGTATCTCTATGCGCTGACCCAATGGGGCCAGGCCGCATGGCTCGCGTCCGTCTACAGGGCCGACATCCATTTCGATGGGCTGGACAACCTGCGGGCCTGGTATCAACGCGTGCGGGCACGGCCCGCGGTCCGCAAGGCGCTCGATACCGAAGGGCTCAAGTAAGACGCGTCATCAGGACGCCGGCACGGCAGGCGGCGCATCTTTGTAGAGCCGAAGAAACTTGAACATCTTCGGCCACTCTTCCCGAGGCTTGAAGACGATCGCCACCTCCCGGTTCTCCAAGGCGGATTCGGTCAAGACCAGATGGTCCGCGACCTGTTTCGCATTCTCGAACTCCTTGGCATTTGCCTTGCAGACCGCCTTGAAGAAAGGACCGGCCAGCCATTGCCGCGTTTCGGGCTCGTCCTGAAACTTGAGATAGCCGGCCAGCGAGGCATGGGCGACCGCGACCATCGCAAAGCCCAACGGAATGTCGTCTCGAACCAGGATGTACATCTTCATGCGATTGCGCACGCCGCGGGCGTGTCCTTCCTCGGTTGGCACCGATCAACGCGCTCCGGCACACACGTTCTTGAACACGATCCCGCTCACCGTCGTCGGCCCGCCCACCGCCTTCCACTCGCTGCGCCGGCTCAGGTCGATGTCGTGCGCTTCCAGCGGCCCGTTGTGGCTCACGACGCGGCGCATCTTCTCGCGCGCGCCCTTGCAGTCGTAGTCGTAGAGGTAGCGCGAGCTGCGGTACGGGGTCTTGCCGACATCGGTCTGCAGTTCGTCGTAGCGGTAGAGCGTCCAGGCCTCGACGGCATCGCCGTGCGGACGGATCGAATCGCGCCGCAGCAGCACCTTCTTGCGCGCGGTGGACGCAATCTCGGTCCAGTCCTCGGCGGCTTGCGCCGGTATCGATGCCAGCAGGCTTGCCACCGTGCAAGCCGATGCCACGAGGCATCGCACCGTTGCGGTGCCGTGTGCGAGTAGGCGCAGCGTCATCTTTTCCTCCTGGCTCCACCAAAACAAAGCCACTGGTTCTATCGAATCGCAAGGCTCTTTCGTAGATTGAATCCGGCGCCAACGTTCTGGCCCGGTTCACGCAAGGGAGTAATCTAAGATGAAAAGTGCCTTTTCTCAGGGCAAGGTGCGCTCGCGTTCCCGATCGATCGGCGCGGCACTTCTTCTTGCCGTCAGCGGCATGACCATGGTGGGTTGCAGCGGGGGTGGCGGAAACGGGGGGTTGGAGATCGGCGCGTCTGTCCCTCCAGCGCCGCCGGCACAGGCGGCACAACTGATCTACAAGAACGGCACGGTCCTGACGCTCGACGAAAAAAACTCGGTCGCTCAGGCCGTCGCGATTTCCGATGGCAGGATCCTCGCCGTCGGCGCATCGAACGCAATCGAAAAGCACATCGGCAGCGCGACGCGGGTCATCGATCTCGGCGGCAGGACGCTGATCCCCGGCATCTACGATGCGCACAGTCATCTTGTCTTCGCGGGCACCAACCTGCTGTTCGAAGCCGATCTCAACAGCCCGCCGATCGGGCCGGTGCAGGACCTCTCGCAGTTGCTGTCGGTCCTCGAGGAACAAAGGGCCAAGCTCGGACCCGACGCATGGATCACCGGTTTCGGCTACGACGACACGCTCCTCGCCGAGAAGCGCCATCCGACCCGCGCGGATCTCGATCGGGTCTCGGCGACGCAACCGATCCTCATCACCCATGTCTCGGGCCATCTTGCCGTGGCGAACAGCGTCGCCCTGGCCTTGGCCGGCATCGACGCCGCAACGTCCGATCCATCGGGCGGCGTGATTCGAAAGGATGCGAGCGGTGAACCGGATGGCGTGCTCGAGGAGACAGCCGTGCAGATGGTGGGCGGGCTCAAACCACCACTGACCGCGGCACAGGTGCAGGCCGCGACCCAAGCCATCAGCGCGCTCTACGCATCGCGCGGAGTGACGACGGCCAGCGACGGTGCGAGCGGTGCCGACGGCATCAAGGCCCTCGAAGCGGCAGCGCAGGCAGGTGACCTCGCCATTCGCGTGGTGGCCTTGCCGACGAGCATGTCCGGACTCGATACGGTCGATCTCAAGAGCAGGAAGGTGAAGATCGGCGGCATCAAGACCTTCGCCGACGGCTCGATCCAGGGCTATACGGGTTACCTGGGACAGCCCTACCACACGCCATTCCATGGCGACGCGAGCTACCGAGGTTTTCCGCGTGCGGATCGCGAGGCACTTGCGCAACAGGTTCTCGGTCATCACAAGGCCGGCCGCCAGTTGCTCGTGCACGGGAACGGCGATGCGGCCATCGACGACATCCTCCATGCCTTCAGGCGCGCTCAGGAAGAAGCACCGCGCAGCAACGCACGTCACACGGTGATCCACTCGCAGACGGTGCGCGAGGATCAACTCGACGAGATGAAAAGGCTGAACGTGATTCCGTCCTACTTCATCCTTCACACCTACTACTGGGGCGATCGGCACCGCGACGTCTTCCTCGGACCGGTGCGCGCGGAGCGCATCAGCCCGGCGCGATCCACGGCGGACCGCGGCATGGTCTACACCATCCATGCCGATACGCCCGTGGTGCCGATGGACCCGATGCGGCTGATCTGGGCCGCCGTGAACCGCGTATCGACGAGCGGCGCGGTGATCGGGCCTGCGCAACGCATCAGTGCGATCGATGCGCTTCGCGCAACGACGATCAACGCGGCCTACCAGAACTTCGAGGAAAAGGAACGCGGCTCCATCGAAGTCGGCAAGTGGGCGGATCTCGTCCTGCTCTCGGCCAATCCCGCAGCGGTGGATCCATCGGCCATCAAGGACATCCGCGTGCTGGAGACCGTGCTCGAAGGAAAGACCGTCTATCGATCGGCGGATTGACCCACCGAAGGCGCATGACCGCTCCGGCCCGCCCACGAGGCCTCGACACCTCCCCCGGTCGTTTCGCGCCGCCTTTCGTGCACTTCATCGCATTCGCCTGGCCGCCGCGCCGTCCCGCGGCAACCATGCGCACTCCACCGACCCCGCCATGGAGACCCCGATGCGCGCCACTGCCCTCCTCTCTCGCCACGCCCTGCTGCTCGCCTCGGGCCTGCTGCTGTCCTGCCAGTTGCTGGCCGCCGAGGCCGGCTGGCGGCAGGTCCGCATTCCGGGCGCCACGCCCGATGCCGCGCCGACCGTGGTCGCGCTCTACTACCCGACGCAGGCCGCGCCTCGCACGACGGCCATGGGGCCGTTCACCGTGCGCGCCGCGATCCAGGCGCCGCCCGACGAGAAGTTCAAGGGATTGATCCTGCTGAGCCACGGCCTCGCCGGCACCGAGCTGGGCCACGGCAGCCTGGCCGAGGCGCTCGCGCGCGCGGGCTACCTGGTGGCGGCGCTGCGCCATCCGGGCGACAACTGGCAGGACGGCTCGCGGCTGAAACAGGGCGGAGCCGCCTACTTCGGCGAACGGCCGCGGCAGGCTTCGCACGTGATCGACGCCCTGCTGCAGGACCCGCAATGGAAGGACCGTATCGCGCGCGACGACCAGGGCCCGCGCATCGGCGCCGTGGGCCACTCGGCCGGCGGCTACACGGTGCTCGCGCTCGCGGGCGCGCAGGCCGACCTGTCGCGCATCGCCGCGCATTGCGCGAGCGAGCGCGCCGCCGATCCGATCTTCTGCGGCGTGGGCCGCGATGGCGGGACGTCCGCGGCGCCCGCCGTCCCCACCGCTCCGGCCGCATCGCTGCTGCCTTCGCTGCGCGACCCGCGCGTGCGCGCCGTCGTGGCCATGGCCCCGGCCGGCGTGCCCTTCACGGCCGCGTCGCTGGCCCAGGTCCGGGTGCCCACGCGCATCTACGAAGCCGAGCAGGACCGCTTCCTGGTGCCGCGCTTCCATGCCGAATGGATCGCGCGCAACATGCCGGCCGCCGAGCTGCAGCGCATCCCGAATGCCTGGCACTTCGCGTTCATGGACACACCGTCCATGCCCATCCAGACGCCTGATGGCGACATCGCCGCCGATCCGCCGGGCTTCGACCGACAGGCACTGCTGGCGCGCCTGGGGCGGGAGATTCCGGCCTTCTTCGACGAGGCATGGGCGAAATCCGGCACGCCATGAAAAAAGGGCCATGCCGTCGCCGGCATGGCCCTCGTCATTCGTCGCAACGCGCAGCGTTCAGTGCTGCAGGATCTTGTTGAGGAAGTCCTTGGTGCGCGGCTGGCGGTTCTCGGGCTGGCCGAAGAACTCGTCCTTCGAGCAGTCCTCGAGGATGCGGCCGCCGACGTCGATGAAGATCACGCGGCTCGCGACCTTGCGGGCGAAGCCCATTTCGTGCGTGACCACCATCATGGTCATGCCTTCCTTGGCCAGGCTCACCATCACGTCGAGCACTTCGCCGACCATCTCGGGGTCGAGCGCCGAGGTGGGTTCGTCGAACAGCATCACGATCGGGTCCATGCTCAGCGCGCGGGCGATCGCCACGCGCTGCTGCTGGCCGCCCGAGAGCTGGCCCGGGAACTTGTCCTTGTGCGCCATCAGGCCCACGCGGTCGAGCATCTTGAGGCCGCGGGTCTTGGCCTCGTCGGGCGTGCGGCCCAGCACCTTGATCTGCGCGATCGTGAGGTTCTCGGTCACCGACAGGTGCGGGAACAGCTCGAAGTGCTGGAACACCATGCCGACCTTGGAGCGCAGCTTCGGCAGGTTGGTCTTGGGGTCGTGCAGCGGGATGCCATTGACGGTGATCTCGCCCTTCTGGAAGGGTTCGAGCGCGTTCACGGTCTTGATGAGCGTGGACTTGCCCGAGCCCGAGGGACCGCAGACCACGACCACGTCGCCCTTGGCGATGCTGACGGAGCAGTCGTTGAGCACCTGCACGGGGCCGTACCACTTGGAGACGTTCTTGATTTCGATCATTTTTTCGGACATTTCTTTCTCTCCGGTTCAGTGCTCTGTCAGCGGATGATGGCGATTTTCTTGTGCAGGCGCTTCACCAGGTACGACAGCGCATAGCACATCACGAAGTACACGACGGCGGCGAGCAGGTAGGCCTCGATCGGGCGGCCGAAGTTCTTGCCCGCGGTCTCGAAGCCCTTGAGCATGTCGTAGGCGCCGATGGCGTAGACCAGCGAGGTGTCCTGGAACAGGATGATGGTCTGCGTGAGCAGCACCGGCAGCATGTTGCGGAAGGCCTGCGGCAGCACCACGAGGCGCATGTTCTGGCCGTAGGTCATGCCCACCGCCTGGCCCGCATTCACCTGGCCGCGCGGGATCGACTGGATGCCCGCGCGCATGATCTCGCTGAAGTAGGCGGCCTCGAACGCGACGAAGGTGATCACGGCCGAGATCTCGGAGCGGTAGTTGGAACCCACCGAGCCGAACAGCGAATAGAACGAGGCCGGCACCAGCAGGAAGAACCACAGGATCACCATCACCAGCGGGATGCTGCGCATGCCGTTGACGTAGAGCGCCGCGGGCGCATCGAGCCACTTCTTGCCCGACAGGCGCATGAGCGCGAGGATCGTGCCGAAGATCACGCCGCCGATCGTGGCCACCACCGTCAGCATGATGCTGAAGTAGAAGCCCTTGATGACGAAGTTGCTGATGACGTCCCAGTTGTAGAAGGACAGGTCGAGATTCATCATGTCAGTGTCCTCCGCCGCCGCTGGCCGAGACGATGAAGCCCGGCACGCGGGTCTTCTTCTCGATGAAGGCCATGAGCCGGTTGATGGCCAGGGCCGACACCACGTAGCACGCCGTCACCGCGAGGTAGACCTCGATGCCGCGCGAGGTTTCTTCCTGCGCCTGCATGGCGAACATGGTGAGTTCGGTGACCGACACGGCGAACGCGACGGACGAATTCTTGAAGATGTTCATCGTCTCGCTCGTGAGCGGCGGGATGATGATGCGGTAGGCCATCGGCAGGATCACGTAGCGGTAGTACTGCGCCGTGGTGAAGCCCACCGCCATGCCCGCGTAGCGCTGGCCCTTGGGCAGCGCCTGGATGCCCGAGCGCACCTGCTCGGCGATACGCGCCGACGTGAAGAAGCCCAGCGCCAGCACCACCAGGATGAAGCTCGGCACGCCCTTCATGACCGGGACCAGCGCCGGAATGACGTGGTACCAAAGGAAGATCTGCACCAGCAGCGGAATGTTGCGGAACAGCTCGACCCAGGCATTGCCCAGCCTCACCAGCCACGGGCTGTCGGGCAGGGTGCGGATGATCCCCACCAGCGAGCCCAGCACCAACGCGACGATCAACGCCAACAGTGCCACGGACACCGTCCAGCCCCAGGCCGACAGCATCCATTGCAGATAGGTCGGATATTCCCCCCCGGGGTCCTGCAGGAAGACCTGCCAATCCCAGTTGCCCATTTTTCTTACTCCTTCGCCTTCTTCCGAAAATCAGTCCCTGAAAAGAAACGCCCACCGCGAAAGGTGGGCGTCATTCACGCAGCGACGCGACGCTTATTCCTTGGTCACGTACTCTTCAGCGGGCTTGTCGTTCGGGTTGGCCCATGCGTTCTTGGTGGCTTCGCCCAGCGGCAGGTTGATGGTGACGTTTGCCGGGGGGATCGGCTTCAGGAACCACTTGTCGTAGAGCTTGGCGAGTTCGCCCGACTTGGCCTGGGCCTTGATGCTGTCGTCCACGGCCTTCTTGAAGGCGGGGTCGTCCTTGCGGATCATGATGGCGATGGGCTCGACGGCAAGCACGTCGTTCAGGATCTTGTAGTCCTTCGGCGACTTGGACTTGGCGGCCAGCGCGGCCAGGATCGAGCCGTCCATCACGAAGGCGTCGGCACGGCCGGTCTCGAGCAGCAGGAAGCTGTCGGAGTGGTCCTTGCCGTAGACCTCCTTGAAGGTCAGGTTTTCGGCGCGCTTCTGCTTGCGCACGGTCTGCAGCGGCGTGGTGCCGGTGGTGGTGGCGACGGTCTTGTCCTTCAGGTCGGCCAGCGAGTTGATGCCCGAGTTCGCCTTCACGACGATCTTGGTTTCCTCGACGTAGGTGGTCACGCCGAAGGCCACGTCCTTCTGGCGCGTGGCGTTGTTGGTGGTGGAGCCGCACTCGATGTCGACGGTGCCGTTCTGCACCAGCGGGATGCGGTTCTGCGAGGTCACGGGCTGGTACTTGACTTCGAGCTTCTTGCCGGCGGCCTTCTCGAGGTCCTTGATGATGTTGGCGCAGACGTCGTAGTGGAAGCCGGTGTATTGGCCGTTGCCCAGCGTGTACGACAGACCCGAGGATTCACGCACACCTTCGGTGATGACGCCCGATGCCTTGATCTTGGCCAGCGTGTCATTGGCCTGCGCCATCGCGCCGCCGGCGGCCAGCGCCGCGATTGCCAATGCCAGTACTTGCTTTTTCATACGGAAAACTCCTGAGGGTGACGGAAATGAGAGATACAACGAAATTCTAGACATGATGTCTCGGGGGAATACCCGGACCAACCCGGTGCATTTTCCCCGAGCCGCGCACCGGGCGGGCGCATAAGGCGCCTGGCTGGTGCGGACACAGGATTTGGCATTGTCCGGCTTTCACAAAGCAGCCTTTGTGCCCGACGGTTCCGCGGCCGGCGGCACCGGCACGGACAGCCGCACGGGCTGGGTCAGGTTCTCCGGAACCAGCAGCGCGTCCATCTCGGCGCGCGTCATGATGCCCAGCGATTCGGCCACCAGGTCGATCGGCCCGCCCGTGGCCAGCGCGGTCTTGGCGATCAGCGCGGCCTTCTCGTAGCCGATCAGCGGATTGAGCGCGGTGACCAGCGTGACCGACTCGCGCACCCGCTTGGCGAGGAACTCGCGGTTGGCCTCGATGCCGTCGACGCAGTTCAGCTGCAGCGTGTTGCAGGCGTTGCCCAGGTGCTTGATGCTCTTGAACAGGCTCCAGCCCATGATCGGCTCGAAGGCGTTGAGCTGCAGCTGGCCGGCTTCGGACGCCATGGTCACGGTGATGTCGTTGCCGATCACCTCGAAGGCCACCTGGTTCATCACCTCCGGGATCACCGGGTTGACCTTGCCCGGCATGATCGACGAGCCGGCCTGCCGCGCGGGCAGCCGGATCTCGCCGAAGCCTGCCTGCGGGCCGCTCGAGAGCAGGCGCAGGTCGTTGCAGGTCTTGCTGAGCTTGGTGGCCACGCGCTTGAGCACGCCCGACAGCTGCACGAAGGCACCGGTGTCCTGCGTGGCCTCGATCAGGTTGGCGGCCTGCTTGAGCGGCACGCCGGTCTGCTCTGCCAGGTACTGGCAGGCCAGGTTGGCATAGCCGTGTGGCGCGTTGATGCCGGTGCCGATGGCGGTGGCGCCGAGGTTGATCTCCTCGATCAGCGCGCGCGCCTCGCCGAGGCGGGCCTCGTCCTCGCCGATCATGATGGCGTAGGTCAGGAACTCCTGGCCCAGGGTCATGGGCACCGCGTCCTGCAGCTGGGTGCGGCCGATCTTGAGCACGTCCTTGAACTCGAGCGCCTTGGCCTCGAAGCTGCGGCGCAGCGCCGCCATGGCCTCGAGCAGCTTGCCGATCGCGAACCACAGCGCCAGCCGCACGGCGGTCGGGTAGACGTCGTTGGTGCTCTGCGAGGCGTTGACGTGGTCGTTGGGATGCAGCACGTCGTAGCGGCCCTTCTCGTGGCCCAGCTTCTCGAGCGCGAGGTTGCAGATGACCTCGTTGGCGTTCATGTTGGTCGAGGTGCCGGCGCCGCCCTGGATCACGTCGACCACGAACTCGTCGAGCAGCTTGCCCTCGATCAGGTCGTCGCAGGCCAGGATGATCGCGGCCGCGCGGTCGCGGTCGATCGCGCCGAGGTCGGCATTGGCGCGCGTGGCGGCCTTCTTCACGAAGGCCAGCGCGCGCACCAGGTCGGGCATGGCCGACACGCGGGTGCCGGAGATCGCGAAGTTCTCGACCGCGCGGGCCGTGTGCACGCCCCAGTAGGCGACGGCGGGAATCTGCTTCTCGCCGAGGAAGTCGTGTTCGGTTCTGAAGTTGGAGCCCATACCCACCTCTCGGCTGAAAAAAAGCACGCGAGAACGCGTGCCATGGAGTTGCGGTCGTTCGACCCGCGGCCGAAAAACTGCCCGGACTGTAGGGGCGTCATGGCACGGACGCCAATGCTGTTTACGGGAACACTTATGCCTGACTTTTATAGATTGTGCAGTGCACAAATCCAACCCCAAAGGCTATACCCAAACGCCCGGCCCGACCAGCGGCGCTCCCCCTACGAGGCCCCGGAATCAGCGCGGCGGCTGGGTGCCGACGAGGTACGACCAGAGCGCGTCGGCCGAGCTCTTGGGCTGCAGCGACTCGAGCCCGGCGGCCTTGGCGGCGGCGCGGCCGCCCGCGCGCGTCTGCAGCGGCGCCTGCGGGCGCTCGCGGTAGGCGCGGATCTCCATCGTGGCCTCGAGCCGGTCGATCTCGGGCGGCAGCGCGCTCACCAGCTTGCGCATGCGCACCTCCTTGCGCACCGCGCTCTGCGGCAGGAAGGCGATGCCGTGGCCCTCGAGCGCCATCACCTTCAGGCCCTCGGCCATGTCGGTCTCGTAGACCCGGTCGAGGTGGATCGCGGTGCCCGATTCCTTGAGCAGCTGGTCGACCACGCGTCCCAGGTAGGCGCCCGGCGCATAGCCCAGGTAGGGCAGCGGCTGGCCGGCGCGGCCCGGCAGCCGGTAGCGCGGCGCGCCCTCGGCGTCGGCCTTGACCCAGGGCGCCACGGTCTCCTCGCCCAGGCTCACCATCTCGTACTTGTTGGCGTCGAGCTGCAGCGGCTGCGAGGGGTGGTGGTAGGCGATCAGCAGGTCGCAGCTGCCCTCGACCAGCCGCAGCACGGCGTCGTGCACGTTGAGCGCGATCAGCCGGCTCTTGATCGGGCCGAAGTGCTCGCGCAGGCTGGTGACCCACGAGGGGAAGAAGGTGAAGGCCAGCGTGTGCGGTATCGCGAACTCGATCACGTCCTGCCCGGCGGCCGAATGGCCGCGCAGCATGGCGCGCGTGCTCTGCAGCGCCTGCAGCATCTCGATGGCCTGGCTGTAGAGCGTCTGGCCCGCGGGCGTGAGCCGCGTGGGATAGGAGCTGCGGTCGACGAGGTCGGTGCCGGCCCAGCCCTCCAGCGCCTGGATGCGGCGCGAGAACGCCGGCTGGGTCACGTGCCGCAACTGGGCGGAGCGGCTGAAGCTGCGCGTCTCGGCCAGGCTGATGAAGTCTTCGAGCCACTTGGTTTCCATGGCGGGCGATTATGTGCCGCCGCGCGCGAGGCCGCGCCGGCCGGTGCTCGGGGACAACCCGCCCCCGGTCCGGTCCCGGGCGGCGCCGCGCTGCCACATACTGGCGCCTCGTCCTTCTCCGATCCCACGCCATGCCCACCGACGACCTCCTCGCCCTCAGCGCCACCGCCCTGTCGCGCCGCCTCGCCGAACGCAGCCTCTCGTGCCGCGAGCTGATGCAGGCCACGCTCACGCGCATCGAGGCCCTGAACCCGCGCTTCAACGCCATCGTCTCGCTGCGGGACCCCGGCGCGCTGCTGGCCGAGGCCGACCAGCGCGACGCCGAGCTGGCGCGCGGCGAGCGCCGCGGCTGGATGCACGGCTTCCCGCTCGCGGTGAAGGACCTGAGCCATGCGGCCGGCCTGCCGACTTCGAAGGGCTCGCCCTTGCCGCCGCGCACGCCCGCGCGCACCGACAGCCTGCACGTGGCGCGCATGCGCGCGGCCGGCGCGATCGTCATCGGCAAGACCAACACGCCCGAGTTCGGGCTCGGCTCCCACACCTACAACACGGTGTTCGGCACCACGCGCAACGCCTACGCGCCCGAGCGCAGCGCGGGCGGCAGCAGCGGCGGCGCGGCCGTGGCGCTGGCGCTCGGCATGCTGCCGGTGGCCGACGGCAGCGACATGATGGGTTCGCTGCGCAACCCGGCGGCCTTCAACAACGTGATCGGCATGCGGCCCTCGCGCGGGCGCGTGCCCGGCGATCCCGACGAGGAGCTGTTCTTCCAGCAGCTCGGTTGCGAAGGCCCGATGGCGCGCACGGTGGAGGACACCGCGCGGCTGCTCTCGGTGCAGGCTGGTTTCGACGGCCGCGTGCCGCTGTCCTCGCCGCACGCCCTGCCCGCGCCCGACGACTTGCGGATCGAGGGCGAGGTGCGCGGCCTGCGCATCGGCTGGCTCGGCAGCATCTGGAGCGACCTGCCGCTCGAGCCCGGCGTGCTCGCGCTCGGCGAACAGGCACTCGCCACCTTCCTCGCGCTGGGCTGCGAGGTCGAGCCCTGCACCCTCGACGTGCCGCGCGCCCACAACTGGAGCGCCTGGCTGCGGCTGCGCCAGCTGCTGGTGGGCGGCAAGCTCGGTGCCTACATGAACACGCCCGCGCTGGTCGAGCAGCTCAAGCCCGAGGCGCGCTGGGAGATCGAGCAGAGCCGGCACCTCGATGCCGCCTCGCTGTTCCAGGCCTCGGTGTGGCGCTCGAACGTCTACCGCGCCTTCCTGTCGCTGTTCGAGCGCTTCGACTTCGTGCTGGCGCCGACCGCGCAGGTCTTCCCCTTCGACGCCGAGCTGCACTGGCCCGCGCAGGTGGCCGGCGTGCCGAGCGACACCTACCACCGCTGGATGGAGATCGTCACGCCGTTCACGCTGGCGGGACTGCCCACGCTCAACGTGCGCGCGGGCTTCGGCGAGGCGGGCCTGCCGATGGGGCTGCAGCTCGCGGGGCCGATCCATGCGGACCTCGAGGTGCTGCGGCTCGGGCATGCGTACGACGAGGCCTGCGGGTGGGGCGCCCGCAAGCCGCCCGTGCTGGGCTGAGTTCGCTCAGACCGGCGTGAGCACGCCGCGCCCTGCGAAGTGCCCCTCGGCATTCGCGATGAAATGGTCCACCGACTTCTGCGTCGCCTCGGGCGACCAGCCCGCCAGGTGCGGCGTCAGCAGCACGTTGTCGAGGCCGATCAGCT
Organism: Variovorax sp. PDC80; assembly: GCF_900115375.1. Taxonomy (NCBI): domain Bacteria; kingdom Pseudomonadati; phylum Pseudomonadota; class Betaproteobacteria; order Burkholderiales; family Comamonadaceae; genus Variovorax; species Variovorax sp. PDC80. Next base: position 180,253 of record NZ_FOWG01000017.1, on the reverse strand, counting down.
GTTGCGGCGGCTTCGGCTCGCTCTCGTAGACGTCGAGCGCCGCGCCCGCGATGCGGTTCTCGCGCAGCGCCGCGGCCAGCGCCTCGGTGTCGACCACGCTGCCGCGACCGATGTTCACCAGGTAGCCCCGGGGGCCGATCGCATCGAGCACCTCGGCATTCACCAGGTGGCGCGTGGCGGCGCCGCCGGGCGCGGCCAGCATCAGCACGTCGGCCCAGGCGGCCAGCGACTTCAGGTCGCCGAAGTAGCGGTGCGACACGCCCTCGCGCGGCGAACGGTTGTGATAGCCGATCTCCATGTCGAAGCCCGCCGCGCGCTTGGCGATCTTCTGGCCGATGGTGCCCAGGCCGAGGATGCCGAGCTTCTTGCCCGACACGTTCGGCGGCTGCGGGATCGACTCGCGCCACACGCCTTCGCGGCACTGGCGGTCGAGGGTGCGGAAGCCGCGCACGATGGCGATCAGCAGGCCGAAGGCATGGTCGGCCACGCAGTCGTCGTTGGTGCCGGCGCCGTTGGCGGTGACGATGCCGCGCGCGCGGGTCACCTCCAGCGGCACGCCCTCGAAGCCCGCGCCCAGGCAGCAGATCAGTTCGACCTTGGGCATGGCCTCGATCTCGGCCGGCGTGATGCCGATCACGCCGATGGTCAGCACCGCGCGGAATTCATGGCCGCGCGCGGCGATCGCGGCCGCGCGGGCTTCGTCGCCCGGCGCATAGGCCACGTCGTAGACCTCGGCAATCTGGGCCTGGTGGGCGCTCGAGAGGCTGTTGAGCACCAGCAGGGGAATCTTGGTCGACACGTCTGAACTCCTGGAATCGTCGGGAAAAAACGGAAAGCAATGATCGGGCTAGAGCAACGGCGCCGCCTCGCTCTTCTGCAAAGTCCACATCTGCGCATAGCGGCCCTGCTTCGCGAGCAGCTCGCCATGGGTGCCGCGCTCGACGATCACGCCGGCCTCGAGCACCAGGATCTCGTGCGCGTCGACCACGGTCGACAGGCGGTGCGCGATCACCAGCGTGGTCTTGTCCTGCGCCGCGCTCTTGAGCTCGGCCTGGATCGCGCGCTCGTTGGCCGAGTCGAGCGCCGAGGTGGCCTCGTCGAAGATCACGATCGGCGGGTTCTTCAGCAGCGTGCGCGCGATCGCCACGCGCTGCTTCTCGCCGCCCGACAGCTTCAGGCCGCGCTCGCCCACCGTGGTCGCGTAGCCCTGGGGCGTGGCGGCGATGAAGTCGTGGATGCGCGCCGCGCGGGCCGCCTCCTCGACCTCCTCGCGCGTGGCGCCCGGGCGGCCGTAGGCGATGTTGTATTCGACCGTGTCGTTGAACAGCACCGTGTCCTGCGGCACGATGCCGATCGCGCGGCGCACGCTGGCCTGCTGTACCGCGCGGATGTCCTCGCCGCCGATGGTGATGCGGCCCTGCTGCACGTCGTAGAAGCGGTAGAGCAGGCGCGCCAGGGTCGACTTGCCCGAGCCCGAGGGCCCCACCACCGCCACCGTCTTGCCCGCGGGGATCTCGAAGCTCACGTGCCTGAGGATCGGCCGCGCGGCCTCGTAGGCGAAGCTCACGTCCTCGAAGCGCACCGTGGCGTCGGCACCGGCCAGCGGCTTCGCGCCGGGCGCGTCGCGCACCTCGCGCTCCTTCTCCATCAGCACGAACATCTTGTCGAGGTCGGTCAGGCTCTGCTTGATCTCGCGGTAGATCACGCCCAGGAAGTTGAGCGGGATGTAGAGCTGGATCATGAAGGCGTTGACCATCACCAGGTCGCCCAGGGTCATGCGGCCCTCGACCACGCCCGAGGTGGCGCGCCACAGCATCAGCACCAGGCTGACCGCGATCAGCGCCTGCTGGCCCGCGTTGAGCATGCTCAGCGTGCGCTGGCTGGTGATCGCGGCCTTGCGGTAGCGGTCGAGGCTGGCGTCGTAGCGCTTCGCCTCGAAGGCCTCGTTGTTGAAGTACTTGACGGTCTCGTAGTTCAACAGCGAATCGACCGCGCGGCTCTGCGCCAGCGAGTCGAGCTCGTTCATGGTCTTGCGGAACTGGGTGCGCCACTCGGTCACGGTGACCGTGAAGCCGATGTAGAGCACCAGCGCCGCCAGCGTGATCCAGACGAACAGCGCATCGAACTTCACGCCGAGGATGGCGAGCACCAGCACCAGCTCGATGATGGTCGGCACGATGCTGTAGAGCGACATCGAGATCAGCGAATGCACGCCGCGCGTGCCGCGCTCGATGTCGCGCGTCATGCCGCCGGTCTGGCGCTCGAGGTGGAAGCGCAGGCTCAGCGAATGCAGGTGGCCGAACACCTCGAGCGCGATGCGGCGCGCGGCGCCCTCGGTGGCCTTGGCGAAGATCAGCTCGCGCAGCTCGTTGAACAGCGAGGTGCTGAAGCGCAGCAGCCCGTAGGCCACCAGCAGCGCGATCGGCACCACCAGCAGCGCCTGCGCCATGTCGGGCTTGGGCGTCATGGTGTCGACCAGGTTCTTCAGCAGCAGCGGCACGCCGACGTTGGCCACCTTGGCCGCCACCATGAAGCCCAGCGCGAACAGCACGCGCCATTTGTAGTCCCAGAGGTAGGGAAAGAGGCGCCGCAGCGTGGCCCAGTCGGAGCGGTCGGCGCGCGCGGGTGCGTGGCCGCCGGCATGCGGTGGGGAGGAGGTGGGGGTGGAAACAGCTTCGCCGGCGCGGCGCATGAGGGACAATCGTGGTCGTTTTTCTGCCCTGATTGTTGCCCATGTCCGATTCCCCCAGTGCCGACGCCGCCGCCACCCTGAAGAGCCTGCCCACCGACATGGAGCTGGTGCTCAAGGTGATCCCGATGCCGGCGGACTGCAATGCCAACGGCGACATCTTCGGCGGCTGGGTCATGGCCCAGTGCGACCTGGCCGGCTCGGTGATCCCGGCGCGCTACGCCAAGGGACGCCAGGCCACGGTGGCGGTCAACGAATTCATCTTCAAGCAGCCGGTGCGCATCGGCGACATCCTGTCCTTCTATTCGAAGCTGGTGCGCATCGGCCGCACCTCGATCACCGTGACCGTGGAGGTCTTCGCCGAGCGCTTCCGCGCCCAGGGCGAGTACATCAAGGTGACGCAGGCCACCTTCACCTACGTGGCGATCGACGACAGCGGGCGGCCGCGGGCGATCGAGCAGCCGGCGGCCTGACCGGCCCGGGCAGCCTCACAGCGCCGGATCGCGCACCTTCTCGAAACGCTCGAACTCCCGGTTGATCCAGCGCCCGTCGCGGCGCTCGGTGCGGCGGATGTAGACCGTCTGCACGATGTCGCGCGTGTAGGCGTCGATCTCGATCGGGCCGCGCGGGCTCTCGAGCTTGAGGCCGCGGAAGGCGTCGATCAGCTTCTCGGGGCTGCCGCCGCCGCGCATCAGCGGCGAGGCCATCGCGAGGTCGAGCGCCGCGAAGGCATCGTGCGCGGCCACCGCGAAATAGCCGGGCCGCAGGTGCGAGCCGTACTCGGTCTCGAAGGCCGCGGCGAAGCGCCGGTTCTCGGGCGACTCGTGCGCGTACGAGTAGTGGTGGCTGGTGACCAGCCCCTCGGCCAGCTCGCCGATGTTCTGCAGGTAGTGGTCGTCGGTGGCCTCGCCGGTCGACAGCAGCCGGATGCCGGTGTCGGCCATGCCGCGGTCGCGCCAGGCGCGCAGGAAGCCCGCCGGCATCTGGCCCGAGGGCAGGAAGAAGAACACCGCCTGCGGCTTGAGCTCGCGCAGCCGCAGCATGTAGGCCGTGTAGTCCTGCGTGGCCAGCGGCACGCGCAGCATGGCGCCGACATTGCCGCCGCCGGCCGTGATGCCCGAGACGAAGGCGGTCTCGGCATCGACGCCCGAGGCGTAGTCGGCGGTCACGGTGCAGACCTCGCGCAGCCCCTCCTTGAGCGCCCAGCGCGCCAGCGGCAGCGTGACCTGCGCGATGGTGAAGGACACGCGCACCGTGTAGGGCGAGCGCACCGTGATGCCCGACGAGGCGGCGTTCATGATCACCGTGGGCACCTTGGCCTGCGTGGCGACGGCCGCCACGGCATAGGCGTTGGAGCTGAAGTGCAGGCCGGTCAGCAGGTCGACGCGCTCGTTCTCCACCAGGTCGAGCGCGAGCCGGCGCGCCATGTCGGGCGCGCTCACGGGCACGTCGCGCCGCAGCAGCTCGACCGGGCGGCCCGCGATCTGCTGGTTGTGCGCGGCCAGCCAGACCGCCATGCCGGCATCGAACTGCCGCCCGCCGCCCACATAGGCACCCGACCAGGGACCGAGCACGCCGATGCGCAGCGGCCGCACGCGCGCGAGCACCACCGAAGGCGCCGCCATGGTGGCGCCGAGCAGGCCCAGCGCCTGCCTGCGCGTCGGCCGGATTGCTACCTTTTCAGTAGCATCGAACGACCGCTGGATGCGGGCTGCTGGCGTGTGTAACTGGAGGACTGGCACGCGGACCAGTGTACGCGTGCGACCCCGCCGAAGGGGCCTCGGCGGCTTGTGGAAAGCCCGTAGAACGCAGGTTGTAGGTACGGACCCGCGCCGCGCTCAGAGCTTGGAGAAATCCGGCTTGCGCTTCTCCATGAACGCGCCGAAGGCCTCGCGCGCCGCGGGCTCGCGCAGCATGCGGCCGAAGCTCGCGCCCTCCTCGTCCATGCGCTCGATGACCGCGGGCAGCTGCGCCTTCTTGAGCAGCCGCTTGGTCTCGACCAGCGCGCTCAGCGGCTTGGCCGCGAGCTTGCGCGCCTGGGTCTGGGCGATGGCGTTGGCCTCGGTCGGCGGCACCACGCGGTTGACCAGGCCGACCTCGAGCGCGGCCTCGGCCATGAAGGGCTCGCCCAGCAGGAGCGCCTCGGCCGCGCGGTGGTAGCCGAGCATCTGCGGCACCAGCAGGCTGGAGGCCGCCTCGGGGCACAGGCCGAGGTTGACGAAGGGCATCGAGAAGGCCGCGTTGTCGCCCGCGTAGACCAGGTCGCAATGGAACAGCATCGTGGTGCCGATGCCCACCGCCGGACCGCAGACCGCCGCGACGATCGGCTTCGGGAAGGTCGCGATGCCGCGCAGGAAGCGGAACACCGGCGAGTCCTTGCCCGCGGGCGGCGCATTGAGGAAGTCGCCGATGTCGTTGCCGGCGCTGAAGATGGTCGGGTCGCCCTGGATCAGCACGCAGCGCACGGCCGCGTCGCCCTCGGCCTTGGTCAGCGCATCGGCCAGCTCGGCGTACATCGCGCTGGTGATCGAGTTCTTCTTGTCGACGCGGTTGAAGGTGATGGTCATCACGCCGGCTTCGGCATGGACGAGGATGTCGCTCATGGCTTGTGTCCTGTGGAAAGAAGAAAGAGGAAAGGGATCAGGCGGCCAGCGCCTCGCGCACGAAGTCGAGCCGGTCCTGGCCCCAGAACATGTCGCTGCCCACGAACATGGTGGGCGCGCCGAACACGCCGCGCGCCACGGCCTCCTGCGTGACGGCCTTCAGGCGGTCCTTGACCTCCTGCTGGCCCGCGGCCGCGAGCAGCGCCGCGGGATCGAAGCCCGCCGCCTGCAGCACCGCGCCCACCTCGGCGGGATCGTTGAGGTTGCGCGGCTCGACCCACATCGCGTGGTAGATCGCGTCGACGTATGCATCGAAGCGCGCCGGCTGCTGCAGCTGGATCGCGGTGGCGCCGCGCATCAGCAGCAGCGTGTTGATCGGGAAGTGCGGGTTGTGCACGAAGGGCACGCCGTAGCGCCTGGCGAAGCGCTGCAGGTCGGTCGTCATGTACGACCCCTTGGGCGCGATCTCGGCCGGCGAGTGGTTGCCCGTGGCCTGGAACACGCCGCCCAGCAGCAGCGGTTTCCAGACCAGCTCGGCGCCGGTGTCGGCGCACACGTGGGGCAGCTGGGTCGCGGCGAGGTAGGCGGCGGGGCTGCCGAAATCGAAATAGAACTCGACGGTCTTCGTCATGCGGCGTTGTCTCCTGGGTGGGCTGGATTCTCTCCGGGCGGCCGCGGGCCTTGCGAAACCGGAGGCTATTCCTTGTAGTAGACGATCTGGTTCGAGGTCGCGAGCAGCACGCCGGCCTCGCTCCACAGCTGCGCGGTCTGGTCGAAGAAGCCGTTGAAGAACTGCTGCCCCGTCGCCTGCCCGAGCAGGAAGCCGGTGCCGACCTCGGCCAGCTGCGCCGCGTCGGCGTGGAAGTAGGTGGTGATCGACACCGTGCCGGCCGGCACGTGCCTGGCGCGGCGCAGCCAGATGCGTGGATAGAACACGTCGCTCATCGCCGCGAGCGAGGGCAGGTCGAGCGGCCGCGCCTGCGCGTCGCGCACCCAGATGCGGGTCTCGCTGTGCTGCAGGCTGCCGTCCCACTGCGCGGGAATGCCTCCGCTGAACGGGCGCATCTCGTACTGCTGCACCCAGGCCACGCCGGCCGGGCCGATGCGGATCGGCTCGACGGCCTCGGGCTTCGGCACCTCGGGCATGGCCAGGTCGCTCCGGCTCCAGGTCTCGCGCCGCGCGGCCGTCACCACGGTGGCGGTGGTCGTCATGTTCGGCGCGCCGCCCGCGCCGGGCTGCGTGATCTGCACGGTCCAGTGCTGCGTCGAGCGGTTGGTGCGCACCGCGGTCGCCTGCACGTCGAAGGCACCGGCCTCGAGCGCGGCCGCGTAGTTCACGGTCAGCGCGATCGGCGTGCCCAGCAGGTCCGGATGCTGCAGCACCGCCTGCAGCGCGACCGCCGCGGTGGTGCCGCCGAAGGGACCGACCATGTTCCAGTAGTCGGGGCTGGTGGTGCCCGTGAAATGGCCCGCGCGCAGGTCGCTGTGCTGCAGCGCGATGGCCTTGTCGAAGGGATGGGGAGTGCTCGTGCTCATGGCCGCAGTGTGCTCCGGCGCGCGGCCTCAGGCAGTCGTGTGCGGGACGCCCGCGGCCGATGATGTCAGCGCGCCCAGGCGATGCAGCTTGTCGACCGTGGCGGGCCACAGGCTCTGGCTGAACTGCTCGCGGAAGAAGCCGAAGTGGCCGATGCGCCGCGCCTGCACGTCGGCCGGCGCGATGCGTTCGATGGCGCGCGGCGCCTGGTCGTAGAAGCTCACCAGGCTGTGCGTGCCGGCCAGCGTCATCAGTTCGTCGTCGGTCATCGACAGCGCGAGCACCGGGAAGCGCACGCGGCTGTAGCTCTTCTGCGCCAGCTCGCCCTCGGCGCCCACGCTGTAGCGCGGGTTCAGACACCAGCGCCGCCATTGCAGGATCACGCCGCGCGGCAGGTCGCCCACCTTCCTGAGCTTGCGGCCCGGGAAGTAGCCGCACAGCCGCGTGACCAGCGGCACCAGCACGAACCAGAAGTAGAGGATGCTGCGCTTGAGCCGCGGCGCGTTCTCGCGCCAGTAGCCGCTGCCGGCCGCGATGCTCACCAGGCCGTCGACCTGCTCGGGGCGCTGCAGGAAGCCCGGCAGCTGCGCGCCGAGGCTGTGGCCCAGCAGGTAGAGCGGCTGCGCGGGCAGCGCGGCCTTGGCGGCGTCGATGACCGCCTCGTAGTCGCGCGCCCAGTCGAACAGGTCGGCCTCGAAGCCGCGCAGCGAGGCGGCGCCGCGCGAGTCGCCCGAGCCGCGGTAGTCGAAGGTCCAGACGCGCAGCCCCTGGCCCGCGAGCCAGCGCGCGAAGGCCTCGTAGAAGGACTGGCGCACGCCCATGGCGCCGCCGATCACGATGCTGGCGCGCGGCGCGCCCGCGGGTTCGTAGCGGCGCACCGCCAGTTGCTGCGCGCCACCGTCGACCGGAAGCTGCTGCTGCGTCTGTTCCATCACTGTCCTGTCTCCTGGTTGCACCGGCACTCGTCGCGTTGCCTGGCGCGTGATCGATCAGACGCGCTCGAAGATGCCTGCGGCGCCCTGCCCCATGCCCACGCACATCGTGACCATGCCGTACTTGAGCTTCTCGCGCTGCAGTGCGTGCACCACCGTGGCCGAGCGGATCGCGCCAGTGGCGCCCAGCGGATGGCCCAGCGCGATCGCGCCGCCCATCGGGTTGACCTTCGACGGGTCGAGCCCCAGCGTGTTGATGACCGCGAGCGACTGGGCCGCGAAGGCCTCGTTGAGCTCGATCCAGTCGATGTCCTGCTGGCTCAGGCCGGCATAGCGCAGCGCCGCGGGAATCGCCTCGATCGGGCCGATGCCCATGATGTGCGGCGGCACGCCCTTGCTCGCGAAGCTCACGAAGCGCGCCAGCGGCGTCAGGCCGAACTGCTTGACCGCCTTCTCGCTCGCCAGGATCAGCGCGCCCGCGCCATCGGAGGTCTGCGAGCTGTTGCCGGCCGTGACCGTGCCGCGCGCGGCGAACACGGTGCGCAACTTGGCGAGGCCTTCGATCGAGGTGTCGGGGCGCGCGCCTTCGTCGAGGTTCACGGTGCGCGTGGTCGCGATCGCTTCGCCGCTCTCGAGGTCGGGCGCGCGGTCGGTCACCTCGATCGGCGTGATCTCGTCCGCGAACTTGCCGGCCTTCTGCGCGGCCAGCGCCTTCTGGTGCGAGGCCAGCGCGAATTCGTCCTGGGCCTGGCGGCTCACCTTCCACTGCTGCGCGACCTTCTCGGCCGTCAGGCCCATGCCGTAGGCGATGCCCACGTCACCGTCGCGCTCGAAGATGGAGGGCGACAGCGAGGGCGAGTTGCCCATCATCGGCACCATGCTCATGCTCTCGACGCCGGCCGCGATCATCACGTCGGCCTCGCCGACGCGGATGCGGTCGGCCGCCATCTGCACCGCCGACAGGCCCGAGGCGCAGAAGCGGTTGACCGTGATGCCGCCGACGCTGGTCGGCAGGCCCGCGAGCACCGCGCCGATGCGCGCGACGTTCAGGCCCTGCTGCGCCTCGGGGATCGCGCAGCCGCAGATGATGTCCTCGATGGCCTTCGGATCGAGGCCCGGCACCGCCGCCAGCGCGGCCTTGAGCGTGGTCGCGAGCAGGTCGTCGGGACGGTGGTTGCGGAAGTAGCCGCGGTGCGACTTGCCGATGGGGGTGCGGGTGGCCGCGACGATGTAGGCGTCTTGTACTTGCTTGCTCATGAAATCCGTCCTCAGTTGCGCACCGGCTTGCCGGTGCTGAGCATCCCCATGATCCGCTCCTGCGTCTTGGGGTGCACGATGAGCGAGCAGAACGCCTTGCGTTCCAGCGCCATCAGGTATTCCTCGGTCACGAGCGAGCCCGCGTCCACGTCGCCGCCGGTGACCACGTTCGCGATCAGGCTCGCGATGTGGAAGTCGTGCGCGCTGATGAAGCCGCCGTCGCGCATGTTCACGAGCTGGCCCTTGATCGTCGCGGCGCCGCTGCGGCCCGCCACGCGGAAGGTGCGGCGCAGCGGCGGGCGGTAGCCGGCGTCGGCCATGGCCTTGGCCTGCTGCAGCGCCACGTAGAGCAGCTCGTCCTTGTTCGGCACGATCACGTCGCTGTCGAGCAGGTAGCCGAGCTTCCTCGAATCGAGCGCGCCCGTGCCCACCTTCGCCATTGCAGCGGCCGTGAAGCCTTCGGTGAGGAAGGGCAGCAGGTCGGTGCCGGTCGAAGCCGAGGCGTTCTCGGCCGCGCGGCGCGCGATGTAGGTCAGGCCGCCGGCGCCCGGGATCAGGCCCACGCCGACCTCGACCAGGCCGATGTAGCTTTCCATCGCCGCCACGCGCTTCGACGAGTACACGGCCAGCTCGCAGCCGCCGCCCAGCGCCAGGCCGCGCACGGCCGAGACCACCGGCACGTTGGCATAGCGGATCTTGAGCATCACGTTCTGCAGCTCTTCCTCCGCGCCCTCGACCGCGCCGATGCCAGCGACCACGAAGGCCGGCAGCATCGCCTGCAGGTCGGCGCCGACCGAGAACATCTCGTCGGGCGACCAGATCACCAGGCCCTTGTATTCGGCCTCGGCGAGTTCGACCGCGGCGCCGAGCGCCTCGGCCACGTCGGGGCTGATGGCGTGCATCTTCGAATGGATGCTCGCGATCAGCACCTCGCCGTCGAGCGTCCACACGCGCACGTCGCCTTCATCGCTGATCGTGGTGCCGGCCGTGTTGGCATCGGCCGCGTTCGCGCCGAGCACGCTCTCGGGGAACAGCTGGCGCGCATGCACCGGCAGCTTGCGCTGCGGCACGAACTTGTTCTGCGAAGCGCTCCACGAACCTTCGGGCGTGTGCACGCCGCCGGCCTCGGCCACCGGGCCTTCGAACACCCACTTCGGCAGCGGCGCGCTGCTCAGCGCCTTGCCGGCGTCGATGTCTTCCTGCACCCACTTCGCGACCTGCGCCCAGCCGGCTTCCTGCCAGAGTTCGAACGGGCCCTGCTTCATGCCGAAGCCCCAGCGCATCGCGAAGTCGATGTCGCGCGCGCTCTCGGCGATGTCGCCCAGGTGCACGGCCGCGTAATGGAAGCCGTCGCGCAGGATCGCCCAGAGGAACTGGCCCTGCGGTCCTTCGCTCTCGCGCAGCAGCTTCAGGCGCTCGCCCGCGGGCTTCTTGAGCATGCGGCCGTAGACCTCGTCGGCCTTGGCGCCGGCGGGCACGTAGTCGCCGCTCTGGAGGTCGAAGCGCAGGATGTCGCGGCCCACCTTCTTGAAGAAACCAGCCTTGGTCTTCTGGCCCAGGTTCTTCAGTTCCAGCAGCTTGGCGAGCACCGGCGGCGTCGCGAAGTTGGCGTAGAAGGGATCGGTCTCGGCGTTGAGGTTGTCCTGCAGCGTCTTCACCACGTGGGCCATGGTGTCCAGGCCCACCACGTCGGCGGTGCGGAAGGTGCCCGAGCTCGCGCGGCCCAGCTTCTTGCCCGTGAGGTCGTCCACCACGTCGGGCGTGAGGCCGAACTTCTCGACTTCCTTCAGCGTGGCCAGCATGCCGGCGATGCCGACGCGGTTGGCGATGAAGTTGGGCGTGTCGTGCGCGCGCACCACGCCCTTGCCGAGCGTGCTGGTGACGAAGGCCTCGAGGTCGTCGAGCACCTGCGGCTGCGTGGTGGGCGTGTTGATCAGCTCCACCAGGAACATGTAGCGCGGCGGATTGAAGAAGTGGATGCCGCAGAAGCGCGGCTTCAGTGCTTCGGGCAATGCCTCGCTGAGCTTGGTGATCGACAGGCCCGAGGTGTTCGAGGCCAGGATCGCGTGCTTGGCCACGTGCGGCGCGATCTTCTTGTAGAGATCGAGCTTCCAGTCCATGCGCTCGGCGATCGCCTCGATCACCAGGTCGCATTCGCCGAGCAGGTCGAGGTTGTCGTCGTAGTTGGCCTGTTGGATCAGGCCCGCATCGGCCACGTCGCCCAGCGGCGCGGGCTTGAGCTTCTTGAGGTTGTCGATGGCGCGCGTGACGATGCCGTTCTTCGGGCCTTCCTTGGCCGCCAGGTCGAACAGCACCACCGGCACGCGCACGTTGACGAGGTGGGCCGCGATCTGCGCGCCCATCACGCCGGCGCCGAGCACGGCGACCTTCTTCACTTGAAATCGGGACATGTTTGGTATTTCTTGGATAGGTTGCGCGCAGGCTTACTGCACGCGGTTCCAGGTTTGGGTGCGCCAGAAGGGGCCCAGATAGCCGCGCACTTCGAGCTTCTTGCCGCCATCGATCGGCGTGAAGCTCGCGCGGTATTCCTTGCCGTTCTCGGGGTCGAGGATCTTCCCGCCCTCCCAGACGTCCTTGCCGTCGGCCTTCTTGCCGCCGCGGATGATCTCCAGGCCGGCGATCGGCTGGCCCTTGCGGTCGTCCGAGCATTCGTCGCAGACCGCGTCGGGCTTGCCGTCCTTCTTCAACGACTTCTCGATGCGCCCCAGCAGCGCGCCGCCGGCCTCGCCGATGCGGATCTCGGCCTTGGCCTCGCCGGTCTTGTCGTCGACGTTGCGCCACAGGCCCACCGGGGTGGTCTGGGCCAGGGCCGTGACCGAGGTCGCGACGAGGACGAGGGCTGCAAGCGTTGCTTTCATGGTCGGCTCCGGGAAGTGGTCGAAGAGGGGAAGCGCGGACTCAGGCCAGCGCGGCGTCGGTGTCCATCAGCACCTTGCTGCCGGCACGGGCCGTGCGCATCAGCGTCGCGGTCTCGGGGAACAGCTTGGCGAAGTAGAAGCGCGCGGTCTGCAGCTTGGCGACGTAGAACGGATCGGTGTTGCCGGCCGCGATCTCGCGCAGCGCGACCTGCGCCATGCGGGCGAACAGGTAGCCGAACACGAAGTGGCCGGCCACGCGCAGGTAGTCCACCGCGGCGGCGCCGACTTCGTCGGGGTTCTGGAAGCCCTTGAAGCCGATCTCGGTCGTGAACTTGGTGAGCTGGTCGCCCAGGCCCGCGATCGGGTTGATGAACTCGGCCATCTTCTCGTTCACGCCCTCTTCTTCCACCAGCTTCGCGACCAGCTTGCCGAACTTCTTCAGCGAGGCGCCGTTGTTGCCCAGCACCTTGCGGCCCAGCAGGTCGAGCGACTGCACGGTGTTCGTGCCTTCGTAGATCATGTTGATGCGGTTGTCGCGCACGTACTGCTCCATGCCCCATTCCTTGATGAAGCCATGGCCGCCGAAGACCTGCATGCAGGCATTGGTCGCGATGTGGCCGTTGTCGGTGATGAAGGCCTTCACGATCGGCGTGAGCAGCGCGACCAGCTCGCCGCTGTCCTTGCGCACCTTCTCGTCGGGATGGTGGTGCTCCTTGTCGAGCAGCAGGGTGCAGAACACCTGCAGCGCGCGGCCGCCCTCGGCATAGGCCTTGGCGGTCAGCAGCATCTTGCGCACGTCGGGGTGCACGATGATCGGATCGGCTTCCTTGTCCTTGGCCTTCACGCCCGACAGCGAGCGCATCTGCAGGCGGTCCTTGGCATAGGCCAGCGCGTTCTGGAACGCCACCTCGGTCAGGCCCAGCGACTGGTTGCCCACGCCCAGGCGCGCGGCGTTCATCATCACGAACATCGCGGCCAGGCCCTTGTTGGGCTCGCCCACCAGCGAACCGGTAGCGCCCTCGATCACGATCTGCGCGGTGGCATTGCCATGGATGCCCATCTTGTGCTCGAGGCCGGAGCAGAAGATCGGGTTGCGCTCGCCGAGCGAACCGTCGGCCTTGACCTTGAACTTCGGCACCACGAACAGGCTGATGCCCTTGCTGCCCTTGGGCGCGTCGGGCAGGCGGGCCAGCACCAGGTGAATGATGTTGCCGGCCATGTCGTGCTCGCCGGCCGAGATGAAGATCTTGTTGCCGGTGATGCGATAGCTGCCGTCGGCCTGCGGTTCGGCCTTGGTGCGCAGCAGGCCGAGGTCGGTGCCGCAATGGGGTTCGGTCAGGCACATGGTGCCGGTCCATTCGCCGCTCACCAGCTTGGGCAGGTAGGTCTTCTTCTGCTCGTCGGTGCCGTGCGCCACCAGCGCCTCGTAGGCGCCGTGCGAGAGGCCCGGGTACATGGTCCAGGCCTGGTTCGCGCTGTTGAGCATCTCGAACAGGCACTGGTTGACCACGAAGGGCAGGCCCTGGCCGCCGAAGGCCGGGTCGCACGACAGCGCGGGCCAGCCGCCCTCCACGTACTTGGCATAGGCTTCCTTGAAGCCCTTGGGCGTCTTCACCTCGTGCGTGGCCTTGTCGAGCACGCAGCCTTCCTCGTCGCCGCTGATGTTGAGCGGGAAGGTGACTTCGGCCGCGAACTTGCCGGCCTCCTCGATCACCGCGTTGATGGTGTCGGCGTCGGTCTCGGCATGCGCGGGCAGTGCCTTGAGTTCCTCGGCGACGTTGAGCACTTCGTGCAGCACGAACTGCATGTCGCGCACGGGTGGGTTGTAGCTGGGCATCCGGAACTCTCCTGGTCGAACTGAAAGATGAAAGGGAAAAGAAAAAGGAAAAGGAAAACGGTGCCGCGCGTTCAGCGCACGGTCTTGAGGCGGCGCACGCGCGAGGGCGCGGCAGCGGTCGCGGTCGGCGCGGGCGTCCCGGCCGCCGCATAGCGGCCGAGGATGTTGTCGAAGCCGGTGTTGGCGCGGCCGATGGAGCCGGGCACGCGCAGGAAGCGGGCCTCGTAGTGCAGCGCGAGGATCAGGCCATGGATCTCGAACGCGACCTGGCGCTCGTCGGCATCGGCGTTGAGGTGGCCCTCCTCCTTCGACTGCACGATTGCGCGCAACACGGCGGCCTGCCAGATCGAGACCGACTCCACCAGCGCGTCGCGCACCGGGCCCGGGCGGTCGTCGAATTCGGAAGCGCCGCTGATGTAGATGCAGCCCGAGTCGATCTCGGTCGAGGTGCGCTTCATCCAGTTGGCGAACATCGCGCGCAGCCGCGGCAGGCCGCGATCGGCCTCGATGGCGGGGAAGAACACTTCCTGCTCGAAGCGCGCGTGATACTCGCGCACCACCGAGATCTGCAGCTCCTCGCGCGAGCCGAAATGGGCGAACACGCCCGACTTGCTCATCTTGGTGATCTCGGCCACGGCGCCGATCGACAGGCCCTCGAGCCCGATCTGCGCGGCGAGCGCCAATGCGGCGTCGACGATCACGGCCTTGGTCTGCTGGCCCTTCTGGGCGGCGCGGGCCGGCTTGGCGGAAACGGCATTGACGGACATCGTGGGGTTCCAGACAAAAACGAACGGTCGTTCTATTTTGCAGGGGCTTTCGATTCTTCGCCGGCAAAGACCTTGATTTAACAAAGGTTATACCGCTCGCGTGGCAATGGCGTGGCACTCCTCGCAAGCGAAACGCCCCGTGCGCACGAGGCGCACGGGGCGTTGCAGGGGAGCGGAAAGGCCGGGCCCGTCGATCAGAAGTCCTGCGCCACCGGCCGCAGCACGACCTCGTTGATGTCCACGTTCGCCGGCTGCTCCACCGCGTACACCACCGCGCGCGCCACCGAGTCCGAGGGGATCTGGCTGGCCTCGTAGAAGGCCTGCACGCCGGCGGCAGTCTCGGCATCGGTGGTGCCGAACTTCAGTTCGGACTCGACCGCGCCGGGCGAGACGATGGTCACGCGGATGCCGGTGTTGCCAACCTCCACGCGCAGGCCTTCCGAGATGGCGCGCACCGCGTACTTTGTGGCGCTGTAGACGGTGCCGATCGGCGTGAACACCTTGATGCCGGCGATCGAGGCCACGTTGACGATGTGGCCGCTGCCCTGCGCCTGCATGCGCGGCAGCACGGCGGCGATGCCGTAGAGCACGCCCTTGATGTTGACGTCGATGGTGCGGTCCCATTCGTCGACCTTGAGCTTCTCGATCGGCGACAGCGGCATCACGCCCGCGTTGTTGACCAGCACGTCGATGCGGCCGAAGGCCTCGACGGTGGCGGCGGCGAGCCGCTCGAGGTCCTCGCGCTTCGCCACGTCGGTGGCGACCGCGATCGCCTCGCCGCCGGCTGCGCGGATCTCGGCGACCACCTTCTCGAGGCGGTCGGTGCGGCGCGCGGCCAGCACCACCTTGGCGCCGCGGGCGGCCAGGTGGCGGGCGGTGGATTCGCCGAGGCCGCTGCTGGCGCCGGTGACGATGGCAACCTTGCCGCGGATGTTGTCTTGAACGGAAGTCATGGTGTTTTCCTTGGGGTGGACGTTGAAGAACTTGAAGAAGTGCATGCAGTGTGGAAAATCCGGGCGTTCCCGTAAATGAAACTCTCACGACTTCAGAATTCCTGATTCAGGAACACTCAACCCATCGTCCAACTACCCATGTCGAACCGCCTCGAAGCCCTGCGCGTGTTCTGCGCCGCCGCCGATGCGGCCAACTTCCGCGATGCCGCGGTGCGCCTGGCGGTCTCGCCGCAGGTGGTCACGCGCGCCGTGCGCGAGCTCGAGGAGGAACTGGGCGAGCCGCTGTTCCACCGCAGCACGCGCGGCGTGCAGCTCACCGACTTCGGCCGCCAGCTCGCGCAGCGCGCGCGCACCGCGGTCGGTGGGGTCGATGCGCTGTTCCACCGCACCGACCGGCGCGCGCTGTCGCAGCACGCGGGCACGGTGCGCGTCACCGCGCCCAACGTCTACGGCCGGCGGCTGATTCCCGAGGCGCTGGCACCAATGCTGGCCGCGCATCCGGGGCTGGTGCTCGACCTGCGGCTGTCGGAGGAACATGCCGACGTGGTCGACGAGCAGATCGACATCGGCGTGCGCGCCGGCCCGATCCGCGATGCGCGCTTCGTCGCGCGCACGGTCGGGCGCATGCAGCTGCGCGTGGTGGCGGCGCCGGCGCTGATCGCGCGCACCGGCATCCCGCAGGACATCGAGGCGCTGCCGGGCTTTCCGCTCACCGCGCTGCTCGACCGCAGCGTGGGCCGTCCCTGGTCCTGGTTCTTCAGCAAGGGGCGGCAGATGCCGGTGGCGGCGCCGGCCTTCATCAGCGACGACGTGGAGGCCGAGTGCACCGCCGTGCGCGCGGGCCTGGGCTTCGGCCAGCTCGCGGGGCCGCTGGCCGAGCCGCTGATCGCGTCGGGCGAGCTGGTCGAGGTGCTCGAGGCCGAGGCGCCCGAGTCCTGGCCGATCCATGTCTACCGCTCGCAGCGCGCGCCGGTGCCCGCGCGCGTGCGGCTGGTCTACGACGAACTCGTGCGCGCGCTGCGCTGAGACCTACTCGTACTTCTGTCCTTCGAGCATCAGCTCGGGCGTGCCGATCACCGCGTTGAGCGCATCGAAGTCCAGCATCTGCGGCCGCCACGGCTGCGTGGTGCGGTGGCGGTGCAGGCTCGCGTAGTAGCCCTGCAGCGTGTGCGTCACGGCGCGCGCCGTGCCGCCCGGGAAGATCGCGATGCGAAAGCCGTGCCGCTGCAATGCATCGGCATCCTCGATCGGCGTCTTGCCGCCTTCGACCATGTTGGCCAGCAGCGGCACGCGGTCGCCGAAGCGCCGGCAGGCCGCGTCCATCTGCTCGGGCGAACGCAGCGCCTCGATGAAGAGCGCGTCCACGCCGCAGGCGAGATAGGCCTCGGCGCGGTCGAGCGCGGCCTCCATGCCCTCGACCGCCACCGCGTCGGTGCGCGCGAGGATCAGGGTTTCGCTCGAGCTGCGCGCATCGAGCGCGGCCTTGAGCTTGCCGACCATCTCGCGCTCGGACACCACGGCCTTGCCGTCGAGATGGCCGCAACGCTTGGGAAAGGTCTGGTCCTCGATCTGCACCATGGCCGCGCCCGCGCGTTCGAAGCCGCGCACGGTGCGCTGGGTGTTGAGCGCATTGCCGAAGCCGGTGTCGGCGTCGACGATCACCGGCACGCGCACGCGCTCGGTGATGCGCGCCAGCGTGTCGGCCACCTCGGTGAAGGTGGTGAGGCCGACGTCGGAGCGGCCGAGCCGCGTGTAGGCGATGGAGGCGCCCGAGAGGTACAGCGCCTCGAAGCCGGCCTGCTCGGCCACCAGTGCGCTGAGCGCGTCGTACACGCCGGGCGCGAGCACGATGTCGTTGCGCGCGAGCCGGGTCTTGAAGGAAGGATTCGTCATGCGGAGTTCGTCCTGGTTTGGATGGATGCGGCGAGCGTGCGCGCCGCGATATAGCCGCCGGCCACGGCGCTCAGCAGGCCGTTGCCGGAGAGATAGCCCCAGACCGCGTCGCCCGACACGCCACCCGCCGCGCCGCCCGCGGCCAGCAGGTTGTGAAAGGGCGTGCCGTCGTGGCGCAGCACGCGCATGTCGGGCGCGGTGTCGAGGCCGCCCTGGGTGTGGAACAGCGCGCCCGTGACCTTGACCGCGAAGTACGGTGCCTCGAGTCCGCGCGCGAACGCACGGCCGTCGGACGTGGGCGTGCCGGTACGCATCGCGTCGAGCGTGGCCTGCAGCACCGCGGCCTCGCAGCCGATGCAGTCGGCCAGTGCGGCCACCGACTCGCAGCGCCGCACGGCACCCGCCGCCTCGGCCTCGCAGAAATCGGGAAAGCCGCGCGCCAGCGCGAGCAGCGGCGCGTCGAACACGTTCCAGGCGATGCCGCCCGGCTGCGCGAGCACATGCACCGCGGCTTCGGAGTAGCCCTGGGTCTCGTCATGGAAGCGCCGCCCCTCGCAGTTGAGCTGCACGCCGCCTTCCATCATCACGGCCCAGGACATCAGCGCGCCCTGCGGCGTGACCCAGGAGCCGTGGCCCTGGTAACCGCCGAGGTCGCGCAGCCGCGCGCCCAGCGCCTCGCCCCAGAGGATCGCGCTGCCGTCGTTGCCCACGTGGCCGCCGAACGCGGCCTCGGCCATCTCGGGCAGCAGCGCGCGCACCATCCGCGCATTGCCGCCGAAGCCGTTGCAGGCCAGCAGCAGCGCATCGCAGCCCAGCGTCTCGCGGCTGCCGTCGGGGCGCGCGTACTCGACGCCGACCACGCGGTCGCCGTCATCGAGCACCAGCGTGTCGACCAGCGCCTGCGTCAGCACCGGGATGCCGGCTGCCTCGGCGGCCGACTGCAGCGCCGCCATCAGCGCGGCGCCGGTCTTCTGTTCGAGCGCATGCATGCGGTGCACGCCATGGCCCGGGTAGAGGAAGCCATCGAGCAGCAGCCACCGCAGCCCGTGGCGCGCCTGCAGCGCATCGAGCGCCGGGCCGATGGCGCCCGCATAGGCCGCGACCAGCGCGGGCGCCGCGCGGCCATGGGCCTTGGCCTGGATGTCGGCGGCGAAGCGCTCGGCGCTGTCGTCGAGCACACCGTGCGCGCGCTGCGCGAGCGTGCCGGGCGCGGGGATGAAGCCCGAGGACAGCGCGGTCGATCCACTCGGCAGCGCATCGCGCTCGAGCACCACGCAGTCCACGCCCGCATCGGCCAGCATCAGCGCGGCCGTGAGCCCGCAGGCGCCGCCGCCGACGATCGCCACCGGCACGCGCACCTCGGCCTCGACCGAGGCCGCCCGGCGCACCGGTCGCGACGGGTTCGAACTCATGCGAGCGACGCGGCGAAGGCCGCGCAGTCCGTCACCTCGGCCACGTTGCGCATGTCGGCCAGCGAGGTCTGATGCCTTTCCTCGCCGAAGGCCGCGCAGCCGTCGGCCAGCACCAGCGTGCGGTAGTCGCGCATGTGCGCATCGCGCACCGTGCTCGCGACGCCGCCGTTGGTGACGATGCCGCAGACCGCCACCGTGTCGATGCCCGCGCGGCGCAGCACCCAGTCGAGCTGGGTGTTGAAGAAGGCCGAGTACGCGACCTTGCTCACGTTCACGTCGACCAGCCCGGCCAGCGCATCGACGTTGGCCTGACCCCAGCTGCCGGGCGCGAAGTCGCCCTTGGCGAGGTACGGGCGCAGCGCCTTCAGGTGCGGCGACACCATCGGCTCGCCCGCGGTATCGGGCCACAGCGTGAACTGGCTCGCCACCACCATGCCGCCCGCGGCCTTGAGCACGCGCGCCACCGCGGCCACGCGCGCCGGCAGCAGCAGCGCCGGCGGATTGGTGTCGCCGCCGCGCGCATAGGCGCCCCTTGGGTCGAGGAAGTCGTTCTGCAGGTCGATGACGACCAGCGCGGTGCGTGCCGCGATCGGTTGCCTGGTTTCGCTCATGACAGCCTCACGAGAAGGTTGCCGTGCGCATCGACCTCGGCATGGAAGCCGGGTTCGAGCCACACGGTGGTGTCGGCCTGCTCGAGGATCGCGGGCCCCTCGATGCGCGCGGCCACCGGCAGTTCCAGGCGCGCATAGCGTTGCGCCTCGTGCCAGCGGCCGTCGTGGAACACGCGCTGCGTGCCCAGCGGCGCGGTGCTGCCCTGCCCCTCGGGCGCGAGCACCTTCAGGTCGAACTTGGGCCGCACGCCGATGCGCGCATAGCGCAGGTTCATCACGCGGATCGCGATGCCCTCGAGCACGCGGCCGAAGGCGGCCGTGTAGCTGGCCTCGAAGGCGGCGCGGATGGCCGCGGCCGTGAGCGGCGCGCTGCCCAGCACCACGGGCAGCGTGTGGGTCTGGCCCGCGTAGAGCATGTCGAGCGCGATCACCTCGCGCACTTCGTCGAAGCGCACGCCCGAGGAGTCGAGGCGCTGCTGGCAGCTCGCGGCCAGCTCGTCGATGCGGCGCTGGACCTCCGCCACGTCGAGTTCGGCCAGCGGCTTGTTGAGGGTCTGCACCGCGTCGTGGCGCATGTCGGCGATCACGCAACCCAGCGCCGAGGTCACGCCGGGATAGCGCGGCACGATGCCGGTGGCCACGCCGACCTCGCGCATCATCGCGCACACGTGCAGCGCGCCGCCGCCGCCGAAGGGCATGTAGGCGAAGCGGCGCGGGTCGTGGCCGCGTTCGATCGACACCAGGCGAATGGCGCCGGCCATGCGCGCGTTGGCGACCGTGAGGATGGCCTCGGCGGCCGCGTGCACGTCCAGGCCCAGCGGGCGCGCGACGTGTTCCTCGATGGCCTGGCGCGACTTCTCGCCGTCGAGCGCCGCGAGCAGGCCGCCGCCGAGCGGCCGATCGGCCGCGATGCGGCCCAGCAGCACGTTGGCGTCGGTCACCGTGGGGCGCATGTTGCCGCGCCCGTAGCAGGCCGGGCCCGGCACGCTGCCGGCCGACTCGGGTCCCACCTGCAGCATGCCGCTCGCATCCACCGAGGCGATCGAGCCGCCGCCCGCGCCGATGGTCTCGATCTGGATCATCGGCGAGCGGATCACCATGCCGAACTCGATCGCGGTCTGCGCGGCCAGCGCGGCCTCGCCGTTGGCCACCAGCGAGACGTCGAACGAGGTGCCGCCCATGTCGCCGGTGATCGCGTTCGGAAAGCCGGCCGCGCGCGCGATGGCCGCGCAGGCGATCACGCCGGCCGCCGGGCCCGACAGCGCGGTGCGCACCGGCAGGTCGCTCGCGGTCTGGCGCGACATCACGCCGCCGTTGCTCTGCACCACCAGCAGCTCGCCCGCGAAGCCCTGCGCGCGCAGGTCCGACTCGAGCCGGCCGAGGTAGCTGCCCACCACCGGCTGCAGCGCGGCATTGAGCGTGGCGGTCGAGCAGCGCTCGAATTCGCGGATCTCGGGCAGCACCTCGCTGGCCGAGGTGACGTGCGGATTCGGCCAGAGCTCGCGCACCGCCGCGACCGCGAGCCGTTCGTTCGCCGGGTTGGCGTAGGTGTTGATGAAGAACACGCAGACCGCCTCGCAGCCGGCCTCGAGCAGCGCGCGCGCCTCGGCGCGCACCTGGTCAAGATCGACCGCGGTGTGCAGCGTGCCATCGGCCAGCACGCGCTCATCGACCTCGCGGCGCAGGTCGCGCGGCACCACGGGCAGGAAGCTGCCGCGCAGGCCCCAGGTCTGGGGCCGGTCGCGGCGGCGCATCTCGAGCACGTCGCGAAAGCCGCGCGTGGTGATGATGCCGGTGCGCGCCACCTTGCGCTCGAGCAGCGCGTTGGTGCCGACGGTGGTGCCGTGCACGATGGTGGCGATGGCCGCGGCCGAATCGGCCACGCGTGCCACGCCGTTCATGAAGCCGCGCGCTTCCTCGCCGCGCGTGGACGGCACCTTGACGATGCGCGCCGTGCCGTTCGCCTCGTCGAGCACGAACAGGTCGGTGAAGGTGCCGCCGACGTCGACGCCGACGACCAGGGAATTGCGGGAGTTGCCAGGGGAGCTCATTCGGATGCCTCGTCCTTGTCGTTCTTGTCGTTGCCGGTCGTCACATAGCCCATCGCGCGGTCGGCCGCGCGCTGCGCCGCGGGCCGCTCGGCGGCCTCGCCCCAGCCGCCGCCGCCCGGCGTCTCGAGCCGCACGCGCTCGCCGCGCTCGAGCCGGATGCCGCGCATCTTCGAGACCATCGGCGGCACGTGCCATTCGCCCGCGTTCTCGTAGCGGAACACGTTGACCGCGCCCGCGCCGCCGCCCGCGATGCCCTTGGGCGGCGAGGTGCCGCGCTCGCCGAACACGAAGACTTCGGCGTCCTGCTCGAGCAGCTCGATCTCGTAGACGGCGCCGAGGCCGCCGCGGTGCCGGCCGTCGCCGCCCGAATCGGCGCGCAGCGACCATTCGGTGAAGCGCACCGGGTAGGCGGCCTCGAGAATCTCCAGCGGCGGAATGGTCGCGGTCGAGATCGGCGCGTTGCCGTGCGAGAGCCCGTCGCCACCCGAGTGGCCGCCATGGCCGCCGCCGAAGAAGCTGAACATCACCCAGCGCTGGCCCTCGCGGCCCTTGTCGCTGCGGTGGCCCGCGATCGACAGCGCATTGATGGTGCCGTAGGCCTGCGCGACGGCGCGCGTGGGATCGGCCTGCGCGGCGGCGCTGAAGATCACGTCGATCATGCGCAGGATGGTCTCTGTGTAGCCGCCGACCGGGCGCGGGCGCTCGGCGCTGATCACCAGCCGGTCGGGGATATCGAAGTCCACCGCGTCGAGCACGCCGGCATTGGCGGGCACATCGGGGAACAGGTGCTTGAGCGCGACGTAGCAGGCCGCCACGGCGGTGGCGCGCGAGATGTTGACCGGCCCCGCGCATTGCGCCGAGGTGCGCGAGAAGTCGAGCAGCAGCCGGTCGCCGGCCACCGTCATGTCGAGCGCGATGGTCAGCGGCTCGTTCACGATGCCGTCGTTGTCGAGCAGGTCCTCGAAGCTGTAGCGGCCGTCGGGCAGCGAGGCGATGTGCGAGCGCATCAGTCGCAGCGCGCGGCCGCGCAACTCGCCGAGCGCATTCAGCACCAGGTCGTCGCCGTACTCGTCGAGCAGGCCGTTCAGCCGCTTCGCGCCGAGCTCGAGCGCCGCGAGCTGGCCGTTGAGGTCGCCCCAGAGGCTGTCGGGCAGGCGCGTGTTGGCCTGCAGGATCGCGAGCACGTCGGCATCGAGCTTGCCGTCGCGCACGATGCGCACCGGCGGGATCTGCACCGCCTCCTGCCAGCACTCGGTGGCCGCGGGGTTGTAGTTGCCGGGCACCGCGCCGCCCACGTCGTGCCAGTGCGCGGCCGAGGCCATGTGGCAATAGAGCTTGCCGTTGCGGAAGAACGGCTTGACCAGCTTGAAGTCGTTGGCGTGCGTGCCGCCGTCGTAGGCATCGTTGCTGATCCAGATGTCGCCGTCCTTCATGCCGCCGCGCGGCTCGGCCGCGGCGATGGTGGCGCGCACCGCGAAAGCCATGGCGCCGACGAACACCGGCAAGCCCGACTTGCCCTGCACCAGCGTGTCGCCGCTGGTCGCGTCGTACAGGCCGTGGCAGGCGTCGTGCGCCTCGGCAATGATGGGATTGAACGCGCTGCGGTAGAGCGTGGCGTCCATCTCGTCGGCCACCTGCTCGAGGCGGCCGCGCAGCACGGCGAGCGTGACGGGGTCGAGTGTGTCGTTCATATCAGTCCACCTTCGCGCCGCTGGTCTTCACAACCTTGGCCCATTTGTCGATTTCCTTTTTCACGTGGGCGGCGAATTCCGCCTGCGTGGAACCCACCGGCTCGGCGCCGAGCGCGGCCAGCTTCTCGCGCACCTCGGGCAACCTGAGGATGCGCTGCACCTCGGCCGAGAGCTTGTCGACCACCGGCTGCGGCGTGCCCTTGGGCGCGAACAGGCCCGACCAGGCATCGGCATAGAAGCCCGGGTAGCTCTCGGCGATGGTCGGCAGGTCCGGCAGCGAAGGCGAGCGGCGCAGGCTGGTGAGGGCGATCGCGCGCAGCTTGCCGGCCTTGACGTGCGGCAGTGCCGAGGGCAGCCCGTCGACCATCATCTGCACCTGGCCGGCCAGCAGGTCGGACACCGCGGGCGCGCTGCCCTTGTACGGCACGTGCGTGATGTCGACGCCGGCCTCGGCCTTGAGCATCTCCATGCCCAGGTGCGCGGCCGTGCCGTTGCCCAGCGATGCGTAGTTGAGCTTGCCGGGCTCCTTCTTCGCGAGCGCGACCAGCTCGGCCAGGTTCTTCGCGGGCACCGAGGGATGCACCACCAGCACGTTGGGCACCACGGCCACCTGGCTGATGGCGACGAAGTCGGCCACCGGGTCGTAAGGCATCCTGCTGTAGAGCGAGGTGTTGATGGCATGCGAGCCGGTCACGCCCATCACCAGCGTGTAGCCGTCGGCCGGGGCCTTGGCCACGAGGTCCGAGCCCACGTTGCCACCCGCGCCCGCGCGGTTGTCGACCACCACGGGCTGGCCCCAGTGCTCGCTCATCTTCACCGCGACCAGCCGCGCCGCGGCATCGGTGGCGCCACCCGGCGGGAAGGGCACGACGAGGCGGATCGCCTTGTCGGGAAAGCCGCCGGCCTGGGCGGCGGCGACGAGCGGCAGGCACACGAGCAGCGTGCTGGCGAGGTAGCGCAGGAGTTTCATGATGGGGTGGGCGTGAAGGTGGTGAAGAGGAATCGGGTCAGAGCCGTTGCCACAGCGCGCCGAGCGCGGTGACGGCGGGCGCGTCGAGCACGCCGTCGCAGAAGGCCTGGGCGCGCGCGGGCGCGACGGACTGCGCGGCGTAGTGCGCGAACTTGGCGAGCAGGGCCGCGCGGTCCAGCGGGTTCTGGGCGTCGCCCGCGATGGTGGTCACGGTCTCTTCGAGCGTGCCGCCGTCGTGCGTCAGCGCGAGCGTGGCGCCGCGCTGGCGGCGTGCCGTGAGACCGGCATCGACCTCGAGCTCGACCAGCGCCTCGAGCCGGCGCAGCTCGACGTCGTCGAAGCGCGGCGCGGCATAGACCGAGGGATCGACGTCGCCGAAGCGCAGCATCGCCGCGAGGCCGAAGCTCAGGCTGAACTGCGCCTGGATCGGCGTGCGCGGCGCGCGGTTGCCGCAGTAGACGATCGCCTCCTCGTAGACCGTGAGCACGATGCGGCGGATGCCCGCGGTGTCGCCGCCCAGCCGTTCGCGCAACGCACGCGCGGCGGTCGCGCCGTAGTGCACGTGGCGCACGGCCGCGAAGGGCTTGAGGTAGGCGTCGCGCAGCAGCAGCGTCGACGCATCGGGCAGCGGCTGCGCGGCCGCTGCCGCATGGTTCGCCGCGTAGTGGGCCAGCGCGCCCTCGGGCGCGTCGATGCCGGCCGCGCTCGCGAAGGCCGCCTGCAGCCCCAGCGAAGCACTATGGCCCAGGTAGGTGTTGCGCGCGGTGCGGCCCTGCGCCACCGGCAGGTAGAGGCTGGTGGCGAGCTGGCAGGCCGCGATGTCGATGGCCTGGACGATGGCCTCGGGCGCCAGGCCCAGCAGCCGCGCCGCGCCCGCCGCCACGCCGAGCGCGGGCCAGTTGGCGTCCACATGCATGCCGGGGCGGATGCGCAGCCAGGCGCCGCAGCGCGCGCCGACCTCGTAGCCGAGCACGAAGGCATCGACGAAGTCGCCGAGGCTGGCACCGCGCCGCAGCGCGAGCGGCAGCAGCGTCGCCACCAGCGGCACGCCGGGCCGGCCGTGCGCGAGCGCGTGGCCTTCGCAGGCCTCGTCCCAGGTCGCGGCCATGGCGATGACCTGCGCGGCCGCCTGCACGGCCAGCGACGGGCCGGCGGGAAACGCGAAGCCGCCCGGTTCGCAGGCGGCGAGCGCGGCCTCGAGCCGGCGCACCTCGCCCGCCTGCCGGCCCGCGAGCGCGCAGCCGACGGTGTCGACCAGCAGCCGGCGCGCCTGCGAGGCGCCTTCGGCGTCGGCCGGCCGCACTGCGTGCAGCGCCACCACGGCCTGCAGCACCGCGCGTCGTGGATCGATGTCAGGCGGCATCGGCTTCCTTCTTCGCCGCCATGCGACGGCGCAGCAGCGGCAGCAGGCCGCCGGCCTCGACCATCTCGGTCAGGAAGCCCGGCACGGGCTCGCAGGCCAGCGTGCGCCCGTCGGCGCCGCGCAGCGCGGGCGTGCCGATGTCGAGCGCGATCTGTTCGCCGTCGTGCAGCGATTCGGCCTCGGCGCAGGTCAACAGCAGCAGGCCGACGTTGAAGGCATTGCGGAAGAAGAGCCCGCTGTACGAGGGCGCGATCACCGCGGCCACGCCCAGTTGCACCAGCACGGCCGCGGCCTGCTCGCGCGAGGAGCCGATGCCGAAGTTGGGGCCGGCCACGATCACGTCGCCCGAGCGAACCTCGCGCGCGAACTCGGGGCGGATGGCTTCGAGGCAGTGCTGCGCGATGCGGTCGATGCCATGCTTCATCGCATGGCCGGGCGCGAGCGCGTCGGTGTCGATGTCGGCGCCCAGGCGCCAGACACGGTGCAGGTTTTGACCACTCATGCCAGCACCTCGCGCGGATCGGTCACGCAGCCGCGCAGCGCGGCGGCGGCCACCGTGTAGGGCGAGCCCAGGTAGACCTGCGCGGTCGGCGAGCCCATGCGGCCCTTGAAGTTGCGCGCGGTGGTCGAGATGACGGTGATGTCGTCGCCCATCGGATCGCCATAGCCCGAGCAGGCGCCGCAGGCGGTGGGGAACAGCTCGGCGCCGGCCTCCATCAGCACCTGCAGCACGCCCTCCTCGCGCGCCTGCTCCTGGTCGCGCAGGCTCGCGGGCGCCACGATCAGGCGGATGCCGTTCGCGACCTTGTGGCCGCGCAGCACCTGCGCGGCGGCGCGCAGGTCGTCGAGCTTGGCGCCGGTGCAGGCGCCGATGTAGGCCACGTCGACCGGCGTGCCGACGAAGCGGCTTACGCCATGCGCATTGGCCGGGCTGTGCGGCGCGGCCACATGGGGTTCTAGCGTGGCGGCATCGAAGCGGTGGTCCGTGAGCGCGGCATCGGCGTCGGTGAACCAAGGCGCCATGTCGACCGGCGGCGCGCCGGCACCGGCCAGGAACGCGGCCGTGGTCGCATCGGGCGCGATCAGCCCGGCCTGCGCACCGAGCTCGGCGCTCATGTTCGAGAGCGTCATGCGCTCCTGCATCGACAGCGCGACCACCGCCGGCCCCGCGAACTCCACGGCCTGGTAGCGGCCGCCGTTCATGCCGAAGCGGCCGATCATGTGCAGCATCATGTCCTTGGCTGTCACGCCCGCGGGCAGCGCGCCGTCCCACCACATGCGCAGGGTCTCGGGCACGCGCAGCCAGATCTCGCCGGTGACCACCACGCCGAGCATCTCGGTGCTGCCGACGCCGAACATGTAGGCACCGAAGGCACCGCCCGTGGGCGAGTGCGAGTCGCCGCCCACGCACAGCATGCCGGGGCGGATGTGGCCGTGCTGCGGCACCACCACGTGGCAGATGCCCTGGCTGTCGTAGACGTGCGGCAGCTTCTGGTCGCGCGCCCAGTCGCGCGCGATGCGAACGATGCGGCGCGAGTCGTCGTCGCGCTCGGGCACGTAGTGGTCCATCACGAGCACCACGCGCGAGCGGTCCCAGATCTGCGCGCCCAGTTCCTCGAGCATGGGCTGCAGGCGGCGCGGCCCCGAGGAGTCGTGGAACATCGCCAGGTCGACACCGCAGGTCACGATCTCGCCCACCGCCACCCGCTCGCGGCCGCTGGCGCGCGCGATGAGCTTCTGCGCCAGGGTCTGTGCTGAAGCCGTCGCGCTCATTCGGGCTTGGCTCCCGAGAACTTGACCACCTTGGCCCAGCGCACGATCTCGCTCTGCACGAAGGCCGAGAACTGCTCGCTCGAATTGCCGACGGGGATCGCGCCCTCGATCTCGAGGCGCTGGCGCATGTCGGCCTGTTGCAGCGCATGGCGCGCGGCATCGCCGATCTGCTTGATCCGCTCGGCGGGCATGCGCGCGGGGCCGAACAGGCCGAACCAGGCGCTCGATTCGTAGCCGGGCAGCGCCTCGGCGATGGCCGGCACCTCGGGGAAGGCCGGCAGCCGCTTGGCCGTGGTCACGCCAAGCGCCTTGAGCTTGCCGGCCTGGATGTGGGCCTTGACGTTGCCCACGGCCGCGAACATCAGCTGCACCTGGCCCGCGAGCACGTCCTGCACCGCGGGCGAGGTGCCCTTGTAGGGGATGTTCACGATGTCCACGCCCGACTGCATCTTGAAGGCCTCGCCTGCCATGTGCAGCGACGAGCCCACGGCGCCGATCGCGAAGTTGAGCTGGCCCGGCTTCGCCTTGGCGAGCGCGATCAGCTCGCGCACGTCCTTCGCGGGCAGCGAGGGATGCGCCACCAGGATCGAGGGCGAGGTCGCGACGCAGGTCAGCGCGGTGAAGTCTTTGACCGGATCGAAGGGCAGGCTCGGATAGAGCGTGGCGTTGATCGCATGGCTGGTGAAGCTCATCAGCAGCGTGTTGCCGTCGGGCGCGGCCTTGGCCACGGCATCGGCCGCGATGTTGCCGCCCGCGCCGGGCTTGTTCTCGACGATGACGTTGCGACCCAGCGCCGGGCCCATGCTCACGGCCAGCGAGCGCGCCAGCGTGTCGGTGGAGCCGCCCGCGGGCGCGCCGACCAGGATGCGCACCGGCGCGCCGCCGATCTGCGCCAGGCTGTTGCCGGCCCATGCCGCGGCCAGCGACGAGAGAAGGATGTCGCGTCTTTTCATGTGTTGTTCTCCGGAAGATCGTGGGGGGAGCGCGCGCCTCAGAGCCCCAGGTAGGCGCGCCGCAATTCGTCGCTCACGAGCAGTTCGCCGGGCAGGCCCGAGAAGCGCACGCTGCCGTTCTCGAGCACGTAGGCGCGGTCGGCGATCTCGAGCGACTGGCCGACGTTCTGCTCGACCAGCAGCACGGCCAGGCCGCCGTCGCGCAGTTCGCGGATCAGCGTGAACATCTCCTCGACCAGCAGCGGCGAGAGGCCCAGCGAAGGCTCGTCGAGGATCAGCAGCACCGGCTCGGCCATCAGGCCGCGCGCGATGGCCAGCATCTGCTGCTCGCCGCCGCTCATGGTGCCGGCATGCTGGTCCATGCGCTCGCGCAGGCGCGGGAACAGCGCGAACGACTTCTCGAGGTTCTGCGCGCGGCGCTCGCGCGCCCGCGTGAACGAGCCGAGCTCGAGGTTCTCGCGCACGCTGAGGTTGGGAAACACCTTGCGGCCCTCGGGCACCTGGATCAGGCCGGCCTTGACGACGTCGCGGTAGTGCGCGCCGCTCAGGTCCTTGCCGTCGAAGCGCACGGTGCCGCCCCAGGCCGGGCAGAGGCCGCAGACCATCTTGTTGAGGGTGGACTTGCCCGCGCCGTTGCTGCCGAGCAGCGCGACCATCTCGCCGGCGTTCACCTTGAGGTCGACGCCACGCAGAACCTCGACGCGGCCATAGCCGCCGCGCAGGCCTTCGATTTCCAGCAAAGCGCTCATGCAGCAGCTCCCGTTGCGGCCTTGCGCAGCCGCGCCGCGGTGCCATGGCCCAGGTAGGCCTCGACCACCCGGTCGTCGGAGGTCACCTGCGCCGGGCTGCCCTCGGCGATCAACTGTCCCTGCGCCAGCACCCAGACATGCTCGGCGAGGTTCATCACGGCCTGCATCACGTGTTCGATCATCAGCACGGTCACGCCGCTCGCGGCGATGCCGCGCACCACCGGCATCATCTCGGCGATCTCCTGCGGGTTGAGGCCGGCCAGCACCTCGTCGAGCAGCAGCAGGCGCGGCCGGGTGGCGAGCGCGCGCGCGAGCTCGAGGCGCTTGCGGCCGGCCACGGTGAGGTCGGAGGCCGGCTTGTCGAGCTGCGGCGCGAGGCCCACGCGTTGCGCCACGGCCTCGGCCTCGCGCAGGGCCTCGGTGCGGCCGCGCAGGTGCAGGTGGGCGCCGACCGCGATGTTCTCGCGCACGGTCTGCGCGGCGAAGGGCTTCACGATCTGGAAGGTGCGGGTCATGCCGAGCGCGGCATTGCGGTGCGGCTCGCGGCCTGTGATGTCCTGGCCCGCGAAGCGCACGCTGCCGGCGTCGGGCTTGAGGAAGCCCGACATCAGCGCGAACAGCGTGGTCTTGCCCGCGCCGTTCGGCCCGATCAGCGCGCTGAGGCTGCCCTCGCGCACGGCGAGGCTCACGTTCTGCACCGCCTTGAGCCCGCCGAAGGAGCGCGAGACGCCCTCGAGCACCAGCAGGGAAGCGTCACTCATCGCGGCCTCCCTTCGCGCTCCAGAGCTGCCGCACCGACTGGCCGATGCCCGCGATGCCGCGCGGCACGAAGATCACGATCAGCACGAGCACGGTGCCGTAGATCACCATGTTGATGCCCGGCAGCTCGCCGAACAGGTTGCGCGTGAAGTCCGACAGCAGGTGCAGCACGACCGCGCCGAGCACCGGGCCCCACACGGTGCCCATGCCGCCGACGATGGCCGCCACCAGCGCCTCGACCGACACGCCCGCGCCGTAGGCGATGCCGGCATCGATGTACTGGAACACCTGCACGTAGAAGGCACCGGCCGCGCCCATGAAGGCGGCCGACAGGCCGATGGCCGCGAGCTTGATGCGGAAGGGGTTGACGCCGACGGCACGCGCCGCGTCCTCGTTGTCGCGCACCGCCTGCAGGTAGGCGCCGAAGCGGCCGTTGCGCAGCCAGCAGGTGACGAGCAGCGCCACCACGACCATCGCGAGCACCACCCACAGGTAGCCGGCGCGCGTGGCGAACTGCAGGTTGGCGACCGATTCGCGCAGCGGCACCATCAGGCCGACGCCGCCGCCCGTGAAGTCGACCGACAGCGCGAGGATGCGGAACACCTCGGCGAAGGCCAGCGTGACCAGCGCGAAGTACGAGCCCTTGAGGCCGTAGCGGAAGCTCAGCGCGCCGATGAACAGGCCCACCAGCGCGGCACCGGCGATGGCCAGCGGCAGCGCGATCCAGGCATTGATGCCGCCCTGCAGTTGCGCGATGGCCTGGATGTAGGCACCGGTGCCGAAGAACAGCGCATGGCCGAACGAGAACTGGCCGCCGAAGCCGCCGAGGATGTTCCAGGCCTGCGCGATCAGCGTGGCGTAGAGCGCCATCATCACGAAGTTGAGCGTGACGCCCGAGGTCGTGACCAGCGGCACGCACGCCACCAATACCGCGAACAGCGCGATGCCCGCGAGTTGTTTGCCCGTGCTCATGCCTTGGCCCCGAACATGCCCTGCGGCCGGAACAGCACCACGCCGATGAAGATCGCGAAGATGCCGATCTGGCCCAGCGATTCGCCGAGGTAGAGGCCGCCGAGCGACTCCACCACGCCGACCAGGAAGCCGCCGATCAGCGCGCCGACGAAGCTGCCCATGCCGCCGAGCACGACGATGGTGAAGGCCACGAGCACGAAGCCGCCGCCGACCTGCGGGTTGACGTAGTAGGCCGGCAGCAGGAAGCAGGCGGCCGCGCCGAGGCAGGCGAGGCCGATGCCGAAGCTCATGGCGTAGACGTGGTCGACGTCGATGCCCATGAGCTTGGCGCCCTCCTTCTCCTTGGCGACGGCGCGGATGGCGCGGCCGAGGTCGGTACGGCCCATGATCCAGAACAGGATGCCCGAGACCACGAGCGCGCCCGCGAAGGCCACCAGCTTGGGCACGGCGATCATCGCGGGGCCGATGGCCACGGTGCTCAGCGAGTAGGCGGTGTCGATGTTGCGCGTGTCGGAATTGAAGAACAGCAGCGCGAGGTTCTCCATCACGATCGCGATGCCGAGCGTGGCGAGCAGGATGTTCTCGTCCTTGCCGTGGCCCGCACGGTTGATCACCACGCGCTGCAGCGCATAGCCGAGCGCGAACATGCCCAGCACCACCACGGGCAACGCGAGGTAGGGATCGATGCCCAGCCGCTCCTTGAGGAAGTACACCGCGTACAGCGCCACCATCAGGCAGGCGCCGTGCGCGAAGTTGATGATGTGCAGCACGCCGTAGATCAGCGTGAGGCCCAGCGCGATCAGTGCGTAGACGGCGCCTGTCGTGAGGCCGTTGAGCACCGAGGGGAAGAGGATGCTGGGGTCTAGCATTTTGGGAACGTGCTCTCGTTTTGGAGACCGCCCGGCATGCGGTGCGGGTCGAGCGACCCCACTGCGCCGGCCGCTTCGCGGCTGCCCTGCGGTGCTCGCGTTTCGCGGGGTCTCGCAGAACTCGCTTCGCTCAGACAACTGCGAGCCCTGATCCGCGAAACGCTGCGCTCCTCGGCGGCGCAGAGGGGATCGCCCGCCCCGCACCACATGCCGGGCTCCGCGCCTGATCGACGGCTGCAGGAGCCCCAGGGGATCACTTTTCTCACGCTCATGCCTTCAGCGGGAACAGCGGCTCCACCTCGCGGTAGTCGCGCGGGATGATGACCTTGATGTCGTTCTTCACCACCTGCGTCATCAGCGGCTGCGCGCCCTCGTTCTGGCCATTGACGAACTTCGTGGGGCCATAGGGCATGAAGTGGTTCGAGAAGGTGCTCTTCTCGAGCGCATCGATGATCGCGGCACGCTCGCCCGACTTGGCGCGTTCCAGCGCATCGGCCAGCAGCCACATCGAGGCATAGGTCATGAAGACCTCGTAGCTGAAGAACTGGCCCTTGGCCTCGACGCGCTTGCGCAGCTCCTGCGCGCGCTTGTCCCGGGGGTTGAACCAGTGGTTGCAGTCGATGATGCCGTTGGCCGCGTCGGGAAACTCCTTCACGAACTTGTAGCTCGAGGCCGCGCCGCCGAGCACCGAGAAGATCGCCTTGGGCACCACCTTCTGCTGCTGCATGGTGCGCACCAGCAGCGCGTACTCGTTGTAGTAGTTGGCCGGGATCACGATGTCGGGGTTGATCGACTTCATGCGCAGCACGATGTTGTTGAAGTCGCGCGTGGGGTTGGCGTGCTTCACCACCTCCTTGACCTCGAAGCCGTAGCCCGGCAGCTCGCGCGCCAGCAGCTGCGCGGTACCGGCGCCGAACAGCGACTCCTCGTGGATCACCATCACGGTCTTGGCCGGATTGCCCGCGGCCTTGTTGAGCACCAGCAGGTTGGCCATCGCGACCTCGGTCGACTTGCGGTAGCCGGGGCCGAAGCGGAAGGTGTTCTTCAGGCCGCGCTCGACGATCTGGTCGGCCACACCCACGTCGACCACGTGCGGCAGGTTGTACTTGGCCGCGGCCTGCGTGGTGGCCAGGCAGATCGCCGAGGCGTAGGCGCCGACGATGGCGCTGACCCCGGCCTCGTTCATCTTCTCGACCTCGGCCGCGCCCGCCTGCGGCTGCGACTGCGCGTCGCCCAGCAGGGCCTCGAGCTTCGCGCCGCCGAGCGACTTGATGCCGCCCGCAGCATTGATGTCCTCGATCGCGAGCTGCGCGCCGAGCCGGCACTGCTGGCCCGAGTAGGCGAGCGCGCCCGTCACCGGGTGCAGCACGCCCACCTTCAGCGGCTTGGGTTGGGCCCCGCCGATCAGCGGGAAGGCGAGCGCGGAGGCCAAGGTGGCGGACTGCGAAACGAAGCGGCGGCGGGTCTGCATGGGGCGTTTCCTTTTCTTTGTCTTCAGTTGAACTTGGC
The DNA here is from genome assembly GCF_900115375.1 of Variovorax sp. PDC80. Taxonomy (NCBI): domain Bacteria; kingdom Pseudomonadati; phylum Pseudomonadota; class Betaproteobacteria; order Burkholderiales; family Comamonadaceae; genus Variovorax; species Variovorax sp. PDC80. The sequence goes on along the minus strand of NZ_FOWG01000017.1, from coordinate 147,227 downwards.
CGACACGTCCCGGCTGACCCAGACCTTGGCGTCGATGCTGCCGACGCGGGACAGCTGCATCTCGTAGGTGTAGCGGTCGGGGCGGTAGAAGCCGTGCAGCCACTGCACCGGGCGCTCGGCTTCGTCGTAGATCAGGCGACGCACCGCGAGCAGGGCCGAGCCGACCGAGACGTCGAGGTGCTGCGCGAGCACGTTGTCGGCCAGGCGCGCGGAGATGGTCTGGTGGGCCCGGCCCACCTTCACGCCCGACTCCTCGAGCAGCACCAGGATCGGCTTCTTCGAGAGCTCGCGGCGGCCGAAGCGACGCGCGATCGTGTCGGGCACGTAGGTCGTGATGTGCGAGAGCGGGCCTTCGCGCGTGGAACGCACGCGCACCGCCTTCTGCACCGGGTCGCCGAGCTGCAGCTGCAGCGCCTCGGCGACCTGCGAGGAGGCCGTGATGGTCGCGACCTCGAGCACCTTGACCGAGGTGTGCAGGCCCATGGTGACGAGGTTCTCGAGCAGGCCGCGCAGGTTGGCGCGCTCGCTGGCCGGCGCGGTCGGCGCCTCGCCCGCGACCGGGCCGATGGGCCGCGTGCGGCGGCCCGGCGTGCGCGAGATCAGCCCTTCGGCGGCGAGCTGCTCGAGCGCGCGCCGCACGGTGACGCGCGCCACGCCGAACTGCTGCATGAGCGCGAGCTCGCCCGGCAGCCCGTCGGCGGCGAAGCGGCCCTCATGCAACTGCTCCCGCAGCACCAGGTAGATCTGGTGGTACTTGGGCAAGGGCATCTGCGACATGCAGGCGATGTTTTTGCAGTTTCAATGTTCTGTCAATGGGACATTTAAAGGCGCGCGGAAACGAAAACGGCCCCCGAAGGGGCCGTCGATGGCAGAAAGCGAGAGGCTCGGCTTCCGCCGGACTCAGAGCTTGAAGGGCACCACTTCCTGGCGCTGCTCGCCCAGGCCCTCGATGCCGAGCGCCATCACGTCGCCCTTCTTGAGGAACAGCGGCGGCTTCATGCCCATGCCCACGCCGGGCGGGGTGCCGGTGGTGATCACGTCGCCGGGTTCCAGCGTCATGAACTGGCTCACGTAGCTCACGATCTTCGCCACGCTGAAGATCATGGTCTTGGTGCTGCCGGTCTGCACGCGCTGGCCGTTGAGGTCGAGCCACATCGCGAGCTTCTGCGGGTTCTCGACCTCGTCGCGCGTCACCAGCCAGGGGCCGATGGGGCCGAAGGTGTCGCAGCCCTTGCCCTTGTCCCAGGTGCCGCCGCGCTCGATCTGGAACTCGCGTTCGCTGACGTCGTTGATGACGCAGTAGCCGGCCACGTGGTCGAGCGCGCTCTTCTGCGAGACGTAGCGCGCGCGCGTGCCGATGACCACGCCGAGCTCGACCTCCCAGTCGCTCTTGACCGAGCCCTTGGGCAGCATCACGGGATCGTTCGGGCCCTGGATGCAGCTCGTGGCCTTCATGAAGACCACGGGTTCCTTGGGCACCGGCAGGCCGGACTCGGCCGCATGGTCGGCATAGTTGAGGCCGATGGCGATGAACTTGCCGACGCGGGCCACGGGGCTGCCGTAGCGCGGCTTGCCCTTGACCGGCGGCAGCTTGTCGGTCTTGAGCTTGCGCAGCTTGGCGATGGCGGCATCGCCGAGCTGCTCGGGACCGATGTCCTTGACGACGGCGCTCAGGTCGCGCAGCTGGCCGTTGGCGTCGACGAGGCCCGGCTTCTCCTTGCCGGGGTTGCCGTAGCGGACGAGTTTCATGCTTGCTTTTCCTTGGGTGGTTGGATGGTTCTGTGGGAAGGGGCGATCAGTAGGTCGAGCGGCCGCCCGAGAGGTCGAACACCGCGCCGGTCGAGAACGAGCAGTCGTCGGTGCACAGCCAGCCTACCAGCGCCGCGACCTCCTCGACGGTGCCGAAGCGGCCCTGCGGGATCTTCGACAGCATGAAGGCGATGTGGTCGGGCGTCATCTGGTCGAAGATCGCGGTCTTGACCGCGGCCGGCGTCACGCAGTTGACGCGGATGCCGGTGTCGGCGAGCTCCTTGCCGAGCGACTTGGTGAGGCCGATCACCGCGGCCTTGCTGGCGCTGTAGGCGCTGGCGTTGGGATTGCCGTCCTTGCCGGCCACCGAGGCGATGTTGACGATGCGGCCCTGGCCGCCCTGCGCGCGCATCTGCGCCACCACCTCGCGGCAGCACAGGAACACGCCATTGACGTTGACCTCCATCACCTGGCGCCAGTCGTCCACCGGGTAGTCCCAGAGCTTGGCGTTGGGGCCGGTGATGCCGGCGCTGTTGACCAGCGCGTCGATGCGCGGCGCATGCGCGAGCGTGGCCGCCACCGCCTTGGCCACCGAGTGCTGCTGCGAGACGTCGACCTTGAGCGCGCGCGCCTTGCCCGGGCCCAGCGACTCGGCGGCGCGCGCGGCCGCGGCCTCGTCGCGGTCCCACAGCGTGACCGTGCCGCCCGAGGCGACCAGCCGCTGCGCGATGCCGAAACCCAGCCCGGTGGCGCCGCCGGTGACCACCGCGTGGCGGCCGGCGAAGTCGAGCTGGTTCATATGGTGATGCCGCCGTCGACCGTGAAGGCCTGGCCGGTGGCGAAGATGGATTCGTCGCTGGCGAGGAACACGACCACGGGCGCGATCTCCTCGGCGCGCGCGAGCCGGCCCATGGGCTGGCGCGCGACGAAGGCCTTGCGCGCGGCCTCGGGGTCGGCATTGGCGTTGATGCGCTCGCCCAGCGAGGGCGTGTCGACCGTGCCGGGGCACACCGCATTGCAGCGGATGCCGCGCGTGACGTAGTCGGCCGCCACGCTCTTGGTGAGGCCCAGCACCGCGGCCTTCGTGGTGCCGTAGACGAAGCGGTTGGGCAGGCCCTTCATGCTCGAGCACACGCTCGCCATGTTGATGATGCTGCCGCGGCCCGCCGCGAGCATGCCGGGCAGCACGGCCTGGATGGTCCACATCTGGGCGCGCACGTTGAGCGCGAAGGCGAAGGCGAGGTCGTCGTCGCTGGCCTGCTCGATGGTGCCGTTGTGCACCACGCCCGCGCAGTTGAACAGCACGTCGAGCGGCGGCAGGGTCGACACCAGCGCGCCGATGGCGGCCTTGTCGAGCACGTCGAGCCTGGCGGCGGTGACGTTCGGCACGCCGGCGTAGCGCTCGAGCAATTGCGCATTGACGTCGGTGGCCCAGACCTGCGCGCCCTCGGCCGCGAGCGCGAGCACGCTCGCATGGCCGATGCCCTGGCCGGCCGCGGTGACGAGCGCGGTCTTTCCCTTCAATCTCATGGTGTCTCCGATTCGGGTTTGGCCCGATGGGTGGCACGGGCCGCGCATCGTATTCTGAATTGGCCTTACCACTTGTCCAATTCAGGACAACCCTTAAACCCGCTCGTCTTCTTTTCTGACCCCGTGCCGCTGCAGACCGTCGAACCCCAACGCCTCTATCGCCAGATCGCCGACCAGCTGCGCGCGCTGATCGGCCAGGGCGAGTTCGCCGTGGGCGCGCGCCTGCCGGCCGAGCGCGACCTGGCCAAGCAACTCGGCGTGAGCCGCCCCTCGGTGCGCGAGGCGCTGATCGCGCTCGAGGTCGAGGGCTGGGTCGAGGTGCGCACCGGCTCGGGCGTGTACGTGCTCGACCGCTCGCACCGCGCGAGCGCGCCGGTGGCGCCCACCGAGTGGGGCCCGCTCGAGCTGATCCGCGCGCGCCGCGTGATCGAGGGCGAGACCGCGGCCATCGCGGCGCAGATGGGCAAGCGCAAGGACGTCGATGCGATGACGCGCGCCATCGAGGTCATGCGCGAACTGGCCGACCGCACGGTGATGCCGCTCGAGGGCGACCGCGCCTTCCACCTCGCGATCGTCGGCGCCAGCGGCAACGCGGTGCTGATCGAGACGGTGCAGAACTTCTGGGACTCGCGCAAGGGCCCGATCTTCACGCGCCTGGGCGGCTACTTCGAGACGGTGTCCTCGTGGCGCTCCGCCATCGCCGAGCACGAGGCGATCCGCGACGCGGTGGCCGCGCGCGACGCCGAGGCCGCGCGCGCCGCGATGCACGAGCACATGGACAAGTCCCACCAGCGATTCAGCGCGAGCTGGCGACGCGCGAAGCCTTCCTGACTTCTCGCCAGCGTTCCTTCTTCTTCCTGCCACGACGATAACGGAGACAAGCCACATGACCAGCAGCAGCAGAAACAGCAAACGCACCGCCCTCAAGGCCCTCGCCGCCTGCGCCCTCGCGGCCGGCGCGCTCGGGGTATCGGGCCTGGCCTCGGCCCAGACCAAGCTCAAGTGGGCCCACGTCTACGAGACCTCGGAGCCCTTCCACAAGTACTCGGTGTGGGCCGCCGAGGAGATCAAGAAGCGCACCAACGGCAAGTACGACATCCAGGTGTTCCCGGCCTCCAGCCTCGGCAAGGAGGCCGACATCAACCAGGGCCTGACCCTGGGCACGGTCGACATCATCCTGTCGGGCGCGAGCTTCGCGGGCCGCACCTACACGCCGCTCGCGATCTCCTACTTCCCGTTCATCTTCCGCGACGCCGAGCACCAGCTGAAGTACGCGAAGAGCGACGTGTTCAGGGAGCTCGCCAAGGGCTACGACGACAAGAGCGGCAACCACATCACGGCGCTGAGCTACTACGGCGCGCGCCACGTCACCTCGAGCGCCGCGCGGCCGGTGAGCAAGCCCGAGGACATGAAGGGCCTGAAGATCCGCGTGCCCGACGCGCCGGCCTACCTCGCCTTTCCCAAGTCGCTGGGCGCGAACCCGACGCCGATCGCCTTCGCCGAGGTCTACCTCGCGCTGCAGAACGGCACGGTGGACGCGCAGGAGAACCCGCTGCCGACCATCGAGGCCAAGAAGTTCTACGAGGTGCAGAAGAACATCTCGCTGACCGGCCACATCGTCGACTCGCTGCTCACCATCTGCTCGGGCCAGCTCTGGGGCCGGCTGTCGGCCGACGAGAAGAAGATCTTCAGCGAGGTGATGGAGGAAGCGGCCGAGCGCACGGGCCGCGAGATCATCGCCTCGGAGGCGCGGCTGGTGGACGAGTTCAAGAAGAAGGGCAACAACGTGATCACGGTCGACAAGAACGTGTTCCGCGAGGCCGTGCTCAAGGCCACCAAGCCCACCGACAACGGCTACCGCCAGCAGGACTACGACCGCATCCTCGCGATCAAGTAGGCCCCGGCCCCGCCGCCCTTCCCATCCGCCTCGCACGGCCGGCCCCTCCCGCACCAGGGGGCCGTGCCGCGAGCGCCGACCATCCGCGAGGAGATCGTTTTGAGCGACGAGAAAATCATCGACGAAGAAGGCCACTTCCATGCGCAGGACGAGGCCGTGGACCTTTCCGACACCATCGCCGAGGGCTGGATCGCGCTCGCGTTGTTCTGGCTGCTCGGGCTCACGGTGTTCTACCAGTTCGTCACGCGCTACGTGATGAACGACTCGGCCGCCTGGACCGAGGAGATCGCGCGCTACATGCTGATCGGCGTGGTGTTCATCGGCGCGGCGATCGGCGTGGCCAAGAACAACCAGATCCAGGTCGACTTCTTCTACCGCTACCTGCGCGGCGCGCCGGGGCTGTGGCTGTCGCGGCTGGTCGACCTGCTGCGCGTGGCCTTCTTCCTCGCGGCCATCGTGATGACGGTGCAGATGATGATGAAGATCGGCAACCAGACGCGCATGACCATCGTCGATGCGCCGATGAACATCGTCTACGGCCTGTGCCTGGCCGGCTTCGCCGCGATGGCCTGGCGCTCGGTGCAGGTGCTGCGCATCCACTGGCGGCGCGGCTACAGCGTGCTCGAGCGTCCCGAATCCACCCTCGCCGACCGCTGAGGCCGCGGCAGACCCGGTTCCCACACCATGCTGAAAATCATCTTCCTCTTCTTCATGGCCGGCGGCATCCCGGTGGCCATCGCCATGGCCGGCGCCTCGCTGGTCTACATCCTGGTGAGCGACAGCACGCTGCCGCCCTTCGTGGTGATCCACCGGATGGTCGGCGGCATCGACAGCTTCCCGCTGCTGGCGGTGCCCTTCTTCATCCTCGCCGGCAACCTGATGAACAACGCCGGCATCACCACGCGCATCTACAACTTCGCGCTCGCGCTGGTGGGCTGGCTCAAGGGCGGCCTGGGCCACGTGAACGTGCTGGGCTCGGTGATCTTCGCGGGCATGAGCGGCACGGCCATCGCCGACGCGGCCGGCCTGGGCACCATCGAGATCAAGGCCATGAAGGAGCACGGCTACTCCACCGAGTTCGCGGTGGGCGTGACCGCCGCCTCGGCCACGCTGGGCCCGATCATCCCGCCGAGCCTGCCGTTCGTGATCTACGGGATGATGGCCAACGTCTCGGTGGGCGCGCTGTTCCTCGCGGGCATCCTGCCGGGCATCCTGCTGGCGATCCTGATGATGCTGACGGTGGCCTACTACGCGCACAAGAACAAGTGGGGCGCGGACATCAAGTTCTCGAGCACGCGGCTGTTCAAGGCCCTGGTGGAGCTGGCGGTGGTGATCGGCTGGCCGCTGCTGCTGTGGGTGGTGGTGGCGAAGTTCGACGCGCCGGCGCAGCTCTCGGTGTTCGTCGGGCTGGCCTCGCTGTTCGTGCTCGACAAGCTCTTCGACTTCGAGGCGCTGCTGCCGATCATGACGCCGGTGCTGCTGATCGGCGGCATGACGACCGGCCTGTTCACGCCCACCGAGGGCGCGATCGCGGCCTGCGTGTGGGCGATGATCCTGGGCTTCGCCTGGTACCGCACGCTGTCGTGGCGGATGTTCGTCAAGGTCTGCCTCGACACCATCGAGACCACGAGCACGGTGCTGTTCATCGTGGCGGCCGCCTCGATCTTCGGCTGGATGCTGACGGCCACCGGCGTGACCACCGACATCGCCAGCTGGGTGCTGGGATTCACCAAGGAGGCCTGGGTCTTCCTGCTGCTCGCCAACCTGCTGATGCTGTTCGTGGGATGCTTCCTGGAGCCGACCGCCGCGATCACCATCCTGGTCCCGATCCTGCTGCCCATCGCCACCCAGCTGGGCATCGACCCGATCCACTTCGGGCTCGTGATGGTGCTCAACCTGATGATCGGCCTGCTGCACCCGCCGATGGGCATGGTGCTGTTCGTGCTGGCACGCGTGGCCGGCCTGAGCTTCGAGCGCACGACGATGGCGATCCTGCCCTGGCTGGTGCCGCTGCTGCTGAGCCTGGGCCTGATCACCTACATGCCCAAGCTCGTGCTGTGGCTGCCGAAGATGTTCTACTGACGATGAACCCCTACATCAGACTCCATCCCGCCGACGACGTCGTCATCGCGCGCTCGCAACTGCTCGGCGGCACCGTCGTCGAGAACGTCAAGGTCCATGGCCTGATACCGCCGGGCCACAAGGTCGCGATGCGCGCCATCGCGGCCGGCGAACCGGTGCGCCGCTACAACCAGATCATCGGCTTCGCGAGCAAGCCGATAGCGCCCGGCGAGCACGTGCACGTGCACAACCTCGACATGGGGCCCGACAAGGGTGACTTCGCGCGCGACTACGCCTTCGGCGCCGACGTGAAGCCCGCGCCCGCGAAGCGCGAGGCCACCTTCATGGGCATCAGGCGCGCCGACGGCCGCGTGGCCACGCGCAACTACATCGGCGTGCTGACCAGCGTGAACTGCTCGGCCACGGCCGCGCGCGCGATCGCCGACCACTTCTCGCGCAAGACCAACCCGGCGGCGCTCGCGGCCTTCCCCAACGTCGACGGCGTGATCGCGCTGACGCACGGCACCGGCTGCGGCATGGACACGCAGGGCACGGGCATGCAGATCCTCGAGCGCACGCTGACCGGCTATGCCACGCATGCCAACTTCGCGGCGGTGCTGGTGGTGGGCCTGGGCTGCGAGGCCAACCAGATCAACGCCTGGCTCGCGACCGGCAACCTCGCCGAGGGCGAGAACCTGCGCGTCTTCAACATCCAGGACACGGGCGGCACGCGCAAGACGGTCGACAAGGGCGTGGCGCTGATCGAGGAGATGCTGCCGCGCGCCAATGCCGTGACGCGCGAACCCTGCAGCGCGGCCCACATCACGATCGGGCTGCAGTGCGGCGGCTCCGACGGCTATTCGGGCATCAGCGCCAACCCCGCGCTGGGCGTGGCGGTCGACCTGCTGGTGGCGCACGGCGGCACCGCGATCCTCAGCGAAACGCCCGAGGTCTACGGCGCCGAGCACCTGCTGACGCGGCGCGCGGTGCGGCGCGAGGTGGGCCAGAAGCTGGTGGACCGCATCAAGTGGTGGGAGCACTACACGGCCATCAACGAGGGCGAGATGAACAACAACCCCTCGCCGGGCAACAAGGCCGGCGGCCTCACCACCATCCTCGAGAAGTCGCTGGGCGCGGTGGCCAAGGGCGGCACCAGCAACCTCGAGGCGGTCTACGAATACGCCGAGCCGGTGACGGCGCACGGCTTCGTCTACATGGACACGCCGGGCTACGACCCAGTGAGTGCCACGGGCCAGGTGGCCGGCGGCGCCAACCTGATCTGCTTCACCACCGGCCGCGGCTCGGCCTACGGCTGCGCGCCCTCGCCTTCGCTCAAGCTCGCGACCAACTCGGCGCTGTGGAAGCGGCAGGAGGAGGACATGGACATCAACTGCGGCGAGATCGTCGACGGCACGGCCTCGATCCAGGAGATGGGCCAGCGCATCTTCGAGCTGGTGCTGGCCACGGCCTCGGGCACGCCCTCGAAAAGCGAGCAGCACGGCTACGGGCAGAACGAGTTCGTGCCCTGGCAGGTCGGCGCGGTGATGTAGGAGCGCACGGCCGATGACGACGCTTCCCTTCGGTGCGCTGGAAGGCACCGGCTTCGAGACGCTGGACCCGCGCTTCACGGGCCTGGTGCCCAAGCCCGAGCGGCTCGAGCGGCTGTGGACCGGTGGGCGCTGGTGCGAGGGCCCGGCCTGGTTCGGCGCGCTGCGCACGCTGGTGTGGTCCGACATTCCGAACGACCGCCTGCTGCGCTGGGACGAGCGCAACGGCCAGGCCGCGGTGCTGCGCGAACCCGCGAACAACACCAACGGCAACACCGTCGACCGCCAGGGCCGGCTCGTGAGCTGCGAGCACCTGGCGCGCCGCGTGGTGCGCACCGAGCACGACGGCTCGATCACCGTGCTGGCCTCGCACTGGCAGGGCCGGCGGCTCAACTCGCCGAACGACGTGGTGGTGCATTCGGACGGCGGCGTGTGGTTCACCGACCCGAGCTACGGCATCCTGTCGGACTACGAGGGCCTGCGCGCCGACAGCGAGATCGGGGCCTGCCATGTCTACCGCATCGATCCGGCCAGCGGCGCGGTCGAATGCGTGGCCAACGACTTCGTGAAGCCCAACGGGCTGGCCTTCTCGCCCGACGAATCCCTGCTCTACATCGCCGACACCGGTGCGAGCCATGACCCGGACGGGCCGCGGCACATCCGCCGCTTCTTCGTCAACCCCGACAACAGAAGCCTGCGCGGCGGCGAGGTGTTCGCCGAATGCAGCGCGGGCCTGTTCGACGGCTTCCGGCTCGACACCGAAGGCCGGCTCTGGACCAGCGCCGCCGACGGCGTGCATGTCTACCACCCCGACGGCACGCTGCTGGGCAAGCTGCGCGTGCCCGAGCGCGTGGCCAATGTCTGCTTCGGCGGGCCCAAGCGCAACCGCCTGTTCGTCTGCGCCACCACCTCGCTCTACGCCATCACCGTGAACGCCAAAGGAATCTGAACCATGCCGAGAACACTGCAGGCCGACAGCCTGCAATCCACCGTCGCGAGCATCCTGCGCGCCGCGGGCAGCCAGCAGGCCGAGGCCGAACAGGTCGCGGCCAACCTCGTGATGGCCAACCTCAGCGGCCACGACTCGCACGGCGTGGGCATGCTGCCGCGCTACATCGACGCGGTCGCCGAAGGCGGACTGCATCCCAATGCCTCGGTGCGCATCAACCTCGACATCGGCACCCTGCTCTCGCTCGACGGCCAGCACGGCTACGGGCAGGTGGTGGGCGTGCAGGCGATGGAGCTCGGCATCGAGCGCGCGCGCCGCCACGGCAGCTGCATCCTCACGCTCGCGCACGCGCACCACCTGGGCCGCATCGGCCACTTCGCCGAGATGGCGACCTCGCACGGGCTGGTGTCGATGCACTTCGTCAACGTGCTCTCGCGCCCGGTGGTCGCGCCCTGGGGCGGCGGCGACGGACGCTTCGGCACCAACCCTTGCTGCATCGGCATCCCGCTCGCGGGCGCCGAGCCCTTCGTGCTCGACTACGCCACCAGCCGCGTGGCGCAGGGCAAGATGCGCGTGGCCCACAACAAGGGCGAGCGCGTGCCCCCGGGCTACCTCATCGACGAAAACGGCGCGCCCACCGACGACCCCGGCGTGGTGGTGGTGCCGCAGGGCAACGGCCTGTTCGGCGCGCTCATGACCTTCGGCGAGCACAAGGGCTACGGCATGGCGCTGGCCTGCGAGCTGCTGGGCGGCGCGCTGACCGGCGGCGGCACCTGGCACCGGCCGGCCGACACCAGCCGCAGCGTGCTCAACGGCATGCTCACCGTGCTGATCGATCCCGAGCGCCTGGGTACCCAGGCCAGCTTCGACCAGGAGTCGCGCGAATTCGTCGAGTGGCTGCGCCGCAGCCCGCCGGGCCAGGGCTTCGACGCGGTGCAGATCGCGGGCGAGCCCGAGCGCCAGGCGCGCGCGGCGCGGCGGCGCGACGGGATCTGGGTCGACGATGCGACCTGGGGGGAGATCGTGGCGGCGGGGGCGAAGGTGGGGGTCGCGGTCGCCGCCTGAGCGCGCTCAGCTCTTGCTTGCGTCGTGCGCCGGCTTGCCGACCTGCACGCTGGTGTCGTCGCCCCTGATCTTCGCCTGCACCGCCTTGATCGCCTTCTCGAGCCGCGCGCCATAGTCGGCATCGGCCTGGCGGAAGTAGCTCACCGAACGGTCGATGATGTCCTGGCGCGTGACCGCGCCCAGGCCGCCCGCGATGCTCTGGACCAGGCGCTCCTTCGCGGCCTCGTCCATCAGGCGGTAGAGGTCGCCGGCCTGCACGAAGTCGGTGTCCTCGGGGTGCTGTTGCCATTGGTGGCTGCCGGTCCAGCCGTGGATCTGCAGCGGCGCGTAGACCGGCTCGTTGCTCTGCTTGGGCGCATCGCTGAAGCTGTTGGGCTCGTAGTTCGGGCCGCGGCCGCCGTTGCCGTCGCCACGCATCGCGCCGTCGCGGCCGTAGTTCTGCGCCGTGGTCGCGTGCGGCCGGTTCACGGGCAGCTGCGTGTGGTTGATGCCCAGGCGGTAGCGCTGCGTGTCGCCGTAGCTGAACAGGCGGCCCTGCAGCATCTTGTCGGGCGAGGGGCCGATGCCGGGCACGAAGTTGGCCGGGTTGAACGCGGCCTGCTCGATCTCGGCGAAGTAGTTGTCGGGGTTGCGGTTCAGCGTGAGGATGCCGATGTCGATCTTCGGGTAGTCCTTGTGCGACCAGACCTTGGTCAGGTCGAAGGGATTGAAGCGGTAGGTCTGCGCCTCGGCCACCGGCATGATCTGCACCTGCACGCGCCAGCTCGGGAACTCGCCGCGCTCGATCGAGTGCAGCAGGTCGAGGTGATGGTGGTTCGGGTTCTCGCCGCCCACGCGCTGCGCTTCTTCCGCGACGAAGGTCTCGATGCCCTGGTTGGTCTTGAAGTGGTACTTGACCCAGAAGGCCTCGCCCTGCGCGTTGACCCACTGGAAGGTGTGCGAGCCGAAGCCGTCCATGTGGCGGTAGCTCCTCGGAATGCCGCGGTCGCCGAACAGCCAGGTGAACTGGTGCGTGGCCTCGGGCGAGTGCGAGAAGAAGTCCCAGGCGTTGTCGGGTTCCTGCACGTGGCTGTAGGGGTCGCGCTTCTGCGAATGGATGAAATCGGGGAACTTGAGCGGATCGCGGATGAAGAAGATCGGCGTGTTGTTGCCGACCAGGTCGTAGTTGCCTTCCTCGGTGTAGAACTTGAGCGCGAAGCCGCGCGGATCGCGCACCGTGTCGGCCGAGCCCAGCTCGAGCGCCACGGTCGAGAAGCGCGCCAGCACCTCGGTCTTCCGGCCGACCTGGCCGAGGAATTTCGCCTTGGTCCATTTCGTGACGTCGGCCGTCACCTCGAAGGTACCGAAGGCACCCGAGCCGCGCGCATGCACCACGCGCTCGGGGATGCGCTCGCGGTCGAAGCGCGCGAGCTTCTCGATCAGGTGATGGTCCTGCATCAGCACGGGGCCGTTCACGCCGGCGGTCTGCGACTGCTGGTTGTTCTCGACGGGCGCGCCGTTCTCGGTGGTGAGCTTGCGGGGATCGGTCATTGGGCTTTTCCTATCGGTTGTGGGAGCCCATTTATTTTCATCAATAGGCAAAGCCGTTTTCATTGGCTTTGCCTATGTCACCGATAACGCGAGGAAGCTCTGTTCAGCGTGCGATGTCGCGCCAGCGCGATGCGAAGGCCGCCTCGGAGAAGTCTTGGGCGCGTTCGCGTGCCAGCCGGCGCATGCCCGCCAGTTCGCCGGCCGGCTTCGCGAGCAGCGTGCGCGTGAGTTCGACGAGCTGTTCCTGCGTGTCGTAGCAGAAGCCGTTCACACCGTGACGCACGGTGGCCGACGGACCGCCATTGCCGACCACGATCGGGATCGCGCCCACCGACATGGCCTCGACGACGCTGATGCCGAAGTGCTCGCAACGTTCGGGTTCCAGGGTGGCGTCGACTTCGTAGCCTGCGCCATGCCAGTACACCGAGGCATCGGCATAGATGCGGGCCAGCGCCTGCGGCGAGGCATTGAGATGGAAATGGACCGGCAGACCCTCGGCGAGGCGCTGACACTCCGCGAGGTAGGCGCGGTGCGGCGGCTCCGGGCGCAACGAACCGACGAGGTGCAGCTCGGTCCGGACGCCCGACGCGTACAGGTCGCGAAAGGCACGGATCAGCATGTCCTGCCGTTTGCAATGGCCGCCGGCAAAGAAACGCCCCACCGACACGATGCCGCCGGCGCGCGGCGCCTCATCGGGTCCGGCCGGCTGCATCAGCGCGACCGGGGGGTAGAGCACATGAATTTCCTGTTCGGGCAGACCGTGCGCAGCCAATCGCTGCCGCATGTGGTCGCGCGCGAACGGCGAATTCATGACGATGGCCTGATAGTTGCCCGACCAGGTCCGCCGGCGTTCGAGATCTTCGGCCGGCCAAGGAAACGGAAACTGACAGTAGTACAGGTTTCTGCGTCCCAAAGGCGCGATGGGTGGCGCGACTTCGTTCCCCATGGTCACGAACAGGTCGAAGCGCGACATGTCCTCGGCCTCCCTGTGGGTGATCAGCCGCAGTCCCCGCAGCGATAGCGACAGTGAATCGGCCAGCTGTGCAATCCGCAGTGACGACCAGCGCTCGGGCGTGACCAGCCAGACCGAATAACCGGCCCGCAGCAGCACCTCGGCCATGCCCAGCAGATAGCGCTCGCCGCCGCCAGGCGTGAGGCTGTAGGGCGTGAACAGCGCGGCGGTCGGAGCATCGAGGACGGCGGGCGCCGCGGCCGGCACGGATGACCCGGCGGGATCGGATGCATCGTGAACGCCGGTGGACAGGTAAGCGCTCCAGCGGCGCGCAAGCAAGGCGCGCTGGACCTCGGGAACGATGGCCTCGTCGGGTGCCGCCGCGAGCATCACACGGGCGGTGGGCACGCAGCGCGTGGCGAAACCCGCATGGCCGATCCGCAGGCAGAGTTCGGCGTCCTCGCCGCCACCGGGTTCGTAGGAAAGGTCGAATCCCCGGACGGCATCGAACGCAGCCTTGCGCACCATCAACGCCGCACCGCTCACCTGGTCGACCTTGCGCATCTGCTCGAAGCGCGCGTCGTCTCCGGGCTGGTAACGGCCACGCGGTACTGTCGAGCCGTCATGGTCGATCAGGAGGCCTGCCTCATGGATCGTCCCGTCGGGCAACAGTTGCTTGGGACCCACCACACCGCATGCGGGATCGCCGCGAAGGGCCGATACCAGCGGCAGGAGCCAGCCGGGCGTCGCACGCACGTCGTGCCGCAGAAAGAGCAGGAACTCTCCCCGTGCGTCGTCGGCGGCAACGTTGCGCGCCTCGAAGAAGCGCTGTTCCTGCAGCCGCAGGATGCGGTGCTTGGCGGCATGGTCCGACAGGAACCGGACATCGTCGGGGGCGCTGGCGTTGTCGACGACGATCACCTCGACCGGCGGCCCGCCGGCACCATGCGCCTCGATGCTCTCGAGACAGGCCACCGTGGACTGCGCATGGTTGTCGTTGACGATGACGATCGATACGAGCGGCCAATCGCCGGGGCGGCCGCCTTGTGCGCCCGTCATCGCCGCCAGCGACGCACCAGGTCGCCCAGGTCGCGCAGCGGCTTGGTCAGGCGCATCGAGCGCGTCTGCATCAGCTGCTCCAGGTGCAATTGGCCTTCGCGGTAGACACGCTGCACCTCCTCGCGCAGCACGGCGATCGTGTGGTCTCTGCCAGCGACATCCGCCTCGAGCGCCACGATCCGGGCTTCAGCCCGCGACAAGGCTTGCGAAGCCGCGCGCAATTGCATGGCCAGGCGAAGTTCGGCTCGGCAGCCGTCGATCTCGATGGCCCGCCCCCAGGCTTGCGCGGCGCGAAGTGCATCCGCGGCCTCCGCCACCATGGTGTCTGCGGAGCTCATAGCACCAGGGCCAACAGTGCGTCCAGGTGTTCGGAGGGTTCGCGGCGGAAGCCCGAGCGCGCGAAGCGCTGCAGGCGGCCGACCGCCAGCGAGGTCAGCGCCGAGGCGCGCACCTGCGCATCGACGCTCGGCGTGGCCGAGCCTTCGGCGGCGCGGTCCTCGCGCAGCGCCTGGCGGATGCTGGCTTCGATCTTGTCGAAGAACTGGTTCATGCGCTGCTGCAGCCGCTCGTTCTCGTAGACCAGCGCATCGCCGACCATGACGCGCGTCATGCCGGGGTTGCGCTCGGCGAACTGCACCAGCATCGCGATGATGCGGGCCGCCTGCTCCTTGCCCGTGGCCTCGCGCTCGAGGATCTGGTTGACCAGGGTGAACACGCTCTGCTCGATGAAGTCGATCAGGCCCTCGAACATCTGCGCCTTGCTCGCGAAGTGGCGGTAGAGCGCGGCCTCGCTGACCTCGAGGCGGGCGGCCAGCGCCGCGGTGGTCACGCGCTCGGCGCCGGGCTGCTCGAGCATCGCGGCCAGGGCCTGCAGGATCTGCACGCGCCGCTCGCCGGGCTTGGGACGCTTGCGCGCCGGAGCGGCCGGCGCGGTCTCGGCCTGGGTCTCTGCACCGGGGACGACTGTCTCTTCGTTTTGCATGGGAGGCGCGTGCGGAAGATGTAAACAATTGATTCTCGCACAGCAGTGAGCGCGCGCCTCCCCGCGCGCCCGCTGGCCGCCGGCCCGCCTCGGGACCGGCCTTCGAGGGTGCAACGCGCTCAGCGCGCGCGGATCATCGTGCCGTAGGCCTGATCGGTCAGGATCTCGAGCAGCATCGCGTGCGGCACGCGGCCGTCGATGATGTGCACGGCATTGACGCCGCTCTTGGCCGCATCGAGCGCGCCCTCGATCTTCGGCAGCATGCCGCCCGAGATCGTGCCGTCGGCGAACAGGTCGTCGATCTCGCGCGCGCTCAGGTTGGTGAGCAGCTTGCCGTCCTTGTCGAGCACGCCGGGCGTGTTCGTCAGCAGCATCAGCTTCTCGGCCTTGAGCACGGTGGCCAGCTTGCCGGCCACCACGTCGGCGTTGATGTTGTAGCTCTCGTTCTCCTCGCCGAAGCCGATCGGGCTCACGACGGGGATGAAGGCGTCGTCCTGCAGCGCCTTGACCACGCTCGGGTCGATCGAAACGATGTCGCCGACCTGGCCCACGTCGTGGTGCACGTTGGGATCGGCGCGATCGGCCAGCTTGAGCTTCTGCGCGCGGATCAGACCGCCGTCGCGACCGGTCAGGCCCACGGCCTTGCCGCCGGCCTGGTTGATCAGGCCCACGATGTCCTGCTGCACCTCGCCGGCCAGCACCCATTCGACGACTTCCATGGTTTCGGCGTCGGTCACGCGCATGCCCTGGATGAAGCTGCCCTTCTTGCCCAGGCGGTTGAGCGCGGCCTCGATCTGCGGGCCGCCGCCGTGCACCACCACCGGGTTCATGCCGACCAGCTTGAGCAGCACCACGTCCTCGGCGAAGTCGGCCTGCAGCGCCGGGTCGGTCATGGCGTTGCCGCCGTACTTGATGACGATGGTCTTGCCGTGGAACTTGCGGATGTACGGCAGCGCCTGGGCCAGGATCTCGGCCTTGTCGCGCGGGGGAATGTTGAGGACGGGGTCGGTCATGGGCGGTCAGGCTCCGGGACGGTGAACGATGGGACGGGATTCTCGCAAAGACGAACGATCAGGGTCGCAGCCAGCGCGGCACCTTGAATCGCACGATCATCAGGTAGGCGCCGACATAGGTCGTGACGAACAGAAGACAGAAGAACATCAGCACCCAGGTGTTGTTCCAGAACAGCACCGCGGGCACCACCGACATCGCGGCGAAGATCCACAGGTAGGGCGAGGTACGGTTGTTGCGCGCGAGCAGCTGGCGCGCCTCGTCGTCGGCGAAGGCCACGCGCACGATGCGGCGGAAGATCAGCTGGTGGAAGTGCAGCGCATCGGCCGTGCCCGGCGACTGGCCGCGCGCGAGCTTGCGGTAGATGGAGAACAGGGTCTCCCACACCGGATAGATCAGCAGCAGCATCGGGAACCAGGGCGAGACCACGCGATGGCGCTGCACCAGCGTCACGCAGGCCACGGCGATCACCATGCCCCAGACGTAGGCGCCGCCGTCGCCCGCGAAGATCTTGCCGCGCGGGTAGTTCCAGATCAGGAAGCCGAAGGTCGCGCCGACCAGGCAGACCATCATGGCCGCGAGCTGGCGGTCGCCGAGCTGCAGCGCCACGTGCGAGATCGCGAGGCAGACCAGCACCGCCACCGTGCCCGCGAGGCCGTTGTAGCCGTCGATGATGTTGAAGGCATGCGGCAGGCCGCCGATGGCGAGCGCGGCGAACAGCACCGAGGCATAGGGCACGGCCGCGAGCCAGCCGTCGACCAGCGGGATGCCGGTGCGCGCGAGGCTCAGGCCGTGCACCCAGCACACCAGCAGCGCCGCGCCCAGGGTGAGCATCAGCCGCCAGCGCACCTGCACGCGCTGCGTGACGTCCTCGACGATGCCGCCGAGCACGGCCGGCAGGATGCAGACCAGCATCAGCATCGAGGCCGAGGCGGGCCACGAGACGTTGAACGGATCGGTGCCGGTGATGCCGGCCGCGAGCCAGGCCACGCCCATGCCGAGGATGATGCCCGCGCCCCCCAGGCGCGGCACATGGCCCTTGTGGAAGCGCTGCGGCATGTCGGCACCGTACAGCCGCGCATGGCGGCGCGCGCGGCGCATGAAGATCTGGACCGCGAAGGCGGCGACGAAGAAGCTGATGACGATCAGGGCAATCATGGGTGGTAGCGGGGCCCCTAGAATCCCCGGGCGAAATTAGACCATGGCCACCCCCGCTACGACCTCCCCCGCCGTCACGATTTCGATCGTGAGCCACGGGCAGCTCGAACTCGTGCGCCCCCTGCTCGACCAGATCGACCGCTTCAGCCGCGAACAGGTGGCCAAGGTGGTGCTGACGCTGAACATCCCCGAGTCCGACGCGCCGCTGGCCGGCGCCGCCTGGGGCTTCGCGCTCGAACGCATCGAGAACGCGCAGCCCAAGGGCTTCGGCGCCAACCACAACCAGGCCTTCGAGCGCTGCGCCACGCCATGGTTCCTGGTGCTCAACCCCGACATCCGCTTCGATGCCGACGTGCTGGCGCCGCTGGTCGCGCTGGCGGCACCCGACGCGGGGCTGCTCACGCCCCGCATCATGGAGCCCGGCAAGCGCGAGCCCGAGCAGCACCGCGACATCCTGACGCCGCTCGAGATCCTCACGCGCAAGAAGCCCGGCTATGCGCGCCCGGCCGTCCCGGCCTGGGTGCCGGGCCTGTTCATGCTGTTCCGCGCCGAGGCCTATGCCGCCGTTCGCGGTTTCGACGAGCGCTTCTTCATGTACGGCGAGGACTTCGACATCTGCGCGCGGGTGCAGCTGGCCGGCTGGCGGCTGCAGGTCGGCGAGCAGCTGCGCGCGCGACACGACGCGCAGCGCGCGAGCCACCGCAGCAGCAAGTACCTCTACTGGCATGTCACCAGCCTGCTGAAGATCTGGGCTTCGGGCGCGTTCTGGCGCTATCGCCGGCTGCGCCGCCAGGCGGCCTGATCGGCCCCGACCCTCAGCCCAGCAATCGCCGCAGCGAGCGCACCCCGGGCAGCCGCGTCAGCTTGCCGATGGCGCGGATCAGCCCCGGCGGGCTGTGCTCGGCCATGAAGACGGTGGCGCGCAACTCGAGCTTCTTGCGGCCGCTGACCGCCGGGCTCGCATAGACGATCGCCGCGTACTCGGCGAGCACCGCGCTCATCTCGGCGCGGTTCGGGTCGTTGGCCTTCACCGCCTCGATCACGTGGTCCATGAAGAAGCGGCCGAAGCGCGGCATCAGGCAGTCGCGCAGCACATAGCGGTTGCGCCGGGGTTCGTCGGGGAACATGCCGACCAGCTTCTTGAAGTACTTGAAGCGGCTGCGGATCATGCGCATGTCGAACGAGGTGCTGCCGGTGTGGATGCACCAGACCGTGACCACCTTGTCGATGAAGTGGTTCGTGAAGCCCTTGCGGAAGATGCGCAGGAACAGGTCGTCGTCCTCGAAGCCCATGAACTGGGTGTCGAAGCCGCCCACCGCGTCGAAGGCCTTGCGCGTCACGATCGCGGCCGAGGGCAGCACGAAGATGTCGTGGCGCAGCATCTCGAAGATGTTGGTCTTCGGATGGTGCAGCGTGTGGTCCTTGACCATCGCCGCGCGGATGATGTTGCCCTCGCCGTCGGCCTCGGCCAGGTCGGCATAGACGAAGCCCAGGCGCGGGTCGTCCGCCGGGATGCCCTTGACCAGGATCTCGATGTGGTTCGACAGGTAGAAGTCGTCCTGGTCGAGGAAGCAGATGTACTCGGCCGTCGAGGCCGCCACGCCGGCGTTGCGCGCCGAGCCCTGGCCGCCGTTCTCCTTGTCGAGGATGCGGAACGGGAAGCGCGCGGCCAGCGCGTCCAGGCTGGCGCGCTCCTCGGGACGCGAGCCGTCGTTGACCACGATGACCTCGCTGGCCGGCATCGACTGCGCGAACACGCTCGCCACCGAGCGCTCGATGAAGGCCGCGCCGTTGTAGAACGGGATCACGACCACCACGGTCGGCGGCACGGGGACGGAGGTCTGGGGGATGTGGCTCACGGATGGCTCTGGAATGGATCAGACGGATTCGAACAGATCGCGCACCACGCCGCGAAAACCGCGGCCGAACCGGTCGTAGCGACCCGTTCGGGCCTCGCGCAGGATCGGCAGCACGCGCGCCCAGCGCGAGGCCGGCAGCTGCGTGCGGAAGCGCTGGTGCACGATCTTGCCGCGCAGCTTGTCGAGGGTGTCGGCAGTCACCGGGCGGCCGGCGCGCGCCACCTGCTCGAGGCGTTCGAGCAGCAGTTCGGCCTTGCGCGCGCGCTCGACGTGGGTGGTGCCGCGCGAGGCCAGGGCCTTGCGCACCTTCTCCATGAAGGTGTCGCGCCGCGCGCCGATCTGGTTGCCGCCATGCTGGCGGTAGTCGATCAGCTGCGCCTCGACGGTGTCGATGCGCGCGAAGGCCGAGGCCACCGTGGCGATCCACTCGTCGTGCACCCATTCGACCGGGAACGGCAGCACCGCGTCGAGCAGATCGCGGTGGAACACCGTGGTCGCGCCGGTGACGATGTTGCGGCGCAGGAGCACGTCGAAGGCCTGGCCCGCATGCATGCGCTCGATCTCGCTGGCCGTGACCTCGATCGCATGGAACAGCGTGCCGCCCAGCGGCGCGCCCTGGGCGTCGACGAGGCGCGCGTCCGAGTGCAACAGCCGCAGCTCGGGCCGGCGCTCGAACTCGGCCACCAGCCGCTCGAGCCGCTCGGGCACCCAGGCATCGTCCTGGTCCGACAGCGCGATCAGCGTGCCGCTGCAGGCGCGCACCGCCTGCTCGAAGTTCTTGACCACGCGCAGGCCGACGGGATTGACGATGACGCGCAGCGCGATCGCGAGGCCGGGCCGCTCGCGCAGGCATTCCTCGACAGTGGCGCGCGCCACCTCGACGCAGGCATCGCGCGAGGCGTCGTCGGACAGCACGATCTCCATCGGCGGCCGGGTCTGCAGGCAGATGCTGCGGACCTGCTCGCGCACGAAGCGCTCGCCGTTGTAGGTGCACAGGGCGACCGAGACGCTCAGCGGCTCGGCGGCGGCGGCCGGGGCCACGCTCATGGCGCCGCCACCTTCGCCACGCGCGGCGGCCAGGCGTAGCTGAAGTCCTCGATCGCGAGGCTCAGGTTCGGGTTGTAGGCCGGGTCGTTGAAGAGCAACTCGCCCCAGCGCTGCTTCATGTAGCCCTCCTCGCCGAGGAAGCGCTGGATCTGCGCCTCCGACAGGTCCGAGGGCCGCGTGGCCGATTCGTGGTGGTAGAGCTCGGCATGGGGCGTCCAGACGTTGCGGTAGCCGGCCTCGCGCACCCGCAGGCAGAAGTCGACGTCGTTGTAGGCGACCTTGAGGTTCTTCTCGTCGAGCCCGCCCACCTGTTCGTAGAGCGCGCGCCGCACGATCAGGCAGGCGGCCGTCACGGCCGAGAAGCCCTGCAGCAGCGCCGCGCGCCCGAAGTAGCCGGCATCGCCCTGGCCGAGCCGGCGATGCGCATGGTCGGCCACGCCGCCACGGTAGCCCAGCACCACGCCCGCATGCTGCAGCGTGTTCTCGGGATACCAGAGCCGCGCGCCCACGGCGCCCACGCCGGGCTGCAGCGCGATCGAGACCATCTCGCCAAGCCAGTCGGGCGAGATCACCTCGATGTCGTTGTTGATGAGGCCGAAGACCTCGCCCCTGGCGACCGCCGCGGCCTGGTTGTTGAGCGCCGAGTAGTTGAAGGGGCTGTCGTCGCGCAGCACGCGCACGCCCGCACGCGCCGAGATCTCCTCGAAGTAGCGCAGTGCCTCGGGGTCGTCCGAGCCGTTGTCGATCAGGATGATCTCGTAGCGCGGGTACAGGGTCTTCTCGAGGATGCTCTCGATGCACTGGCGCACCAGCTTCAGGCCGTTGCGCGTGGGGATGAACAGCGACACCAGCGGCGGCTCGGCCGGCAGCGCATGGCGCACGCGGAAGCCCGCGCCCGCGCGCTCGGCCGTGGCCTCGATGCCGCCGCGCGCCAGGTGCGCCTGCAGCGCGCGCTCGCCGCCCTCGGGCGCGTACTCGGCCGGGTCCATCGCATGCACCGCGTCTTCGGAGGCGACATGGCGGTGGTACAGCGCCTTCGGCACGTGGACGATGCGCGCCGCATCGAGGCGCTCGGCCGCGCGCAGCACCAGGTCGTAGCGCGCCGCGTCGCCGAAGCGCTCGTCGAGCCGGCCCACCTCGCGCAGCAGCGGCGCCGCGAAGAAGGCGAGCCGCGAGACGAAGTCCTGCGAGCGCAGCAGGTCGAGGTTCCAGTCGGGCTTGAAGTACGGCGCCGAGCGTTGCCCGTCGGCCGCGATGCGGTCCTCGTCGGTGTAGATCAGAGCGGCCTCGGGCCGGGCCACGGCGGCCTCGGCCACGCGCCACAGCGCATCGGCCGCCAGCGCATCGCGCGCGTCGCAAGCGGCGAGCCAGCCGTCGGCACCGGGGTCGGCAGCGTTGAAGGCCTGCGCGAGCGTCGCCTCGGCGAACTCGATGCGCGGCTCGGCCGCGGCCAGCCGGTCGGCCAACGCCTTGACCGCCTGCGCCGTGCCCGGTCCGGCCGCGAGCACCAGCCGCCAGTGCGCGAAGACCTGGTCGCGCACCGAAGCCACGGCGCGCTCCGCCTGCTGCGCATCGGCGCCATCGAGCGCCATCACCAGCACGAAGCCGGGCTGGCGCGGCCAGCCGGCGGCCTGCGCTTCGAGCGCCTGGCGCTGGGCCGGCGCGAGGGGAGCGTCATGGCGCTTGACCCATTCGCGGTACTGGAAGCGGTCGGGCCGCGAGGCATCGGCCATCAGCGGCGGGCCGTCGTTGCGCAGCAGCACGCTGACCGAGCGCACCACGCCGCGCAGGCCCGACTGGCGCAGGATCTTCACGGCGCGGCGCGCGGTGCCGCCGAGCCCGCCGCCCTTGTAGAGGGCGTTGGGGATGAAGCTCAAGGCCCGCAGGAGGCGGTTCATGGCCGCACCTCCGGCAACGGCCTCGGTGGCCAGGCCAGCGCGAAATCTTCCGAAGCCAGGCTCAGGTTGGGGTTGTAGGCGGGATCTCGTTCGAGCACGGCGGCCCAGCGGGTCTTCATGTGGTTCTCTTCTCGCGCCGCGCGTTCGCGCTGGGCCGGGTCCAGGTCGCGTGGCCGGGTGGCCGATTCATGGTGGTAGAGCTCCGCATGCGGCGTCCAGACGTTGCGGTAGCCGGCCTCGCGCAGCCGCAGGCAGAAGTCGATGTCGTTGTACGAGATCTTGAGGTTGGCGGCATCGAGCCCACCCACCTGCTCGTAGACAGCCTTGCGCACCACCAGGCAGGCGGCGGTCACCGCCTCGAAGGACTGGATCAGCTGGGCGCGGTTGAAGTAGCCGCCCTCCGCGCGCGGCAGGTGCTTGTGGGCATGGCCGGCGATGCCGCCGATGCCCAGCACCACGCCCGCGTGCTGCACCGTGCCGTCGGGATAGAGCAGCTTCGCGCCCACCGCGCCCACATCGGGCTGCAGCGCGATCGCCACCATCTCCTCGAGCCAGTCGGGCGTGATGACCTCGATGTCGTTGTTGATCAGCGCCACCACCTCGCCATGCGCCTGCGCCACGGCCGCGTTGTTGAGCGCCGCGTAGTTGAACTCACCGTCGTCGCGCAGCACCTGGAAGCCCGGCTGTTCACGCAGCTCGGCGAAGTAGCGCAGCGCCTCGGGATCGGTGGAGCCGTTGTCGACCAGCAGGATCTCGTAGTCGGGATAGGTCGAGAGCGAGACGATGCTCTCGAGACACTGACGCACCAGGCCCAGCGCGTCGCGCGTGGGAATCACCAGCGACACCTTCGGCCACCGGGCAGGCGCCGCCAGCCGGGTGCGGTAGCCGTGCGGCGTGCTCTCGCTGCGCGCGGCCAGGCCGATACGCTCGAAGTGCTCGTCGAGGGCCCGTTCGCCCGCGATCTCGGCATAAGGCTTGGCGCCGGCCGACTGGGCCGTGCTCTCGGCGTGCGCGCGCCAGTGGTAGAGCACGTGCGGGAGGTGCCGCACTTGCCGCAAGGGGTCGATGCGCTCGATGCAGCGCAACGCGAGGTCGTAGTCCTGCGCGCCCTCGAAACCCTTGCGGAAGCCGCCGACCTCGAGCACCAGCGCGCGCTGGTAGACGCCGAGGTGCGAGAACATGTTCTGCGAGCAAAACAGCTCGGGATTCCAGTCGGGCTTGAAGTAGGGGTTGTAGCGCCGGCCCGTGGCGTCGATCTTGTCCTCGTCCGAATAGACCATGCGCGCCGCGGGATCGGCATGCAGCACATGGGCGACGCGCAGCAGCGCGTCGGGCGCGAGCAGGTCGTCGTGGTCCATCAGCGCCACCCAGTCGCCGCCGGCCAGCGCCAGTGCGCTGTTCGAGGCCTCGGAGATATGACCGTTGACCGGCCGGCGCACCCAGCGGATGCGGCTGTCCTCGGCCGCCGCGGCCTCGAGGAGGGCCGCCACCTGGGGATCGGTCGAGGCATCGTCGGCGATGCAGAGCTCCCAGTGGTCGTAGGTCTGGGCGCGCACCGAGGCGATGGCTTCGCGCAGCCAGGCCGGCCGGGGATTGTAGGTGGGCATCAGCACCGAGATCAGCGGGCGCTCGGGCCAGCCTCGGGCCTCGGCCGCGAGCGCCGCCAACGGCGCCGCCTGCAGGGCCGCCGACTGCGCGATCCATTCCGCATAGTTGCCGCCCGCGATGCCCGCCGGCAGTGGCGGCCCGCCGCGCAGGCGCTGCACCACCCGGCTGGCCCAGCGCACCGGGGTCGTGAGCCGCCAGCTGGTCGAGCGCTCCATGGCGGCCACCTGCTGCTCGAGCGCATGCACGCGAGCCTGCAACTGGGCCTTGGTCAGCTCGGCGGGGCGTACGGGTCGGCGTCTCCCTGTGGGTGCGGCGGGCAGCGTGGGCCTCATAAAATACGGTCGATCATCCCGAAAACTCGCGCCGAGGCCATGGCCGCGCGAAGAAAAGGCCGGTGGTGCGCATTCAGCGCCGGGCGTCGCAACGAACGCCTGCTCACGGCTCGCCCCGGCAGGGGTCGGTAAAATTATCGCTCCATAAAGAAACAGGGTTCGAAAAATGCGGGTGCTTTCAGTCGTGCTGTCGGGAGGCGCCGGGTCCAGGCTATGGCCAGCCTCCCGTCACGCCTTTCCGAAGCCCTTCATGAGACTGGGCGGCTCCACCCTCCTTCAGCAGGCCATCGAACGAGGCCAGGCCTGCGGCACGGGAGACCTCATGGTCGTGACCAACGAGGACCATCTTTTCCTGACGAAAGACGTATTGCGCGAGCTGGCCGACCCTCCTCAGACGACCTTCCTGCTCGAGCCCAAGGGCCGCAACACGGCGCCGGCGATCGCGTTGGCTGCCCTGCAGTGCCAGGCCACGTTCGGCGGCGATACGGTGATGCTGGTGCTTTCCGCCGATCACCTGGTGCCCGATGTCGAGGCTTTCGTCGCCAGCGCGAGCCAGGCATTCCGGCTCGCGGCCCAGGGCGCTTTGGTGGTCTTCGGCATCAGCCCCACCGGACCCGAAACCGGCTTTGGCTACGTCGAGGTCGCGCAGGTATCGCGCGAGGCCCAGCCGGCGCGGCGCTTCGTCGAAAAGCCGGATCTGCCTACGGCACAGGAATATCTCGCCACAGGCCGCTACTACTGGAACAGCGGCATGTTCTGCTTTACGGCGGATGCCATCCTCGCGGCTTTCGAGCGCCATGCCCCCGAACTGCTGGCCGCCTCGAGGCAGGCGCTGACGGCCTCTAGAGCCGTCGACGACACGGTGCGCTTCGATCTTCATACCTTCGGGCTGCAGCCCGATATCAGCATCGATTACGCGGTCATGGAGCCGGCCGACAATGTGCATGTGGTTCCGGCCAAGTTCGCCTGGAGCGACGTCGGCTCCTGGCCCTCGATCGCCAAGGCGCACACCGCGGACGCCAGCGGCAACACGATGCCAGCGGACGTGGTCGCCATCGACACCACCGGCACGCACGTGTCGGTTCAGAGCCACGGCGCGAAAGTGGTGGCGACTCTCGGCGTCCATGACCTGGTGATCATCGACCAGCCCGACGCCCTGCTGGTCGCACACAAGGGCAGCGCGCAGGCGGTCAAAAAGGTGGTCGACATTCTCAATGCGCGCAAGCACGAGACCGTGCGCACACCCGTGGTGGTGCACCGTCCATGGGGTACCTACACGACCCTCAAGGAAGAGGAAGGCTATAAGGTCAAGCGAATCACGGTGATGCCGGGCGAAGCACTGTCGCTGCAGTATCACCATCAACGCGCGGAGCACTGGGTCGTGGTTCAAGGGCGCGGCATCGTGCAGATTGGCGATGTCGAGCACGAGACCGTTCCCGGCCAGTACCGCTACATCCCCCTCAAGGAGAAACATCGTTTGACCAATATCGGAGACGAGTTGCTGGTGCTGATCGAGGTCCAGTGCGGCGGCTATCTTGGCGAGGACGACATCGTGCGCCTCGCGGACACCTACGGACGCGCATGAGCCAAGCCTATTCCAATCTGCATCGCAACGCCTGGGCCGACTGGTGGGAGGGCACCCGCCGTCCTGACATCTGGTGGACCCTGGCCTGGTTCGACATCGTGCTGCGCTACCGCCGCTCCCTTCTCGGCCCAATCTGGCTGACGCTGAGCATGGGCGTCATGATCGGAGGCATGGGGCCACTCTACAGCGCCCTGTTCGGCACGGAGCTTTCCAAGTTTTTTCCGCACCTGGCACTCGGCGTGATCTTCTGGGGTTTCTTCTCCAGCATCGTCACCGACGCCTGCCACACCTTCGTCAATTCCTCGCACTACCTGAAGCAGGGCTACTTTCCCATCACTCTGTTCGTGTGGCGCAGCCTGGCGCGCAACGTCATCCAGTTCGCGCACCAGATCGTGCTCTACATTCCGGTCGCGCTCTGGGCCGGCATCTCACTGTCCTGGCACGCGCTCCTGTTCTTTCCGGCGCTCCTGCTTCTGCTCATCAATGCGCATGCGGTCGGGCTGCTGCTGGGCCTGATCTGCACGCGCTTTCGCGACGTCACACAGATCGTCACCAGCCTGATGCAGATGCTGATGTTCCTCACGCCCGTCTTCTGGTTGCCCGAGAATCTGCCCGGCCGCGCACGCTATGTGCTCTGGAATCCTCTGGCGCAGATGCTTGACCTCCTGCGAACACCGCTCATGGGCGGCATGGCCAGCCTGCATGACTGGATCGGCATCCTCTGCTGGACGGTCGGCACGTCGGTCGTTGCCGGCCTGCTGTTCATGAAGTACCGCCGCCGCGTCGTCTACTGGCTCTGATCGCCCATGGCACTGATTTCACTCAAGAACGTTTCGGTCAATTTCCCCATCTACGGGGCCGGCGCGAGCTCCCTCAGGAACACGCTGGCCGCCTCGGTGACCGGCGGACGCCTCGGCAAGGAAACCGGCGTCACCGTCGTACAGGCGCTGCACGACATCAACATCGAACTGCGCAGCGGCGACCGCCTCGGACTGGTCGGGCACAACGGCGCGGGCAAGTCCACGCTGCTTCGCACACTGGCTGGCGTCTACGAACCATCGGCGGGCGCATTCGAGCGCCAGGGCACGGTGTCCAGCCTGATCGACCCGGTGCTGGGGATCGAGGTCGACGCCTCCGGCATCGAAAACATCATGCTGCGCGGCCTCGTCATGGGGATGAGCCGCAAGCGGGTCGACCAACTCACGCAGGAGATCTGCGAGTTCAGCGGCCTGGGCGAATATGTCCACATGCCGGTGCGAACCTACTCCACCGGCATGCTGATGCGCCTGGCGTTTGCGATCTCGACGAGCGTCCAGGCCGACATCCTGCTCATGGACGAATGGCTCTCGGTCGGTGATGCCGAGTTCACCGAAAAGGCTGAGAAGCGCATGCGCGAGGTGGTTGCGAAGTCGGGCATTCTCGTGCTGGCTTCGCACTCGCCCGAGTTGATCGCGAAGGAATGCAACCGCGTGATCCACCTCGAACACGGGCGCATCGTCGAGCAGCAGTCGCCGTGACCTGAGCTTGCCGCGCGATCGGCAGGCATCCGCCGATCGCGCCTGGGCTTCCCGGAATTCAAGCGCCCGGGCCGGCCACCCTCTTCTCGCGCAACGCCACGCGAATCTCGGCTAGGCGCGCCGCGGCCCGTCGACCGGCCGCATCCAGCGATAGCCTGGCCTGCGCGCTAGCCCTCGCCCGGGCACCGAGCTCGCGCGCCCATTCCTGGTTCTCGTAGACCCGGCGCATCAGCTGCGCCGCATGCTCCGTCGAAGCGTCGGCCCACTCGAGATCGCCGCCGTAGGGAGGAATCGGCTTGCCGAGCTTCACCAGGCGGTAGTTCACGGGGAGGCTGTTGCTCTCGTCCATGAAGTCCACATTGCCCGAAAAGTCGGTGGCGATGACCGGCTTGCCCATGAGCATGGCCTCCGCCATCGTCAGGCCCAGCCCCTCGCTGCGGTGCAGCGACACATAGGCATCGCAGGCATCCATCAACGAAAGCACGTCCTCGGGGCTGTAGACCTCGTCGATGACCTTCACGTTGGGCACGGCCGCGGCGGCTGCGCGCAACTCCTCGAACTGGGCCGGATGCCTTTCGCCAAAGGAGGTTTTCAGCACCAACTGCACCGCGTCTTCGCCGCCGAACGCCTGGTCGAAGGCGCGTATCAGGCCGATCGGGTTCTTCCGCTCCATCACGCTCATCATGTGAAAGGTGAAGAGAAAGGTGTAGGGCTCGTCGCGCAGGCCGAAGTACGAGCGCGAGCGCTTGTCGTACTGTCCCAATTGAACGCCAGGGAACAATGTGCGCACCGGAACCTTGAGCCGCGCGCGCAGGCCGCGCGCGACGAACTCGGTCGCGGCCCACACCTCGTCGACCTGCTCGGCATGCGCCAGCCAGAAATCGGGGATGGAATCGAATTCCCAGTACCAGTAGCCGATGCGGTAGGTGCCCGGCGTGCGCTGGTGAATGTCGCTGCGGCTGAACGCCTCGTGAAAGAAGGGCTCTGGCTGGGCGTGGATGAGCGTGGTCTCGAATTCCTCGAAGCCACGGAAGTTGGCGTGCGTGGGGTCGTCGCGGCGATCGGTCTTCAGGTCGCGCAGCGAGGTGCGCACGCCGGCGCGGCCCAACCCCTCCACCAGGGCCTCGACGGAGACCCGCAGACCCGAAGGATAGGAGAAATGCCCGATGACATTGACCCCGAGCACCACCAGCTCGGCGGCAACCCGCGGGATGTCCAGCCCTTTGCACCAAGTTCTCACATCGGGCGGTTGCGCGGCCTCGGGCGAGCAGAGCCATTCGACCAGCGCCCGCGCATCCGCCACGCTGTCCAGCGCCGAAGGATGCCGCAGCCGCCAATCCCGGCGTGCCTGCCAGGCCAGGCGGATCTGCTGCGCGGGATCGAGCTCCTGAGGCCAGGTATCGGGATCGGTCCAGGCCTCGGAGACGCGGTAGGTCGCGGCGAACCACCGCGCGAAATCGCGACGACCGAAGACCGTGAGGCCATCCGGATACAGCGTCTGCCAAGCGGGGGCGAACGCGTAGGCACGCGTCAGTTCGAGCGCGGGCTGCTCCGAAGCTTCACGCAGCAGCCACCAGACTTCCTCGAGGTTCAGCCCGGCCTCATGGCGACCCTGCCGCATGAACCAACGCAGCAGCTCGAACTGGCCCGTTGGCAGCAGCCCATGCGGCAGCGCGTTCTTGATGTCGTCGTGAAAGAGGAAGGCTTGCCGGGCGCGGGCACTGAAATTGGACGCCAGGCATTCGCGAACGAACGCCCGACCGATCGGCGGCAGGCCGAACGTGTCGCCGCCCTCTCCCGCGATCCAGCGGCTGAAATCGCCATCCTCGCCACCCGAGAGGGCCGCCGGAAAACGCCGCGCGACATCGGGCCGCGTGCGCAACAGGTCGAGGCACCAGCGCGCTGCCGACTCGGGGCTGGTAACGGCATGGGCCGCTTGCGGCAACCACAGGATCTCGTCCCTGGCGAGCCCCGTCGCATCGAGCGCCGTGCGGTCGATCGCGAGGTTCAGGGCTGTCGCCGGCAGCATCAGCGAGCCGACCGCGCGGGTGTCGCCGGTGAGGCTGTCGCGCGCGCTCGGTATGCCCTCGAGCCTCAGCATGGGAATCACGGACTGCCCATCGAGCTCGGGATGCAGGTAAGGATCCTCGTCGATGCCGAGCAGCCGCACATCGTCCGCGAAGCGCCGCAGGTCAGGCGTGGGATTCACCGTGCCGCGGGTCGCCCCTTCGTGATGCACCAGGCCGGCATGCGGCGCATAGACCGTGCGGAATCCCGCGCGCCACGCATTCAGGCAGAGCGTGACGTCGCTGACGGCCACCAGATATGACTCGTCGAAGCCGCCCACGCGATCGAAGACATCGCGCCGCACGAGTTGGCAGGCGCCCATGATCGCGAGCCAATTGCGCGCGTGGTCCGCGGAGCCGAAGACGCCCCATTCGCCGCTTTCGGCGGACTTGTACATGAGCCCGCACAAGTTGATCCCCACGCCGACACCGGCATGCTGCAGCTGACCGCCAGGGTACACGAGCTTGGTGCCGACGACGCCGACACCGGGGCGCGTGGCGAAGCGCACCAGCTCGTCCAGCCAGTCGCGCGACACTATTTCGATGTCATTGTTGAGAAAGAGCAGCAGTTCGCCTCGCGCGAAGCCGGCACCGTGGTTGCAGGCCGCCGAATAATTGAAGGTCTTGTCGAAGTGGACGATCTTCAGATCAGCAACTCCACGCAGTGACTCGTAGTAGGTCCAGGTCTGCGGCTCCACCGAGCCGGTATCGACCAGCACGATCTCCTTGCGCGCGTAATCCGTGCCGCTCAGCAGGCCGTCGATGCACACGCGCAGCAGTTCGATCTTGTCCTTGGTCGGAATGACCACCGACACGAGCGGCGGCGCCGCCAGCACCCAGGTGGCACGCTGCGTTCCGTCGGGTTGCGTATGAATGGCCGCATCGATGCCCGCGCGAGCCCAGTGCTTGCGCAGGGCTTCGCGATGGTCGGCGGCGACCATCGAATCGGCGGGGGCACGATCCTGGCTGCCGCCTTCCGCGCGATGGCACAGCACCTTGGGGATACGCGTGACGATGCCGGCCGATTCGCTCGCGCGCAGGTTCAGGTCCCACTCCACGCCCGCTCCGGCCGCGGCGTCGATCCCGCCCGCCCGCAAGACCAGTTCACGACGCAGGAAGGTCAGGCGCCCGAAATAGTTGAACGCGCCGAGCAGTTCGGGCGACCACGAGGGCTTGAAGTACGGTCGGCGGCGCAGGCCCTCCAGCGAGAGTTCGTCCTCGTCGCCGTAAAGGATGTCGCTGCACGGCGCGCGCGCGACCGCGTGCGCCAGTTCGCCGAGCGCTCCCGCCGCGACCACATCGCCGGCGTCGAGGATGGCGACGAACTCGCCTGCGGCCAGCGGCGAGCAGGCGGCCAGCGATCGCGCACGCGATCCGCCAGGCGCGACCGCCACGCGAACGATGCGCGCCTCCGTGGCCAGCGTATCGAGTGCGGCACGGATGGCGCCCGAGGCTTCGCCATCGGCTTGCGTCCCCACGGCAACCAGCGCTTCCCAGCGGCGGGAAGCCTGCGAACGCAGGGAGCCCAGCGTGCGCAGCAAGGCCTCGGGGTCCGCCCCTGCCTCCAGCAAAAAGGACACGCGCACCGGACCCGCC
Source organism: Variovorax sp. PDC80 (assembly GCF_900115375.1). Taxonomy (NCBI): domain Bacteria; kingdom Pseudomonadati; phylum Pseudomonadota; class Betaproteobacteria; order Burkholderiales; family Comamonadaceae; genus Variovorax; species Variovorax sp. PDC80. The sequence continues at coordinate 116,229 of NZ_FOWG01000017.1, read as the reverse complement.
GGCTCGTCGAGCACCGCAGAGCGCTGTTCGACACGTGCGATCCAGGCGCCATAGACATCGCCTGCATCGGCGCCACGCAGGGACTCCTCGTGTGGCGGCCTCGCGCGCAATGCTCGCAAGGCCCGCAACCTCTCGGGCAGACGCCAGGGAGTGAGCGCCCACCAAGCGGTCTTCGCGGTACGACGCAGCTGCGCTCGCAAAGGTGCCGGCACCAGCTCGGATGCCTTGCGCAGCGGCGCCGTCACGCGCCACGAGAGCGATTCGCTCATGGCGCGCTGCTGATTCATTGCAGCTTCCGCACGATGATTGGCAGCCTCGATCAGCGCCTCGAAGGCCGATGCGCTGCCCGCTTCCGGTGTCATCCTCGTTTCATGGGAATTCGTCCCGCCGACCTGGATCGGGCGGTCTTTCTGGAGCCCGTCGTCGCTCATTGGGTTCGCATGTCAGGTCGGAGATGGAACAACAGGCACGATGGCTTCACGAGGCTTCTGCAGGCCGGTATTCGCTGTTCTCCGCCATGATCTTCTCCAGCGATCGCCTGCATTGCAATTCCTGTCGAAGGAGCCACGTCCGATCCGCGATATCGAGCGCCTCCAGGCAGATCTTCAGGGTCGCGATGCGCGAATAGTTCTGCTCTACATAGGCCAGCCCATCCTCGCGCATGCGCCGCCACGAGGCCGCATCGCCATAGACGCGGAGGACCTCGGCCGCAAATTGCGCCGGCTCGTCCGCGACGGCCAGATGCGTCTCGCCCGTCTTCGCGATTCCTTCGGCGGCAATGGTCGACGCCACGCTCGGTACACCGTGTGCCAGGGCCATCACGAGCTTGCCCTTGATGCCCGCGCCATAGCGCAGCGGTGCCACGAAGACGCGCGAGCGCTCGAAGTAAGGCGCCAGATCCTCGACGAAGCCGGTCACGACCACCCGCTCGGAAGCCAGCGCCAGCACCTCGGGCGGCGGCTTGTTGCCCACCACGAGCAGCTTCGCATGCGGCGGCAGCTCGTGTTGCAGCGCGGGCCAGATCGACGCCATGAAGTACATGATCGAGTCGACATTGGGCGCGTGCGGGAAGTTGCCCAGGAACATGATGTCCGAACGGCCGTCCATCTCGGGCGTATCGCGAAACACCTCGGAGATCCAGGGCAACACGACCATGTTGTCGAGCGGCCGGGGAAGCGCCTTCTGGATCACCTCCTTCTCGATGTCCGTGTGCACGAAGGAGGCGTCCGCCTGGACGAACATCTCGAGCTCCTTCTTCTTGGTCACCAGCGCCGGAAAGAGTGCCTGCGGATTGCCGGCGGTCTCGGCCGCACGCGTTTCCCGCAGGTAGTGCAGGTCGACATTGGCGAACAGCAGCCGCGTGCTCGGCGCCTTCTCGCGCAGATCCATATAGGCGGGATGCGCCACGTTGTAGCGATAGAGGATCGCGTAGTCGAAGGCATTGTCGATGTCCAGGAGCTTGCCGACATCCTCCGCATAGGGCTTGTAGTAGCAGCACACGCCGCGCCGCTGCAGCGCGGACGTGTATTTCTTCGACCAGTAGGGTGAATGCTGGGGAAAGAAGCTCTCGGCAAAACCCGCGTCGCGATACGCGCTCATGACTTCGTGGGTCACGACGGAACCGGAGTCCTGGTCCGGCGTGGGCGTGAGCGCGTCGACGAACAGCATGCTGCGGCGATGCCGCCAGGTGGCCGCACGCCTCGAATCCGAACCCGGTTGTGGATGCGCGCCCAACTCGGCGCTGAAACGCCTGGCGAGCTTCTGCATGTTCGTGACCTGGTAGGCCTTGATGCCCTTGGTGGTGTCGCGGCCGTGGGTGATGCCTTCGTAGTGCACCACCCGCGAGGTCGGCACGTACCAGACTTCATGGCCCGCCCGGCGCAGCCGGAACGCCAGATCGGCATCCTCGCAATAGGCTGGCTTGTATTCCGGATCGAAACCGCTCATCTCCTCCCACACTCGCTTGCGCAATGCAATGGAAGCGCCGGAAATGAAGTCGGCCTGCCGTGCGAAGCAGTACTGCGGCAGATTCGGGTCTTCGTCTCTCCCGTAGTTGTGCGCGGAGCCATCGCGCCAGAAGATGCCTCCCGCCTCCTGCAGCGTACCGTCCGCATTGAAGAGCTTGGAACCCACCATGCCGGCCTTGGGGAACAGGTCGAAGGCCATGAGAAGCTCGTCGAGCCACCCTTCGGCCACGCGGGTGTCGCTGTTGAGCAGCACGACGAATTCGCCTCTGGCTTTCTGCGCGGTGGAATTGCAGCATTCGAGGAAGCCGCCGTTCTCGGCACGGCGTTCATAGCGAATCCACGGGATGCCCGCCAGCAACTCGCTCTGCGAGCCTGCCGGCGAGACGTCGTCGGCCACGATGATCTCGACCGAGTGCCTTGTCCGCAACCGCGCCAGCGAGTCCAGGCAATTGAGCACGTAGTGCGTCTGCCCATACACAGGGATGATGATCGAGACCTTGGGCGCGACCGTGTCGATCGGGCATGCCGGGGTTCGCGCCGCCATGGCCTGGACAGCTTCCGCCGCGGTGCCGCCGGCCTCTCGCTGCTCGAAGTCGAACCCGGCACTGGCGAAATAGGCGCGCCCCGCGAGCAGTTCGTACTGGATGACATCGTCCGGCAGCGGATAGGCGCCCCCGCGCTGCGCATCGGCCCAGATGTATTCGGGACCCGCGCTCTCAGGCAGGATGCGGCGTTCGGCACGCCCGAAGCGCACCCAATGCAGCAGCGGATTGAGGTTGAACTTGCGAACATCGGCATTGCGGCCCATGTACGCCACCGCGGAGAACCGCGGCGAAGGCTCGAGGCCGAGCTTCCAGCCCACGGACAGGTAGTGCTGGAGGAGGTCCGTGCCGGGCCCGACGCCGCGCGGGCATTGCTGCCGATAGAACTCGGCGTCGAAAAGATCGCCATCCTTGATGGCCTTGGCAGCCGCCGCGTTGCCACCGAGGCCCGCCTTCGCCGCGCGCAGCGCCTTCTTGAACAATCGGGTGGCTTGGTTCAGTTCTTTGATCAAATCTTCTCCACTCTGAGCGTCTTTTCGCGCCTGCACTGCTTCTCCCACGTCCGGCGCCCCCGTGGGCGCACCTCGCCTAGAAAGACTGGCCCTGCGCGTTGCGGCGAAGGTCGGCCTCGACCATCATCGTGCAGAGTTCCTCGAGCGTCGTCTTGGGCTCCCAACCGAGCTTCTCTTTCGCGCGCGCGGGGTTGCCGATCAGCAAGTCGACCTCGGCAGGACGATAGAACTTGGGATTCACCTTCACGAGGGTCTTGCCGGTCGCGATGTCGATGCCGACTTCGTTTTCCTCCTGCCCCTCGAAGCGCAATTCGTAGCCGGCGGCCTTGAAAGCCAGGTCGACGAAATGCCGCACGGTCTCGGTCCGGTTCGTGGCCAGTACGAAGGTGTCGGATTCGGCGGCCTGCAGCATGCGCCACATGCCTTCGACGTATTCCTTGGCGAAGCCCCAGTCGCGCTTGGCGCCGAGGTTGCCGAGCTCGAGCACGTCGAGCTTGCCCAGTTTGATCTTGGCCACCGAATCCGTGATCTTGCGGGTCACGAACTCGCGGCCGCGCAACGGGCTTTCATGGTTGAAGAGGATGCCGCTACTGCCGAAGATGCCATAGCTCTCGCGGTAATTGATCGTCATCCAATGCGCGAACAGCTTGGCGACGCCGTAGGGGCTGCGCGGATAGAACGGGGTTTCCTCCACCTGGGGAATGGCCTGCACCTTGCCAAACATCTCGGAGGTCGATGCTTGATAGAAGCGGATGCTGCGATCGGTGAGACGGATCGCTTCGAGCAGATGGAGCGCGCCCATGCCGGTGATCTGCGCCGTGGCATCGGGCTGGTTGAAGCTCACGCCGACGAAGCTCTGCGCGGCCAGATTGTAGACCTCCTGCGGCTTGGCTTCCTTGATCAAAGTCAGCGAGCTGCCGAGATCGGTCAGGTCGTGTTCCACCAGTCGAAGGTCTGGATGGTTCTGGATGCCCAGTTCCTCGATGCGCCAGAAATTGACGGAGCTCGTGCGACGAAAGGTCCCGTGAACGACGTAATCCTTGCTCAGGAGAAGCTCCGCCAAATAGGCCCCATCCTGGCCAGTGATACCGGTGACAACAGCGTGTTTTTTCATTTTTGAAAGAGGAGCGGATATGCCTAAGGGAGCGCGGAAGCATGACATTGTGCCGTAACGATTTCACACGACCTTACGAAGACAGGATCAAAGGTAACAGCGGGAAAACTACGAAAAGGAGGGACGGCACCTCGTGCGAATGTGCGAGAAAAGTCCACTTTGGGGAAAGATGTGCGACAAAAAGCGTCGCAAGGCACGAGGATCAGCCAGGCACACCTGCCGGGCGCCAGCCGCGGCCACATCGACTGGTTCCACAGAAAGCAATGGGCCCCGCGTATTCAGGCGACCCGTGCGAGACGCCAGCGGGCAATGCGCTGCGAGACAGCCTGCCAAGTCGAGAAGCCGCGCTTTTCATAGTAGAGCCGGCCCGCATGCGGCCGCTCGTTCAGCCGCTCGATCCGGGCCTGCTGCAATTGCTGATTTCCACTCAGGACGTGGTGCATCAGCACAAAGGGAAAGAGACCGATCCAGGTCCTGGCCTGGGACGGATAGCGCAGCACGAGACGCAGGAAACGCAGCCGCGAGCGCGGCGGCATGGGGTCGCGCTCGACGGGCCCGTTGCCCCGCAATGGCGACAACACCTTGAAGAACGGTCCCGGGCACCGCTCGCCGTTGTAGAGCGCGAACTGCCACACCTTCTCGGACAAGCCCAGTTCGGTACACACCTGCAGCGCCACGGCATGCAGTCCATCGTGATCGGGATGCCCGCCCTCCCACGCCGGCACGTAGATGCCCTCGAGACGTCCGGCCTGCGCGAGCCAGGGCTTGAGCCAGTCGGCCGCGCGCGCGAGCGAATCGCAGACCTCGCCATCGGCGATCGACAGTTGCTCTCCGACAAAGAGCACATCCTCGACGCCGAGCTCGGCCAGCACCGCGAGCGACTCGCGATTGCGCGGCGATGGATCGCCGCCGGCGGGCACGCCCGTCGTGAAGTAGACGCAGACCACGCGCACGCCAGACGCTCGGAGTCGCACGATGCGATGGAACGCGCCGAACTCGTCGTCTTGGTGCGGCAGCAGGAACACCGCCACCGGGACGCCCGACGAGGAAACGACGGGCACTTCAGTAGGCATCGAAGTCCAGGAACGAGAACAGCACGCGCCCGGCCTCGAGCTGCGTGCCCGGACGCGCGAGCGAGCGGTAGATCAGGTTGAGCGGCGAGGGACGAAAGCGACGCGGGATGTCGACGTACCCCCCGAAGCCGCATGCGCCCTCGGGAACCAGGCCAAGAAACAAGCGCAGCGGAGAAGCGGCCGCCCCGCGCAGGTCTGGCGCGGACAGCCCCGCGAGAGGCAGTTCCGCGTAGGCCGGAAGCATGCTTCCGAAGGCCTTCGCATGAAAGGCCGCGCGCTGCGTCGTGATGGCGCCGCGCCACACCGGATTGCACGGATTGCGGCTGCGCCAGTCGAGCGATGCGGGCGTCCAGACCCGCTCGAACTGCGCCGACCGCCGGACGGCCGCGAAATCGATGCCAAGCCCACCGAGGCCCACCTTGGCCTCGAGCGGCTGGACCAGCTGGAAGCCCAGCTTGCGCACGAAGCCGGGCGTGCTGTTGGCGTTGGCCACGCCGTAGACCGCGTGAAAGCCCTGCTCGGTCGCCGCCTGATAGGTCCTTTCCGCCAGCTGCGTGAACAGGCCACGGCCCTGGTACTTCGGATGGGTCGCCGTATTGAGCGACAGCAGGGTCCGGACCTCGATACCGCCGATCCGCGCTACGCTCGGAATGCACACGTAGTGGGCAGCGAGTTCGTCGCCATCCATCGCATCGAAGCCGACCACCTGACCATCGGGGTTCTCGCCGTAAAGCCATTTCAGCGTCGCGGGCGAAAACTTCGGCGACGGTGCGAAGCAGGCCGCGAACAACGCCTCATAGCGTCGGAGCATCTGCTCGTCGATGCGAACCGGAAGCAAATCGATCATTTGAACACCCAGTATCTGCTCAGGAGGAATCCATTGCCTGCCACCAGGGGCAGCGACAGGAGCTTGCCGGCCATCGTTCCGCCCAGCCAGCGCTGCGACGCCCAGACGCACGCCAGCGTGATCCCGTAATTGACCGACACCACGAGGCCGAATTTGAGCATCGAATGCAGCGAGCTGGCCGCCTTGAAAGTCAGGCGCGAGTGCAGCATGTAATTGGCCGCGAGGCCTGCGACGAAGCCCAGCGTGGTGGCGACCGCATAGTGGACGCTCGCATGGATCAGCGCCTGCATGGTCGCGATGTCGATCAGCGCCGAAACGACGCCCACGCACACGAAGATCAGAAACTGCTGGCGCATCAGGACTTGGCGCGGGCCTGCAGGCGCCGATGCCGGACGCGGCGCGGCACGGACGACACATCGAAGGCGATGAAGGCCAGCAGCAACTGCATGCCCGACAGCAGCGAAACGGCCACGACCATGGTCGTTCCCGCTGCCGTGGCCGCGCCTCGGGCCGCCGATTCAGCCCAGTGATAGCCACCGTACCCCAGACCGAAGAGCAGCAGCGCGAGGCCGAGCGGCAACTCGAGCGATGCGATCGACATGTCGCGCAGGTAGTAGTTGTAGAACACGCGCTTGGCGAAATTCCGCGCATGTTTGAACAGGAATTCGCCGACGATCTTGCGGATCTTGAGGTTGCTCACCTCGTCGCCGTAGTGCGCGTCCATCGGAATATCGACGACTACGGCCCGAAGGGTGTTCAAGCGGAACAGCATGTCCGTCTCAAAGAAATAGCGCCGGCTGATCTTGTCGGCCCGCAGCTGCCTGGCCACCTCGGCGTGGATGGCCGTGTAGCCGTTGGTCGGATCGAACAGGTCCCAGTAGCCCGAGGAGAACTTGGTGAGGAAGGACAGCACGGCATTGCCGAACAGGCGGACCTTCGGCATCGCACGGATCTCTTCCAGATCGAAGAACCGGTTGCCCTTGGTGTAGTCGGCCTCGCCGGCGAGGATGGGCGCCACGAAATCCGGGATGAGTGCCGGGTCCATCTGTCCGTCGCCGTCGATCTTTACGATGATGTCCATGTCGTCGGCGATGGCCTGCGCGTAACCGCGCAGCATCGCGCCACCCACGCCCTGGTTTACCTCGTTGAAGACCACCTTCACGCGCGAATCGGTGCAGTGTTCCTCGATGAAGCGGCCGGACCCATCGGGGCAGCCATCGTCCACCGCATAGATGCGGCAGATTTCGGGACCGATGCGATCGATCACTCCGAGCACATGCGCTCGGACCTTGTAGCTCGGAATGACCACCGCGATCTTCGCGTCTCCACCCGTTCCGTTCATCATCGGCTCCTCACTCTCTGAACGACACACCCGTGACGGTGATCGGCGCCTCGGTATGGCTCGTGGCAAAGACACTTCCGGCCGCGGCACCTGCCGGCGGCTGCAGCTCCCAGACATGCGTCTGCGACCTGTCTTCGCAGGTGAACAGACGGATGCTCGCCGACAGGAAGCGCTGTGACTTGTCTTCCCAGTTCACCTGCAGCCGCCCCTGCGTGGGCGCCCCGCTGCATTCCGCGGTCACGGCGAGCCGGTAGCGCCGCCCGGGCGATACCTCGACCCGCTGCGTGCCGGGCGTGCTCACCGTCACCACCACGCGCTCCCGCGCTTGGCGCTGCTCGGGACGCGTGAAGGTCCAACCCTCGCCCGTGGAAAAGTCGGTGTTCTTCAAGAGTTCGGTGCTGAACCGGTAGTCCGTCTTCAGCTTGCGCAAGGCGACGTCGCCGAAGGACAGCACCAGGTCGGACGCCGCCTCGACGCGATCGCGCTGCGCACGGGTTTTCCAATGCGCATCGAGGATCAGATAGTCGACCGAGCGCCGGGCGAGCACCTGGCCGAGCTTGTCGACGGTATCCGCGGCCACCACGTCCGCCTCGAAGCCCCGGTTGTACCAGCTGACGTGCAGTGCATCGCTGTTCAGGCCGGCCGCCAGCAGGTCCGAGAAGAAAGCCACCGGGCTGCGATGGACATTCAGCCGGTTGGCGAGTTCGACTGCGTTGCGGATCGGCAGCCACTCCGCCAGGTAGGAGTCCCGGCCCTCCTCGCTGAGCAACGGCTTCAAGGCGATGTCCCCGTAGTAAGTCGCCGAGCGGATGAACACGAGGTTCAAGCCGATCACGGCCACGGCCGCGAAGCCGAAGGCCCAGCGCATCGGCACTGCCATCGCCGGCCCCACGCCCGCGGTCATCGCCACGCCGAAGGCGGCCGCCAGGCAGACGAAGGCGGGAAATACATAGCGCAGATAGGCGATCGAATGAAAAGTCAGAACGATCGAACTCAGGCCGACCAGCACCAGCGCCAAGGCGCGCCAGCGGCGCTGCCATGCCAGCAGCAACAGGCAGGGCACGAGCAGGATCAACCACTGAAAGCCGCTCGCGCCCGGCTGCGCCTCGAGAAACTTGACGCTGTTGAAGGTGATGTCCTGCAGGGCGTTCCAATGCAGCCCCTTGGTCCATCGCGGATCTTCGAAAGGCAGCGTGGACCACAAGGGCGACTTGAACACCTGGTTGAGGTAGGGAAACATCGGGTTTCCGGTCCGCGCCCAGGCGACGGCATAGGGCAACCCACCGATGAGCGCCATCGCGCCGACACCCAGCGCAACCGGCCTGAGGGCCTTCCGATGTCCCCAGCCCCTGAAGCCCGCAAGAAACAGCAGCAGGAGCGCCGGAAGCAGGGTCAGCGTGATCGCCTTGGCCGCCAGCGCGGCACCGAGCAACACGCCGGCCGCCAGCGCACCATCCCGCTCGCGTCCGACAACGCGCAGCAAGGCCAGGACGCCTGCAGCGGCGAACGCCGTCCAGACTGACTCGATGTAGAGACTGCTGGTTTCGAGTAGCGCGAGCGGCGTGCAGAGGAACAGCAGGCTGCTCCAGCGCGCGCAGCGCACGCTGGCCCCAGCCCACAGCGCCATGTCGCGAACCACGAAGGCGCTCGCGAGGATGAAGCACAGGTTGATCAGGCGTGCACCGCGCTCGCCAGCAAGCATGTGGCCGATGGCGAACATCCAGTCGCCCAGCATCGGCAGCAACGCCCATGCATAGGTGCCGATATCGAAACCCCAGGCACGACGCTCAAGCAATTGCGTCGGAATGAAGAGATGCGTGGCCAGCGCGTCATGCCCGATCTCCGGCATCAACGCCAGCGCGAAATGGGCCAGCACCGTGCCGGCGATCAGCAGTTGCACGAATCCGCCGGATCCGGCGTGCATCGCTGCCGCCCGGCGCAGGGCGCCCAGCATCTCGAGCGCGCTGCGGCGGCCGATGGTCAACGGCACGGCCAGGCCCAACGCGTATACGCCCGGATAGTTGAGCGGCAGCCACGCCCAGAGACCCACGATCGTGCCGCCGACCGCGGCACCCACGAGGAAGCATCCGACAGGCTCCTGATACGGCAACGGCACCTTCGCCAGGCGCAGCAATCCGCGACCGATCACGCAGGACGACAACACGAACGCCAGCGCCGCCGCCAACGGCCAGATCGCACCGCAGAACAACGCACCGGCAACGACGATCGCACCCAAAGCCGCGAAGCGATGGATGCGCAGCCAGCGCGCGATGGCTTCGGTCGCGAGTGCGCCACCGCCGATCAGGATGGCATAGGGCCGCAACGCATCCCACGACACCACGGAGTGCCGGGCCCAGTCGAGCCGCTGCAGTCCGATGACTGCGGCTGCCATGCCGGCCAGCAGGCTCGCGAGCACGAGCCCCTGGATCGGCAGCCACACGGAGGACTGGCCCTGGATTGAATCGCGCTCGGGCCGGGAAGCGTCGACGGAGGTCGGCCGCCCGCCCATCACTCGAACAGTTCCGCCCGCGTCAAGGCAGCGCCGGCCGCGTCCTTGGCCGACAGCTGCGGCGGTGCGCCGATATCGGGCCACCCGATGCTCAGATCCGCATCATTCCATTGGATGCAGCGCTCATGCGCCGGCGCGTAGTAGTCGGTCGTCTTGTACAGAAACTCCGCCGTCTCCGTCAACACCAGGAAGCCATGCGCGAAACCCGCGGGCACCCACAGCTGCTTGTGGTTGTCCTCGCTGAGTTCCTCGCCCACCCACTGACCGAAGGTCGGCGACGACCTGCGGATGTCCACCGCCACGTCGAACACCGCGCCGCGCACGCAGCGCACCAGCTTGCCCTGCGGCTGCTGGATCTGGTAGTGCAAACCGCGCAGTACGCCCTGGGCCGAGCGCGAATGGTTGTCCTGCACGAACTCGACGTGGCGCCCCACGGCCTCGTCGAAGGCCTTGCCGTTGAAGCTCTCGAAGAAGAAGCCGCGCGCGTCGCCGAACACCTTCGGCTCGATGACGAGGACTTCGGGAATAGCGGTGGGCGTGGCCTTCACGAGCGCACCTCGTCCTTCAGCAGGCGTTGCAGGTACTTGCCGTAGCCGCTCTTGGCCAGCGGCGCGGCGAGCTTCTCGAGCTGCGCGGCATCGATGAAGCCGTTGCGCCAGGCGATCTCCTCGGGACACGCGATCTTCAGGCCCTGGCGATGCTCGAGCGTGGCGATGAACTGGCCGGCCTCGAGCAGGCTCTCGTGCGTGCCGGTGTCCAGCCAGGCATAGCCGCGCTGCATGATCTGCACGTTGAGCTGGCCGAGGTCGAGGTAGGCCTGGTTGACGGCAGTGATCTCGAGTTCGCCGCGCGCGCTGGGCTTGACGGCCTTGGCGATGTCGACGACCTGGTTGTCGTAGAAGTAGAGCCCCGTCACGGCATAGCTGCTCTTGGGCTCGAGCGGCTTCTCCTCGATGCTGCTGGCCTTGCCCTGCGCATCGAAGGCCACCACGCCGTAGCGCTCGGGGTCGTGCACGTGGTAGGCGAAGACGGTCGCTCCCTTTTCCTGCGCATCGGCGTCGGACAGCAGGTGCACGAAGTCGTGGCCGTAGTAGATGTTGTCGCCCAGCACCAGCGCGCTCGGCGAATTGCCGACGAACTTGTCGCCGATGATGAAGGCCTGCGCCAGCCCATCGGGACTGGGCTGCACGGCGTACTGCAGGTTCAGGCCCCACTGGCTGCCGTCGCCCAGCAGCTGCTGAAAGCGCGGCGTGTCTTGCGGCGTGCTGATGACGAGGATGTCGCGCATGCCGCCGAGCATCAGCGTGCTCAGCGGGTAATAGATCATGGGCTTGTCGTACACCGGCAGCAGCTGCTTGCTGATCGCGAGCGTGGCCGGATGCAGCCGCGTGCCCGAGCCGCCGGCCAGGATGATGCCTTTGCGCTGCGTCGTCTGGATGGTCATCGTTGGTGTCTCTTCTCTTCGGATGTCGTGTTCGGCACGGATGCCGGACTCAGAGGATCTCGCGCAGCATGCGCGCGACGCCGTTCTGCCACGGCGGCAGCACCAGCCCGAAGGCGGCCTGCAGCTTCGAGGTGTCGAGGCGCGAGTTGTGCGGCCGGGTGGCCGGCGTGGGAAAGGCGCTGGTGGGTACGGCCTCGACCTGCTGCGGCCCGGCCTTGAGCTCGACGCCGGCCTGCTGCGCGAGTTCGAGCACGTAGCGCGCATAACCATGCCAGGAGGTTTCGCCGCCCGCGATCGCGTGATACAGCCCGGCCTTGGACGGGTCCTGCAGGGTGGCGCGGATGGCATGGGCCGTGATGTCGGCCAGCAGCTCGGCACCGGTGGGTGCGCCGAACTGGTCGTCGATGACGGTCAGCTTGTCGCGCTCCCTGGCCAGCCGCAGCATGGTCTTGGCGAAGTTGCCGCCGCGCGCTGCATAGACCCAGCTGGTGCGAAAAATCAGGTGCTTCGTGCAGTGCTGCGCCACCAGTTGCTCGCCTTCGAGCTTGGTGCGGCCGTAGACGCTCAGCGGCCCGGTCGCATCGTCTTCCTTCCAGGGCGTGCTGCCGCTGCCGTCGAAGACATAGTCGGTCGAGTAGTGGACCATCAGCGCGCCGATCTCCTGCGCGGCCTGCGCCACCACGCCGGGCGAGGTGGCGTTGAGCTTGCGCGCGAACTCGGGCTCGCTCTCGGCCTTGTCGACGGCGGTATGGGCGGCGGCATTGACGATCACGTCGGGGCGCACCTGCCGCACGGTGTCGGCCAGCTGTTCGGGCCGGCTGAAGTCGGCGTGGAAGTCGGTGCTGTCGAAATCGAGCGCGACCAGTTCGCCCAGCGGTGCGAGGCTGCGCTGCAGTTCCCAGCCGACCTGTCCGCCCTTGCCCAGCAGCAGCAGCTTCATGCGGGGGCCTTCGCGTCGTACTGCTTCTCGACCCAGGCGCGGTAGGCGCCGCTTTGCACGTTGCGCACCCAGTCGCCGTTGGCGAGGTACCACTCGACCGTCTTGCGGATGCCGGTGTCGAAGGTCTCGGCCGGCTTCCAGCCGAGCTCGCGCTCGAGCTTGCGCGCGTCGATGGCATAGCGGCGGTCATGGCCGGGGCGGTCGGTGACGTAGCTGATCTGCTCGGCATAGCCCTTGCCGTCGGCGCGCGGACGCAGCCCGTCGAGCAGCGCGCACACGGTCTTCACGATCTCGATGTTCGGCTTCTCGTTCCAGCCGCCCACGTTGTAGGTCTCGCCGAGCCGGCCCGCTTCGAGCACGCGGCGGATCGCGCTGCAGTGGTCCTTGACGTAGAGCCAGTCGCGCACCTGCATGCCGTCGCCATACACGGGCAGCGGCTTGCCGGCCAGCGCGTTGACGATCATCAGCGGGATCAGCTTCTCGGGGAAATGGAAGGGGCCGTAGTTGTTCGAGCAGTTGGTGGTGAGCACCGGCAGGCCGTAGGTGTGGTGCCAGGCGCGCACGAGGTGGTCGCTGGCGGCCTTGCTGGCCGAGTACGGGCTGTTGGGCTCGTACTTGTTCTCCTCGGTGAAGGCCGGGTCGGTCTTCGAGAGCGAGCCGTAGACCTCGTCGGTCGACACGTGCAGGAAGCGGAAGGCCGCCTTCTGGTCGGCCGGCAGCGCGTTCCAGTAACCACGCACCGACTCGAGCAGTCGGAAGGTGCCGAGCACGTTGGTCTGCACGAAATCCTCGGGGCCGTGGATCGAGCGGTCCACGTGCGATTCGGCCGCGAAATTGACCACCGCGCGCGGCTTGTGCTCGGCCAGCAGGCGGTCGAGCAGCGCGCTGTCGCCGATGTCGCCCTGCACGAAGACATGGCGCGGATTGCCCTTGAGCGAAGCCAGGGTCTCGAGATTGCCGGCGTAGGTGAGCTTGTCGAGGTTCACGACCGGTTCGTCGCCTTGCGCGATCCAGTCGAGGACGAAATTGGCGCCGATGAAGCCGGCGCCGCCGGTAACCAGGATCATGGAGTCCTCTGTGCTGTGAATTGGAGTGCCGCTTGGTCGAAAGCCGCGCTGGCGCGGCAACTGCGGATTATCCCATCTGCCTGCAAGGCCGAATCCCGGGGTTGGCCGGTGCCCGCGGCCCGCCTACAATCGCCACCCATTGCAGGAGAGCGGGCCGCATGCATCGCGCAGGCAGCCCCACCGAAGGCGCAAACTCCCATAAACGCTCAGGTCGGCTCCACGCTTCGCGCGGGGCCTGTACTGCAACCACTGAAACGCCGTCTGGAGAGCCAGCACATCGCCCATCGCGGCCGTGCTGCGCCGAAGGAGCAAGTCCGCTGCGAGGTGCAGCGGATGAAACTCTCAGGTACCGAGGACAGGGGGAGCGGCAATTGGACGGCCGTCCGGTTGCGCGCTATCTATTCAGTAGCACGACCTTCACGCCGTTCAAGCGCTTCGACCTCGAAAGGTACTTGAAATGCGCGTGATCGTATTGGGCGCCGGCCTGCTCGGCGTGACCTCGGCCTACTACCTCCAGCAACTCGGCCACGACGTGACCGTGATCGACCGGCAGGCCGCCCCGGCCGCCGAAACCAGCTTCGCCAACGGCGGCCAGATCTCGGTGAGCCATGCCGAGCCCTGGGCCAATCCCAGCGCGCCGCTCAAGGTGCTGCAGTGGCTGGGCAAGGAAGACGCCCCGCTGCTGTTCCGCATCCGCGCCGACATGCGCCAGTGGCTCTGGGGCCTGCAGTTCCTGCGCGAATGCACGCCCGCGCGCACGCGCCACAACATCGAGCAGATCGTGCGCCTGGGCACCTACAGCCGCGACACGCTGCAGCAGCTGCGCCGCGACACCGGCATCCGCTACGACGAGCGCACGCAGGGCATCCTGCACTTCTACACGACGCAAAAGGAGTTCGACGGCGCCCTCGCGCCCGCCGAGCAGATGCGCGCGCTGGGCTGCGAGCGCCAGGTGATCTCGGCCGACGAGGCCGTGAAGCTCGAGCCCGCGCTGGCCCACATCCGGCCGCAGCTGGCCGGCGCCACCTACACGGCCGAGGACGAATCGGGCGACGCCAACCGCTTCGCGCGCGAACTCGCGCGGCTCGCGGCCGAGGCCGGCGTGAAGTTCCTGATGAGCCACACCGTCACCGCGCTGCGCGAGGTGGGCGGCGCGATCGATCACGTCGAGGTCACCGATGCCGAGGGCCGCTTCCAGCGCATCCGCGGCGATGCCTTCGTGATGGCCATGGGTTCGCTGAGCCCGCTGCTGGCGGCACCGTTGGGCATCCGGCTGCCGATCTATCCGGCCAAGGGCTATTCGGTCACGCTGCCGGTCAAGGACGCGAGCAAGGCCTACCAGGTCTCGCTGACCGACGACGAATACAAGCTGGTGTTCTCGCGCTACACCTCGGAGTCGGGCGACCGCATGCGCATCGCCGGCACGGCCGAGCTCAACGGCTACGACCGCGACCTCAACGGCGTGCGCTGCGAAGCCATCGTGCGCCGCGTCGAGCAGTTGTTCCCCGGCGCCGGCGACACCGCGCAAGCCCAGTTCTGGACCGGCCTGCGCCCGGCCACGCCGAGCAACGTGCCGCTGATCGGCCGCACGAAACTCGCGAACCTCTACCTCAACACCGGCCACGGCACGCTCGGCTGGACCCATGCCTGCGGTTCGGGCAAGTCGATCGCGCGCATCGTGAGCGGGCTGGCGCCGGAGGTGGATTTCGCGTTCGCGGGGATGCCCAGGGGCGTTGCGGGCATCGCCCAGCCCGCGCTGGGCTGAGCCTCCAAAGCAAGGCGGACGCTCAGTCGTCCGCCGTGAACACCGTCAGCACCCCGGTATAGCCATACACGTGGTGCCGCGCGATCTCGCCCGCGGCGAAGAAGCCGACCAGCGGCACGTCGCCCAGCGCATGGCGCACGATCTGCAGCTCGGCGCCGGGCGCGCCGAAGTGCGGGCCGCCGCGGCCCGAGCAGCTCACGTAGACGGCGCCGGCGATGCGCCGCGCGGGATGCGGCGCCGCCTCGGCCTCGCCGGCGGCGACGGCGCGCGCGGTGGCCAGGGTCTGTTCCTCGGGCTCGAGCTCCTCGCGGATCTCGGCGCAGATGCGCATCAGGTCGGCGCGCGCGGCCTGGGCGTTGCGGCGGCAGAAGCTCAGGCGCATGCCGGCCTCGGCCACGTCGGCGATCGCAATGCCGCGGCGCGTGGGGTCGAGGCCGATGATGTGGCGCACCAACACGTCGGCGCCGAGGTCGCCGGTGCGGCGGATGCCGTCGCTGCCGGCATCGACCAGGCCCACCAAAGTGGCGCGCACGGCCTCGATGGCTTCCTGCGGCCGCTCGAGCGAGACCTGCAGGTCGGCCAGCAGCACGTCGAGCGCGGGCTCGCCATCGAGCTGCAGCACCAGGTTGCCATCGGCCTCGGTGATCTCGCGCTCGCGCGCGCTGCCCGAGCGCAGCGGCTGGCAGCCCTGCGTGACGCGCGACACCAGCCGCACGCCCTCGCCGAACACCACGCCCGACAGGCCGCCCGAGAACACGCCGCCGGCCGCGCCCTGGCCGCGGATGTTGCCGTTGCCGCCGACCGCGAACTGCAGCGCGCCGCCGCGGCCCGACGAGAGGCCGCCGAACAGGTAGCCGGTGTCGGTGCGCCCGGCCATCTCGCCGATAAGCTCGGTCAGGTCGGGGGTGGCGGGGTCGGCATGCACCAGCGCCGTATGGGCCTCGAAGCCGCTCATCTCGGAGCTGGCCAGCGGCGCCACGCCCGAGAACACGCGGTACTGGTCGCTCGGCAGCGCGCAGAGCATCAGGCTCAGTCCGGGCTCGTCGAAGTACTCGGCATTGTTGGCCGACACGCCGATGCCCACGGTGCCGGCCCAGTCGGTCACCTCGGGCAGCTCGGCGCTCAGGTGGTCGAGGATCTCCTGCGCATCGACCGCATAGTGATCGGTGATGTAGAGCAGCCCGAGGGTGGGTGCCGAGGCGTAGTCGGGCAACGCCATCTGCGCGCGCAGCTGGGCCAGCACGAGGCCGGCCGCCATGCGCCATTGCGGATGGGTGGCGTGACCGGAGGGAAACAACTTCATCGTGCCAACCTGCTTCGTTCGATGTTCAGGACAAGGCGGCTCAGCGTCGGCCGCCCGTTCGCTTGCGGGCCGCGGGCGCCGCGGCCGGCTTCTTCGCCGCCGGTCGCTTGGCGGCCGTCGAGGCCTTGCGGGGGGTGGACTTGCGCGAGGCGCTCGCGGTTCCCATGGCCTTGCCGACGGCGTCGGCCAGCGGCTGGGTCACGGCCGGCATCTTGAGCTGGGCCGCGTCCTGCAGCGCGGTGCTCGCGATCTGCTGGAACTGCTCGGTCAGCGAGCCCCACCACTTGAGCGGGTCGACCGCGCCGCCGGCGGCATCGCCCGTGGCGGACTTCGAGGCGGCCTTGGCGGCCGGCCTGGCCTTGCGGCGCGGCGGCGGAGCCTCTTCCTCTTCGTCCTCCTCCTCGTCGAGTTCCTCTTCGTCCTCGAACTCGACCTCGGGTTCGGGTGCCGCGGCCGGCGCGGCGGCCGGCGCCGGGCTGACCGCAGCGGCCGCCGCATTCGCCTGCCGCGTGAACACGCCCGCGAGGTCCTCCATGCGCACGTTCATGCCGCGCAGGGTGGAAAGCGTCATCTTCTGCACCTCGAGCGCCTGGATCGTGGCCTTGAGCGCGTGGCCGTTCTGCTCGAGCCAGTACTGCACCGTCTTGAGTTCCTGGATGCGCTTGTCGACCTCCTCCACGCTCATGGTGGGCGCCACCCAGCTCGCCAGGCTCGGGATGCCGGGCACGGAACCGGCGCCGCTCGCGCCGGCCGCGAGGTTCTTGAGGAAGTCGAAGCCGGGTACGAACTGGCTGAAATCGAAGGGTTGGCTGGCTTTGTTCATGCGGCAGGTCTCCGGTCTGGCGGGCGTTGTGCTGCCAGCTTACTCCAAGGCAGGGCCCGCCCCGCCCCGGATCAGAGCTCGTCGCGCGTCTTGGCGAAGACCTTCCAGAAGCTCGCGTCCTGCGAGCTCGCGAAGTTGATGCGCATCAGCGTGGTGGGCGGCCGGCGCGCATGGAACAGCGAGCCCGGCGCCAGCAGGTAGCCCTGGTCGAGCATGCGCTGGGTCAGCATGTCGGTGTCGACGCCGGTGTCGACCCAGCCGAACAGCCCCGCGGGCTCGGACGCGAAGGTGCAGCCGTGCGCCAGCACCAGCTTGGCGGCGCGCGCGCGGGCGCCCTCGAGGCGAATGCGCACGCGCTCGGCATGGCGGCGCAGCTGGCCCTGGTCGATGCACCACGAGAGCGCCCGCTCGAACAGCGCGGGCGAGGTCAGGGTGGCCAGCAGCTTGGTCTCGAGCAGCCGCTCCTTGAGCGCGGGCGAGGCGGCCAGGAAGCCGATGCGCCAGTTGGGCGCGAGGATCTTCGCGAAGCCGCTGACGTAGATGGTGCGTTGCAGCCCGTCGAGCGCGCTGAGCCGCGTGGCGTGCTCGGGCGCGAGGTGGCTGTAGGTGTCGTCCTCGACGATGTGGAAGTCGTGCTCGTTGGCCAGCTTGAGCACGCGGTGCGCGCTGTTGGGCGACAGGCTGTAGCCGGTCGGGTTGTGAAGCACGCTCACGCTGACGAACAGCTTCGGGCTGTGCAGCGCGCAGTACTGCGCCATCACGTCGAGGTCGGGCCCGTCGGCGCGGCGCGGCACCGGCAGGATGCGCATGCCCAGCGCCTCGAGCCGCGCGAACTCGAGCGCCCAGCCGGGCTCCTCGACCATCACCGGATCGCCGGCGCGCAGCATGGTGCGGCTCACGATGTCCAGCGCATGGGTGGCGCCGATGGTGGTCACGATCTGGTCGGGCGCGGCCGGCACGTTGATGCCCACCAGCTTCTGCGACAGGCTGCGCCGCAGCGCCGCGTCGCCCGCGGGCTCGCCGTACTGCAGCGACAGCTCCTGCAGCATCGCGGTGCTGGTCATGCGCCGCACCGCCGTCGGCATGAACGAGGAATCGAGCCAGTCGGGCGGGAACACGCCCATGCCGGGCTGCGGCTTGTCGCTCGGGCGGTGGAACATGCTGCGGATCAGCGAGCTGGCGTCGGCCGGCGTGCGCGAGGCCATCATCTGCGTGACCATCGACAGCGCGCTGATCTGCAGCGGGTCGCCGGACGGCTGGGCCGGGTCGCGCGCCGGATCGCGGCCCGAATCGCGCACGAAGAAGCCGCGCTGGCGCCGCGCCTCCACCAGCCCGAGCGCCAGCAACTGGTCGTAGGCGGCCACCACGGTGTAGGGACTCACGCCCTGCTGGCGCGCGCATTCGCGCACCGAGGGCAGGCGCGCGCCCGGCAGCAGCAGGCGGTTGCGGATGCGTTCGGCCAGGCGATCGGCCAACTGGGCGGTCAGCGACTGGGACGAGGTTCGTGTCAGCATCGGCGTTCGATCTGTGTTGTACGCAAGGCCGATACAGATTGACTGTGTGTACGGCCATCTGTACTGGAACTGTAATGGTCCAAAGTTTAGAGTGTGTGTCATGAACTGGCAAGAATTCACCGCGCTGCTGGTGCTGGCCACGGCGATGAGCTTCTCGCCCGGACCCAACACCACGCTGTCGACCACCCTCGCGGCCAACGGCGGCCTGCCGCGCGCGATGCGCTTCGTGGTCGCGGTGCCGGTGGGCTGGACCCTGCTGCTCGCGCTGTGCGCGGCCGGCCTGGGCGCGCTGGTGATGGCGGCGCCCGCGCTGCGCTGGGCGATCAAGGCGCTGGGCATCGCCTACCTGCTGTACCTCGCGTTCAAGCTCGCCACCAGCACCACGCTGGGCCGCGCCGACGATGCCAATCTGTCGGTCGGCTTCGTGCAGGGCGTGATGCTGCAGTTCCTCAACATCAAGGCCTGGCTGCTCGCGCTCACGCTGGTGGCCGGCTGGATCGCGGGCCAGGCCGAGCCGCTGCACCGCTTCGCGATCGTCGCGCCCGTGATGCTGGTCTACGCCTTCGCGAGCAACTTCACCTATGCGCTGGCCGGCGCGCTGCTGCGCGAATGGCTGTCGAAGGGCCAGCGCCTCGCCTGGTTCAACCGTGCGATGGCCGCCGTGCTGGTGCTCACCGCCTGGTGGATGCTGCGCGTCTAGGGCCGCCATGAAGATCAAGGACGAAACCCTCGGCATGTGGCTCGGCGTGATCGGCGTCGCGCTGTTCGCGGTCACGCTGCCGATGACGCGGCTGGCCACCGGCACGCAGGCGCAGCCGCAGCTCTCGCCGTGGTTCGTCACGCTCGGCCGCGCCGCGCTCGCGGGCCTGGTGTCGGCCGTGTTCCTGCTGGTCACGCGCTCGCCGCGGCCGGCGCCCCACCAGTGGAGGCCGCTGGGCATCGCGGTGCTCGGCAACTGCATCGGCTTTCCGCTGCTGCTGGCCTATGCGCTGCGCGTGGTCACGGCCAGCCATGCGGCGGTGGTGACGGCGCTGCTGCCGCTGGTCACGGCCGCGGTCGCGGCCTGGGTGCTGCACCAGCGCGCGCGGCTCGGCTTCTGGCTCTGCGCCATCGCGGGCAGCCTGCTGGTGGTGGTGTTCTCGCTGGTGCGCGCGAGCCAGAACGGCCACGGCTTCGGTTTCGAATGGGCCGACCTGCTGCTGGTCGGCGCCGTGATCGCCGCCTCCTTCGGCTACATCTACGGCGCGCAGGTCACGCCCGCGCTCGGCGCCGAGCGCGTGATTTGCTGGGTCTGCGTGATGGCGCTGCCGGTCACCCTGCCGGCCACGCTCGCGCTGTGGCCCACGCAGCCGATCGCCACCGCCTCCTGGCTGGGCTTCGTCTACGTCGGCATGTTCTCGATGTGGATCGGCTTCTTCGCCTGGTACCGCGGCCTGGCCCTCGGTGGCGCGCTGCGCGTGAGCCAGACGCAGCTGCTGCAGCCCTTCCTCTCGATCCTGGTGTCCATCCCGCTCCTGGGCGAGCCGCTCGACGTGGTCACGCTGGGCTTCGCGGCCGCGGTGGTGGCCACGGTGGTGGTCGGCAAGCGGCTGTCGCAGCCGCCGGCGCCCGCCGCCCCAGCCCTGCGCGCGCCGGTCGGCGCCGTGGACTGATCGCGCCCGCCGTCTTACCCTCGCATCCGCACCCCGTTCGTTCGCATCGCCCCTCACCGTCAGAAAGAAGACTCCCATGAACTGGAAACTCGCCGCCCGCGCCGCCAAGATGAACCCGTCGGTGCTGCGTGAAATCCTCAAGGTCACCGAGCGCCCCGGCATCATCAGCCTGGCCGGCGGCCTGCCCTCGCCCAAGACCTTCCCGATCCAGGCCTTCGCCGACGCCTGCGCCGAGGTGCTGCACAACGACGGCCAGGCCGCGCTGCAGTACGCCGCCAGCGAGGGCTTCGCGCCGCTGCGCCAGGCCGTGGCCGACATGCTGCCCTGGAACGTCGATCCCTCGCAGGTGCTGATCACCACCGGCTCGCAGCAGGGCCTCGACCTGGTCGCCAAGGTGCTGATCGATCCGGGCAGCAAGGTGCTGGTCGAGACGCCGACCTACCTCGGCGCGCTGCAGGCCTTCGGCCCGATGGAACCCAACCCCGTGGGCGTGGCCAGCGACGACGACGGCGTGATCGTCGAGGACCTGGTCGCCAAGGCCAAGGACGCGCGCTTCGTCTACCTGCTGCCCAACTTCCAGAACCCCACCGGCCGCACCATGACCGAGGAGCGCCGCGCCGCCGTGTCGGCCGCCGCCGCCGCAGCCGGCCTGCCGATCGTCGAGGACAACCCCTACGGCGAGCTCTGGTTCGACGAAGCCCCGCCGCCGCCGCTGGCCGCGCGCAACCCCGAGGGCGTGATCTACCTGGGCTCGTTCTCGAAGGTGCTGGCACCGGGCCTGCGCCTGGGCTTCCTGGTGGCGCCCAAGTCCATCTACCCGAAGCTGCTGCAGGCCAAGCAGGCGGTCGACCTGCACACGCCGATCTTCACGCAGCGCATGGTGTCGGCCGTGATGAAGGACAACTTCCTCGAGCGCCACGTGCCCACCATCCGCGCGCTCTACAAGCGCCAGCGCGATGCGATGAGCGCCGCGCTCACGCGCGAGATGGCCGGCCTGGACGTGAAGTTCAACGCGCCCAAGGGCGGCATGTTCCTGTGGGCACGCCTGCCCGAGGGCATCGACACCGTGACCCTGCTGCCCAAGGCAGTCGAGCGCAACGTGGCCTTCGTGCCCGGCGCGCCCTTCTATGCCGGCGAGGGCGACGCGCGCACGCTGCGGCTGTCGTTCGTGACCGCGAGCGTCGAGGAGATCGACACCGCGATCGCCGCGCTGGCGCAGACCGTGCGCGAGGAACTCGCGCTGGCCGGCGACAAGCAGCTCGCGGCCGCGCAGATCTGAGCGCGCGCATTCACCGGAGCCTGCCTTGATCGGCCTCGCGACCCTCTCGCTGTTCCTGCTCGCGGTGCTGGCGCTGTTCCTGTCGCCGGGCCCGAACATGGCGTTCGTGCTCTCGCACGGCGTGGCCCATGGCCCGCGCGGCGGCTTCGCGGCGGCGCTCGGGATCTCGGCCGCCGACCTGGTGCACACGCTGTTCGCCGCCACCGGCGTGACCGCGCTGGTGGCGGCCTGGCCGCCGTCCTTCGACCTGCTGCGCTATGCCGGCGCGCTGTACCTGCTGTGGCTCGCCGTGCAGGCGCTGCGCAGCGGCGGCGGCCTGCGGCTCGGCGCGCAGGCGCGGCCGGCCGGCTTCGGCCGCATCGTGCGCATGGCCCTGCTGAACAACCTGGTCAATCCGAAGGCGCTGCTGTTCTTCATGGTGTTCCTGCCGCAGTTCGTCGATCCCGCGCGCGGCAGCGTGCCGCTGCAGCTGGTGCAGCTCGGCATCGTGCTGTCGCTGGCGGCGCTGGGCTTCAACACCCTGCTGGGCGCCTGCAGCGGACAGGTCGGCCGCTGGCTGCAGCGCCGCCCCGGCGCCGAGAAGTTCCAGCGCGGCCTGCTCGCCACCGTGATGCTGGCGCTCGCGGTGCGCCTGCTGTTCCTCGACCGGCCCGTGCCGCGCTGAAGAGGCTCCCCATGAATGTCCTGAAGATCGCGGCCTTCTCGGATGGCGAGCAAGGCGGCAATCCCGCCGGCGTCGTCATCGCCGAGGCCCTGCCGCCCGAGGCCCGGATGCAGCGCATCGCCGCCGACGTGGGCTTCTCCGAAACCGCCTTCGCCGCGCGCACCGGCGACGGCTGGCGCGTGCGCTACTTCGCGCCGCAGTCCGAAGTGCCGTTCTGCGGCCACGCGACGATCGCGCTCGGCGCGGCGCTCGCACTGCAACAGGGCGACGGCGTGTTTCCGCTCACGCTGAACCAGGCGCGGATCACGGTCGAGGGCCGCCGCAACGGCGCCACCGTCGAGGCCGCGCTGCAGTCGCCGCCCACGCGCAGCGCCGCCGCCGTGCCGGCCCTGCTGTCGGCCGCGCTGGCGCTGTTCGGCCTCGACGCGGCAGCGCTCGATGCGCGCATTCCGCCGGCCGTCGCCCATGCGGGCGCCGATCACCTGGTGCTGGCGCTCGAGAGCCGCGCGGCGCTGGCGGCGATGCACTACGAGCTCGAGGCCGGCCGCGCGCTGATGGCCCGCTTCGATCTCACGACCATCGTGCTGCTGCATGCCGAGAGCGCGCAGCGCTTCCACACGCGCAATCCCTTCGCCTCGGGCGGCGTCTACGAAGATCCCGCGACCGGCGCCGCCACCGCCGCGCTGGCCGGCTACCTGCGCGATATCGGCTGGCCGCACGGCGGCGCGATCGACGTGGTGCAGGGCGAGGACATGGGCATGCTGTCGCGCCTGCATGCCGACATCCCGGCCGCGCCCGGCAGCTCGATCCGCGTCTCGGGCACCGCGCGCATCATGCGGGACTGACCCGAACACGAACACCCAAGCTTCAAGGAAAGACGACGACATGCTCAACATCTGGGGCCGCATCAGCTCGATCAACGTGCGCAAGGTGGTGTGGTGCGCACAGGAACTCGGGCTGGACTTCCAGCGCACCGAGGCCGGCGGCCGCTTCGGCGTGGTGCAGACCGACGAATACCTGGCACTGAATCCCAACGCCATGGTGCCCACCATCGACGACGGCGAAGGCGCGGAGCGCGTGGTGCTCTGGGAATCGAACGTGATCGTGCGCTACCTCTGCGCCAAGTACTCGCACGGCGCCTTCTACCCGGCCGACCTGCCCGCGCGCTTCGACGCCGAGCGCTGGATGGACTGGCAGCAGACCACGCTCAACCGCGCGAGCCGCGATGCCTTCGTGCAATGGGTGCGCACGCCGCCGGCCGAACGCCAGCCGGCGCTGATCGACGCCTCGGTGCGCGAGAGCGAGGCCCTGTTCGGCCTGCTCGACGCCCACCTCGCGCGCCACCCCTACATCGCCGGCGAACGCTTCACCATGGCCGACATCCCGATCGGCTGCGAGGCGCACCGCTGGTTCAACCTGCCGGCCGCCGAATACCGCCGGCCGGGCTGGCCGAATGTCGAGCGCTGGTTCAACGACCTGCTCATCCGTCCGGGCGCGCGCGGCGTGCTCGATCTCCCTCTCGAGTAAGAAATGAAAACCCGCCCGTTCAAGCAAGTCGACGTCTTCACCGCCCATCCCTACTTCGGCAACCCGCTGGCCGTGGTGATCGATGGCAGCGAGCTCGACGATGCGGCCATGCTGCGCTTCGCGCAGTGGACCAACCTGTCCGAAACCACCTTCCTGCTGCCGCCCACCGATCCCGCGGCCGACTACCGGGTGCGCATCTTCACGCCCGGCGGCGAGTTGCCGTTCGCGGGCCATCCCACCATCGGCAGTTGCCATGCCTGGCTGCAGGCCGGCGGCAAGCCCAAGGCCCCGGGCCAGGTGGTGCAGCAGTGCGGCGCGGGCCTGGTGCCGCTGCGGCGCGAGGGCACGCGGCTGGCCTTCGCGGCGCCGCCGCTCAAGCGCAGCGCGCCGAGCCCCGCGCTGCTGGCCAAGGTGGCCGGCGCGCTGGGCCTGAAGGCGCAGCAGGTGATCGCCGCGCAGGTGCTCGACAACGGCCCGGTCTGGTTCGGCCTGCTGCTCGAGGATGCCGACGCGGTGCTCGCGCTCTCGCCCGACCATCGCGCGCTCAAGGAGCTGGGCGTGAAGGCCGGCGTGGCCGGCGTGCCCACGGTGCACGACACCTCGCTCTTGATCGGCCGCTCGAACCGCGAGGCGCGCGCCTTCGGCAACCGCCCCGCCGTGCCGCTGGACGACGGCGCGAAGATCGACCTCGAGGTGCGTGCCTTCGCCGAGCCGATCGGCGTGCAGGAAGACCCGGTCACCGGCAGCCTCAACGCGGGCCTGGCCGAGTGGCTGATCGCCGACGGCCACATGCCCGCGCGCTACCTGGCGGCGCAGGGCCAGTGCCTGGGCCGCGCGGGCCGCGTCCACATCGAGCGCGACGCCGAGGGCCGGATCTGGGTCGGCGGCGATGCCGTGACCTGCGTCGACGGCAGCGTCGCGCTCTGAACGGAGACACCGCGATGCATGCCGAAGTCGACCACCTCGTGATCGCCGCCGCCTCGCTGGCCGAGGGCGTGGCGTGGTGCGAGGCCACGCTGGGCGTCGTGCCCGCGCCCGGCGGCGCACATCCGCTGATGGGCACGCACAACCGACTGCTGAACGTCGCGAGCGAAGCCTTTCCGCGCGCCTACGCCGAGATCATCGCGATCGAACCGGGCCAGGCGCCGTCGCGCCCGAACACGCGCCGCTGGTTCGATCTCGACGATGCCGAGCTGCAGGCCGGGCTCGCGCAGCACGGCCCGCGGCTGATCCACTTCGTGGCGCGCGTGCCCGATGCGCGCGCCGCCATCCAGGCCCTGGCGCGCGAGGAGCATGCGCAGATCGACCGCGGCCACCTGCTCGAGGCCTCGCGCGACACCGCGGCCGGCCGGCTCGAATGGCAGATCACGGTGCGCGACGACGGCCAGCGGCTGTTCTACGGCGCGCTGCCCACGCTGATCCAGTGGGGCCCGGTGCATCCGGTCGACGCCATGCCGGCCTCGGGCCTCGCGCTGCGCTCGCTGCATGCCACCCATCCGCGCGCGCCGGCGCTGTCGGCCGCGCTCTCGGCCATCGGCCTGCGCGCGCTGAAGGTCGAGGCCGGCGCGCCGAACCTCGTGGCCGTGTTCGACACGCCGCGCGGCCCCGTCACCCTGGAATCCCGAGGACTCTGACATGCTGACCCTGACCGAAATCGCCTGGTTCGCGCTCGCCTCGCTGCTGCTCGCGCTCACGCCCGGGCCGAACATGATCTATTGCGTCTCGCGCACCCTGATCCAGGGCCGCCGTGCCGGGCTGATCTCGCTGGGCGGCGTGCTGATGGCCTTCCTGGTGCACCTGTGCGCCGCCGCGCTCGGGCTCACGGCGCTGCTGCTCGCGGTGCCGCTGGCCTTCGACGCGATCCGCTTCGCGGGCGCGGCCTACCTGCTGTGGCTCGCGTGGCAGGCGGTGCGCCCCGGCGGCACGGCCCCCTTCGAGGCCCGCGCGCTGCCGGCCGACCCGCCGGGCAAGCTGTTCCGCATGGGCTTCCTCACCAACCTGCTGAACCCGAAGGTGGCGATGTTCTACCTCTCGTTCTTTCCGCAATTCATCCATCCCGAGCGCGGCTCGGTGCTGCTGCAGAGCCTGCAGCTCGGCGCCGCGCAGATGGCCAGCAGCGCCGTGGTCAACACGACCATGATCGTCGGCGCCGCGAGCATCACGGCCGTGCTGTCGAAGAGCGAAGGCTGGCTGCGCGCGCAGCGCTACGTGATGGGCAGCGTGCTGGCCGCGCTGGCGGTGCGTGTCGCATTGACCGAAAGAAAGTGATCACCATGCGATTCACCCGCGAAGAAATGGAAGCCGCGCTCGCCACCGTGCACGCGGCCATGCCGCCCACGCCGCAGTACGCCTGGCCGCTGCTCGAACGGCGCCTGGGCGCGAAGCTGTGGGCCAAGCACGAGAACCACACGCCGGTCGGCGCCTTCAAGATCCGCGGCGGCCTGACCTACTTCGAGACGCTGGCGCGCGAGCAGCCCGGGGCGCGCCACGTGATCAGCGCCACGCGCGGCAACCACGGCCAGTCGCTGGGCTTCGCGGCGCGCCGCCACGGCCTGGCCGCGACCATCGTGGTGCCGCACGGCAACTCGGTCGAGAAGAACGCCGCGATGCGCGCGCTGGGCGTCGAACTGGTCGAGCACGGCGAGGACTTCCAGGCCGCGTCCGAGCATGCGGCCGTGCTCGCCGAGCGCGACGGATTGCACCGCGTGCCCTCGTTCCACCGCGAGCTGGTGCGCGGCGTGTCGACCGCCTACGTCGAGTTCTTCGAGGCGCTGAAGCACGCGCCGCCCGACGTGCTGTTCGTGCCCATCGGCCTGGGCTCGGGCTTCGCGGGCGCGGCCGCGGCGCGCGCGCACTGCGGCGTCGCCACGAAGATCGTCGGCGTGGTGTCGGCCCATGCCACCGCCTATCTCGATTCGTTCCGCGCGCGCCATCCGGTCGAGTCGCCGGTCAGCACGCGCCTGGCCGACGGCATGGCCTGCCGCGTGCCCGTGCCCGAGTCGCTCGAGGTGCTGCTGCGCGAGGCCGACGACGTGATCGCGGTCAGCGACGAGGAGGTGGCCGAGGCGATGCGCATCCTCTTCAGCGACACCCACAACGTGGCCGAGGGCGCGGGTGCCGCCGCGCTCGCGGGCGCGCTTCAGCAGCGCGAACGCTGGCGCGGCAAGACGGTGGGCATCAGCCTGACGGGCGGCAACGTCGACTCGGGCATGTTCGCCGAGGTGCTGGCGAAGGCCTGAGCGGCCCCCGCTCTTCCCTCACTCTTTTTTCAGGGCAGCGGGCCGGTGTTCGCGGTGCTCAGCGGCAGGCGCGACACCTCGGCCAGCAGCAGCGCGAGCTGCGCCGCCGCGGCATCGACGACCGCCTGCCCCGCCGGCGCCGTGGCCGCCGCCGCATTGCCCGCCGCGCCCTGCGCGTTGTAGTCCTCGATCGCCCAGCCCAATTTCGCGCTCCTGCCGTTGCCGAGGATCGCGTAGTCGGCCGCGCGCTGCTCGGAGCTGGAGCGGAAATCCTGTGCCGCGTCCATGCGCACCAGCTGCGGCGCGAGCGCCAGCATCATCGAGGTCTCGATCTCGCCCGCATGCACGCCGAAGCGGTGCTCGTGCGCGCTGAACCGGGCACCCGCCTCGCCCAGCGGCAGGTTGAACCAGCTCGCGGAATAGACGATCAGCCCGTGCGCGGCGCGCAGCTCGCGCGCCACGATGTCCATCGCGCCCACGTGGCCGCCATGCGCGTTGAACAGCACCAGCTTCTTCACCCCGGCGCGCGCCACCCCGGCGCCGATCTCGCTCCACATGCGGATCAGTGTCTCGGCCGACAGCGTGAGCGTGCCCGCGAAGCGCGCGTGCTCGGGGCTCAGGCCGATCTGCTGGGTCGGCAGGAACAGCACCGGCAGCTCGGCCGGCAGCAGCGGCAGCGCCGCCGCGACGATGCCGTCGGCCAGCACCGTGTCGACCCCGAGCGGCAGGTGCGGCCCGTGCTGCTCGGTGGCGCCCAGCGGCAGCACCGCCACCGTGGCTGCCACATCGAGCGCGGCGAAGTCGCGCGTAGACAGCTGTGACCAGAAGCGGGGCAGGGATACCGTGGGAGCGTTCATCCGGCGATCTTAGAGCGGTGATTCAATCCACGCGACTCCGCCAACCACCCACAAGGACACTCAGATGGATCTCGAACTCCAGGACCGCCACGTACTCATCACCGGCGGCAGCAAGGGCATCGGCCTGGCCTGCGCGCTCGGCTTCCTGCGCGAGGGCGCCCGCGTGAGCCTGGTGTCGCGCGATCCGGCCAACCTGGAACAGGGCCGCCAGGAACTGCTCGCGGCCCACGCGCAGGCCGAGGGCCGCGTCTCGCTGCATGCCGCCGACCTCAAGGACCCGGCGGCCGCCCTGGCCGCCCTCGACGCCGCCGAGCAGGCCTTCGGCCCCGTCGACGTGCTCGTCAACTCGGCCGGCGCCGCGCGCCGCACCCCGCCCGACGACCTCACGCCCGCTGCCTGGCACGACGCGATGGACGCGAAGTACTTCAGCTACATCCACATGATCGACCCGGTGGTCAAGCGCATGGGGCAGCGCGGCAGTGGGGCCATCGTCAATGTCATTGGGCAGGGCGGCAAGGTCGCGAGCCCTGTGCACATGGCCGGTGGTGCCGCCAATGCGGCGCTGATGCTGGTCAGTGCTGGCATGGCTGCGGCTTATGCCGCCAAGGGGGTGCGCGTGAATGCGGTGAATCCTGGACTCACGCTGACTGCTCGGCTTGCCGAAGGGATGAAGGCGGATGCGAAGTTGCAGGGCATCGATACCGACGAGGCGCTGAAGCGGGCCACCGCGCGGCTGCCGCTGGGGCGCATTGCTACGCCGGAGGAGGTGGCGAATACGGTGCTGTTTCTGGCTTCGGGGAAGGCTAGTTATGTGACGGGGGCTATCGTGGCGATGGATGGGGCGGTTACGCCGATGATTTGAATTGCGGTTGGCGGGCTGGTGTCTTTTTTTGTTGAGGCTGTTGGCCGGGTCTCGCCCCGGCGGGCGAGTCACTTTCTTTTGCTTCGCCAAAAGAAAGTAACCAAAGAAAAGGCGACCCCGCTGTCTGTGTCCCTCCGCTTCGCTGCGGGCAACCTGCGGTGCTCGGAGAAAGCGGGGGTCCGCAGAACTCGCTCCACTTCGTTGCGCTCAGACAGCTGCGGCCCTTATCCCGCTTTCTCCTGCGCTCCTCGGCACAGCCAGAGGGGATCAGGGTCAACGCGCCGTGGCGCGTCCTTGTGTGGGGGGTGCAAGTGCGAAGGCCCTGGGTCTTCTTCCACCGGGGCCGAGCGAAGCGAAGGCCCGTCGGGTATCTGTGGCCGAGCGCAGCGATGGCCCGACCCACCCCTCTGGCTGCGCCGAGGAGCGCAGCGTTTCGCGGATAAGGGCTCGCAGCTGTCTGAGCGCAGCGCAGCGGAGCGAGTTCTGCGAGACCCCGCGAAACGCGAGCACCGCAGGTTGCCCCGTAGCGCAGCGAAGGGGTCGCAGACAGTGGGTCGCCTTTTCTTTGGTTACTTTCTTTTGGCGAAGCAAAAGAAAGTGACTCGCCCGCCGGGGCGAGACCCGGCCAACGCCCTACCCAGAGTAAACACCCCGCCCCAACACATCAAACTTCAAAGCCAGGAAATCAACCAAAGCCCGAACCCGAGCCGCAACAAACCGCCCACTAGGCAACAAAGCATGCAACGGATAAGGCTCCGTCTCCCAATCCGTCATCAGATGCACCAGCCGCCCGGCTTCGATGTCACCGCGCACATCGAGCGCCGACTTCAAGGTCACCCCATACCCCGCCACCGCCCATTCGCGCGCCAGCGAAGCATCGTCCACGCTGCGGTTCCCATCGACCCGCACCTCCGTCCACTGCCCGTTCTGCGCAAAGCGCCAGACCCGATGCAGCCGCCCCCCGCGATTGAAGATCAGGCAGTTGTGATGCACCAGGTCCTGCGGCACCTTCGGCGCCGGATGCCGCCGCAGGTAGTCCGGCGAGGCGGTCAACAAGGGATTGGTCATCGCGAACGGCCGCGCCACCAGCCGCGAATCGGCCAGCGCGCCGTAGCGCAGCGCCACGTCGACCTCGTCGCGCATCACGTCCAGCGGCCGGTCGCCCACCGACAGCGACAGCTGCACACCCGTGTGCAGCGCGAGGAACTCGTCGAACCAGGGCAGCAGGGTGCTGCGCGTGAGGTCCGAGGGCGCGGCCACGCGCAGCGTGCCGACCAGCTCGCCGCGGTCGGCCGTGACCAGCGATTCGCCCTCGGCCAGCAGCTCGAAAGCGCGCACCGCGTAGTCGAGCAGGGTCTGGCCCTGCGGCGTGAGGCGCATGGCGCGCGTGGAGCGCTCGAACAAGCGCGCGCCGAGCTGCGTCTCGAGCCGCTTGAGCGTGGCGCTGGCGGCCGCCGGCGTGATGCCCAGCGCATGGGCCGCGGCCGTCAGCGTGCCGGCGCGCGCGGTCTGCACCAGCACCCGCAGGTCCGAGGTATTTTCAATTTTCATTTGAAAGTGTTGCTCGCCTAGCCAGTCTTATCAAATCGGGATTGTCGCCCTACATTCGTTTCATCTCCAGATCCGCCACAAAGGAACCGCCATGAAAGCCGTCGGCTACTACCAGCCCCTCCCCATCGACCACCCCGAAGCGCTGCAGGACATCGAGCTGCCCGCGCCCCAGCCCGGCGCGCGCGACCTGCTGGTGCGCGTGAAGGCGGTGTCGGTCAACCCGGTCGACACCAAGGTGCGCAGGAACGCCGCGCCCGAGGCCGGCCAGGCCAAGGTGCTGGGCTGGGACGCGGTCGGCACGGTCGAGGCCATCGGCGCGGGCGTGACGGGCTTCAAGGTCGGCGACCGCGTCTACTACGCGGGCTCGATCGTGCGCCCCGGCGCCAACTCGGAGCTGCACGCGGTCGACGAGCGCATCGCCGCGATCGCGCCGGGCACGCTCGACGATGCCCAGGCCGCCGCGCTGCCGCTGACCACCATCACCGCCTACGAGCTGCTGTTCGACCGTCTGCGCGTGCCCAAGGGCGGCGGCGCGGGCCAGACCCTGCTGATCACCGGCGGCGCCGGCGGCGTGGGCTCGATCCTGATCCAGCTCGCGCGCCAGCTCACGCAGCTGCGCGTGGTCGCCACCGCCTCGCGCGCCGAGACCCGCGCCTGGTGCCTGGAACTGGGCGCACACCTCGTCATCGACCATTCGAAGCCGCTCGCGGCCGAGCTCAAGGCCGCCGGCATCGCCGAGGTCGACATGGTCGCGAGCCTCACGCAGACCGAGCAGCACTACGCGCAGATCATCGAGAGCCTCAAGCCCCAGGGCCAGCTCGCGGTGATCGACGACATGAAGACGCTCGACGCGATGCCGCTGAAGACCAAGAGCCTGTCGCTGCACTGGGAAATGATGTTCGCGCGCTCGCGCTTCGAGACGCCCGACATCGCCGAGCAGGGCGCGCTGCTGGCCGAGGTGGCCGCGCTGGTCGACGCCGGCCGCGTGCGCACCACCGCGAACGCGAGCTTCGGCACCATCAACGCCGCCAACCTGCGCCGCGCCCATGCGCTGATCGAAAGCGGCAAGGCGCAGGGCAAGGTGGTGCTGGCCGGGTTCTGAACGAAGCTCAGCTTCTCCATCGCAGGCTGCGCACCCGCTCGCGCTGCTCTTCCTCGTGGAAGTGCGCGAGCGAGGGCTTGATGAGGTCGCTGCGTGCCACGATGCCGACCAGCAGGCGCGAATCGGCATCGCGCACCACCGGCAGCCGCTCGAGCCCGTGGCGCGCGAGCCGCGTGGCGACCGCGCGGCAGTTCTCGCCGGGCAGCGCGACCACCGGCGGCGTGCCGGCCACGGCATCGCCCACGGTGCCGGTGCTCCAGGCAGAGAGCACGGCGCGGTCGGCCACGCCGATCACCTCGCGCCCGCGCAGCACCGGGAACGCGCGGTGCGCCTGGCCCTCGCCGAAGTACATGGCCAGCGCCTCGGCCACCGGCAGGGCGGCGTCGATGGTGCGCACCTCGCGCGTCATCACCTCTTCCACGAACTGGCGCTCGAGCGGATCGATGCCGTACTCGCGGTAGATGTGATGGCCGCGGCGCGCGATCTTCTCGGTGAGGATCGAACGCCGCATGGTGAGCACGGTGAAGCCGTAGGCGGTGGCCGAGGTGGCGAGCAGCGGCAGCAGCGCATTGCTGTCGTGCGTGAGACCGAAGGCGAACACGGTGGCCATCAGCGGCGCGCGCATGGTGCCGCCGAGCGTGGCGGCCATGCAGACCAGCGGCCACAGCATCGGGTCGCCGCCCGGCAGCAGGTGCGAGAGCACCGCGCCGAGCGCCGCACCCATCATCAAGAGCGGCGCCAGCACGCCGCCCGAGGTGCCCGAGCCGAGCGCGATCACCCAGATGATCGCCTTGACCGCGATCAGCGCGAGCACCGCCTGCCAGGCCAGCTGGTTGTGCAGCAGGTCGCCGATCACGTCGTAGCCCACGCCGAGCGCGCGCGGCTCGAAATAACCGCCGATGCCCACCGCGAGGCCACCGAGCGCCGGCCACCACATCCAGTGCAGCGGCAGCTTGCCGAACAGGTCCTCGACCTTGTAGAGCGACAGCGAGAGGCTGGCCGAGAGCGCGCCGCACAGCAGTCCGGCCACCACGCACGACAGCAGCGCGAGCGGGCCCGGCGCCGCGGTCTGCAGCGGGAACAGCGGCCCGGCCTCCATCAGCAGCGGCCGCGTGAAGCCAGCGACCGCGCAGGCGATCGCCACCGGCAGCAGGCTGCGCGGGCGCAGCTCGAACAGC
Source organism: Variovorax sp. PDC80 (assembly GCF_900115375.1). Taxonomy (NCBI): domain Bacteria; kingdom Pseudomonadati; phylum Pseudomonadota; class Betaproteobacteria; order Burkholderiales; family Comamonadaceae; genus Variovorax; species Variovorax sp. PDC80. Next base: position 83,556 of record NZ_FOWG01000017.1, on the reverse strand, counting down.
AGCAGCTCGACCGCCAGCAGCACCGCGGCCACCGGCGTGCCGAACACCGCCGTCATGCCCGCGGTGGCGCCGGCCACCAGCAGCGCCTTGCGCTCGGCCGCCGACAGGTGGAAGTGCTGCGCGATCAGGGAGCCGATGGCGCCGCCGGTCATGATGATCGGCCCCTCGGCGCCGAAGGGCCCGCCGCTGCCGATCGCGATGCCCGAGGACAGCGGCTTGAGCACCGCCACCTTCGGCGACATCTTGCTGCGGCCGAACAGGATCGCCTCGATGGCCTCGGGAATGCCGTGGCCGCGGATCTTCTCGGAGCCGTAGCGCGCGATCAGCCCGATCACCAGCCCGCCGAGCACCGGCACCGCGATCACCCAGGCGCCCATCGTGTGGCCGGCCGGCGAGCGGTCGGCCAGCGAGAAGTCCTGGAAGAAGAACAGGTTGGTGAAGAAGCGGATCAGGTCGAGCAGCACGCGCGCGGCCACGGTGCTCGCGGCGCCGATGACGGCCGCCAGGCTGGCGATGCGCAGCAGGCGCGCATCGAGCGCGAAGTCGCCGCGGCGATGGGTGGAGGTGGACATGGAGGGGCCGGAAGCCGGTGGCGCGAAAGCGCGCAAATATATCACCTCATGACATAAACGAGCGATCGGCGCTGCCGTCTGTCTGCGCCAGAATCGCCCGATGGACCGCACGCTCATCGAACCCGAAACGCCCCGTCTTCGCCTGCGCCAGTGGCGCGAGAGCGACCTCGCGCCCTTCGCCGCGCTGGTCGCCGATCCGCAGGTGATGGAATTCTTTCCCGCCACGTTGTCGCGCGAAGAGAGCGACGCACTGGTCGCGCGCTTCGTCGAGCGCATCGCGCAGAACGGGTGGGGCTTCTGGGCCGCCGAGCACAAGGAGTCGGGCGAGCTGATCGGCTTCACCGGCCTCAATGCGCCGGCCTATGCCCTGCCCTTCTCGCCCTGCGTGGAGATCGGCTGGCGGCTCGCGCGCAAGTGGTGGGGCCAGGGCCTCGCGAGCGAGGCGGCGCGCGCCTCGTTGGCCGCGGGCTTTGAGCAGCTCGGGCTGGACGAGATCGTGTCCTTCACCGCGCTGCCCAACCGGCGCTCGAGCGCGGTGATGCAGCGCCTGGGCATGCGCGAGGACCCTGCCGGTGAATTCGACCACCCGCTGCTGGCCGAGGGCCATCCGCTGCGCCGCCATTGCCTGTACCGGCTCGACCGCGCGGCCTGGCAGGCGCAGCGCGGCGCCTGAAGTCAGAAGGCCTTCACCAGCAGCACCAGCCCCGAGACGATCGCGAACACCTGCACGAAGATGCGCAGCAGCCGCCCGTTCACGCGGCGATGCACGAGGCGGCTGAGCACCGCGCCCACGACCAGCGCCGGCAGCAGCAGCGCCGCCGCCTGCAGTTGCGGCAGGCCGACGCGGCCGGTGACCAGCAGCACGGCCAGCGAGACCAGCTCGCCGAGCAGGAAGCACAGCGCGATGGTCGAGCGCATGGTGGGCGCCGGCTGGTGCTGGTAGACCAGCGCCAGCGGCGGGCCGCCGATGCCGGTGGCGGTCTCGGTGATGCCCGTGACCAGCCCGGCGCCGACGAAGGCGCCGCGCCCCGGCGAGAAGGCCGGCATCAGCAGGGTGACCAGCGCGGCCGCGACGGTCGAGGCGCCGACGAACAGCGAGAGCTGCCCCGCGCTGAGTGCCGCCAGCACCCACAGGCCGCCCGCGGTGCCCGCGACGCGCCCGCCGGTGATCCAGCGCGCGCCGGTGCCGTCGATGGCGCCGCGCTCGCGCCAGGCCACGTAGAGGTTCAGCGGCAGCATCAGCACCAGCACGCACACCGGCAGCAGCTCGGGGCGCACGAGGCCGATCACCGGCGCGGCGATGAGCGCGAAGCCGACCCCGGTCGCGCCCTGCACGAAGGCGGCGACCAGCACGGCCAGCGACATCAGCACGAGGTGCTGCGCGCTCATCGGGCGACCTGCCGCCGGTGCTCGGCGGCCGTGGGATGCAGCCGCACGATCGGCGCGCGCGCGATCGCGGCCTGGGCGGTGCGCGCGAGCTGCCGTTGCAGTGCGCGCGCGTCCCAGTCGGTGGGCCAGCCCTTCCACAGCCGCAGCCGGCCGGCCACGAACACCGCCTCGATCTGGTCGCGGTTGCCCAGGCGCACCAGGTCCCAGGTCAGGTCGACCGAGGTGCACATCTCGGGCGTGTCGACATCGACGAGCAGGAAGTCGGCCGCCTTGCCCACGGCGATCTCGCCGGTGCGCGCGCCCAGGCCCGCGGCGCGCGCGCCCTCGTGCGTCGCATGGTCGAACCAGGTCCAGCCGCCGCCGCTGGAAGCATCGCCCACGGCCAGGCCGAAGGCGATCTTCTGCGCGGCCTCGGCCGCATCCATCAGGCGGAAGCCGTCGCTGCGCGTGGCATCGGTTCCTAAACCGAAGCGGATGCCGAGCGCGGCCATCAGATGGGCCGGCGCCACCGCGTTGCCCTTCCACTGGCTCGCGACCGGGTTGTAGCTGACGGCGGTGTCGGTGTCGCGCAGCAGCATGAGCTCCGGCGGCGTCACCAGCGTGCCGTGCGCGATCAGCACCTGCGGGCCGAGCGCGCCCAGCTGCGCGAGCAGTTCCAGCGGGCGCCGGCCGCGCGCGACCACCGAGCGCTCGACCGAGGCCAGGTGCTCGTTGACGTGGGTCTGGAACACGGTGCCGGCCTCGGCGCACAGCGCGGAGACGGTCGTCAGCATCTCGTCGGAGGCCGCTTCGGGCACCGAGATCGCGAGCGAGGGATGCACGAGCGCATCGCCCTGCCAGCGCGCGAGGAAGCGCTCGGCCTGCGCCTTCAGCGCGCGGCGCTCGGCATCGCTGCTCTCGTTGCCGCCGTCGTTGCAGATCAGCCCGAGCACGCAGCGCAGGCCGGTCTCGTGCAGCGCGCGCGCCATGGCGCCGATGTCTCCCGGCGCGCGGGTGCCGGCGTCGCACACGGTGGTGAAGCCGCCGCGCAGCGACTCGAGCGCCGCGAGCTTGGTCGCGAGGTAGACGAACTCGTCGTCGAGGCTGGATTCGAGCGGCACCCACACGCGCCGGAAGATCTCGGACGGCTCGCCGTAGGCCAGCGACTTGCCGAAGGACTGCGTGAGGTGGTGGTGCGCGTCGATCATGCCGGGCATCAGCAGCCGGCCCGGCAGGCGCTGCGGCACCAGTCGAGGATGGCGCGCGGCCAGCAGCTCGGCGGGGCCGATGTCGGCGAAGCGGCCGTCGGCGATGTGCACGGCGTGGCCGGTGGCCGGGCCGTCGCGCAGCATCAGGTGGTCGGGCACGAGCAGCAGCTCGCCAGCCGCGAAAGGCGCGGCCTCGTGATCAGGGGACATGTCTGGATCCGGGAGAGAAGAAGAAAAAGAAAAACTCACTGCGGCGAGACCGGCGGCGGCACCGCCGACGGCAGGGGCGCCGCGCGTTCGGCCGGTGGCCGGTTGAACAGCAGGTTGAGCACCACCGCGGTGATCGAGCCCATCGCGAGGCCGTTGCCGAGCACCAGCTGCAGCGTGTCGGGAAAGCGGCTGTAGAGCCCCGGCACCAGGATCGGCAGCAGGCCCATGGTCAGCGCACCCGCCAGCACGAACATGTTGCCGCGCTCGTGCAGGTCGGTGCGGCGCAGCATGTCGATGCCCATGGTGCCGATGATCGCGAACACCACCATCGCGGTGCCGCCCACCACGGCGGCCGGGATCGCGCTGGCCAGCCGGCCCAGCGGTGCCGACAGCGCGATCAGCACCAGGATCGCGCCGGCCATGGCCGTGACGTAGCGCGAGCGCACGTTGGTGGCGCGCACGATGCCGATGTTCTCGCCGCTGGTGATGATCATCGAGGTGCCGAACAGGCCGCCGAGCAGCGACACCAGCGCGTCGCCGCGCACGGTGCGCGGCACCGCGTCGCGCGGGTCGATGGGCCGGCCCACCACCTCGGCCACGGCCACCGTCTGGCCGGTGGCCTCGACCATCGAGATCACGCTGAAGATCAGCAGCGGCACCGCGGCCACGAGATCGAAATGCGGCAGGCCGAAGGGCAGCAGGGTCGGGCTGCTCCACAGCGGGCCGGCGGCCACGGGCGAGAAGTCCATCAGCCCGAAGGCGGCCGCCAAGAGCGTGCCGGCCAGCAGGCCCAGCAGCACCGCGAGTTGGCCCAGCATGCCCTTGAACAGGCGCGCGAACAGCACCGTGAAGCCGATGGTGGCGAGCGCCAGGCCGATATTCACCGGGTCGCCGAAGGTGGGCGTGCCGGCCTTGCCGGCGATGATGCCGCCGTAGACCTTCACCAGGTTGATCGACACCAGCAGCAGCAGGGTGCCGATGACGATCTTCGGGAAGAAGCGCAGGCAGCGCGCGAACACCGGCAGGATCAGGAAATAGAACAGCGCCGTGAGGATCACCGCGCCCGAGGCGGTCTGCAGGTCGCGCTGCTGGGCGATGGTCACGAACATCACGATCGGCGCGCCGCCCGGCACCATCACGAAGGGCAGCCGCGCGCCGAACTTCCACGGTCCGAAGGACTGCAGCAGGGTGCCGAGCCCGCACAGCAGGAAGGTGGCGCTGATCAGGTTGACCGTGAGCGCGGCCGACAGGCCCAGCGCCTTGGCCACCAGGAACACCGAGGTGATCGGCACCGCGGCCATCACCAGCACGTGCTGCAGGCCGAACAGCAGCAATTGGGAAAAGGGCAGCACGGCATCGACGGGCGCAACCTCGTTCGCACGGGACATGATCGTTTTTCCTTGGATCGGTCCGCGCCCAAATCGATTTGGGCGCACTGGCAAAAAAATCCGCCGCAGCGGGTGAAGTACATTCCGGGCAGACGCCCAAAACGATTTGGGAATTGAAGCACCGCTTTCGTGGAAGGTCAATACGGGATGAACACCGAGCGAACGCCACGGGCGAACATCAAGGACGTGGCGCGCGAGGCCGGCGTGTCGCCGACCACCGTGTCGCACGCCCTCAACGCGCGCGGCCAGGTCGATGCCGAGACCCGCGCGCGCGTCGAGCGCGCTGCCGCCAAGCTCGGCTACCGGCCGAACCGCAATGCGCAGCGGCTGCGCACCGGGCAGGCGCACATGATCGCCCTGCTGTCCTCGATGCCGCTGGCGGTGGCGGGCGGGCCCTCGCGGCTGGGCTTCCTGATGGAGGTGGCGGCGGTGGCCGCGGCGGCGGCGCTCGACCGCGGCCTCGCGCTGGTGCTGGCGCCCGCGATGGAGAACGGCCTGGTGCCGATGGAGCTGCTCGACGTCGACGGCGCGCTGGTCATCGAGCCTTCGGCCGGCGATCCCAACCTCGCGAACCTGCTGCGCCGCGGCCTGCCGGTGGTGGCCATCGGCAAGCCGGCCGAGGGGCCGGTGATGCCGCCCTATGTCGACATCCACTCGGGCCGCACCACGCGGCTGCTGCTCGAGCACCTGCACGGCCAGGGCGCGCGCCAGGTCGCGATGATCCTGGGCGCGGCGCAGCGCAACTCCTACCTCGAGGCGCGCACGGCCTATGAAGAAGCGATGGCCGCGCGCGGCCAGCTGCCGCTGCTGTCGCTGGTCGAGGAGGTGCGTGGCGAGGCCGGCGGCCACGAGGCGGCGCAGGCGCTGCTCGCGGCCCATCCCGGCATCGACGCCTTCTGCGTGCCGGTCGACGCCTTCGCCGCCGGCGCGCTGGCCGCGATCGTCCAGAGCGGGCGCCGCGTGCCCGACGACGTGATGGTCGCGACCCGCTACGACGGCCTGCGCGCGCGCACCAGCGTGCCGCCGCTCACCGCGGTCGACCTGCACCTGGAGGAGGTGGCGCAGCAGGCGATCGCGCTGCTGTTCGACCACCTGCGCGGCGATGTCTCGCGCCACCGGGTCGAGGGCCCGGCCGCGCAGCTCGTGGCGCGGCCCTCGTCGGTGCGCGGCGGCTGAGCGTCCTTAGTTCTGCTTCGCGCGCGACACCCGCCACACGACGTTGCCCACGTCGTCGGCCACCAGCAGCGCGCCGCTCTTGTCGAGCGCCACGCCCACCGGCCGGCCCTGCGCCTTCTCCTGGGCATCGAGGAAGCCCGTGAGCACGTCGACCGGCGGGCCGCTGGGCTTGCCGCCGATGAAGGGCACGAACACCACCTTGTAGCCCGACTTGGGCTTGCGGTTCCACGAGCCGTGCTCGCCGATGAAGACGCCGCTGGCGAACTGCTCGGGCATGCCGCCCGGGCGCGAGAACGCCAGGCCCAGCGGCGCGACGTGCGAGCCCAGCGCGTAGTCGGGCGCGATCGACTTGGCCACCATCTCGGGGTTCTGCGGCTGCACGCGCACGTCGACCACGCCGCCGTAGTAGCTCCAGGGCCAGCCATAGAAGGCGCCGTCCTTCACCGAGGTCAGGTAGTCGGGCACGAGGTCGCTGCCGATCTCGTCGCGCTCGTTGACCACGGTCCACAGCGCCTGGGTGTCGGGATCCCAGCCCAGGCCGTTGGGGTTGCGCAGGCCGCTCGCGAACAGGCGCTTCTCGCCGCTCTTGGTGTCGACCTCCCAGATGGCGGCGCGGCCCTCCTCGGCGGCGAGGCCGTTCTCGCCGATGTTGCTGTTCGAGCCCACGGTCACGTAGAGCTTGCTGCCGTCGGCGTTGGCGATCACGTTCTTGGTCCAGTGGTGGTTGATGCCCGCGGGCAGCGGCGTCACCACGGTGGGCTTGGCATCGATGGAGGTCTGGCCCTCGGTGTAGGGCACCTTCACGAGCGCATCGGCGTTGGCGATGAAGAGCTCGTTGCCCACCAAGGCCATGCCGTAGGGCGAGGTGAGGTTGGAGAGGAACACCTGCTTGACCTCGGCCGCGCCGTCGCCGTCGGCATCGCGCAGCAGGGTGATGCGGTTGGCGCTGGGCACGCCGGCGCCGGCGCGCGCCATCAGCTTGTTCATCACGAAGTTGCGCGCCTTGGCCATCAGGCCGCTGCCGCCGTCGGTCGTGCCCTCGGGCTTGGGCGGCTTGTTGCTCTCGGCCACCAGCACGTCGCCGTTGGGCAGGGTGTAGACCCAGCGCGGATGGTCGAGCCCGCGCGCCAGCGCCGCCACCTTGAGGCCGTCGGCCGGCGTGGGCGCGGCGGTGTCGTTCCAGCCGACCACGGGCGCGACGTTGACGGTGGGGATCAGGGTCTTGTTGGGCTCCACCAGCTGCGGCCGCGGGCCGGTGGTCAGTTCGGGCGTGAGCTTGGCCGCCTCGCCGCAGCCCGCCAGCACCAGCGGGACCAGGACCGCCGCCACCAGGGCCGCGGCCGTCTTGGGGGTGGGTACTTGCTGCCGTGTCTTCATGCGCCGTCCTTCGTGCGTTGCGGCGCGGCCCGGTGCCGCGCATCGGGCGATCTTCGGGCTGGCGGCGGCCCGGGGGCTGTCGGTCGTGGGCGCTTTCCGGCGTGGGCGCACCCCGTTCGCGCATCGCCGCTACCATCGCCGGGATGACCCTCGACCTGTTCCGTGCCGACGCCTATCTGCGCTCCTGCGAAGCGCGCGTCGAGCGCATCGACGAGACCGGCATCGTGCTGGACCGCACCGTGTTCTACCCGCTGGGCGGCGGACAGGCCGGAGACAGCGGCGTGCTGGCGCTGGCCGGCGGCGGCGAGCTCGCGATCGCCGACACCCGCAAGGGCAAGGACGCCGAGGGCCGCGCCACCGACGAGATCGTGCACGTGCCCGCACCCGGCCAGGAGGCCCTGCTGGCCGCGCTGAAGCCCGGCGACACCGTCACCGCGACCATCGACTGGGAGCGCCGCCACCGGCTGATGCGCTTCCACACCGCCACCCACCTGCTCTGCTACCTGGTGCCGCAGCCGGTCAACGGCTGCTCGATCACGCCCGACTACGCGCGGCTCGACTTCCACATGACCGACCCGCTCGACAAGGAAGCGCTGACCCACGGCCTCGCGGCGCTGGTGGGCGCGGCCCATCCGCTGACCGTCGGCGCCATCACCGACGCCGAGCTCGACGCCAACCCGGCGCTGGTCAAGAGCATGAGCGTGCAGCCGCCGCGCGGCACGGGCACGGTGCGCACCATCCGCATCGGCGGCGAGGGCGAGGCCCAGATCGACTTCCAGCCCTGCGGCGGCACGCACGTGGCCAACACCGCCGAGATCGGCGCCGTGGTGGTCACCAAGATCGAGAAGAAGAGCGCCAACAGCCGGCGCGTGGTGCTGGGCTGGGCGGCCGCCGCCTGATCCCGCCCGGAACTTCGCTCCCCCTGAATGCTCCGACTGTCGGCATGACCTTCACGCGCCTCCGATTCGCTACGCTTCTCATAGCAGCATCCACAGCATGGATGCCGGCTCTGGCCCAATTGACTCCAGCCAAGACGGGCGCGGTCGTGACCACCCCGCATGTGCGCGCCGAACTGGTGGCGCACGCGCCCGACGGCGTGACGCCCGGCGCGCCGGTCTGGGTCGGCCTGCAGATCGCGCACCAGCCCGAGTGGCACACCTACTGGAAGAACGCCGGCGACTCCGGCCTGCCCACCGAGCTGAGCTGGACGCTGCCGCCCGGCGTGGCGGCCGGCGACATCGCCTGGCCGGTGCCGAAGAAGATCCCGGTCGGCAACCTCGCCAACTACGGCTACGAGAACACGGTGCTGCTGCCGGTGCCGCTCGAGGTGGCGAGCACCTTCAAGCCGCCGCTGGCCCTCACGGGCGCGGGCGGGCCGGCCGAACTCCAGGTGCGGCTCAAGGCCTCGTGGCTGGTCTGCCGCAAGGAATGCATCCCCGAGGAAGGCGAGTTCTCGCTGGCGCTGCCGGTGCAGGGCTCGACCGCGCTGCACAAGGCCGAGTTCGACGCCGCCCAGGCCGCGCAGCCGGCACAGCTCTCTGCGCCAGGCGCGATCGAGGTGCAGGGCCAGAACCTGCAAGTGCGCCTCGAGGGCCTGCCGGCCGCTGCCCAGGGCAAGACGTTGGCCTTCTTCCCCGAGACCCCCGAGGTGATCCGCACCGCGGCCGTCTCCGGCAAGGACTGGACCCAATCCTGGCAGGGCGGCACCTGGACCGCCACGCTGCCGCTGGCCGACCAGCGCAGCGCGAGCCCCACGGCGATGCCGGTGGTGGTGGCGCTGGCCGAGGCCGACCGCCAGCCCGGCCAGCCGATCGCCTGGCGCGCCGAGCCGCCCGTGAGCGGCAGCTGGCCCGCGGCCGCCGCCGCGCCCGCCGCCCAGGTCTCGCCCGCGCTGCAGGCGGCACTGGCCGCCAACGCGGCAGACGCCGTGAAGACCGCCGCCGCCTCGAACGAGATCGCGCCCCAGCCCATGGGCACGCTGCTGGCCGCGCTGCTCGGCGCCTTCCTCGGCGGCCTGCTGCTCAACCTCATGCCCTGCGTGTTCCCGATCCTCGCGATCAAGGTGCTGGGCTTCGCGCGCCAGGCCGGCAACCGCAGCGCGCACCGGCAGGCCGGGCTGGCCTACACGGCCGGCGTGATGCTGTCCTTCCTCGCGCTCGGCGGCGCCATGCTCGCGCTGCGCGCGGCCGGCGCCGGCCTGGGCTGGGGCTTCCAGCTGCAGTCGCCCGCGGTGGTGGCGGTGCTGGCCGCGCTGTTCACGCTGATCGGCCTGAACCTGGTGGGCGTGTTCGAGTTCATGCGCACCGTGCCCTCATCGGTGTGCAGCGCGCAGGCCAAGCACCCGATCGCCAACGACTTCCTCTCGGGCGTGCTCGCGGTGGTCATCGCCTCGCCCTGCACCGCGCCGTTCATGGGCGCCTCGCTGGGCTTCGCGATCGGCCTGCCGGCCGGCCAGGCGCTGCTGCTGTTCGCCGCGCTGGGCTTCGGCCTCGCGCTGCCCTACCTGGTGGCGGGATTCGTGCCGGCCATCGCCTGGCTGCTGCCCAAGCCCGGCCCGTGGATGAGCACGCTGCGCAAGCTGCTGGCCTTCCCGATGTTTGCCACCGTCGCCTGGCTGGTCTGGGTGCTGGGCCAGCAGACCGGCATCGACGGCGCCGGCACCCTGCTGGCGCTGCTGGTGTGCCTGTCGGCGATCGTCTGGGCGCTCACGCTGCGCGGCCGCTCGCGGCTGGTGATCGCCACCGTGCTGATCGGCTTCACCGTGGTGCTCACCAGCGCCATCGGCCGCAACGTGCTGACCACCGTCGAACCCGCGAAGCTCGCGAGCGCCGCGGGCTCGAAGGAAGCGCGCTGGCAGCCCTGGTCGGCCGAGCGCGTGGCCGAGCTGGCCGGCGACGGCCGCCCGGTGTTCATCGATTTCACTGCCGCCTGGTGCGTGACCTGCCAATACAACAAGAAGACCACGCTGTCCGACACCGAGCTCTTGGCCGCCTTCGACGACAAGAAGGTCGCGATGCTGCGCGCCGACTGGACCCGCCGCGACCCCGCGATCACCGCCGCGCTGACCGCGCTCGGCCGCAGCGGCGTGCCGGTCTACGTGCTGCAGGCCCCGGGCAAGCCACCCGTGGTGCTGACCGAGATCCTGGGCAAGGACGAGGTCCGCGCGGCACTCGCCGCGCTTTGACCACGGCTGTGACATGGGTTGTCACAGGCACATGAAAAAACCGCTCTAAGCTGTCGCCGTCATTCGGAAATATCTCCATGGAGTTCGATCAGCCCATGTCCCTCCCCCCGTCTACCGAGCTGCGCCCCGACTCGCGCTCGGTGCGCGCCGCGCGCCGAGCCCGCGCCGCTCTCAGCCGTGCCTCGCGCCGCGCCGTCATGGCCGCCGCCGTCGCGCTGGGCGCCACCTTCCTCGTGAGCAACAACGCCTTCGCCGCGCCCGCCGTGGGCCAGCAGGCGCCCGACTTCGTCGCCGTCGACACCAGCGGTGCCAAGCACAAGCTGTCCGACTTCGCGGGCAAGTTCGTGGTGCTCGAATGGACCAATCCCGGCTGCCCCTTCGTGCGCAAGCACTATGGCAGCGGCAACATGCCCGCCACCCAGAAGGCCGCCACCGACAAGGGCGTGGTCTGGCTGGCCATCAACTCCACCGAGCGCGCCGCCAGCGACTACCTGAAGCCGGCCGCGCTGGCCGACTGGATGAAGTCGCAGTCGGCCGCGCCCACCGCGGTGCTGATGGACGAGGACGGCATGATCGGCCAGGCCTACGGCGCGCGCACCACGCCGCACATCTTCATCATCGATCCCAAGGGCACGCTGGTGTATGCGGGCGGCATCGACTCCATCGCCTCGGCGCGCGCCGACGACATCAAGACTGCGGTCAACTACGTGAACCAGGCGCTCGGCGAGGCCTTCGGCAACAAGCCGATCACGGCGGCCAGCACGCGGCCCTACGGCTGCTCGATCAAGTACAAGACCTGAGCCCGTCCCCGGGTCGGTCATTCACCAGGAGGCGCCGCGGCGCCTCTTTTCTTTTGGGGCCGGCTTTGACAGGTACCTGACCACGCGCGTCAGCTTGCCGTCGGGCAATGCTTCCTACCCTCGGGGTGCACACATCGCGCACGCACAACCCAGGGGACTCCACACATGACCACAGCGTCCAAAGGCGCGGCCACCACCGCCTCCAGTTCCAAGTTCGCCACCGTCCTGCGCGTGACCGGCGGCAACTTCATGGAGATGTTCGACTTCTTCCTGTTCGGCTTCTACGCCACGCAGATCTCGAAGGCCTTCTTCCCGGCCGGCGACGAGTTCGCCTCGCTGATGCTGACCTTCATGACCTTCGGCGCCGGCTTCCTGATGCGGCCGCTGGGCGCGATCTTCCTCGGCGCCTACGTCGACCGCGTGGGCCGCCGCAAGGGCCTGATCGTCACGCTCGCGCTGATGGCGCTGGGCACGCTGCTGATCGCCTGCGTGCCGTCCTACGCCACCATCGGCTTCGCGGCGCCGCTGCTGGTGCTGATCGGGCGCCTGCTGCAGGGCTTCTCGGCCGGCGTGGAGCTCGGCGGCGTGTCGGTCTACCTGTCGGAGATGGCCACGCCGGGCCGCAAGGGCTTCTACGTGAGCTGGCAGTCGGCCAGCCAGCAGGTCGCCATCGTGGTGGCGGCCGCGCTCGGCTACTGGCTCAACGTGACTTTCAGCGCGCAGGAGATCGGCGACTTCTACTGGCGCGTGCCCTTCTTCGTCGGCTGCCTGATCGTACCGGTGCTGTTCGTGATCCGCCGCTCGCTGCAGGAGACCGAGGAGTTCATGGCGCGCAAGCACCGCCCCGACGCGCGCGAGATCTTCCGCTCGATGGTCGCCAACTGGGGCCTGGTGATCGCCGGGATGATGCTGGTGTCGATGACCACCGTGTCCTTCTACCTGATCACGGTCTACACGCCGACCTTCGGCAAGGCCGTGCTGCACCTGAGCACCACCGACGCGCTGGTCGTCACGCTGTGCGTGGCCATCTCCAACTTCATCTGGCTGCCGATCATGGGCGCGCTGTCGGACCGCGTGGGTCGCAAGCCCCTGTTGATCGCGTTCACCGTGCTGACCATCCTCACGGCCTATCCGTCGCTCAAGTGGCTGGTCGGCGCGCCGAGCTTCGCGCGCATGCTCGAGGTCGAGCTGTGGCTCTCGTTCCTCTACGCGAGCTACAACGGTGCGATGGTGGTGGCGCTGACCGAGGTGATGCCGGTCAGCGTGCGCACCGCCGGCTTCTCGCTGGCCTACAGCCTCGCGACCGCGCTGTTCGGCGGCTTCACGCCGGCCGTGGCCACCGGCCTGATCGAGATGACCGGCGACAAGGGCGCGCCGGGCCTGTGGATGACGGCCGCCGCGGTCTGCGGGCTGGTGGCGACGCTGGTGCTCTACCGCCGCAACGTGAGCCCGGCCGACGCGCGTCGCGTGCCGGCGGTCTGAGGCACTCGCGCTAGAGGGCCTTGCCCTTTCCGAAATCGCGGAAGTAGGCCTTCAGCAGCCCGACGAAGTCCTCGGCGATGGCCGAGGGCGCCGACTGCGGCGACAGGGCCATCGAGGCCTCGACCGGGCAGCGCGGCCGCAGGGGCAGCACCTTCAGGTCGCGCGCGAACACCGAGGCGACATAGGGATTGACGATGCCGATGCCCGTGCCCTGCGCGGCCATCATGCAGATCGTGACCGAGTAGGTCGTCTCCACCGTCGCCGCCGCCTCCACGCGGTGCTGTTGCAGGGTGCCGAGGAACTGCTGGTGGATCTCGTCGTCGGCATTGAGGGTGAGCAGCACCTGGTCCTTCAGGTCGCGCACGTGCAGGCTGGCGCGGCTCGCGAGCGGATGGCCCGGATGCAGCACGCACACCGCGTCGCTGCGGTGCAGCGGCACGGCCTCGATCTGCGGGTCGCTGATCCCCGAGGTGGTCAGCGCGACGTCGTACAGGCCGTAGAGCAGCCCTTCGCGCAGCGCGTGCGAGCCGACGGTCTGCAGGTTCACGTGCACCTGCGGGTAGCGCCGCGAGAAGGCGTGAATGACCGGCGGCATGACGCTCAGGCCCAGCGCCGGCGTGCAGCCCACGCGCAGCGAGCCCGCGCCCGACTTGCGCATGACGGCCACGCTCTGCTCGATGCGGTCGAGCCCGAGGAAATGACGCTGCACCGTCTCGAACAGCTGCCGCGCCTCGTGCGTGGGCCGCAGCCGCCCCTTGTGGATGTCGAACAGCTTGAGCTGCGTGGCGCTCTGGATCTGCGCGAGCAGGCGGCTCACCGAGGGCTGCGTGGTGTGGAGCATGGCCGCGGCCGCCGTGGTGGTGCCGGTCTGCATGACCGCGCGGAAGGCCTCGATCTGGCGGAAGTTCAATGGTCGCGACATGCAAGGACTCCTGGGACGGCGCCGTGGGCGCGTTCGCGAGGGCATATCTTTTCTGCATAGCCCGGCGACAAGATTGAATTTTCCAGAATGATGCCGCGTTCCTAGACTGCGCCCATTCCCACCATTCATCGCGCCCCACGCGGCGCGCAGCAAGGAACACGCATGACACAGCAATGGCCGCGCCGGGCCGTCGGCCTCGGCCTTCTCGCAGCCGCCCTCGGCCTCGCCGCGGCGGCATCGCAGGCCGCGGAGCCGAAGACCTATCCGGACCAGATGATCCGGCTCGTGGTGCCCTTCACCGCCGGCGGCAGTTCCGACGTGCAGGCCCGCATGCTCGCCGACCGCCTGGGCAAGCTCTACAAGCAGCCGGTGGTGGTCGAGAACCGACCCGGCGCCGGCGGCCACATCGGCGGCAAGTTCGTGGCCGATGCGCCGGCCGACGGCTACACGCTGCTGCTCGGATCGGTCGGACTGCACGCGACCTATGGCGTCTTCAAGAAACTCAGCTACGACCCCGCGAAGGACCTGAAGGTGATCACGGTGCTGGCCGAGATGCCGCACGTGGTGGTGGCCACGCCCTCCCTGCCCGCGGGCGACCTGAAGCAGCTGGTGGCGCTGGCGCGCAAGGCGCCCGACACCCTCAACTTCGGCTCCGCGGGCGTGGGCTCGTCGGTGCACATGATCGGCGAGCTGTTCCGGATCACCGCCGACGCGCCGATCGTGCACGTGCCCTACAAGGGCAGCTCGGCCGCGCTGAACGACCTGCTGGCCGGCCAGATCCAGCTGATGTTCGAGAACCCGCCGACCACCCTGGCCCACATCCGCGGCGGCAAGCTCAAGGCCCTGGCCGTGACGGGCAAGACCCGCCTGCCGGCCCTGCCCGAGGTGCCGACCGCGATCGAGGCCGGCTTCCCGGCCTTCGAGGCCACCTCGTGGACCACGGTGGCGGCCAGCGCCAGGCTGCCGGACGCCATCGCCGACAGGCTCAACGCGGACATCCGCCGCATCGTCTCGTCGAGCGAGTTCGCCCAGGGGCTGGCCGAGCAGGGCATGACCCCGGTGGCCAGCACGCGCGAGGCCGCGACCCGCTTCGTCGCGGCCGAGAAGCTGCGCTGGGACAAGGTGATCCAGCAAGGCCGCATCGCCGCGGAATGAGGACGCGATGACCGATCCGCTTTTCACGGGCTTCGCACCCGCCGCTTGCCGCCGCGTCGGAACGGACGATGGCCGGCACCACTTCTTCGGCTACTACGACAAGAGCGCCTGGGACCGCAGCGGGCGCTACCTGCTGGCGCAGCAGGTGCCCTGGATGGACACCGAATTGCGGCCGGACTCCAGCGCCCGCATCGGCTGCTTCGACCTGCAGGACGGCGACCGTTTCCATGTGCTCGGCGAGACCACGGCCTGGAACTGGCAGATGGGCAGCCAGCTGCAATGGCTGGACGGGGCACCGGGCCGCCAACTGATCTACAACTGCCGCACGGACGATGCCGGCGCCTTCTATCCGGGCTTCGGGTCCACGATCGTCGACCTCGACAGCGGCGCCCGGCGCGTGCTGCCGATGCCCGTCTACGTGGTCGCGCCCGACAGCCGCTACGCCCTGAGCGTGGACTACCGGCGCCTGTACGTCACGCACCGGACCATTGGCTACAGCGAGGCCGGCGGCCCCTTCGAGCTGCCGCTCGCGCCGGAGAGCGACGGCATCCATGCGATCGACCTGGCCACGGGCGGCACGCGGCTGGTCCTGAGCTACCAGGACCTGCGCCGCTTCCATCCGCGCGCCTCGATGGACCGGGCGATCCACTGGGTCAGCCACATCGAGATCAACCCGTCGTCCTCGCGCGTGCTGTTCCTGCACCGCTGGACCGAGCGCGTCGAGGACGAGACCTGCTTCCTGCACCGGCTGCTCACGATGAACCCCGACGGCTCCGACCTGCGCCTGCTCGAGTGCTCGGACCATCCGCTGCCGCAGCTCGCGCGGGACTTCGACCCCGATGCCGTCGGCACCTTCGACTACGAGAAGTCCGAATACCAGATCTCGCACCCGCTGTGGCGCGACGACGAGCACATCGTCGTCTGGAGCCCGCACGCGGGCAGGATCCGCTACCACCTGTACCACGACAGCGTCGGCGGCGCGGTCGAGGCCATCGGCGAAGGCGTGCTGGTGGAGAACGGCCACATGAGCTTCTCGCCCGTGAACCGGCGCTGGCTGCTGAGCGACACCTACCCCGATGCGCGCACGCACGAGCGCGTGCTGTTCCTGTTCGACATGCAGACCGGCCGGCGCCATGCGCTGGGCAGCTTCTACGCCACGCCCGCGCTGGGCAAGGAGAACCGCTGCGACCTGCATCCGCGCTGGAGCCGCGATGGGCGACAGGTCTGCATCGACTCGGTGCACGAGTCGCAGCGGCAGATGTACCTCCTCGACGTGTCGGGGATCGTGCAGGCCGGCTGACGCGGAACCGGCGGCCTCGGACCTGGTACGAAGGGCCCTGCGACAATCGCCCGATGCCCTTCGCCCCCCTGCAAAACGACACCTTCCTGCGAGCCTGCTGGCGCCAGGCCACCGACCACACGCCCGTCTGGCTGATGCGCCAGGCCGGCCGCTACCTGCCCGAGTACGTCGCCACCCGCGCACAGGCGGGCAGCTTCATGGGACTGGCCACCAACGTCGACTACGCGACCGAGGTCACGCTGCAACCGCTGGCGCGCTATCCGCTCGACGCGGCGATCCTGTTCTCCGACATCCTCACCGTGCCCGACGCGATGGGCCTGGGCCTCTCGTTCGAGGCGGGCGAGGGCCCGCGCTTCGCGCGCCCGCTGCGCGACGAGGCCGCGGTGGCCGCGCTCGAAGTGCCCGACATGGACAAGCTGCGCTACGTCTTCGACGCCGTGGCCTCGATCCGCAAGGCGCTCGACGGCCGCGTGCCGCTGATCGGCTTCTCGGGCAGCCCCTGGACGCTGGCCTGCTACATGGTCGAGGGCGCGGGCTCGAGCGACTACCGGCTCGTGAAGAGCATGCTCTACGGCCGCCCCGACCTGATGCACCGCGTGCTCGCGGTCAATGCCGATGCCGTGGCCGCCTACCTCAATGCCCAGATCGACGCCGGCGCGCAGGCCGTGATGGTGTTCGACAGCTGGGGCGGCGTGCTGGCCGACGGCGCGTTCCAGGAATTCAGCCTGGCCTACACCGCGCGCGTGCTCGCGGGCCTCAAGCGCCACGGCCCCGACGGCCAGCCGGTGCCGCGCATCGTCTTCACCAAGGGCGGCGGGCTCTGGCTGGAAGACATGCGCGCGCTCGACTGCCAGGTGCTGGGCGTGGACTGGACCGTGAACCTCGGCGCCGCGCGCCGCCGCGTGGCCGAGGGCAGCGACGGCCAGGCCAAGGCGCTGCAGGGCAACATCGACCCCAACGTGCTGTTCGCGCCGCCCGCGCGCATCGAGGCCGAGGTGGCGAAGGTGCTGCAGGCCTTCGGCGCGCCGCACAGCGACCGCGCGACGGCCGGGCCGACCCACATCTTCAACCTGGGCCACGGCATCAGCCAGTTCACGCCGCCCGAGCACGTGTCGGCGCTGGTGCAGGCGGTGCACACCCAATCGCGCCAGCTGCGGCAGCCGGCCTGACACGGCCCGCGGGCCGCCGGCCGCAGCCGCCCGCCGGCATGGCGGATGTGGAAAAGAAGATGGCCAAAATGCGGCGCCGCGGCTTTGTCAAGGCCCAAAACGGGCTTCGGCGACCGACTTATGCACAAAACGCGTGTTGCAGTGCGCAAGATTGCGTTAGGCGGTCCTGGCACCGCTACCAAAGCAATAGCGAAGCTAAGTCGTTGATTTATATGGAGTTTGAACTTTGCCCTTTTTGCGGGCAATCCAGCCAGAGCCTTGATTTTCAAGGCTTGGCGGCGAGTCCAGCCCGGTTTTCAACAAAGTTATCCACAGAAACTCTGGACGGGCCGCAAAGCACTGAAAAATCAATGACTTAAGTGACTTTGCTCAACACTGCTTTAACAAACCCTGCCAACGAGGACACCATCCCTAACCGGCCCATTCCCTCCGAAGACCTGCTCGGCGAGCCGACGAACGGCAGTCCGGGGACGTCCGGCGCCGCCCTGCCCTGGCGCATCGACGTGGCGGTGCAGACGCCCGCGCACAGCGCGCTGGGCGACGTGCTGAGCTACGGCGGCGACGCGCCGCTGCCGGCCGGCACGCTGGTGCGGGTGCCGCTGGGCCGGCGCGAGGTGCTCGGGGTGGTCTGGCATGCCGAGGCACGGACGGCCGAGGAGCTGGCCGCGCCCGACCTGGCGCTCAAGCCGGTGGCCGCCGCGCTCGACGCGCTCGCGCCGCTGGGCCCGGCCTGGCGCGACCTGGTGGCCTTCGCCGGGCGCTACTACCAGCGCTCGATCGGCGAGATCGCGCTGGCCGCGCTGCCGCCGCAACTGCGCGACCTGAGCACGGTGCAACTCGCGCGCCGGCTCAAGCGCAAGGCGGCCGACGACGAGGCCGCGGCCGACACCGGCACGCCCTCCCCGGTCGAGCCCAGCCCCGAGCAGGCCGCCGCGCTCGCGCGCATCGAGGCCGAGGAAGGCCCGTTCCTGCTGGCCGGCAGCACCGGCAGCGGCAAGACCGAGGTCTACCTGCGCTGCGTGGCCGCGCTGCTCGCGCGCTCGCCCGAGGCGCAGGCGCTGGTGATGGTGCCCGAGATCAACCTCACGCCGCAGCTCGAGGCCCGCTTCAAGGCGCGCTTCGGCGCGCAGGCGGTGGTGTCGCTGCACAGCGGCATGACGAACCCGCAGCGCCTCGCGAGCTGGCTGGCCGCGCATGCGGGCGCCGCGCGCATCGTGCTGGGCACGCGCATGGCGGTGTTCGCCTCGATGCCGGGCCTGGCGCTGATCGTGGTCGACGAGGAGCACGACCCCAGCTACAAGCAGCAGGAAGGCGCGCGCTATTCGGCGCGCGACCTCGCCGTGTGGCGCGGCCACCGCGAGAAGGCCAAGGTGATCCTGGGTTCGGCCACGCCCTCGCTCGAGAGCTGGCACCAGAGCCGCCCGCCGGCCGACGGCGACCCCGGCGGGCGCTACGTGCGGCTGGCCATGCCCTCGCGCATCGGCGCGGGCGAGCTGCCCACGGTGCGGCTGGTCGACATGACGCTGCAGCCCGCGAAGACCGTGCTGTCGGCCAAGCTGCTCGATGCCATCGGCCAGCGCATCGCGCGCGGCGAGCAGAGCATGATCTTCCTCAACCGGCGCGGCTATGCGCCGGTGCTGGCCTGCGGCGACTGCGGCTGGAAGAGCGAGTGCCCGCACTGCAGCGCCTACCGCGTGTTCCACAAGATCGACCGCACGCTGCGCTGCCACCACTGCGGCCACACCGAACGCGTGCCGCGTGCCTGCCCGGTCTGCGGCAACCTCGACATCGCGCCCGTGGGCCGCGGCACCGAGCGGCTCGAGGAGCACCTGGCCGAGCTGTTCTCGGCGGTGAAGCGGCCCGACGGCAGCGCGGTGAGCATCGCGCGCATCGACGCCGACAGCACCAAGAAGCAGGGCGCGCTCGAGTCGCAGCTCGCGGCCGTGCACGCGGGCGAGGTCGACGTGCTGGTCGGCACGCAGATGATCGCCAAGGGCCACGACTTCCGCCGCATCACGCTGGTGGCCGCGGTGAACCCCGACGGCGCGCTGTTCTCGAGCGACTTCCGCGCGCCCGAGCGGCTGTTCAGCCTGCTGATGCAGTCGGCCGGCCGCGCGGGCCGCGATGCCGCCTACTTGGCCACGCAGGGCAGCACGGCCGAGATGTGGATCCAGACGCACCACGCGGAGCATCCGCTGTTCCAGGCGCTGCGCCGGCACGACTACCCGGCCTTCGCGGCGCAGCAGCTCGAGGAGCGGCAGGCCGCCGCGATGCCGCCCTTCGCCTACCAGGCGCTGGTGCGCGCCGATGCGCGCACGCAGGAGGCGGCGCAGGCCTTTCTCAATGCGGCGAGCGCCGCGGCCGATGGACTGGAAGGTGCGGCGCAGGTGATGCGCTATCCGGCCGTGCCGCTGGCGATCCAGCGCGTGGCCAACGTGGAGCGCGCGCAGATGCTGCTGGAGAGCCATTCGCGCGCCGCGCTGCAGCGCATGCTCGCGCTGTGGCAGCCGCAGCTGCATGCGTTGCGGCGCACGCCCGAGGGCAAGGGCGTGATCCGCTGGCTGATCGACGTCGATCCGCAGGGGATC
This sequence comes from Variovorax sp. PDC80, assembly GCF_900115375.1. Classification (NCBI taxonomy): domain Bacteria; kingdom Pseudomonadati; phylum Pseudomonadota; class Betaproteobacteria; order Burkholderiales; family Comamonadaceae; genus Variovorax; species Variovorax sp. PDC80. The sequence continues at coordinate 63,657 of NZ_FOWG01000017.1, read as the reverse complement.
TGAACCTCGTCGCCACGAGCCCGCGCTCAGTGCAGGCTCATCGGCTCCTTGCCCATCTCGACGTAGCGCAGTTTGCGGTCCGCATGGCGCCGCCGCGCGACGCTGCCGGGCCAGGCGAACACCACCAGGCTCAGCGCGCCAAGCGCCAGCGCCGAGGCGGTGCCGAGCTTGCCCGCATGCCAGAGCCAGGCCGCGCCGGCGAGCCACGCCAGCCATAAAAGAATTCGGAACAGTGTTGCCATCATCGTGCGAGCTCCCATGCCATCTTCCGGTCTGCGGCCCACTTTAGCAGCGGACATGTGAACTCAAGCATTCATCCGAAGTGGTATCGGATAGCTATGTCTTACGGCCGGCACGGTGCAGGGGAAAAATTCTGCAAAAGGGGTTGACGCCACGCGCGCGCCGCTGCAAAAGACTCCGTGGAGGAGTCCGCAACGGGGCGACCCTCCGGGCCCTCCGCGCCCTTCCAGCCCGCTCTCCTGAAGGCAAAGGTCGCTCGTGAAACCGCTCCATTTCGCAAGTGGGATTCTGTCTTTCGCGGCCTCCGCTTGGGCCTGCTTCCTGGTGCTCGCACCCGTCGCCACGCACGCCGCCGAGATCGAGCGCCAGGGCCGGCTGCTGCTGGTCTCGGGCATGCTCGACGGCAGCGAGATCGCCAGCTTCATCGACCACCTCAGCAGCGGCACGGTACGCACCGTGGTGCTGGAAGATTCCTTCGGCGGCACCGCCGAAGCCGCCGGTGCCTTCGCCGACGCGATCCGCGCGAGCGGCGTCGAGACCGAGGTGCGCGGCCAGTGCATGGCGGCCTGCGCCTACGCCTTCCTGGCGGGCAAGACGCACCGCTTCGGCGACGGTTTCCAGGTCAACGGCCTGATGCTGCCGGTGGCGGCGCGGCCCACCGCCGCCGAGCTCGCGGTGCGCTGGCGCGACGACGCGCACCGGACGCTGGCCGACTTCACGCCCGGCGCCGCGGCGGCGCCCAAAGTGATCGAGGCCTCGGCCGACGGTCGCGGCGCGCACGACAACTGGCAGCCCGAGCATGGCGTGCTGTTCACCGCCAGCCCCTCGCTGTTCGGCCGCATCTACAACGCCTTCTATTGCGACGGCACGCAGGGCCGCGATTTCTCGAAGTGCGAGCGCCTGCCCGATGCCGATCCGTTCAAGCTCGGCGTGCTGACGCCGTAGCAAGCTTCACTTCAGCAAGCCCACCGCCAGCGGAAAGCTGAAGAAGGCCGCCACCGTCGTCCACAGGATGATGCGCGCGATGCGCCCGTTGTCGGCGCCGAAGCGCTCGGCCAGCATCGACACGTTGCTCGCGCTCGGCAGCGCCGCCACCAGCACGATCGCCACCAGCGCCGGCCATGACAGCGGCAGGCCCAGCGCGATCGCCGCGAGCCCCAGCCCCCACACCAGCAGCGGGTGCGCGAGCAGCTTCACCAGCACCACCGGCAGCACGTCGGCCAGCGGCGCCTTCGGCAGGGGCCGCGCGCCGCTGCCCATGGCCTGGGCCACGGCCGCGCTCGCGCCGTGCTCGCGCGCCACCAGCGCCGAGCGCGCGAGCACCGCGCCGATGGTGAACAGGGCCACCGGCGAGGCGGCGTCGGCCAGCATCGCCACGGTGCGCTCCACCGGGCCCGGCAGCTTCCAGCGCGCGGCCGACAGCAGCACGCCGAGCAGGATCGACCACGGCATCGGATTGACCAGGATGCCGCGCAGCGCCTGGCGCGCGGCCTGCCGCGGCCCGTGGTGCGCCCCACTCCCGCTGGCGCCGTCGAGCCGCGACAGCGCGATGCACAGCGAGGAGGTGACCACGAGGTCGAAGGCGATGGTGATGATCATCGGCCCGGCCGCCTGCGCCCCGAGGATGGCCACCAGCAGCGGCACGCCCATGAAGCCGGTGTTCGGGAACGCCGCCACCAGCGCGCCGAAGGCGGCGTCGTTCCAGCCGATGCGCGCATTGCGCGTGAACGCCACCACGCCGCCCACCACCGCGAGTGCGCTCAGGCCCCAGACCAGCGCGACGCTGCCGTCGAGCAGCTGCCCGATCGGCGTGCCGGCGCCGAAGCGCAGCAGCATGCAGGGCAGCGCGAAGTAGAGGACGAAGGTGTTGAGGCCGGGGATCGCATCGAGCGGGAGGATGCGGGCACGGGCGGCGCCGTAGCCGGCGGCGATCAACGCGAAGAAGGGAAAGGTAACGAGAAAGACGGGCAGCACGGCTCGATTGTCGCCGCCGGCCCCGGCCCTTCGCAGCAGCCTGCCGATGCCCCTTTACGGTGCGTTTACCGCGCTTCCCACATCGCGGTATCGGCCGACGCCGCGGCCCCTGCGGCCCCCGTATCATTGCCCGCTTTCGCGCCCGCCGCGCCCTGCGGCCCCTGTCGGCTCCCCTCCCCCTTTCCATGTCTCACGGTCTCAACCTCGCGCAACAAGAAGCGGTCAACTACATGCACGGCCCCTGCCTCGTGCTGGCGGGCGCGGGCTCGGGCAAGACGCGGGTGATCACGCACAAGATCGCGCGCCTGATCCAGGCCGGGCTCGAGCCCAAGCGGATCGCGGCCATCACCTTCACCAACAAGGCGGCGGCCGAGATGCGCGAGCGCGCCAAGGGGCTGATCGGGCGCGATGCCAAGAAGGTGGTGATCTGCACCTTCCACGCGCTGGGCGTGCGCATGATGCGCGAGGACGGCGCGGTGCTGGGCCTGAAGTCGCAGTTCAGCATCCTCGATGCCGACGACGTGACCAAGATCCTCAAGGACGCGGGCGGCACCAGCGACCTGGCGACCGCGCGCATCTGGCAGTGGACCATCAGCAAGTGGAAGAACATGGGCCTGAACGCGGCCCAGGCCGAGGCCATCGCGGCCGACGACAACGAGCGCATCACGGCCACCATCATGGCGCGCTACGAGGAACGCCTGACCGCCTACCAGAGCGTGGACTTCGACGACCTGATCGGCATGCCGCTCAAGCTGCTGCGCGACTTCGAGGAGGTGCGCAGCAAGTGGCAGTCCACGCTGGGCCACATCCTGGTCGATGAATACCAGGACACCAACGCCACCCAGTACGAGGTGCTCAAGGCGCTGTCGGGCACGCGCGGCCACTTCACCGCGGTGGGCGACGACGACCAGTCGATCTACGGCTGGCGCGGCGCCACGCTCGACAACCTGCGCAAGCTGCCGGTCGACTACCCCACGCTCAAGGTCATCAAGCTCGAGCAGAACTACCGCTCGACCAGCGCCATCCTGCGCGCGGCCAACAACGTGATCGGCCCCAATCCCAAGCTGTTCCCGAAGACGCTGTTCTCCGAACTCGGCGAAGGCGAGCCGGTGCGCGTGGTCGACTGCGACAGCGAGATGCACGAGGCCGAGCGCACCGTGGCGCGCCTCGTGAGCCTGCGCGAGACCTCGAGCCACAAGGAGTTCCGCGACTTCGCGATCCTCTACCGCGCCAACCACCAGGCGCGCGTGTTCGAGCAGGCGCTGCGGCGCGCGCAGGTGCCCTACAAGGTCTCGGGCGGCCAGAGCTTCTTCGACCGCGCCGAGATCAAGGACCTCTGCGGCTGGTTCCGCCTGTGGGTCAACAACGACGACGATCCCGCGTTCCTGCGCGCCATCACCACGCCCAAGCGCGGCATCGGCCACACCACGCTGGCGGCGCTGGGCACCTTCGGCAGCCAGTACAAGCTGAGCCTGTTCGAGGCGCTGTTCTCCTCCTCGCTGCCCAGCGTGATGCCCAAGCGCGCGCTCGAAAGCCTGCACGAGTTCGGCCGCTACATCAACGACCTCGAATACCGCGCGCGCCAGACCATGGGCGCCGAGAACGCGCGGGCCTTCCTCGACACCTGGCTCAAGGAGATCGAGTACGAGAAGCACATCTACGACGGCGAGGACAGCGAGCAGGCCGCGGCCTCGCGCTGGACCAACGTGATGGAGTTCTGCGACTGGATGGCGCAGCGCTGCGGCGGCGAGCTCGACGACGCGGCCGGCGTCAACAACACCAGCGAGCCCAAGAGCCTGCTCGAGGTGGCGCAGACGATCTCGCTGCTGTCGACCATCAGCGAGCGCGAGCAGGACCAGAACGTGGTCACGCTCTCGACGCTGCACGCCTCCAAGGGCCTCGAGTGGCCGCACGTGATGCTGATCGGCTGCAACGAGGGCCTGCTGCCCTTCAAGCTCGACGACGACGACGGCCGCCAGCAGCAGGTCAGCGAGAGCACGCTCGAGCGGCTGCAGGAAGAGCGCCGGCTGATGTACGTGGGCATCACGCGCGCGCAGCGCAGCCTCGCGGTGAGCTGGACCAAGCGCCGCAAGAAGGGCCGCGAGATGGTGCTCGCGCAGCCCAGCCGCTTCATCGCCGAGATGGCGCTCGACAAGAGCACCACGCGCGAGGACCCGCGCGAGAAGCTCAAGGCCCTGCGCGCCGAGTTCGCGCGCAAGGCCCAGGAAGGCGCGGCCGCCGCGGCGGCTTCGTCGGCCGCGCCATGAAGCGCTTCGCTCGAGGCCTGGCCCTCGCGACCCTCGGCCTGCTGGCTTCGGCCGGCGCGCTCGCGCAGGGCAGCAGCTGCCCCGACAGCGTGCAGGACCTGCCGCCCGAGGCGCTCTACGGGCGCTGGGAGGCGCGCTTCGACGGCCTGCCGGCCGTGGCCGTCGTGCAGCTGGCCCGCCATCCCGAATACGCCGGCGTGCGCGGCACCATCGCGCGCCCCGCCGCCACCGGCCGGCCGGCCGCGGTATCGCAACTGGCGGGCGACATCGGCGACGACGGCACGCTGGCCATCGACGAATCGCTCGACGGCCGCAGCATCAGCGGCGTCTGGGTCGGCGCGATGGCGCCCGGCGGCTGCGGCCGCGAATTCCGCGGCACCTGGCGCGATGCCACCGATGAGAGCACGCATCCCTTCGTGCTGACGAAGAAGGAAGGGTCAGGGAAATGAACACCACCATGCAAGGCCGCCTGCGCGCGGTGCTGGCCACCGCGGCGCTGCTGCTGACCGGCGCCGCGCAGGCGCAGGCCGTCGACCAGCCCAAGAGCCCGCTGGCCGACAACCAGCTCACCTGGCAGAGCTGCGCCGCGCTCGGCACCGACAACGCCGCGCGGCTGGCCTGCTACGACCGCTGGTCACAGCAGCAGACGCTGCCCTCGGTGTCGGTGCCGGTCGCGCCGCCGGTGCTCGCCAACACCCAGCCCGCGCCGCCGGTCGACGGCTCGATCCCGGCCACGCGCGTGGTCTCGGTCGCCACCACCGAGGGCTGCCGCGACCGCCAGTACTCGGCGCTGTCGCGCTTCTGGGAACTCGAGAACGCCACCGACTGCGGCACCTTCGGCTTCCGCGGCTACCGGCCGCTCAACGTCTCGGTCTCGGCCGCCACCCACAAGCCCGACACGCCGACCTCGCCGTCGCCGGACCACACCGGCGACCCGGTGGCCTACCAGGCCAACGAGATGCGCATCGGCCTGTCGGTGCGCACCAAGCTCGCGCAGGGCCTGCTGACGCAGAACGACCCGATCAAGAAGGACTCGCTGTGGTTCGCCTACACGCAGCAGTCGACCTGGCAGCTGTTCAACGGCGCGATCTCGCGGCCCTTCCGCACCACCGACCACGAGCCCGAGCTGATGTATGTCTACCCGACCGACTTCAAGCTGCCGGGCGGCTGGCGCTGGCGCTACACCGGGCTGGGCATCGTGCACCAGTCGAACGGCCAGAGCCTGCCGCTGTCGCGCAGCTGGAACCGCGTCTACCTGATGGGCGGCGCCGAGCTCGACGACCGCTTCAGCATCACGGGCCGGATCTGGAAGCGCATGTCGGAGAACCCGACCAAGGACGACAACCCCGACATCGCCGACTACATCGGCCGCGCCGAAGTCACCGGCCGCTGGAACCTCGACCGCAACAACACGCTGGGCATCACGGTGCGCAACAACCTGCGCGACAGCGGCCGCGGCTCGGTGCGGCTCGAATGGCTCAAGGCGATCGGCGACCCGACCAAGAGCAACCTGCGCTTCCACACGCAGCTGTTCCACGGCTATGGCGACACGCTGGTGGACTACAACCGCAAGCGCACGGTGTTGAGCATCGGCCTGAGCCTGGTCGACTTCTGATGTCCGCGAACCCACGGAGACCTTTTCCATGAGCACCGAACTGTCCCCCGTCGACGCCACGCAGCGCGAGATCATCGCGGCACTGTCCGTCGCCCCCGTGTTCGACGCCGCCGCCGAGCTCGAGCGCCGCGTCGAGTTCCTCGCCGCCTACCTGCGCCGCACCGGTCTGTCGACCTACGTGCTGGGCATCAGCGGCGGCGTGGATTCGCTGACCGCCGGCTGCCTCGCGCAGCGCGCGGTCGAGCGGCTGCGCGCCGAGGGCCGCGAAGCCACCTTCATCGCGATGCGGCTGCCCTACGGCGTGCAGAAGGACGAGGCCGAGGCGCAGGCCTCGCTGGCCGTGATCCGGCCCGACCGCCTGCTGACGGTGGACGTGCGGCCCGCGGCCGATGCGATGCTCGCGGCGCTCAAGGCCGGCGACCTGGCCTTCCGCGACGCGGCGCACGAGGACTTCGTGCTCGGCAACATCAAGGCGCGCCAGCGCATGATCGCGCAGTTCGCGGTGGCGGGCGCGCACAACGGCATCGTGATCGGCACCGACCACGCGGCCGAGGCGCTGATGGGCTTCTTCACCAAGTTCGGCGACGGCGCGGCCGACATCACGCCGCTGACCGGCCTCAACAAGCGCCGCGTGCGCGCGGTGGCGCAGCTGCTCGGCGCGCCCGATGCGCTGGTCTACAAGGTGCCCACGGCCGACCTCGAGTCGCTGGTGCCGGGCAAGCCCGACGAGGACGCCTTCGGCGTGACCTACGAGCAGATCGACGACTTCCTCGAGGGCAAGCCGGTGTCGGCCGCGGCGCGCGAGGTCATCCTGTCGACGCACCGCAAGAGCGCGCACAAGCGCGCGCTGCCGGTCGAGCCGCCGGCGGCCTGAGCTACGGCCCGGGCCGCGCCGGCGACTGCGCGCGGAACTCGCGCGGCGTCAGCCCCATGTGCTGCCGGAAGCGCCGGCTGAAATAGACCGCGTCGGCGAAGCCGCATTGCCGCGCGATGTCGGCGATGCGGCCGTCCGAGGCCAGCAGCAGCTCGCGCGCGCGTTCCAGCCGCCGCTCGGTCACGAGTTCGGTGAAGGTGCGCTGGGTCTGCTTCTTCAGCAGGTGCGCGAGGTAGTTCGGCGACAGCATCGCGGCCGCGGCCGCGTCGTTGAGCGACATCTCCTCGCCCAGGTGCTCGCGCACGTAGTGCAGCACGCGCTGCAGCGCATCGCGCCGCGAGCTGTGGCCGCGGTGGCGCGCCGCCTGCTCGTGCAGCGCCGCCTCGTGCCTTCGGCAGGCCAGCGAGAGCAGCTGCAGCAGGATGCCGCGGATCGCGCCGCCGGCCGCGAAGCGCCCTTCGCGGTTGAGCGCCGACAGCTCCTCGAGCCAGCCGAGGATGCGCGCGAAGTCCTCGGCCTCGAAATGGAAGTCCACGTACTCCTGGAACAGGAAGGGCGCGAGCTCGGGATGGCGCGCGATCGGCACCTCCTCGAGATCGAGCGGCTCGACCGCCAGCTCGGGCCAGAGGAAGGACTGGTCGAAGTTGACGATGGCGTAGCGCGCGCCCGGCGGATGCGGCACCACGTGCAACCGGTACGGCAGCACGAAGCTCAGGCAACCCGCGCCGAAGGGCCGCGCGGCGCCGCCGATCAATTGCTGCGACTCGCCCTCGATGCCGACCTGGATCTGGAAGTACTCGTGGCGGTGCGGGCGCGCGAGCACGTCGCGCGCGCCCTCGAAGCGGATGTCGAAATCGAGGTGGTCGGCGCGCTCCTGCATGCCGTAGAGGCGATGGCTCGAGGTCGAAGCGGGCATCGCGCGATGGTACGCCCGGGCCCCGGGTGTTGCCTGCGTCCTGCTTTTGCGTAGATGCGTGCGCAAGCGCGCGCACGCGCTCTCCCAGAATCGTCTGGCTACTACCGAAGGAGACCCCTGCATGAGCAATTCCTCCCGCCGCGGCCTGCTGGCCGGCGCCGCCATGGCCACCGGCGCCATCGCCGGCTGCGCGCTGCCCGCGGGCGCCGCGCGCAATGCGAAGACGCCGTTCGACGTGCCCGCCGCGACCATCCCGATCGCCGGCAGTGATCAGGTGTTCCCGGTGCGCCGCATCTACTGCATCGGCCGCAACTACGCCGCGCATGCGCGCGAGATGGGCTCCGACCCGACGCGCGAGCCGCCCTTCTTCTTCCAGAAGCCGGCCGACGCGGTGCAGGTGGTGCTGCCCGGCACCGTGGCCGACCACCCCTATCCCACGCTGACGAAGAACTACCACTACGAGGCCGAGCTCGTGGTGGCGCTCGGCAAGGGCGGGCGCGACGTGTCGATCGACGATGCGCTGGGCCTGGTCTACGGCTACTCGCTGGGCCTGGACATGACGCGGCGCGACCTGCAGCGCGGCATGGGCGACCAGAAGAAGCCCTGGGAGATCGGCAAGAGCTTCGACCATTCGGCGCCCGTGGGCCCGATCCATCCGGTGGCGCAGGTCGGCCACTTCAGCGACGGCGCGATCTGGCTCAAGGTCAACGGCGAGACGAAGCAGAGCGCCACGCTCAAGCACATGATCTGGTCGGTGGCCGAGCAGATCAGCCGGCTGTCGCAGGCCTTCGAGCTGCAGCCCGGCGACATCATCTACGCGGGCACGCCCGAGAACGTGGGCCCGGTGGTGCGCGGCGACCTGATCGAGATCCACATCGACGGGCTGCCGAACCTGTCGGTCAAGGTGGTCTGAAGCCATGAAGAACACACGCATCCTCTGCACGGTCCTGCTGGCCGGCCTCGCGCTCGGCGCCCAGGCCGCGGGCATGAAGGTCACCTCGAGCGCTTTCGCCGACGGCGCGACCATTCCGAAGATCCACGCGGGCGACGCACCGGGCTGCGGCGGCCAGGGCGTGTCGCCGCCCGTGGCCTGGAGCGACCTGCCCGCGGGCACGCGCTCGGTCGCGGTGCTGATGAGCGATCCCGATGGCGGCAAGGGCCTCGGCGTCTCGCACTGGGTGGCTTACAACATCCCGGCCGCCAAGGGCCAGCTGCGGCAGGGCGAGGGCCAGACCGCGAACGCCGGCTTCACCGTCGGCAAGAACGTGGCCGGCGCCCTCGCCTACCGCGGCATGTGCCCGCCGGCCGGCGACCTGCCGCACCACTACGTGCTGACGGTGATCGCCACCGAGGCCGAACCCGGCTCGCTGCCCGAGGGCCTGACGCGCGACGAACTGCTGGCGGCGCTCAAGGGCCGCACGCTGATGGGACAGAGCGTGGTGGGCCTCTACGGGCAGTGAGCGACGGGGCGCGACTCAGCTGCTCTGCCGCACCACCAGTTCGAAGCCCAGGTCCACGGTGCGCCGCGCGTCGGCCACGGGCTCGTCGCGCATCAGCGCGAGCAGCATGCCGGCCGCGCGCTCGCCGATCTCGCGGCGCGGCGTGCGCACGGTGGTCAGCGGCGGCAGCATCTGGTCGCTGCCGCCGAGGTCGTTGAAGCCCGCGATCGCCACGCGCTGCGGCACCGGCACGCCGGTGCGCAGCGCGGCCAGCAGCCCGCCCTGGGCCAGGTCGTCGTTGCAATAGAAGATCGCGTCGAGGTCGGGATGGCGCGCCAGCAGTTCCTCGAACTGGCGCCCGCCGAGCGCGAGCGAGGTGGGCCCGGGCGTCAGCAGCTCGAGCGCCGGATCGTGGCAGCCGGCCGCGCGCAGCGCCTCGCGATAGCCGGCCAGGCGCTGCAGCACGCGCGGATCGAGCTGGCCCGCGGCATAGGCGATGCGGCGGCGGCCGCGCGCGAGCAGGTGCTCGACGATGGCGCGACCCGCGTCCTGCTGCGAGAAGCCCACGCTGTGGATGCCGGGCGCCTCCGAAGTCTCCATCAGGTGCACGCAGGGCGCGTCGCTGGCCTCGAGCAGGCGCGTGGCGCTCGCGCTGCGGTCGAAGCCGGTCAGCAAAAGGCCCGCGGGCCGCTGCGAGAGGTAGCTGCGCAGCAGCGCCTCCTCCTGCGCGGGGTCGTAGTGGGTCACGCCGATCAGCGACTGGAAGCCGTGCGGCGCCAGCGTGTCTTGCACTGCCTCGAGCAGCTCCACGAACAGCTGGTTGGTCAGCGACGGGATCAGCACCGCCACATGCGAGCTGCGCGCCGAGGCCAGCGCGCGCGCCGCCACGTTGGGCACGTAGCCGAGCTCGTCGACCGCGGCCTGCACCCGCGCCTTCAGGTCGGGCGCCACGTTGCGCGCGCCGCGCAGCGCGCGCGACACGGTGATCGGGCTCACGCCCGAGACGCGCGCCACGTCGTCGAGGGTCACGCGGCTGGAAGAACGGGAGCGCGGGCGCTCGAGGGCATCGGCCATGGCGAAATCTAGGGTTACTACCGATCCGGGATTGGACAGCGCTGTCCTAGGATAGCGCTGTCCCGGCCCTTGCCGCCTCGGAAAAACCCGAGGATGCTTCAGAGGCTGGTTTTTTTGGGTTGTGCAGGATAGCGCTATCCCGACCCTGCCGGCCGCCTTTGCAGCGCCCGGCTTCAGGAGACAGACATGTTCGGAATGAGCAAAGAGGTGTTCCTGCTCGTCGACGCCCTGGTGGCGATCCTCGGGCTCATCCTTCTGATCACGCGCTGGCGCGTGCACCCCTTCATCGCGCTGACCCTCGCCGCGGGCTTCCTCGGCCTGACCTCGGGCATGCCGGTGGACCTGGTGATGAAGTCCTTCCAGGACGGCTTCGGCGGCGTGCTGGGCTTCGTGGGCATCGTGCTCGGCCTGGGCACCATGCTCGGCAAGATGATGGCCGAGTCGGGCGGCGCCGACCGCATCGCGCGCACGCTGATCGACGCCTTCGGCAAGGAGCGCGTGCACTGGGCGATGATGTTCGCGGCCTTCCTGGTCGGCATCCCGCTGTTCTTCGAGATCGGCTTCGTGCTGCTGATCCCGCTGGTGTTCATCGTGGCGCGGCGCACCGGCGTGTCGCTGATCCGCATCGGCATTCCGCTGCTGGCGGGCCTGTCGGTGGTGCACGGCCTGGTGCCGCCGCATCCGGGGCCGCTGCTGGCCATCGGCGTGTTCGGCGCCGACATCGGCAAGACCATCTTCTACGGCCTGATCGTCGGCCTGCCCACCGCGATGATCGCGGGCCCGATCTTCGGCAAGTTCATCTCGAAGTACGTGCCCGGCGAGGCCTCGCCCGAGCTGCTCGAGCAGCTGGCGCGCGAGCCCGAGGCGCGCGAGCTGCCGGGCTTCGGCGTCACGCTGCTGACGGTGCTGCTGCCCGTGGGCCTGATGCTGCTGAAGACCTTCGCCGACGTGGCGCTCGACGAGAAGAACATCGTGCGCCAGTGGATGGACTTCATCGGCCACCCGATCACCGCGCTGCTGGCGGCGCTGCTGCTGTCGCTCTACACCTTCGGCTTCGCGCGCGGCTTCACGAGCAAGCAGATCATGAAGTTCGTCGACGACAGCCTGGCGCCCACGGCCGCCATCGTGCTGATCATCGGCGCGGGCGGCGGCTTCAAGCAGATGCTGGTGGCCAGCGGCGTGGGCAACGCGATCGGCCACATGGCGCTGAACGCGCAGGTCTCGCCGATCCTGCTGGCCTGGCTGGTCGCGGGCCTGATCCGCATCGCCACCGGCTCGGCCACGGTCGCCACCATCACGGGCGCGGGCATCGTCGCGCCGCTGGCCACCATGGTGCCGGGCGTGAACCGGGAGCTGCTGGTGCTGGCCACGGGCGCGGGCTCGCTGATCCTGTCGCACGTCAACGACGCGGGCTTCTGGCTGGTCAAGCAGTACTTCAACATGACGGTGGCCGAGACCTTCAAGACCTGGACCGTGATGGAAACGCTGATCTCGGTCGTGGCCATCGTCTTCATCATGCTGCTGAGCATGGTGGTCTGAGGAGGAAGCACCCATGGGCCGCACCGTCATCGGCGTCGACATCGGAACCACCAGCACCAAGGCCGTGGCCTTCACGCCCGCGGGGCGCGTGCTGGCCCATCACGCGGTCGGCTACCCGCTGCTGCAGCCCGAGGCCGGCGCCGCCGAGCAGGATCCCGAGCAGATCTTCCAGGCCGTGCTCGCGGCCATCGCGGGCTGCGTGCAGGAGAGCAAGGCCGCGCCCGCCGACGTGCTCGCCGTGTCCTTCAGCGCGGCCATGCACAGCCTGATCCTGGTCGACGGCGCGGGCGCGCCGCTCACGCCCAGCATCACCTGGGCCGACCAGCGCGCCGCGCCCTGGGCCGAGCGCATCCGCGACGAATGGGACGGGCTGGCGATCTACCGCCGCACCGGCACGCCGATCCATCCGATGTCGCCGCTGGCCAAGCTGGTGTGGCTGCGCCACGAGCGCGCCGAGCTGTTCGCGCGCGCCGAGCGCTTCGTCGGCATCAAGGAGTACGTGTTCTTCCGGCTGTTCGGCCAGTGGCAGGTCGACCACTCGATCGCCTCGGCCACGGGCCTGTTCAACATCGAGCGGCTGGCCTGGGACGAGGGCGCGCTCGAACTGGCCGGCGTGCGCGCCGAGCAGCTCTCGCGCCCGGTGCCCACCACCTGGCACATCGAGGGCCTGGCGGCCGACGTGGCGGCGAAGCTCGGCCTGGCCGAGCACACGCCCTTCGTGATCGGCGCCAACGACGGCGTGCTGTCGAACCTCGGCGTCAACGCGGTCTCGCCCGGCGAGGTGGCCGTGACCATCGGCACCAGCGGCGCGATGCGCACCGTGGTCGACCATCCGATGACCGACCCCGAGGGCCGCACCTTCTGCTATGCGCTGGCCGAGCGGCGCTGGGTGGTGGGCGGTCCGGTGAACAACGGCGGCATCATCCTGCGCTGGGTGCGCGACGAGTTCGCCGCGGCCGAGGCCGAGACCGCCAAGCGCCTGGGCATCGACACCTACGAGGTGCTCACGCGCATCGCCGAGCGCGTGTCGGCCGGCAGCGAGGGGCTGGTGTTCCATCCCTTCCTCACCGGCGAGCGCGCGCCCTACTGGAACGCCAACCTGCGCGGCTCCTTCTTCGGCCTGGGCATCCACCACCGCAAGGAGCACATGATCCGCGCGGTGCTCGAGGGCGTGATCTTCAACCTGCACAGCATCCTGCCGGCGGTCGAGGCGATCGCCGGCCGCAGCGCCCACATCAAGGCCACCGGCGGCTTCGCGCGCTCGGGCATGTGGCGCCAGATGATGGCCGACGTGTTCGACCGCGAGGTGGTGGTGCCCGAGAGCTTCGAGAGCTCCTGCCTCGGCGCCGCGGTACTGGGCCTCTATGCGCTGGGCCATGTCGATTCGCTCGACGTGGTGGCGGGCATGGTGGGCGCCACGCACCGCCACACGCCCAATGCGAAGAACGCCGCGCTCTACCGGCAGCTGCTGCCGGTGTACCTCTCGCTGCCGCGCAAGCTCGGCGAGGAATACCGGCTGCTGGCCGCGTTCCAGCAGCAGACGGCCGCGCCGCCGCCGCCGCGCCGCGGTTGACGCGGCCCCACCCTCGAACGTCCGTTGGAGATTCGGTCTTGCTGAACACGATCCCCCCGGCCTCCGCCTCCCGCGCCCACACGCCCAGCGCGCCGCGCCCCAAGCTGCCACTGCCTGCGGTGGCACCGCGCCCGCGCGGCGGCGCGCGCGCCCGCGCACTCGATGCGCGGCGCAACGCGGCCGCCGCCGCGCCCGAGCCGGCCGACACGCGCGTCACCCTCCACTGCGAAAGCTCGCCCACCTCGTCGGCCCGCGGCCAGGAAACGAACTGCCTGCACGAGCACGAACTGCACCTGATCGGCGCCGCGCCCGCGCGCCTGCGCGTGGGCCAGGGCCTCGACGAGGAAACCCATCGCTTCGCGCCCGGCAGCCTGGTGCTGCTGGGGCCGCGGCTGCCGCACAGCCTGGCCTTCGAGCACCATCCGCTGCACGGCGGCGGCAATGCCGGCGGCCTGGTGCTGCGCTTCGGCGACGAGCCGCTGCGCCGCGGCATGGAGCTGTTTCCCGAACTGCGCGACGCGGCGCCGCTGCTGGCGCGCGCGCGCCAGGGCGTGCATTTCGTGGGCCTGGGCGAAGGCATCGTCTCGCGGCTGCGGCGCATCGAGATGCTGCAGGGCCTGGCGCGCTTCGCCGAGTTCACCGTGCTGCTCAACGAGCTCTCGCAGTGGTCCGAGTACCGGCTGCTGGCCGACGCCGCCTTCACCGACGATTCGCTCGGCGAGCATGGTGCCGCGCTGCGCATCCACAAGGCGCTCGACCACATCCGCGACAACTATGCCGAGGGGCTGTCGCTGGCCGAGGTGGGTGCCATCGTCGGCATGCGCGAGAACGCCTTCTCGCGCAGCTTCCGCCGCGCCACCGGCCAGACCTTCACCGACTTCGTGATCGGCCTGCGCGTGGCGCGCGCCTGCCGCCTGCTGGCCTCCACGCGCCAGCATGTGAGCAGCATCTGCTACGAGGTGGGCTTCAACAACATCTCGAACTTCAATCGGCATTTCCGCCGCATCAAGGGCATGACGCCCGGCGAGTTCCGCGCCGCGGCGCGCAGCTGAGGAAGATTCGTCGCCCACGGCCTACAGACAGGGCCCGCCGATCGGATCAAGGTCGGGCCATGACACATCCGATCGAACTCATCGTGGACGAGCCGGCACCCGGATCCTTTGTCTGGCGCCTGCTCGAGACCGACGACAGCGGGGGTCATCCCCGCGTGCTGCGCAGCGCCTTCGACCCTGCCGACAGCTACGAAGTGGCGCTCGCGACCGGCGAGCGCGCACTGCACAGCGAAATACGCCAGCGCGCGGCCACCGCGGCCTGAGCGCGCTGCGGCTTCTCTCTTCCTGGATCGGCGGACGCGCGCGGCCCGCGGCGCAGGGCTGTGCCGCGCCGGCTCGCGATCGCACCCCGCCCGCTGTCGGCATCGGATGACATGGCCGCGCGCCGTGTGACCGCGCGACAGCCCCGGCTCGCACCGTACGGTGGTCCCCAGACATCGGCACTTCGCCGGTCGATCCCCCGCTTTTTTTCTTCCATCCCTTTCGTCTTGAAGGAGACCTCCATGACCGCCACCACCACCGACCAAAGCAAGCTCTGGGACCTGATCAAGGACACGCGCTACGGCATGCTCACGCACCGCCACAGCGACGGCCAGCTGCACAGCCACCCGCTGACCACGCAGAACAAGGACGGCGACGAGGCCGGCACGCTCTATTTCTTCGTGCCGAAGAACGGCGACATCGCGCGCCATGTCGCGAGCGACCCGGTCGTGAACATCGCCTATGCCAACACCGACAGCGACAGCTACGTGTCGATCTCGGGCCGCGCCGAACTGCGCGAGGACGCCGCCAAGAAGCGCGCGCTGTTCAGCAAGATGGTCGAGGCCTGGTTCCCGAAGGGCGTGGACGATCCCAACCTCGGCCTGCTGGCCGTGAACGTGGTCGAGGCCGAGTATTGGGACGTGGACGACAGCAAGATGGTCCAGCTCTACAAGATGGCCAAGGCCGCCCTCACCGGCGAGCCGCCGAAGAACCTCGGCGAGCACAAGAAGGTCGCGGTCTGAGGGCAGCCGGAGCGATGACAGAGGCAACGACCGCACAAGCCGCCGGCACGCCCGGCGCCACGGCCCCCTCGCCGGCACCGCATCGCTGGCAGTTCATGCGCGCCGGCGGCGTCGACCAGGTGGTGTTCCGCAGCGGCGAGGACATCGCGCGCATCGCCGAGCTCGACCAGAAGCTCTGGGTCGCGCTGGCCTGCCCCACGCGCGGCATCGACTTCGATCCGCGCACGCTGGATTTGATCGACACCGACCGTGACGGGCGCGTGCGCCCGCCCGAGGTGATCGCGGCCTGCCAGTGGGCCTGCGAGCGGCTGCGCAGCGCCGACGTGCTGCTCTCGGGCGGCGGCACGCTGTCGCTCGACGACCTCGATGACGCGAAGGCGCCCGGTGCCGAACTCGCGAAGGAGGGGCGGCGCATCCTCGACCTGCTCGGCCGGGAAGACACGAACACGCTCACGCTGGCCGACATCTCCGACCGCGGCGAATGGCTGGCCGCGATGCGCTTCAACGGCGACGGCGTGGTGACGCCCGAGACCGCCGAGGACGAGGCGCTGCGCGCGACCATCGCCGAGGCGATGCGCAGCCACGGCAGCACGCCCGACCGCCACAAGCAGACCGCCGGCATCGACCGCGCGCGCGCCGAAGCCTTCATGGCCGACGCGGCCGCCATGCGCGACTGGTACGCCAAGGGCGCCGATGCCGCGCTGCTGGCGCTCGGCGACCGCACGCTGGCCGCGGCCGAGGCGATGCGCAAGGTGGCGGCCAAGATCGACGATTTCTTCGCGCGCTGCCGCGTGGCCGCCTACGACGTGCAGGCCGTGACGGCGCTCAACCCCTCCGCCGAGGCCTACGACGCGCTCGCTGGCCACACGCTCGATGCCAACGCGCATCCGATCGCCGAGCTGCCGCTGGCGCCGATCACGCCGCACCGTTCGCTGCCGCTGCGCGGCACCAGCCTCAACCCGGCCTGGTCCGAGGCCATCGCGGCCTTCGCGCGCGACGCGGTCGCGCCGCTGCTCGGCGCGCGCGACACGCTCGAGGACGACGAATGGCAGGCGCTGCGCCAGCAGCTAGGCGCCTGCGAGGGCTGGATCGCATCGCGGCCGGCCAACGCGCTCGCGAGCCTGTCGCACGAACGCATCGAGGCGCTGCTCGCCACGCGCGAGGCGCTGCTGGCGCTGATTGCCGAGGACGAGGCGGCCGAAACCCACAACAAGCTGCTGGTCGATCTCGAGAAGCTGCTGCGGCTGCAGCGCGACCTCAAGCTGCTGCTCGACAACTTCGTCTCGTTCAAGGCCTTCTACCGGCGCGAGGGCGCGATCTTCCAGGCCGGCACGCTCTACCTCGACGGGCGCAGCTGCGAGCTCACGGTGCAGGTGCAGGACACGGCCAAGCACGCGGTGCTCGCGGGCCTCGCGAAGACCTGCCTGGCCTATTGCGACTGCACGCGGCAGGGGCAGAAGATGAGCATCGTCGCGGCCTTCACCGCGGGCGACGTGGACTTCCTGTTCGTCGGGCGCAACGGCGTGTTCTACGACCGCCAGGGCCGCGACTGGGACGCCACCATCACCAAGCTGATCGAGAACCCGACCAGCGTGGCGCAGGCCTTCTTCGCGCCCTACAAGAAGTTCGTCCGCATGATCGAGGAAC
Source organism: Variovorax sp. PDC80 (assembly GCF_900115375.1). Classification (NCBI taxonomy): domain Bacteria; kingdom Pseudomonadati; phylum Pseudomonadota; class Betaproteobacteria; order Burkholderiales; family Comamonadaceae; genus Variovorax; species Variovorax sp. PDC80. The sequence continues at coordinate 46,443 of NZ_FOWG01000017.1, read as the reverse complement.
AGGTGGCCAAGCGCGCGGCCGCGAGCGAGGCCGGTTCGCAGACGGCGCTGCAGTCGCTGGCCGGCAAGGTCGCGACCGCCGACCAGGCCGCGGGCGCCGATCCCGCGAAGGCGCCGGCCAAGCCGCCGCTGCCCGCCACCAGCCGTGTCGATGTCGGCACGGTGGCCGCGATCGGCGTGGCGCTCGGCAGCATCAGCGCGGTGCTGGTCGGCATCTTCGGCAAGTTCATCGACCTGGGGCAGTGGATCCCGGTGGCGCTGGTCGGCATCGTGATCGCGATCTCGGGCCCGAGCATGCTGATCGCCTGGCTCAAGCTGCGCCAGCGCAGCCTGGGGCCGATCCTCGATGCCAGCGGCTGGGCCATCAACGGCCGCATGAAGGTCAACGTGCGGCTCGGCGGCATGCTGTCGCAGACCGCGCACGTGCCGCCGGGCGCGCGGCGGATCGCGCCCGATCCCTACCGCGAGCGGCACGGGCTCACGGGCGCGGTGGCCGCCGTCTGCATCGTCGGCGCGGTGGCGGTGCTGGCCTGGCGCATGGACTGGCTCGACGAGCGGCTGCCGCCGCAGCTGCAGCACGACCCGGCCGCGGCGAGCGCACCGGGCGCCTGAGCGCGCCAATAATCGGGCCATGACCCGGCCCGATGCCGCCCCGCCCTGCTGGCACTACGCGCCGGCGCCGCACGACGGCGTCGAGCTCGCCCACTGGCAGGGCACGCAGGTGCCGCTGCTGCAGCCGCATTTCCATCGCCAGACGCAACTGAGCTTCGTGCTGCGCGGCAGCCGCGTCGTCGAGGCCGGCGGCCAGCGCTTCGAACTGCGGGCCGGCGACTGCCTCGCGATCCCGGCGGGCGTGGCGCATCGCGGCCTCGCGCACACGCACGCGGGCACGGTCTGCCTCAACGTCTACGCGCCGGCCGAGCGCACGGCTGCGGCCTGCGTGCTCGACGGCCAGGCGCTCGATGCGCTCGAATGGCACGAACCGGTGTCGAGGATCGCGCGGCGGCTCGGCCTGGGCCGCGAGGCCTTCACGCGCCGCTTCGCCGCGCAGACCGGGTTGCCGCCGCATGCCTGGCGGCTGGTCGACCGGCTCAACGTCGCGCGCGAACGGCTGCGCGGCGATGCCGAGCTGGCGGATCTCGCGCTCGAGCTGGGCTTCACCGACCAGAGCCACCTGGGCCGCCACTTCCGCCGCGTGTTCGGCGTCTCGCCGGGCCGCTACCGGCGCGGCATGCGGCCTCCCTCACAAACGTCCTAGATCGGGGCCGCGCGCGTTCCTAGCATCCCGTCTTTTGCACGGGAGGTGGGCGATGGAACCGAGGGTCATGGCGCTGCTGTTCGCGGCCGGCGTGGTGGGCGGCGTGGTCAATGCGATCGCGGGCGGCGCCACGCTGATCACCTTCCCGGCCATGCTCGCGGCCGGCCTTCCGCCGGTGGTGGCCAATGCATCGAATGCGGTCGCGATCTCGCCGGGCCATCTGCTCGCCGCGGTGGCCGATCGCGAGAAGCTGCCCGCGGCCGACCACCGGCTCGCGCTCTCGCTGGCCGCCGCCACGCTGGGCGGCATCGCGGGCGCGCTGCTGCTGCTCGCGCTGCCCGAGGCCGCGTTCCTGCAGCCGGTGCCGCTGCTGATCGGCCTCGCGACCGCGCTGTTCGCGTTCGCGCCGCGGATCCAGGCCTGGGCCGCGCGGCGGCGCGAGGGCGCGGCGCCGAATGCGCTCGCGGGCACGGCCGCGCTCACGGCCGTCTCGGTCTATGGCGGCTTCTTCGGTGCGGGACTCGGCGTGATGCTCAGCGCGCTGCTGGCGATCGAGGACCCCGACGACATCCGGCGCGTGAAGGTGATGAAGAACCTGCTGGCCACGGCCGTCAGCCTGGCGGCCATCGTGATTTTCATCGCGCGCGGCACGGTGCACTGGCAGGCCACGCTCGCGATGCTCGCGGGCGCGCTGCCCGGCGGCTGGGCCGGCGGTCAGCTGGTGCGGGTGCTGCCCGCCCGGGCGGTGCGGCGCGTGGTGATCGCGGCCGGCCTCTTCATGAGCGCGTACTACGCGGCGCGGATCTGGTTCTGAAGCCGCGGCTTCAGTCGATCAGCTGCGCCTTCATCGCGTAGTAGGTCAGGTCGCTGTTGGTGTTGAGGTGCAGCTTCTCGAGCAGCCGCGTGCGGTAGGTGCTCACGGTCTTGACCGACAGCGACAGCGCATCGCCGATGCTGCCCACCGATTCGCCCTTGGCGAGCTTGAGGAACACCTGGAACTCGCGCTCCGACAGGTGCTTGTGCGGCGGCGCGTCGTCCTTGCGGTCGAGCTGGTTGGCGAGGATCTCGGCCACCGAGGGCGTGATGTAGCGCCGGCCCAGCGCCACGGTGCGGATCGCGTTGGCGATCTCCTCGGGCTCGCAGTCCTTGTTGAGGTAGCCCGAGGCACCCTGGCGGATCAGGTTCACCGCGTAGTGCTCCTCGGGGTAGGCGCTCAGCACGAGGATGCCGAGGTCGGGGGCCTTCGCGCGGATCATGCCGAGCGCGTCGATCCCGCTCTGGCCGGGCATCGAGAGGTCCATCAGCAGCACGTCGAGCTCGGTGGTGCGCACGAGGTCGATCGCCTCGCGGCCCGACGAGGCCTCGCCGGCGACGCGGAATTCCACGAAACCCGAGAACAGCGCCTTGAGGCCCTCGCGAACCACGGCATGGTCATCCACTATTCCGATCTTGATCATGATGCGTTTCTCCTGGTCCATTCACATGAGGCGCCCGGAATTCGGGCAGGGCGCAACGATGCCATAGCGAAGGCCCGTGCGGCAGGCCTCGCACCCAACACGGGCCCTTGTCCTGCACGGGAATGGAACGGCGTCTTGCGCGATCGCCGGACTGCGCCGACACGGCGCTGCCTCCGGGTGCGAAAAGGGTAGGAAGCGAGGAATTCCTTGGCGTTCGCCGCGGCCTCCCGCATGGGCCCGGCCTTCGAGTGCGCGGCGCATTCCCCGCGCCCGCACGCGGTGCCGTCCGACAGACGCATCCTCTTACGCTGGTTAGCTTGGGATGCAATCCCTTCATCCACCACACACATTCATTCGGCATCGCCCTGCCGCCTGTCGCGTCGACGTCTTGCGCCGAAGCCCCGGGTGCACGGCATTTCCGTCATCCCGACATGAACGCCACCGCCAGCACGCCCTCCGCACCTTCGGCCCCCTCCGCGAACGCACCGAGCTTCGTCGACCGCCCTTCCTCCTTGTCCTCCGATTCACCACCGTCCGCCGACCCGAACCGATTGCGCATCCTCGTGGTCGAGGACGACGCGGACGCGATGGCCACCTCGCTCGAGGCCCTGCGCGCGATCGGGCACTGGGCCACCGGCGTGCGCAGCGCCGAGTCGGCGATCACGCGCTACATGCGCGGCGCCTTCGACCTGCTGATGCTCGACGTGGGCCTGCCGGGCCTCTCGGGCAAGGACCTCGCGGCCAAGTTGATGGCGATCGAGCGCATCCCGGTGATCTTCGCCTCGGGCGAACCCGAGCCCGCGCAGCCGCCGGCCGGCAGCGTGTGGCTGCGCAAGCCCTACGCGCTCGAGGATCTGAACCGCGCACTCACGCGCGCCTGCTCGGGCCCCGTGCGCGACGCGGCCTGATCGATTGAACGGGGCCGCGCGGCCCCTTCTTTTTTCCCTCTTCCCGCTCGCCAGCCCGCGCGAGCGCACCGTCCTTCGCAACGCCCGCGCGTTGCATCGGTGTTCCATTTTTCCGGACGGCTTCTTCTCCGACAGATCGAAGCGGTGAACGCTTCGACGCAAGCACGCGCGCTTCGGGGGAAATGGATTTCTCCCCGCCTTACCGGTCTTCGGCGATGGACCCGCGAAGAGGTCCGCGCCCGGGACACCGTTCCAAGGAACCACCGTGCTTGCTGTCCACCCCCCCGCTGTCTTCGATGACACCGACGCCTATCTTTTTCGCGAAGGAACCCACGCGCGCCTGTTCGACAAGCTCGGCTGCCATCCGCACGAGGACGGCGGCGCCGACTTCGCCGTGTGGGCGCCCAATGCCGAGTCGGTCTCGGTGGTGGGCGACTGGAACGGCTGGAACGGCGATGCCGATCCGCTGAGCCCCGTGCCCGGCGACAGCGGCGTGTGGCGCGGCCATGTCGACGAAGTGCGGCCGGGCCAGACCTACAAGTACCGCATCCGCTCGCGCCAGCGCGGCCACGTCGAGGACAAGGCCGATCCCTTCGCCTTCTCGTCGGAGCTCGCGCCGGCCACCGCCTCGCGCGTGCACCGGCTCGGCGAGGGCCACGACTGGGCCGACGGCGAGTGGATGGCCACGCGCCATGCACGCAACGCGCTCGATGCGCCGATGGCCATGTACGAGGTGCACCTGGGGTCGTGGCGGCGCGAGGACGGCCAGTTCATGGGCTACCGCGCGCTGGCCCACGCACTGGCCGACTACGTGAACGACATGGGCTTCACGCACGTGGAGCTGATGCCCGTGACCGAGCATCCGTTCTACGGTTCCTGGGGCTACCAGACCACGGGCTACTTCGCGCCGACCGCGCGCTACGGCACGCCCGAGGACTTCATGTACTTCGTCGACCACCTGCACCAGCGCGGCATCGGCGTGCTGCTGGACTGGGTGCCCTCGCACTTCCCGACCGACGCGCACGGCCTCGCCTTCTTCGACGGCACGCACCTGTTCGAGCATGCCGATCCGCGCCAGGGCTTCCATCCCGAATGGAACTCGGCGATCTTCAACTACGGCCGGCCCGAGGTGCGCAGCTTCCTGGTGTCGTCGGCGCTGTTCTGGCTCGACAAGTACCACATCGACGGCCTGCGGGTAGACGCGGTGGCCTCGATGCTCTACCTCGACTACGCGCGCGGCCCGGGCGGCTGGGTGCCCAACCGCCACGGCGGGCGCGAGAACCTCGAGGCCATCGAGTTCCTGCGGACACTCAACCGCGCGGTCTACCGCGACCATCCCGACACCTTCACCGTGGCCGAGGAATCGACCGCCTGGCCGCGCGTGTCGCGCCCGATCGAGATGGACGGGCTGGGCTTCGGCCTCAAGTGGAACATGGGCTGGATGCACGACACGCTGGACTACATGCGCCACGACCCGGTGCATCGCCGCCACCACCATCACGCGCTGACCTTCTCGCTGGTCTATGCGTTTCACGAGAACTTCGTGCTGCCGCTCTCGCACGACGAGGTGGTGCACGGCAAGGGCTCGCTGATCAACAAGATGCCGGGCGACGACTGGCAGCAGTTCGCCAACCTGCGCGCGCTGCTGGCCTTCATGTGGGCGCACCCGGGCAAGAAGCTGCTGTTCATGGGCGCCGAATTCGGCCAGCGCCGCGAATGGACGCACGACGGCGAGCTCGAGTGGTGGGTCTGCGGCCTGCCGGCGCATGCCGGGCTGCAGCGCATGGTGCGGCAGCTCAACCGCGTCTACCGCGAGCAGCCGGCGCTGCACAGCCAGGACTTCACGCCCGCGGGCTTCGAATGGATCGAGGCCGACGATGCCGAGCGCAGCGTGTTCGTGTTCCTGCGCAAGCCCGCGCACGACGGCCCGCCGGTGCTGGTGGCCGTGAACATGACGCCGGTGCCGCGCACCGACCTGCTGGTCGGCGTGCCGTGCGGCGGCATCTGGCGCGAGGTGCTCAACACCGACGCCACCGAGTTCGGCGGCGCGGGCTGGGGCAACTTCGGCGAGGTCGAGGCATCGCCCGTGCGTTCGCACGGCCGGCGCCACTCGCTGAGCCTCACGCTGCCGCCGCTGTCCACCGTGATCCTGCAATCCGAGGGCCAACGATGAAGCGTGAAACCACCCCGATCGGCGCCAAGGCACCGAAGGGCAAGACCCAGACCGCGAGCGAAAGCACTCCCCTCCCCCGCACCGAGACCAAGGCCCCCGCGCGCAAGCGTTCGCTGCCGCCGCCCGAGCCGCCGCTGAGCTTCGCGCCAGCAACCGTCGCGCCCGATGTACCCGCCCCGGCCGACGGCTCCGACGGCCGCATCCGCGCGGTGATCGGCGCGGTGCTGCCCTCGGTCGACGAGGGCCGCTTCCCGGTCAAGGCCATCGTGGGCCAGCGCACGACGATCACGGCGCACTGCTTCACCGACGGCCACGACGTGCTGCGCGTGATGCTGCGCTGGCGCCCCGAGGCGCACGACGCGGTGCGCGAACTGCCGATGCGCGCGCTCGGCAACGATGTCTGGGAGGCCGCGTTCGCGCCGCCCGCGATCGGGCGCTACCTCTACAGCGTGAGCGCCTGGGTCGATTCCTTCGAGTCGTGGCGCCACGAGATGGCGCGCCGCGTGGGCGAGGACATCCGCATCGCGGCGCTCGCCGCGGCCAAGGACATCGTGGCGGCTGCGGGCCGCGCCGACGGCGCCGACCGCGAGGCGCTCGCGCGCTGGGGCGAGGAACTGGCGCGCGCCGCGGCCGATGGCGCGACCGAGCTGCGCGCGGTGCAGGCACTCGCGCTCGACGCCTCGCTGGCCGAGGTGGCGCGCCGTTATCCCGACCGCAGCCTCGCCGTGACCTCGGCCGAGCTGCCGCTGTGGGCGCAGCGCACGCGCGCGGGCTTCAGCACCTGGTACGAGCTCTTTCCGCGCTCGGCCTCGCCCGAGCCCGGCCGCCACGGCACCTTCCGCGACGTCGAGACACGGCTGCCCGCGATCGCCGCGATGGGCTTCGACGTGCTGTACATGCCACCGATCCATCCGATCGGCCGCGAGCAGCGCAAGGGCCCGAACAACACGCTGGTGGCCGGCCCCGACGACGTGGGCAGCCCCTGGGCCATCGGCGCCAAGGAAGGCGGGCACAAGGCCATCCTGCCCGCGCTCGGCACGCCCGAGGACTTCCGCCACCTGGTGCAGGCCGCGAACGCGCAGGGCATCGAGATCGCGCTCGACATCGCCTTCCAGTGCGCGCCCGACCATCCCTACGTGAAGGACCACCCCGAGTGGTTCCGCCGCCGGCCCGACGGCAGCGTGCAGTACGCGGAGAACCCGCCGAAGAAGTACCAGGACATCTACCCCTTCCACTTCGAGAGCGACGACTGGCGCGCGCTGTGGGCCGAGCTCAAGAGCGTGCTCGACCACTGGATCGGCGAGGGCGTGCGCATCTTCCGCGTCGACAACCCGCACACCAAGTCCTTCGCGTTCTGGCAGTGGGCGATCGGCGCGGTCAACCGCGAGCATCCCGAGGTGATCTTCCTGGCCGAGGCCTTCACGCGGCCGAAGGTGATGCACCGGCTCGCGAAGCTGGGCTTCACCCAGTCCTACACCTACTTCACCTGGCGCACCGGCAAGGCCGAGCTGGTCGAGTACTTCACCGAGCTGTCGAGCGGCCCGGGCGCCGACTACTTCCGCCCCAACGCCTGGCCCAACACGCCCGACATCCTGCACGAGCAGCTGCAGGCCGGCGACGCGCCGACCTACATGGCGCGGCTGGTGCTCGCGGCCACGCTCGCGGGCAGCTACGGCATCTACGGGCCGGCCTACGAGCTGCGCGAGCACCGCCCGCGCGAGCACGGCAGCGAGGAGTACCTCGACTCCGAGAAGTACCAGCTGCGGCACTGGAACCACGACGATCCCGAGAGCCTCGCGCCCTTCATCGCGCGCGTGAACCGCATCCGCCACGACAACCCCGCGCTGCAGACGCACCGCGGCGTGCGCTTCCTGCCGGTCGAGAACGACATGCTGCTGGCCTATGCGCGCGAGTCGACGCCCGAGAACGACGCGCTCGAGGCCAACGTGGTGATCGTCGCGGTCAACCTCGATCCGCACCAGGCGCAGTCGGGCTGGATCCACCTCGACCCGGCCAGCATCGGCGTCGGTCCCGACGAGGACTTCCAGGTGCACGACCTGCTCACCAACCAGCGCTACACCTGGCGCGGCCACCACCACTACGTGAAGCTCGATCCGCACAGCGTGCCCGCCCACATCCTCGTGGTGCGCCGGCGCGTGCGCAGCGAGCGCGATTTCGATTACTTCCTCTGAGGGAGAGAGCGATGAATGCACCCGTTTCGCGCATCGCGCTGGAAACCGTCGAGATCGACAACAGCGACGATCCGCTGTGGTACCGCGATGCGGTGATCTACCAGCTCAACGTCAAGGCCTTCTTCGACACCAACAACGATGGCGTCGGCGACTTCAAGGGCGTGACCGCGAAGCTCGACTACGTGAAGGAGCTGGGCGTCAACACGATCTGGCTGATGCCCTTCTATCCCTCGCCGCTGCGCGACGACGGCTACGACATCTCGGCCTACGAGGACGTGAACCCGCAGTTCGGCACGCTCGACGACTTCCGCGAGATGCTCGACGAGGCGCACAAGCGCGGGCTGCGCGTGATCACCGAGCTGGTCATCAACCACACCTCGAGCGAGCACCCGTGGTTCCAGGCCGCGCGCAAGGCGCCGCCGGGCTCGCCCGAGCGCGACTTCTACGTCTGGAGCGACACCGACCAGCTCTACCAGGGCACGCGGATCATCTTCACCGACACCGAGACCTCGAACTGGTCGTGGGACCCGGTGGCCAAGGCCTACTACTGGCATCGCTTCTTCAGCCACCAGCCCGACCTGAACTTCGACAACCCGGCGGTGCTGGAGGCGGTGCTCAAGGTCATGCGTTTCTGGCTCGACATGGGCGTGGACGGCTTCCGGCTCGACGCCATCCCCTACCTGGTGGAGCGCGACGGCACCAGCAACGAGAACCTGCCCGAGACGCACGCGGTGATCAAGAAGCTGCGCGCGGCGATCGACGCCGAGTACAAGAACCGCTTCCTGCTGGCCGAGGCCAACATGTGGCCCGAGGACGTGCGCGAGTACTTCGGCGACGGCGACGAGTGCCACATGGCCTACCACTTCCCGCTGATGCCGCGCATGTACATGGCGATCGCGCAGGAGGACCGGCACCCGGTGGTCGAGATCCTGCAGCAGACGCCCGACATCCCCGAGGGCTGCCAGTGGGCGATCTTCCTGCGCAACCACGACGAGCTCACGCTCGAGATGGTGACCAGCAAGGAGCGCGACTACATGTACAACATGTACGCGGCCGATCAGCGCGCGCGCATCAACCTCGGCATCCGCCGGCGGCTGGCGCCGCTGATGGAGAACGACCTCGACCGCGTGAAGCTCATGAACGGCATGCTGCTGTCGATGCCGGGTTCGCCGATCATCTACTACGGCGACGAGATCGGCATGGGCGACAACGTGTTCGTCGGCGACCGCAACGGCGTGCGCACGCCGATGCAGTGGAGCCCCGACCGCAACGCCGGCTTCTCGCGCGCCGACCCGCAGCGCCTGTACCTGCAGCCGATCATGGACGCCATGTTCGGCTACGAGGCGCTCAACGTGGAGGCGCAGGCGCGCGACGCGAGCTCGCTGCTGAACTGGACCCGCCGCATGCTCGCGGTGCGCAAGACCAGCCATGCCTTCGGGCGCGGCCGGCGCCGCTTCCTCAAGCCCGGCAACCGCAAGATCCTGGCCTATGTCAGCGAGTACGACGACGACATCATCCTGACGGTGTTCAACCTGTCGCGCGCGGCGCAGCCAGTCGAGCTCGACCTCGCGGCCTTCAAGGGCCGGGTGCCGGTGGAGATGCTCGGGCGCGCGCCGTTCCCGCCGATCGGCGAGCTGCCCTACCTGCTCACGCTGGCCTCGTACGGCTTCTACTGGTTCAAGCTCACGCTCGATGCCGAGATGCCGGTGTGGCACCAGGAGGGCGTGGCGCTGCAGGAGCAGCCGACGCTGGTGCTGTTCGACGGCTGGGACAGCTTCTTCCGCGAGCGCGTGATGCCGTGGCGCATCGGCATGGCCGAGCGCATGCGCACGCAGTTCGAGACCGACACGCTGCCGCGCCACATCGAGATCCAGCGCTGGTATGCCTCCAAGGGCGAGACCATCGAGCGTGCGCGGCTGGCCGACCACGCGGTGTGGGAGGACGGCGCCGACCGCTACCTGCTGCCGCTGTTCGACCTCGAGGGCCCGCGCGAGAGCGCCACCTACTTCATGCCGCTGACCCTGGCCTGGGAGGAGCGCGAGGAGGAACGCATGAACCGCCTGGCGCAGGCCGGCCTCGCGAAGGTGCGCCAGCAGGCCCAGGTGGGACTGATGGGCGACGCCTTCTACGACGAGCCCTTCTGCCGCGCGCTGGTGCGCACCATCGCGCAGGGACTGGAGCTGCCCACGGCCGCGGGCCGGCTGCACTTCCGTCCCACGGCGGCGTTCGCGAAGCTCGGGCTGGATATCGATGCACTGCCGGTGGGCCGGCCGAGTGCGCAGAGCAGCAACACGGTGGTGACGCTCAACGACACGCTGTTCCTCAAGGGCTACCGCCGGGTGCGCTGGGGCATCAACCCCGAGCTCGAGATGGGCCGCTTCCTGACCGACGTGGTGCAGTACGCCAACTGCGTGCCGGTGCTCGGCGCGCTCGAGTACGTGGGCAACGACGGCCGGGTGATGGCGCTCGCGATGGTGCAGTCGTACATGGCGAACCAGGGCGACGGCTGGACCTTCACGCGCGACTACGTCGAGCGCTACCTCGAGGAGCTGCGCACCGCGCCGGCCGACGCGCTGGCGCCGGCCGATGCGCACGGCGGCTTCGTGGCGCTGGCCGCGACGCTGGGCCAGCGCACCGCCGAGCTGCACCTCGCGCTGGCGCGCCGCACCGGCGACCCGGCCTTCGATCCCGAGCCCACGAGCGCGGCCGATGCCACGGCGCTGCAGACGCATGCGCAGGCCGAGGTCGACACCACGCTGGCGCTGCTGCAGCAGCGGCTGGGCCAGCTGAGCGACCCGGTGCGCGAGCAGGCGCAGCAGCTGCTGGGCCTGCGCGAGGCGCTGCACGCGGCGGTGGCCGCCAGCGTGCCCGCGCAGGGCGGCGGCCTCAAGACCCGCTACCACGGCGACTACCACCTGGGCCAGGTGCTGGTGAGCGGCAACGACTTCGTGATCATCGATTTCGAGGGCGAGCCCGCGCGCGACTTCGAGGAGCGCCGCGCCAAGGCCTCGCCGCTGCGCGACGTGGCGGGCATGCTGCGCTCGTTCAACTACGCACGCTGGACCGCGCTGCGGCGCGTGGCGCAGAACGCCGAGGAGGCCGCGCGCCTCGATGCCGCGGTGCGCGACTGGGAGCGCGTGACGCGCGACGCCTTCCTCTCGGCCTACACCGGCACGCTGGCCGGCGCGGCCGAGGCGGTGCCGGCCGATGCCGGGCTGCTGCGCCTGTTCGAGATCGAGAAGGCGCTCTACGAACTGCGCTATGAGCTCAACAACCGCAACGACTGGGTCGAGGTGCCGCTGCACGGCCTGCTCGCCCTCGTTGCGCCGAACCATTCCACCGCGCGCTGACGCGACGGTCCACAGAAGGAGGAACTCATCATGGACAACTTCGGCTTCCACCTGGAACCCCTGCGCGCGATCCTCTACCAGATCGGCGCCTACCTGCCGCGGCTGCTGGTCGCGCTGGTGGTCGTGTTCGCGGGCTGGCTGATCGCCAAGGTGGTGCGCTTCGCGGTCATCAAGGCGCTGCGCGCGTTCAACTTCAACGTGCTGACCGAGCGCTCGGGGCTGGACAACTTCTGGCGCCAGGGCGGGCTCACGAGCGACACCTCGGCCATCATCGGCGTGCTGTTCTACTGGCTCGTGATCCTGGCCGCGCTGCTGATCGCCTTCAACGGGCTGGGGCTGAGCTACATCGCCGACCTGCTGGGGCGCGCGGTCTGGTTCGTGCCCAACATCTTCATCGCGCTGCTGGTGCTGGCCTTCGGCGCCTACTTCGCGCGCTTCGTCGGCGGCGCCGTGCAGACCTACTGCCGCAATGCCGGCATGCAGGACGGCCAGCTGCTGGGCAAGGCCGCGCAGTACGCGGTGATGGTGTTCGTGGTGCTGATCGCGCTCGACCAGGTGAAGGTGGGCGGCGACATCGTGCGCGAGACCTTCCTCGTGATGCTCGCCGGCATCGTTCTTGCTCTTGCACTGGCCTTCGGCCTCGCGGGCAAGGACTGGGCGGCCGAGCGCATCGAGCACTGGTGGCCGCGCGAACGCCCGCGCGGTTCTGGCGTGCCGGCGCGCACGCCGGTGACGCCGACCACGCCGGTCACGCCCGTCACACCGACAACGCCTGCCGCCACCGGCACCGAAAGCGCCCCGGCACCCGCCGTGCGCCAGCCCGTGGCACCACGCAGCGACCACGCGCCGGGCCCGTACGACAGCGGCGAGCGCTGGCCGCCACCGCGCTGAACGCGGCCATCGGCACTTCGACCTTTTTCGTGTTTCCCGACCCCGACCGATTCCTCGCATTGACCCATTCATGAAGAAGGCCACCTACAGCCCCATCTCCGCCGTCTGGCCCGGCGAGCCCTATCCGCGCGGCGCGACCTGGGACGGCCAGGGCGTGAACTTCGCGCTGTTCACGCAGCATGCGCACAAGGTCGAGCTGTGCCTGTTCGACGAGAGCGGCCGGCGCGAGCTGCAGCGCATCGAGCTGCGCGACCGCACCGACGACGTGTGGCACTGCTACCTGCCCGAGGCGCGCCCCGGCCTGGCCTACGGCTACCGCGTGCACGGCCCCTACAAGCCCGAGGAGGGCCACCGCTTCAATCCGCACAAGCTGCTGGTCGACCCCTATGCCAAGGACCTCGTGGGCTCGCTGCGCTGGGGCGACGCGCTCTACGGCTACACCGTGGGCGGCCGGCGCGAGGACCTGTCCTTCGACCGCCGCGACAGCGCGCCGCTGATGCCCAAGAGCCGCGTGCTCGAGACCGCCTTCACCTGGGGCGAGGACCGCCGGCCGTCGATCCCCTGGCAGGACATGGTGATCTACGAGCTGCACGTGCGCGGCTTCACGATGCAGCATCCCGAGGTACCGCCGCAGCTGCGCGGCACCTACGCGGGCCTGGGCTGCGCGCCGGTGATCGACCACCTGCGCCGCCTGGGCGTGACCACGGTCGAGCTGCTGCCGGTGCACGGCTTCCTCAACGATCGCCACCTGGCCGAGCGCGGCCTGCAGAACTACTGGGGCTACAACACGCTGACCTACTTCGCGCCCGAGATGCGCTACAGCGCCTCGGGCAAGGTGAAGGAGTTCAAGACCCTGGTCAAGACCCTGCACTCGGCCGGCATCGAGGTGATCCTCGACGTGGTCTACAACCACAGCTGCGAGGGCAACCAGCTCGGGCCCACGCTGTCGATGCGCGGCGTGGACAACGCCTCCTACTACATCCTCAACGGCGACCAGCGCCGCTACTACGACGACTTCACGGGCTGCGGCAACACCGTCAACCTCGAGCATCCGCGCGCGCTGCAGCTGGTGATGGACTCGCTGCGCTACTGGGTCGAGGAGATGCACGTCGACGGCTTCCGCTTCGACCTGGCCTCGGCGCTGGCGCGCGAGTCGGGCCGGGTCGAGAACCTCGGCGGCTTCTTCGACGCGATCCGCCAGGACCCGACCTTGAGCCGCGTGAAGCTGATCGCCGAGCCCTGGGACCTGGGCCATGGCGGCTACCAGGTCGGCAACTTCCCGCTCGGCTGGGCCGAGTGGAACGACCGCTACCGCGACGGCATGCGCGGCTTCTGGAAGGGCGACGCGGGCGTCACCGGCGAGATGGCGCAGCGCCTCACGGGCTCGCAGGACCTCTATGGCTGGTCGGGCAAGCGGCCGTTCGCGAGCATCAACTTCGTGACCGCGCACGACGGTTTCAACCTCGAAGACCTGGTCTCCTACAACGACAAGCACAACGAGGCCAACGGCGAAGAGAACCGCGACGGCAGCAACCACAACGTGTCGTGGAACTGCGGCGCCGAGGGCCCGACCGACGATGCCGAGGTGAACGCGCTGCGCGCGCGGCAGAAGCGCAACCTGCTGGCCACCCTGCTGCTGTCGCAGGGCGTGCCGATGCTGCTGGCGGGCGACGAGCGCGGCCACAGCCAGAACGGCAACAACAACGCCTACTGCCAGGACAACGCATTGAGCTGGATCGACTGGAGCGACACGCCCGAGCGCAGCGCGCTCACGCGCTTCGTGCAACGCGCCATCGCGCTGCGGCGCCGGCATCCGGCGTTCCGCCGTCGCAGCTTCTTCGAGGGCCGCGTGCCCGAGGGGCAGTCGGCCAAGGACATCTGCTGGCTGCGCCCCGACGGCGAAGAGATGAGCTCCGAGGACTGGAACACCGACCACGTGCGCTGCCTCGCGGCGCTGGTCTCGGGCAGCGCCCTGCCCGACCGCGGGCCGCGCGGCGAGACGCTGCGCGACGACGACTTCCTGCTGCTGCTCAACGCGCACCACGACGCGATCCCGTTCCAGCTGCCGCCGAGCGCGGCGCCCTGGCGCGTGCTGCTCGACACCACGAAGGACGATGGCGCCGGCGAGGCAGGAAAGCTGGAGGGCGCCACCTATGCGCTGCCGAGCCGCTCGCTGGTGCTGCTGGGACGAGAGAACACGGGAGCTTCCGAATGAACGATGCCATCTTCACGCAGCCGCGCCTACACGCGATGCCCTTCGGCGCCTTGCCGAATCCCGCCGGTGGCGTCGACTTCCGCTTCTGGGCGCCCGATGCGCCGCAGGTGCAGCTCGAGCTCGGCACCGAGGCGCATGCCATGGCGCGCGATGCCGAGGGCTGGCACCGGCTGCGGCTCGCGCAGGCGCGCGCCGGCGACCGCTACCGCTTCCGCATGCCCGACGGGCTGCAGGTGCCCGACCCGGCCTCGCGCTTCAACCCCGACGACGTGCACGGCCCGAGCGAGGTGATCGACCCCGCCGCCTACGCCTGGCGCGATGGCGGCTGGCGCGGCCGGCCCTGGTCCGAGGCCGTGATCTACGAACTGCACGTGGGCAGCTTCACGCCCGAGGGCACCTTCGACGCCACGCGCGCGCGGCTGCCCGAGCTCGCGGCACTCGGCATCACGGCCATCGAGCTGATGCCGCTCGCGGACTTCCCGGGCCGGCGCGGCTGGGGCTACGACGGTGTGCTGCCTTTCGCGCCCGATGCCATCTACGGCCGGCCCGAGGCGCTCAAGGCGCTGATCGACGAGGCCCACGCGCTCGGCATGATGGTGCTGGTCGACGTGGTCTACAACCACTTCGGGCCCGAAGGCAACTACCTGCACGCCTGCTGCCCGCAGTTCTTCAACGACGCGCACCGCACGCCCTGGGGCGCCGCGATCAACTACGACGGGCCCGGCAGCGCGACCGTGCGCGACTTCTTCATCCACAACGCGCTCTACTGGATCGAGGAGTTCCATGCCGACGGCCTGCGCATGGACGCGGTGCATGCGATCCGCGACGACTCGCCGGTGGGCATCGTGCAGGCCATCTGCGATGCGCTGCGCGAAGGCCCGGGCCGCACGCGCGAGGTGCACGTGGTGCTCGAGGAAGACCGCAACCTCGCGCATCTGCTCGAGCGCGACGCGCAGGGCCGGCCACGCATCGCCACCGCGCAGTGGAACGACGACCTGCACCATGCGGCGCACGTGCTGCTGACCGGCGAGCGCGACGGCTACTACGCCGACTATGCGCAGCAGCCGCTCGAACTGTTCGCGCGCGCGCTGGCCGAGGGCTTCGTCTACCAGGGCCAGGCCTCGGTGTTCCGCGAGGGCGAGACGCGCGGCGAGCCGAGCGCCAACCTGCCCTCGGGCGCCTTCGTGTCCTACCTGCAGACGCACGACCAGGTCGGCAACCGCGCCTTCGGCGAACGCATCGATGCGCTGGCCGACCCGGTGCTGGTGCGCGCCGCGCGCGCCTGCCTGCTGCTGTCGCCGCACACGCCGATGCTGTTCATGGGCGAGGAGTACGCGGCCGCCACGCCCTTCCCCTACTTCTGCGACTTCGGGCCCGAGCTCGCGGCCGCGGTGTCGCAGGGCCGGCGCGACGAGTTCGGCCGCTTCGCCGCCTTCGCCGACGAAGCAGCGCGCGCGGCGATCCCCGACTGCAACGCGCCCGAGAGCTTCGCGCTCGCCAAGCTCGACTGGAGCGAGCGCGAGCGCTCGCCGCACCGCGAGAACCTCGAGGGCGTGCGGCAGCTGCTGCAGCTGCGCCGCGAGCGGCTGGTGCCGCACTTCGGCGGCCGCCAGCACGGCGGCGACTACGACGTCGAGGACGACCTGCTGCGCGTGCGCTGGACGCTGTCGGACGGCACGGTGCTGCACCTGCTGGCCTGCTTCGGCGAGCATCAACATGCGGTCGACGCGCCACCGGGCGAGACGCTGCATTCGGTCGGCGCGCTCGGCGAGGCGGTGGATGCCGCGAGCGCACCCGACGAACATCCGCAACGGCTGCGCCTCGCGCGCGGCGCGGTGCATCTGAGCCTGCAGGTGTCCGATGTCGAGTGAATCCCGCGAGCCCCCCACGATCGAGGCGCTGTGCGCGCGCTTCGGCATCGACACCCGCTACCACGACGTCTTCGGCACCGAGCACCAGGCGCCGCGCGCCACGCTGCGCGCGCTGTTGTCGGCCTTCGGCGTGGCCTGGCGCGGCGACGACGACGACACGCCGGCCGCGGTGCCGCCCGAGGCCGGTGCCGTGCTGCCCGCGGTGCACGTGGTGCGCGCCGAGCAGGCGCCGTGGTCGCTGGCGCTCGATCCTGCTGTCCTGCCACCTTCGGCCGATGGCCGTCACCTTTGGCACCTGCGCGACGAGTACGGCGAGCCCAGCACGGGCGATGCGCGGATCGAGGCTGATGGCACGCTGAGCTTCGACGTCGAGCTGCAGCCCGGCTACCACCGCCTGTCGATCGAAGGCGCCGAGGGCGAAACGCTGCTGATCGCGACGCCGGGGCGCTGCTACCGCCCGCCCTCGCTCGCGCCCGAGGGCGGCGGCCGCGCCTGGGGCCTCGCGGTGCAACTGCCCGCGCTGCGCTCGCGGCGCAACTGGGGCATCGGCGACTTCGGCGATCTCTCGGAACTGGCCGCGCGCATGGCGCCGCTGGGCGTGGATGCGATCGGTCTCAATCCGCTGCATGCGCTGTTCGCCCACAACCCGCTGCATGCGAGCCCCTACAGCCCGTCGACGCGGCAACAGATCGACGCGCTCTACATCGCGGTGGAAGCGGTACCCGACTTCGCCGAGTGCGAGGAGGCGCGGCGCATGGTCGCCGAGCCCGCGTTCCAGACCCGGCTGAAGGCGCTGCGCGCCGCGCCACTGGTCGACCGCGCGGGCGTGGCGCAGGCCAAGCACGAGGTGCTGCGCTGCCTGTTCGCGCACTTCGAACGCGCACACCTGGGCCCGGACACCGAGCCCGGCAGCGATCGCGCGCGCATCTTCCGCTCCTTCGTGGCCGACCGCGGCGAGGCGCTGCACCGCCATGCGCTGTTCGAGGCGCTGCAGGCGCATTTCCATGCCGCCGACGCCTCGGTGCATGGCTGGACCGGCTGGCCCGAGGCCTATCGCGATCCGGCCTCGGAGGCGGTGGCGCAGTTCGAGCGCACGCATGCGAGCGAGCTGCACTTCCACCAGTACCTGCAGTGGCTGGCATCGATGCAGCTGGCGGAGGCCGGGGCGCGCTGCCGCGCGCTCGGCATGCGCGTGGGCCTGTACCTCGACCTCGCGATCTCGGTCGACCGCGCGGGCTCGGACGCCTGGGGTGGCCAGTCGGTGTTCGCGCTCGGCGCGAGCGTGGGCGCGCCGCCCGACGAGTTCAACCCCCAGGGCCAGGGCTGGGGCCTGCCGCCGCTGCGCGCCGACCGCTTGCGCACGAGCGGCTACCGGCTGTTCGCCGACACGCTGCGCGCCAACATGCGCCATGGCGGCGCACTGCGCATCGACCACGTGATGGGACTGATGCGGCTGTTCTGGATTCCCGAGGGCAGCTCGCCGCGCGATGGCGCCTACGTGCAGTACCCGCTCGAGGAGATGCTCGCGATCCTCACGCTCGAGAGCCACCGCCACCGCTGCATGGTGATCGGCGAGGACCTGGGCACGGTGGCGCCGCGCGTGCGCGAGGCGCTGGCCCGGGCCGACGTGCTGTCGTACCGCGTGCTCGTCTTCGAGACGCGCGGCAGCGAGTTCCTGCCGCCCGCCGATTACCCGGGCGCGGCGCTCGCGACCTTCGGCACGCACGACCTCGCGACCCTGGCCGGCTGGTGGTCGGGCCACGACCTGCGGCTGCGCGCGCAGCTCGGGCTGTTCCCCTCGCAGGAACTGTTCGAAAAGCAGCAGGCCGACCGCGCGGCACAGCGCGTGGGCCTGCTGCGCGCGCTGCACCGGCAGGGCCTGCTGTCGGCCGAGCAGATGGCCGCGGCCGCCACGGCCACGCAGCCCGATGCCGCGCTGACGGCCGCCGTGCATGCCTACATCGGTGCCACGCCCTGCACGCTCGCGATGGTGCAGCCCGAGGACCTGCTGGGCACGCTCGACCAGGCGAACCTGCCGGGCACCACCGACGAGCTGCAGCCCAACTGGCGGCGCAAGCTCGAGGCCGAGCTCGAGACCCTGGCCACGCGCGAGACGGTGCGCGCGGTGGCGGCGCGGCTGGCCGCCGAGCGGCCACGCGCGAGCCCCACGCAGGACACCGGGCAGCACGTGCCCGCGGCGCGCATTCCTCGCGCCACCTACCGGCTGCAGCTGCACCGCGACTTCGGCTTCGATGCCGCGACTGCGATCGTGCCCTATCTCGCGCGGCTGGGCATCAGCCATGTCTACTGCTCGCCGATCCAGCGCGCGCGCGCCGGCAGCATGCACGGCTACGACGTGGTCGCGCACGACCAGATCAATCCCGAGCTCGGCGGGGCCGAGGGCTTCGAACGCTTCACGCGCACCTTGCATGCGCAGGGCCTGGGGCTGCTGCTCGACATGGTGCCCAACCACATGGGCGTGTTCGGCGCCGACAACGGCTGGTGGATGGACGTGCTCGAGCACGGGCCGGCCTCCGTCTATGCGCAGCACTTCGACATCGACTGGGAGCCGCTGAACCCCGAGCTGCGCGGCAAGGTTCTGCTGCCGGTGCTCGGCGTGCCCTACGGCGAGGCGCTCGCCGAGGGCGCGCTGGTGCTGCACTTCGAGCGCGGCGAAGGTACGGCGCGCGGCGAGGCCGGCTTCGCGCTGCGCTACTACGAGCACCGCTTCCCGATCGCGCCGCGCAGCCACGCCACGGCGCTGGCGCGCGCCGCCGAACAGCTCGCGGAAGGACCGCGCGCGCGGCTGCTGGCGCTGGCCGAGGCCTGGGCGCAATGGCCGGTGCACGATGCCAGCGCCGACGATGCGCCCGCTGCCGATTCGGCCGTGCGCGAGGCGCGCTCGCGCGAGCATGCGCTGCTGAAGGCGCGGCTGGGCGAGCTCGCCGATGCGCATGCCGAGGTGGCGCAGGCGCTGGCGCAGGCCACGGCAGCCTTCAATGACGGCGGCGCGCGCGATGCGCTGCATGCGCTGATCGAGGCCCAGCACTGGCGCCTGACCTACTGGCGCGTGGCGGCCGACGAGATCAACTACCGGCGCTTCTTCGACATCAACGACCTCGCGGCACTGCGCATGGAGCGCGACGAGGTGTTCGAGGCCACGCAGTCGCTGGCGCTGGACCTCGCGGCGCAGGGCATCGTCGACGGGCTGCGCATCGACCATCCCGACGGCCTGCACGATCCGGCGCGCTACTTCCGCCAGTTGCAGGAAGGCTATGCGCGCCGCGCCGGCCTGCCGCTGGCCGGCGACGATGCGCGGGGCCGCCCGGCGCGGCCGCTGTACGTGGTGGCCGAGAAGATCGTGGCGCGCGGCGAGGAGGTGCCCGAGGACTGGCACGTGCACGGCACCACCGGCTACCGCTTCGCGAACGTGGCCAACGGCGTGCTGATCGACACCGCCGCCGCGGGACGCTTCGCGGTGCTGTGGCATCGCTTCACCGGATCGCCCGCGCACTTCGAGGCCCATGTGCGCGATGGCAAGGCGGCCGTGATGCGCCATGCGCTGGCCTCGGAGCTCTCGGTGCTGTCGAACGCGCTGCTGCGCATCGCGCGCGCCGACCGCGACACGCGCGACCACACGCTCAACACGCTGCGCCGCGCGCTCGCGGCGGTGGTGGCCTGCCTGCCGGTCTACCGCAGCTACATCGTCGACGTGCCCTCGGCACAGGACCGCCGCTTCATCGACGAAGCGGTGGCCGCGGCCGAGCGGCACTTCGGCGACGGCGACACCTCGGTCTACGAGTTCCTGCGCCAGACCCTGAGCGGCGAGGCCGTGCCCACGGCCGGCCCCGCGCTGCGCGACCGGGTGCGGCGCTTCGCGGTGCGCTTCCAGCAGTTCAGCGCGCCGGTGGCGGCCAAGGGCGTGGAAGACACGGCCTTCTACCGCTACTTTCCGCTCGCCGCGCTCAACGAAGTGGGCGGCGATCCCGACGTGTTCGGCGTCGACGTGGAGGACTTCCACGCCGCGAGCGCCGACCGCGCCGCGCGCTGGCCGCACACCATGCTCGCGACCTCGACGCACGACAACAAGCGCTCGGAGGACGTGCGCACGCGCATCGACGTGCTGTCGGAGATCCCGCGCGAATGGCGCGCCGCGCTGATGCGCTGGCGCCGGCTGCAGCAGCCGCTGCGCGAGCGCATGGCCGCCGAGGGTGCGCCGGCCGATGCGCCCTCGGGCGCCGACCTCTACCTGCTGTGCCAGACGCTGGTCGGCACGCTGCCCGCCGAAGGGCTCGAAGCCGAGGCGCTGGCCGACTACAGCGAACGCATCGTGCAGTACATGCACAAGGCCGCGCGCGAAGCCAAGCTGCGCACCGCGTGGACCCGGCCCGACGCGGGCTACGAGGACGCGCTGCGGCGCTTCGTGGAACTGACGCTCGATGCGGCGCAACCGGCCGCGTGGTGGACGGACCTGCGGGCCTTCGCGTCGCGCATCGCGCTGTTCGGGGCCTGGAACAGCCTCTCGCTGACGCTGCTGAAGTTCGCCTCGCCCGGCGTGCCCGACGTCTACCAGGGCACCGAGCTGATGCCGCTGACGCTGGTGGACCCCGACAACCGGCGCGCCGTGGACTATGCGTGCCGCGAAGACCTGCTCGAGGACTTCGAGCAGCGCGCGGCGGGCGCGCGCTCCGCCGAGAGCGTGGAGGCGTTCGCGCGCGCGCCGCACGACGGCCGCGCCAAGCTCTGGTTCGCCTGGCGGCTGCTGGCGCTGCGCCGCGCGCAGGATGCTTTCTTTCGCGATGCCGACTACCGCGGGTTGCGCGTCGAAGGACCGCTCGCGCGGCACGTGGTCGCGTTCGAGCGGCGCCACGAGGGACGCACGCTGGTGGTGGTGGCCGCGCGCTTCTTCGCGGGGCTGTGCGGCGGCATGGCCGACGAGGCCGCGCCGGTGCTGCCGGTGGGCGAGGCCTGGCGCGGCACGCGGGTGTGGCTGTCCGAGGAAGGCACGGCCGATGCGAGGGCGGGCTTCACCGAGCTGCTGACCGACGCACCGTTCGAATCGGGCAGCGAGCTCGATCTCGCACTGCTGTTCGCGCACCTGCCATGGGCCGCGCTGTGGCGCGGCGCGCCCGGCGACTGAGCCGCGCGCGGCGGCGCGGTCCTACGCGCTGTCGCGACGAAGGGCGCCTCGTTGGGCGGCGGCGTGGCCCCACAGTGCCAGCACACCGCTCCACGTCCCTTTGCCATGCCCACCGCATCCGCCACGACCCGCCGCGCGCGCCCGCCGCGCGGCCCGCTCTCCATCTTCATGGTGGAGGACGAGCCGCTGGTGCAGGACAGCCTGCGCGTGGTGCTCGGCGGCTTCCTCGGCGCCGAGGTGGTGGGCTCGGCGAACAGCGAGGCCGAGGCGATCTCGTGGCTGCAGGCGCACGACGATGCCTGGCGGATCGCCGTGGTGGACCTGTTCCTGCAGCAGGGCACCGGCCTGGGCGTGCTGTCGTGGCTCGCGCCGATGAAGAACGGCCGCACGGTGATCGCGCTGACCAACGCGGCCACGCGCGCGAACCGCGCGCAGTGCCTGCAGCTCGGCGCCGATGCGGTGTTCGACAAGTCCGAAGAGATCAACGAGTTCCTGAGCTTCTGCGAGAGCAGGTCGATGGGTTTGCCGGCGGCGCAGCCGGCGGCCACGTCGCGCGCGACCGGACGCGTCTGAGCGGCGCGCGCCACCGCCTACAGCGATGCAGGCGGCGCACCGACGATGCGCGGCCGGTGCGGTCCCAGGATGAAGTTTCTTTCCCCACTTCATCCACACACCTCACTCACTGAAAGGAGTCAGACATGGCCAAGGAAAAGCATCTGCTCGACACGAACAACAACCTGCACCGCGACCCGATCACCGGCGAGCCCGGCTCGCACCCGGTGGGCACCGGCGTCGGCGCCACCGGTGGCGCGCTCGCGGGCGCGGCGGTCGGCGCGGTCGGCGGCCCCGCGGGCGCGGCGGCCGGCCTGATCGCGGGCGCCGTGCTCGGCGGCATGGGCGGCAAGGCCGTCGCGGAACGCGTGAACCCGAGCGTGGAACGCGCGCACTGGGCCTCGGCCTATGAACGCGAGCCCTACTACGAAGCCGGCCGCAGCTACGACGACTACGCACCGGCCTACGAACTGGGCTGGAGCGGACGTGCCGCGGGCCATGACGAGTTCGCGTCCGTCGAGCCCTCGCTCGCGCGCGAATGGGAAGCGCGCCGCGGTACTTCGACACTCGACTGGACGCGCGCCCGGCCCGCGTCGCAGGCCGCCTGGGAGCGTGCCGATCGTCTCTACTACAGCGACGAGGACAGCGCGATTCCCGCGGTGGATGGGGTCCCGCTGGCCAACGACGACGTGGTCGACGTGATCAACGACCTGCTTGAGACCAGCCGCGATGGCGAGTACGGCTTCCGTGTCTGCGCCGAGGAGATCGATGACGCGCAGCTCAAGCGCGTGTTCGCGGCGCGCGCGGTCGAATGCGCCGATGCGGCGGCGCAGCTGGTGCGCGTCGTGGAGTCCTATGGCGGCCAGCCGGCCGCGGGCGGCACGGCCAGTGGTGCCATGCATCGCGGCTGGGTGCATGTGAAGGGCGCGGTCGGCGCCAACAGCAAGCTGTCGATCCTCGAGGAATGCGAGCGCGGCGAGGACACGGCCGTGGCGCGCTACCGCAAGGCGCTCAAGCAGATGCTGCCGGCGGGCGTGCGCGAGATCGTCGCGACGCAGGCACGCGGGGCGCAGCGCAACCATGACCAGATCCGCGACCTGCGCAACGCGGAGCGCGCGGCGCGTTGATCGCGGCGTCATGAACGAGAAAGAGCCCGGCATGCCGGGCTCTTTTTTTGGGGGGCCGCGTGGCGATTACTTGCAGTTGAGCTTCATCGCCTCGATGCGCCCGCCGAAGCCAAGCCGGCTGATCAGCCCGCCTTCGCGGCTGTTGGCCGGGAAGCTCACGGTGCGGTCGCGGAACATCGCGTGCTGGTAGACCTCGAGCGTGGCGCGCGGGCCCACGGTCACGCTGTCGATGTCGCGCTGCAGCTGCCGCGCCGTGCCCTTGTCGAGGCTTTGCAGGGTGGCGGGGCCGACCAGCGTCACGACGTCGCCCTGGAAGTCGCGCTTCGAATAGAACTGGGCCCAGCAGCCGGAGCCGTGCGCCGGGTCCTCGACGCGCAGCGGCACGAGCAGCACGGTGGGCTCGGCCTGGTTGTCGACGGCCGAGACCTTGGGCGTGCCGGTGGAACAGGCGCCGAGCGCGAGCGCGGCGGCGAGGCCCAGGGGCCAGAGGGTGCGAGAAGTCTTCATGATGGATGCAAAGGCTGGGATCGGGGAATGGCGCCGGCGGGCGGATCGAGGACCCGCCTGGCTCGAAGGAGGCCGAAGGCCTGCGCCGCGAAGCTTCAAGATAGCGGCCGAGCGGCGCGATGCCGTAGGAGAAAGGCGCGCGGCGCCGTCGCAGGCGGGCGTGCCTGTTCGTGGACCGCATCGCACCCCACCAAATAAAGCGCTTGCAATTGAATCGCATGCGATCTAATATTCGGCCCATGCCAGCCAAGAAAGCTTCCTCCGCCCAGCCTGTCGCCCCCAGTGCCGACCGGCTCACGCTGGACGAGCAGCTGTGCTTCTCCGTCTACTCGACCATGTTGAGCCTCAACAAGGTCTACCGCGGCCTGTTGCGCGATCTCGATCTCACCTACCTGCAGTACCTCGTGATGCTGGTGCTGTGGGAGCGCGACGGCCTCAACGTGTCCGAGATCTGCACGCGCCTCTCGCTCGAGACCACCACGCTCACGCCCCTGCTCAAGCGGCTCGAGGCCCGCGGGCTCATCGTGCGCGCACGCTCGGCGCTCGACGAACGGCAGGTCATCGTGTCGCTCACCGCCGAGGGGCGCGCGCTGCGCACCAAGGCCAAGGCCATCCCGGCCTGCGTCGCGCAGGCGATGGAGCTGTCGGGCGACGAGATCGACGGCCTGCGCCAACAACTGCAGACGCTGCGCGCCAGCCTCGACAGGAACGCATGACCACTCCACTCCCTCGCGAGGCAGCCCTTGCCGGCTGCCTTTTTTCAAGGCATTTATATCGCATGCGATATTCATTCATACGCTAGTTCTCCCGTCCACCCGTTCCCTCCCCTCCAGCCAAAGGAAATCACCATGTCCTCGAACCAGACCACCTCTTCTTCCACCACGCGCCGCAGCCTGCTGACCGGCAGCGCCGCCACGCTCGCGACCGGTGCCCTCGTCGGCGCGGGCCTCGCGCGCAACGCCGAGGCCGCGCCCGCGCGCGCGGCCAAGGGCCAGCGCAGCTCGGGCAACACCATCATCACCAAGGACGGCACGCAGCTCTACTTCAAGGACTGGGGCAGCGGGCAGCCCGTGGTCTTCAGCCATGGCTGGCCGCTGAATTCCGACAGCTGGGAATCGCAGATGCTGTTCCTCGCCTCGCAGGGCTTCCGCACGGTGGCGCACGACCGCCGCGGCCATGGCCGCTCGAGCCAGCCGTGGAACGGCAACGACATGGACACCTACGCCGACGACCTCGCCACCGTCATCGAGACGCTGGACCTGAAGAACGTGGTGCTGGTCGGCTTCTCGACCGGCGGCGGCGAAGTCGCGCGCTACATCGGCCGCCATGGCACGAAGCGCGTGGCCAAGGCCGCGCTGATCTCGGCCGTGCCGCCGCTGATGCTCAAGACGGCCGCCAACCCCGGTGGCCTGCCGATCGAGGTGTTCGACGGCCTGCGCGCGGCGCAGCTCGCGAACCGCTCGCAGTTCTACAAGGACGTGCCCTCGGGTCCCTTCTTCGGCTTCAACCGGCCCGGCGCCAAGCCCTCGCAGGGCCTGATCGACTCGTGGTGGGCGCAGGGCATGCAAGGGGGCCACAAGAACACCTACGACTCGATCAAGGCCTTCTCGGAAACCGACTTCACCGAGGACCTGAAGAAGTTCGACGTGCCCACGCTGATCGTGCACGGCGACGACGACCAGATCGTGCCGATCGGCGCCGCCGGCCTGGCCTCGGCCAAGCTGGTGAAGAACAACAAGCTGATCGTCTACCCGGGCGCGCCGCACGGCCTGACCGACACGCACAAGGATCGCTTCAACGCGGACCTGCTCGCGTTCATCAAGTCCTGAGCGGGACATCCGGCGCGCGGGCTTGACGCGCGCGCCGGGCTTGCGTCTGATGCGGGCATGCACACGCCGCATCCACCAAGGACCTCGAGATGACATCGCCCCCCTGGGACCTCGAACGCTTCGTGAGCGCGCAGGACCCGGTGTACGCCGAGGTCTGCGCCGAACTCGCCGCGGGGCGCAAGCGCAGCCACTGGATCTGGTTCGTGTTCCCGCAGCTCGCGGCGCTGGGACGCAGCTCGACGGCGCGCTTCTTCGGGCTCGAGGGCATAGCTGAGGCGGCGGCCTATTGGGCGCATCCGGTGCTCTCGCAAAGGCTGCGGCAGTGCACGCAGCTCGTGCTCGACGTGCAAGGCAAGAGCGCGCACCAGATCTTCGGCTCGCCCGACGATCTGAAGCTGTGTTCGTGCATGACGCTGTTCGAGGTCGCCGCGCGCGGCGAGCCGGTCTTCGGCGAGGTGCTCGCGCGCTACTACGGCGGAGTGCGCGACGAAGCGACGCTCGCGCTGCTCGGCGCCTGATTCAGAGCGCCATCAACCCGCCGGCGACAGCCGCCAACGCGACCACCAGCACCGGCGACATGCGCGCCCAGACCAGCAGCCCGAAGGCCGCGAGCGCCAATCCGAAATCGGCGCGCGTGCGGATGGCGCTGGTCCACACCGGGTCGTAGAGCGCCGCCACCAGCACGCCGACCACGGCCGCGTTGACACCGGCCATCGCGCGCTGCACGCCCTCGCGCTGGCGCAGCGTCTCCCAGAACGGCAGCGCACCCGCCACCAGCAGGAACGCGGGCAGGAAGATCGCGAGCAGCAAGGCCAGTCCACCGAGCCAGCCACCGAAGGGGCCGGGCATGACGGCGCCGAGGAATGCGGCGAAGGTGAACAAGGGGCCCGGCACCGCCTGCGCGGCGCCGTAGCCCGCGAGGAAGACCTCGTTCGAGACCAGCCCGCTCGGCACCACGCCGGCCTGCAGCAGAGGGAGCACGACGTGCCCGCCGCCGAACACCAGAGCACCGGCCCGGTAGAAGTCGGCAACGACGGCAAGCCCTGGCGAGTGCCATGCGGCGGCCACGAAGGGCAGCGCCACGAGCAGCACGACGAACAACCCGAGCAGTACGGCGCCGGTCGTCTTGCCCACGCCGTAATCGCGATGCCGGGCCGCGGGCAGAGGAACCAGCTGCAGCGCCCATCGCCCCACCACGCCACCCGCGACGATCGCCGCGATCTGCCCCCATGCCGAAGGCACCGCGAGCACCAGCAGCGCCGCGACGATGGCCACGCCCGCGCGCAAGCGATCGGGACACAAGGTCCTGGCCATGCCCCAGACCGCCTGCGCGACCACGGCCACCGCGACCACCTTCAGCCCATGCACGGCGCCCGACTGCGAGAGCGCGGACCACTGCGTGACGCCGGTCGCGAACAGCACGAGCGCCACGGCCGATGGCAGCGTGAACCCGATCCACGCCGCGATCGCCCCGCCCCAGCCCGCACGACCCAAGCCGAGCGCGATGCCCACCTGGCTGCTCGCGGGCCCGGGCAGGAACTGGCACAGCGCCACCAGGTCCGAGTAGCTCCTGTCGTCGAGCCAGCCGCGGCGTTCTACGAAGGCCGCGCGGAAGTAGCCCAGATGGGCCACCGGGCCGCCGAAGGAAGTCAGGCCGAGCTGGAGGAAGGCGAGAAAGACCTCGAGCACCGAGCCGCGTGCGCGGGCGGTGTCGTGGCCTTCATCGGAAGGGCCTGGGTCGGATTGCTGCTGCGGGTTCATGGAGGCGGCGCGGCAGTATCGGTCACGCCCATGAAAGTTCGACCGGCCCTGCATCGACAAGATGTCTCCCAGATCGATCGCCAGAATCCATCCGCCCACCTCTCCTCCCCCCTCGGGTGGGCTTCCTCCCTGGTCCCATGCGAGTACGGACCATTCGGCCCGCCTCGTGCGGGCTTTTTTTCGGCCCGCGTTCCATTGGCCTTTTTGACGCAAATGCGCGCGCGACAACGTCAACCGAATTCCGTAGGCAAAATCCAGGCATGCGAAACGTAGAGGGACTGTCGGACCGAGAACTCGAGGAGCAGGCACGCGTCTGGCGCAAGCGCGCGCTCGAGGGCGAGCTGCACGCCAGGGGCACGGCCCATCTGCTCGAGACCGAGGCCCGGCGCCGCGTCGGCCTCGCGCGCTTCGATCCCGATGCCCTCGACCTGCGCTCGCTGGCGGATCGGCAGTTTCTGCCGCACCAGGGACTGGGCGGCAGGCTGCTCAAGGCGGGCATGCTCGCTGCGGGGATCACGCTGATTCTGCTGTTGCTCGTGGCCTATCGCTGAGCGGGCCCGCTACCGCTGGCGCACTCGAACCAACGCCCAAAAGCAAAAGGCGCTGCAACTCGGAAAGTTGCAGCGCCTCGCAATTTGGTGGCCTGGGGCGGAATCGAACCACCGACACGCGGATTTTCAATCCGCTGCTCTACCAACTGAGCTACCGGGCCTGGTATGGCACCTCACCGAATCACCGGGAGAACCGGCTTTGAGGCCTGTTCAACCACCGTGCTGCGGTGTGGAGCCTGCGATTATACAGCGCTTCTGCGGCCTCGCGAAAGATCCACACCAAGTTGTTTGAGCTTTCGGTACAGATGGGTGCGCTCGAGGCCGGTCTTTTCGGCCACGCGGGTCATCGAACCGTTCTCCATCGCGAGGTGGAATTCGAAGTAGGCCTTCTCGAAACCGTCGCGCGCATCGCGCAACGGACGGTCGAGATCGAAACTCTGCGTGGACTGCGGGCCCTGGTCGGGCACGGGCACCGACGCGAGCGATGCCATCAGCAGGCTGTCGCCGGTGGTGGTGATGGCGCTCGGCTGGCCATGGCCGGTGGGCGTGGGAACGACACCGGCCGCGGCGCGGCGCGCGCTCTCGCGCGCGAGTCCCTGCTCGACGGCCTTCAGCAGCTTCTGCAGGGTGATGGGCTTTTCGAGAAACGCGAAGGCACCGATGCGCGTGGCATCGACGGCAGTGTCGATGGTGGCGTGGCCGCTCATCATGATGACGGGCATCGTGAGCAGGCCCGCGGTGGACCACTCCTTGAGCAAGGTCACGCCATCGGTGTCGGGCATCCAGATGTCGAGCAGCACGAGATCGGGACGCGCACGCTGACGCGCGGCACGTGCCTCGGCCGCGTTCTCCGCGAGTTCGACGTTGTGGCCTTCGTCATTGAGAATTTCGAAGAGCAGGTCCCTGATGCCCAGCTCGTCATCGACCACGAGAATGTTTGCCATGAGTGCTGCTTGTTGTATGCGCTGGTGTGTTGGTGCGACGGCCTCGTTCGGTCGCGCCGCGCGGCGGAAGACTTACTTCGAATCTTCGGTGTGAGCGGCCGCTGCCTGCGGCTCGCCTGCCAGCGCGAATGATAGCGAGACTTGCGCCCCGGCTATAGCCCCGTCGACGACGCGGTTGGACAGCTCGATGCGCGCGCCGTGCTCGTCGGCGATCTTCTTGACGACCGCGAGCCCCAAACCTGTACCTTTTGTTTTCGTCGTGACGTAGGGCTCGAACGCGCGCTTGAGAATGTTCTCGGCGAAGCCCGGTCCGCTGTCCTGCACGGTGAGCCGCACGCGCTGTCCAGAATCGCCGAGCCGCGTGCGGATGACGACCTCGCCGCGCCGTCCGGTGGCACCGGCCGCGGCCTCGGCGGCATCCTGCGCGTTCTGCAGCAGGTTGTGGATGACCTGGCGCAATTGCTGCGCGTCGCCGCGGATCGGGCGGCAGCGCTCGTCGGGCTCGAAGCGCAGCGCGATCGGCATGGTCTCGACGTTGTAGAGATGAAGCACGTCGACCAGCAGCGCATTGAGGTCGACGGGCTTGAGGTCGGCGGCCGGCAGGCGCGCGTAGTCGCGGAATTCGTTGACCAGCCGCTTCATCGCATCGACCTGGTCGACGATGGTCTTCACCGACTTGACCAGCACCGCCTGCTCGGGCGCGGCGACCTTGCCCGAGAGCTTCATCTCGAGCCGTTCGGCCGAGAGCTGGATCGGCGTGAGCGGGTTCTTGATCTCGTGCGCAAGCCGCCGCGCGACCTCGCCCCAGGCCTGCGCGCGCTGCGCCGAGACGATCTCGGAGATGTCGTCGAACACCAGCAGCCGCGCGGCGCCCGGCAGCTCGGCACCGCGCGCCACGATGTTGATGGCGCCTTCCTGCTGCGGCAGGTCGGTGCCGGTGGCGTGCAGTTCGAAGGCATGCTGCCAGTGGTCGAGGCCATGCTGCATGCGCTCCACGAGGAAGTCCTCGAACTGCTGCTGCACGGCGGCGCCGAAGTCGGCCAGGCCCGGCACCTCGGTGAGCAGCTGGCCTTCGTAGGCCGCGAGCGGCGCGCGCAGCACGCGCGTGGCGCCGGGGTTGGTCGACAGCACGGTGCCGCCGGCATCGAGCACGATCACGCCCGAGGTCAGGTTGTCGAGGATGGTCTGCAGGTTGGCGCGCGCGGCATCGAGCTGGCCCATGGTCTTCTCGACCGCGGTGCGTGCCTCGGCCAGTTGCTGCGTCATGACGGCGAACGAACGCGTGAGGCCGCCGAGCTCGTCCTTGCCCTGCGACACGGCCGTGGGCCGCAGGTCGCCGGCGGCCACCTGGCGCACGCCATCGGCCAGCACCAGCAGCGGCCGCGCGAGCTGGTTGCCGAACAGCACCGCGAGCAGCACGGCACCGAACACGGCGAGGAACAGGCTCAGCGTGAGCGTGCCGATGTACATGCGGCGCAGGCCCACGCGCCCGAGCGCGCGCTCCTGGTATTCGCGGTTGGCCTTGTCGACCGCGAGCGCGTTGGCCACCACGTTGGGCGGCAGCGGCCGCGTGACCTGCAGGAAGCGCGGCGCGGCATCGAGGTCGAAGCCCGGGCGCTGCACCATCGCGAGCGCGCGCACGGTGGCCGGCGGCAGCAGGATGCCCGGCGGCGGCTCGTCGAGTCCCTCGATGTGGGCGATCGCGCGGTCGGCGCGCACCTGGCGCAACTGCTGCGGCGTGGGCCGCTCGGGATTGAGCTGGAAGCGCGACGCGCCCGCGGTGGCGATGAGCTGGCCCGCGTTGGTCCACAGCACCACGTCGGTGGCCTCGAGCTGGTCGCGGATGCGTTCGAGCGCGAGGCCGGCGCTGGCATCGGAGACCTGCGCGAGCTGGCCGCCGGCCGCACGCGTCTTGGCCGCGAGGTCGTCGGACAGCGCATCGAGCGTGGCACGCCCGAGGTTCAGGCCCGAGTTCAGCGCGCCCTCGACCTTGACGTCGAACCAGCTCTCGATCGAGCGCTCGACGAACTGGTAGGACACGACGTAGACCAGCGCGCCCGGCACCACGCCCACCAGCGCGAAGATGGCGGCGAGCTTGATCAGCAGCCGGCTGCCGAACTTGCCCTGCCGCAACCGGCGCAGCAGCCGGAACGCGACCCAGCCGATCACCAGCACCAGCACCACCGCCACCACGACGTTGATGCCGAACAGGCGCACGTAGTAGCGCTCGTAGAGCTCGCGGTTGTTGGTGGCCTGGGCCAGCAGGAACATCAGCACCAGGCCGATGGCGGTGACCAGCGCGGCCCCGACGCCCACGGCCCAGCGCATCGCGCGCGAGCGGCGCGCGGCGGGCGTGGCCGCGGCACCGCTGCGCGGCTTGGAACTCACCGCTGCTTCTCCACCGCCAGGCGCGCGCTGCGCTCGGCGGAGATGTTCCAGTCGGCCTGGCCGGCCACGCCGATCTGGAACGGCCGCGGCAGCTGCGAGGTGTCGAGCCGGAAGCGGAAGGTGACCTGATGCAGCGGGTCGTCGCCGATCTCGGCCGGATCGCCCATGCGCAGCCGGCCCACGCGCCGCACGGCCTCGAGCGCATCGGCGAGGCTGTCGAAGTTCTGGTTCAGCGACAGGCTGAAGCTGGCCGAGCCCGACAGCGGCAGCGGCGAGATGTTGAGCCGCCAGCGGCGGGTCAGCGGCTGGTAGGCCAGCCGCATGTGGCGCGTGGCCTGCGCGACCTTGCGGTCGGTCCAGTACCAGCGCTCCTGGAACATCTCGGCCTCGGCCACGAAGTAGATCGCGATGCCCTTGTCGAGCACGTCCTCGACCAGCGCGGGCAGCTCGAACTGCACGGCGGCATTGAGGTAGACGGCATCGTCGGACTGCTCGAGCCGCATCTGGGTGACGGCGGCGGCATTGCGCGTCTGGGCCAGCACGGGCGGCGCCAGCACCGTGACGAGCAGCACGACCACCAGCGCCAGCAGCACCAGCCACCGGGGCTTGCGCGGTTCAACCCGGGTGCTTTTCAAGCAGGGCGTAGAAAAAGCCGTCGTGGTCACCCAGGGGATTGTCCTGGACGGCACGGGCATTCGCCCCGCTTTGAGGCAGCAAATGCCCCGGCGATGGCCGCAATCGGGCGTCGGTGTTGTGTGCAAGAAACGCATCGATCTGTTGCGAACCCTCTTCCCGAAACACCGAACAGGTGCAGTAAAGCAGCCGTCCGCCGGGCCGGACCAGGGGCCAGAGCGCCGCCAGCAGCGCGGCCTGCTGCAGGGCGAGCTGGGCGGTATCGCTCTCGCGGCGCAGCCAGCGCACGTCCGGATGGCGGCGCACGATGCCCGAGGCGGTGCACGGGGCATCGAGCAGGATGGCGTCGAAAGGCTGGCCGTCCCACCAGTCGGCGGGCCGTCCCGCGTCGGCCACCACCACCTTGGCCTGCAGGTCCAGGCGGGCCAGGGTCTCGTCGATGCGGCGGCTGCGCACGGCGTCGACCTCGAGCGCGGTCAGTTCGAGCACATCGGGGCCTGCGAGTTCGAGCAGGTGGGCGGTCTTGCCGCCGGGCGCGGCGCAGGCATCGAGCACGCGCAGCCGCCGGCCGGCCGGCGCCGCGAGCCCGTCGAGCAGCAGCGGCGCCGCGAGCTGGGCCGCGGCGTCCTGCACCGAGCAGGCGCCGTCGGCGAAACCGGGCAGCTGCTGCACCGGCCGCGCGCGCGCGAGCTGCAGCCCGCTGGCCGCGACCGGCGTGGCCGGCATGTCGAGTGCCGCAAGTTCGTTGCGGTAAGGGCCGGCGGCCGTCTTGCGCAGGTTCACGCGCAAGGTCATCGGCGCCTGGGCGTTGTCGGCCTGCAGCACGCGCTGCCAGTCGCGCGGATGGTCGCGCTTGAGCTTCTCGATCCACCAGCGCGGATGGTTCCAGTGCGCCACCGGTTCGGCATCGGTCGCGGCCACGAGTTCGTCGCGCTCGCGCAGGAAGCGCCGCAGGCAGGCATTGATGAAGCTGGCCTGCGCGCGCGTGGCCGGGTTGCGCTTGGCGGCCTCCACGGTCTGGTCGACCAGCGTGAAGGGCTCGTAGGGCGACTGCCCCGCGTCCCAGGCCAGCGCGAGCGCGGTGCACAGCAGCGCATCGGGCAGCGGCGGCGGCGTGCGCTTGGCGAGGTGGCGGCGCAGGGCTTCGGCACGGCCCAGCCAGCGCAGCACCTGGAAGCCCAGGGCCTGGACGCCGGGGCGCAGCGCGGGTTCGACGGCCTCGAAGGCGACCGAGCCCGAGGTGCCGGCGCGGATCGACGCCAGCGCCCCTGCGGTCAATTGCAGTTGGCGCCAGAGCGGAGGTTGCAGCGGCGAAGCGCCGCCGTGCGAGGGGTCAGAAGGAAGAGCAGGCAATGCGGGCGATGTTAAAGGGCCCGGATGTCCGCCACCCAGGCAATGTCATGAACGAAATCGGCGGCCGAAGTTCAGTGCAGCGGCGCCGCGGGCCTCAGACGCACGGCCCATGCCACCAGCAGCGCCGGGAACTGGGCGAGCGCCGCGTTGTAGCTGGCGACCGCGAGGTTGAACTGGGTGCGCGCGATCTCGGCGGCGGCCGAGGGTTCGGGCCAGGCCATCGGCTCGGCCGCGATCGCGCCGGTGGCCGTCACGGGCACCAGCG
Source organism: Variovorax sp. PDC80 (assembly GCF_900115375.1). NCBI lineage: Bacteria > Pseudomonadati > Pseudomonadota > Betaproteobacteria > Burkholderiales > Comamonadaceae > Variovorax > Variovorax sp. PDC80. The sequence continues at coordinate 13,079 of NZ_FOWG01000017.1, read as the reverse complement.
CGTTCGCCGTCGAAGCCTGGCCCGCGGGACGCGACAGCGTGCCGTCGGGATGGAAGGAGGTCACCGCATCCGGATGCCGGCGCTGCCAGGCGGTCAGCAGCACCTGCAGCGCGGTCGCGAGCGCCGACATGCTGCCGGCCTCGAGCGGACGCTGCCGGGTCGCGCCGAGCAGGGTGGCCATCTGCGTGGTCGCGGCCTGCAGCGAAGAGGCGCCCGCCGCGGGATCGGTCGATTCCTCGGCGGCCGACGGCGCGCTCAGGCTGGTCTGCACGAAGTCGAGTTGGCGCGTCAGCGCGGCGTCCAGCGTGGCATAGGCCTGCAGCACCGCGGCCCGCAGGCGCACCAGCCGGTTGTAAGCGCCGACAAACCAGAACAGCAGCACGGCCACGACGATCCAGCCGGCCAGCGAATCGGGCAACACGCTCATCGATGGCACTCCAGGAAAAGCTGAAAAGGAAGACGGGAGGACGCGCGGAAAACCGCGGCCCCCCATGAAAAACGCCTCCCGACCGTCAAGCCGGGAGGCGTTCACGACCGGTCACGGCCGGGCGATGCTAACCAGTTATTCGGTCGCGGCGCCTTCGCTGGCGTCGACCGTGCTGGTGGCATCGCTGGACGAACCGGCGAGCTCGGCGGCTTCGGACTCGGCGATGGCGCGGCGCTCGGCCTCGTCCATCTCGTCCTTGGCCTTGCGTGCCAGGTGGTACGCCATGCCGGTGCCCGCGGGAATCAGGCGGCCGACGATGACGTTTTCCTTCAGGCCGCGCAGCTCGTCGCGCTTGCCCATGATCGCGGCTTCGGTCAGCACGCGCGTCGTTTCCTGGAACGAAGCGGCGGAGATGAACGAGTCGGTCGACAGCGACGCCTTCGTGATACCGAGCAGCAGGTTGGTGAACGTCGCGGGGATCTTGCCTTCGGCGCGCAGGGCGTCGTTGGTGTTGAGCATTTCGCTGCGTTCGACCTGTTCGCCCGAGATGTAGCTGGTGTCGCCGACGTTGTCGACCACGACGCGGCGCAGCATCTGGCGAACGATCACCTCGATGTGCTTGTCGTTGATCTTCACGCCCTGCAGGCGGTACACGTCCTGCACCTCGTCCACGATGTAGCGCGCGAGTTCTTCCGAACCCAGCAGGCGCAGGATGTCCTGCGGATCCGCCGGACCGTCGACCACGCTTTCGCCCTTGTTCACCACCTGGCCTTCGTGCACCAGGATGTTCTTTTCCTTCGGCACGAGTTCTTCCCAGACCTTGCCTTCCGGGTCGGTGATCTGCAGGCGGATCTTGCCCTTCGTTTCCTTGCCGAACGACACGGTGCCGGTCATCTCGGCCAGCATGCCCTTGTCCTTCGGCGAACGGGCTTCGAACAGCTCGGCCACGCGCGGCAGACCGCCGGTGATGTCGCGGGTCTTCTGGCCTTCGACCGGAATACGCGCCAGCACTTCGCCGGGGCCCACGTCCTGGCCGTCACGCACCTGGATCAGCGCGCCGATCGGGAAGCCGATCGTCACCGAGTGGTCGGTGCCGGGGATCTTCACCTCGGCGCCCGAGGCATCGATCAGCTTGACCTGCGGACGCACGACCTTGGCAGCGCCGCGGCGCTTCGGGTCGATCACGACCAGGGTCGACAGACCGGTCACTTCGTCCACCTGCTTGGCGACCGTGAGGCCTTCCTCGACGTTCTCGAACTGGGTCTTGCCGGCGAATTCCGTGATGATCGGGCGCGTCAGCGGGTCCCAGTTGGCGAGCACGTGGCCGGCCTTGATCTGCTGGTCGGCCTTGACCGTCAGCGTCGCGCCGTACGGCACCTTGTGGCGTTCGCGCTCGCGGCCGTGCTCGTCATGGATGACGATCTCGCCCGAACGTGCGATCACCACCAGCTCGTTCTTGCTGTTGGTCACGTAGCGCATCGTGGCGTTGAAGCCGATCACGCCGTTGGACTTGGCCTCGACGCTCGAAGCGACCGCCGCGCGCGAAGCCGCACCACCGATGTGGAAGGTACGCATCGTGAGCTGCGTGCCCGGTTCGCCGATCGACTGCGCCGCGATCACGCCGACCGCTTCGCCGTTGTTCACCAGGCCGCCGCGGCCGAGGTCGCGGCCGTAGCACTTGGCGCAGATGCCGAAGCGCGTGGCGCAGGTCAGCGCGGTGCGGACCTTGACTTCGTCCACGCCGTCGGCTTCGATGGCGTCGATCGTGTCTTCGTCGAGCATGTCGCCGGCCTTGACCAGCACGGCACGCGTCTCGGGGTGCAGCACGTCTTCGGCCACGCTGCGGCCAAGGATACGGTCGCGCAGCGATTCGATGACTTCACCGCCCTCCACGATCGCGCGCATCAGCGCGCCGTCGTGCGTACCGCAGTCCTGCTCGATCACCACCAGATCCTGCGTCACGTCGACCAGACGGCGGGTCAGGTAACCCGAGTTCGCCGTCTTCAGCGCCGTGTCGGCCAGACCCTTACGGGCACCGTGGGTGGAGATGAAGTACTCCAGCACGTTCAGGCCTTCGCGGAAGTTCGCGGTGATGGGCGTCTCGATGATCGAGCCATCCGGCTTGGCCATCAGGCCACGCATGCCGGCCACCTGGCGAATCTGGGCCGCGGAACCGCGGGCACCCGAGTCGGCCATCATGTAGATCGAGTTGAAGGACTCCTGCTCGACTTCCTTGCCGTGGCGGTCGATGACCTTCTGCTTCGACAGCTTGGCCATCATGACCTTCGACACTTCGTCGCCGGCCTTGCCCCAGATGTCCACCACCTTGTTGTAGCGCTCGCCGGAGGTCACGAGACCGGAGACGTACTGCTGTTCGATCTCCTTCACTTCCTTGGCCGAGCGATCGATGATGCCGTGCTTTTCAGCGGGCACCAGCATGTCGTCGATGGCGATCGAGATGCCGGCCTTGGTCGCGAGGCGGAAACCGTTCTGCAGCAGCTTGTCGGCGAAGACCACGGTCTCCTTCAGGCCGCACTTGCGGAAGCTCACGTTGATGAGCTTGGAGATTTCCTTCTTTTTCAGCGCCTTGTTGATGTTCGAGAACGGCAGGCCCTTCGGCAGGATCTCGGACAGCAGGGCACGGCCCACGGTGGTGTCCACGAGCGAGGTCGACGGCTCGAATTCGCCGCTTTCCTTGTTCTTGGTGTACTCCGTGATGCGCACGGCGACCTTGGCGGTCAGCTCGACCACGTTGGCGTCGAGCGCGCGCTGCACTTCACCGATGTCCGAGAAGATCAGGCCTTCGCCCTTGCCGTTGATGCGGTCACGGGTCGTGTAGTACAGACCCAGCACCACGTCCTGCGAGGGAACGATCGACGGTTCGCCCGAAGCCGGGAACAGCACGTTGTTGGAGGCCAGCATCAGCGTGCGGGCTTCCATCTGCGCTTCCACCGACAGCGGCACGTGGACGGCCATCTGGTCGCCGTCGAAGTCGGCGTTGAAGGCCGCGCACACCAGCGGATGCAGCTGGATCGCCTTGCCTTCGATCAGGATCGGCTCGAAGGCCTGGATGCCCAGACGGTGCAGCGTAGGCGCACGGTTCAGCATCACCGGGTGTTCCTTGATCACCTCTTCCAGGATGTCCCAGACCACCGGCGTGCCCGATTCGACTTCCTTCTTGGCCGCCTTGATCGTGGTCGCGATGCCCATGGCTTCGAGGCGCGAGAAGATGAAGGGCTTGAACAGCTCGAGCGCCATCAGCTTCGGCAGGCCGCACTGGTGCAGCTTGAGCGTCGGGCCCACCACGATGACCGAACGGCCCGAGTAGTCGACGCGCTTGCCCAGCAGATTCTGGCGGAAGCGACCGCTCTTGCCCTTGATCATGTCGGCCAGCGACTTGAGCGCGCGCTTGTTGGCGCCCGTCATGGCCTTGCCGCGGCGGCCGTTGTCCAGCAGCGAGTCGACGGCTTCCTGCAGCATCCGCTTTTCGTTGCGCGCGATGATTTCCGGGGCCTTGAGCTCCAGCAGGCGACGCAGACGCGAGTTGCGGTTGATGACGCGGCGGTACAGGTCATTCAGGTCGGAGGTCGCGAAGCGGCCGCCGTCCAGCGGCACCAGCGGACGCAGGTCCGGCGGCAGCACGGGCAGCACGTCGAGCACCATCCAGTTGGGCTTGATGCCCGACTTGCGGAAGGCCTCGAGCACCTTCAGGCGCTTGGAGTTCTTCTTGACCTTGACTTCGGAACCGGTCAGGTCGCCGCGCAGCTTCTCGATCTCGCTGTCGAGCTCGATGCCTTCCAGCAGGTCCTTGATGCCTTCGGCGCCCATCTTGGCGATGAACTCGTCACCGTATTCCTTGCGCTTCGTGTCGTAGTCGTCCTCGGACATGATGCTGAACTTCTTCAGCGGGGTCATGCCGGGGTCGGTCACCACGTAGGCTTCGAAGTACAGCACGCGTTCGATGTCGCGCAGCGTCATGTCGAGCACGAGGCCCAGGCGCGACGGCAGCGACTTCAGGAACCAGATGTGCGCGCAGGGAGCGGCCAGGTCGATGTGACCCATGCGCTCGCGGCGGACCTTGGTCTGCGTGACTTCGACGCCGCACTTCTCGCAGATCACGCCGCGGTGCTTGAGGCGCTTGTACTTGCCGCACAGGCACTCGTAGTCCTTGATCGGGCCGAAGATCTTGGCGCAGAACAGGCCGTCGCGTTCGGGTTTGAACGTGCGGTAGTTGATCGTCTCGGGCTTCTTCACCTCGCCGAAAGACCACGAGCGGATCTTTTCGGGCGAAGCCATGCCGATCTTGATGGCATCGAAATGCTCATCCGGGGTGAACTGCTTGAACAGGTCGAGTAGCGATTTCATAAGACTCTATCCCCTTCGTTTACGAACGCTCGAGCTCGATGTCGAGACCCAGCGAACGGATTTCCTTGACCAGCACGTTGAACGATTCCGGCATGCCGGCTTCGATCGAATGCTCGCCCTTGACGATGCTTTCGTAGACCTTGGTACGGCCCTGCACGTCGTCGGACTTCACGGTCAGCATTTCCTGCAGGACGTAGGCAGCGCCGTACGCTTCGAGCGCCCACACTTCCATTTCCCCGAAACGCTGGCCGCCGAATTGCGCCTTGCCGCCCAGCGGCTGCTGCGTGACCAGCGAGTACGGGCCGGTCGAGCGGGCGTGCATCTTGTCGTCCACCAGGTGATGCAGCTTCAGGAAGTGCATGTAGCCGACGGTGACGGGACGCTCGAACTGGTCGCCGGTGCGGCCGTCGAACAGGTAGGCCTGCGTGCGCGTCTCGGTCAGGCCCTTGGCCTTCGCGATGTCGTCCGGGTAGGCCAGCTTCAGCATGCCGCGGATTTCCTCTTCCGAGGCGCCGTCGAACACGGGCGTCGCGAAGGTCGCGCCGTTTTGCAGGTTCGATGCCATCTCGAGCACTTCACCGTCGCTCAGCGAGGCGATGTTCTCTTCGCGGCCCGAGCCGTTGTACAGCTGCTCCATGAACTTGCGCAGCTCGGCCGCCTTGGCCTCCTGCTGCAGCAGATCGCCGATGCGCTGGCCGATGCCCTTGCCGGCCCAGCCCAGATGCACCTCGAGCACCTGCCCCACGTTCATCCGCGAGGGCACGCCCAGCGGGTTCAGGCAGATGTCGCACGGCGTGCCGTCGGCCATGTGCGGCATGTCTTCGATCGGAACGATCTTCGACACCACGCCCTTGTTGCCGTGGCGGCCGGCCATCTTGTCGCCGGGTTGCAGGCGGCGCTTGACGGCCAGGTAGACCTTGACCATCTTGAGCACGCCCGCGGGCAGCTCGTCGCCCTGCGTGAGCTTCTTGCGCTTTTCTTCGAACGCGAGGTCGAAGCTGTGGCGCGTCTGCTCGAGCGAGTTCTTGATCGACTCCAGCTGCGAGGCCACTTCCTCGTCGGCCGGACGGATGTCGAACCAGTGGAACTTCTCGACCGACGACAGGTAGGCCTTGTCGAGCTTGGTGCCCTTGGCGAGCTTGTTCGGGCCGCCGTTGGCGGCCTTGCCGATCAGCAGCTTCTCGATCCGGTCGAACGCGTCGGCCTCGACGATGCGAAGCTGGTCGTTCAGGTCGAGGCGGAAGCGCTTGAGCTCGTCGTCGATGATCTGCTGGGCACGCTTGTCGCGCTGGATGCCTTCGCGGGTGAACACCTGCACGTCGATCACGGTGCCTTGCGAGCCCTGGTCCACGCGCAGCGAGGTGTCCTTCACGTCCGAAGCCTTCTCGCCGAAGATGGCGCGCAGCAGCTTCTCTTCCGGCGTCAGCGTGGTCTCGCCCTTCGGCGTGACCTTGCCCACCAGCGTGTCGCCGGGCATGACTTCGGCACCCACGTAGATGATGCCGGACTCGTCGAGGCGGTTGAGCTGCTGTTCGGCCAGGTTCGGGATGTCGCGCGTGATTTCCTCGGCACCGAGCTTGGTGTCGCGGGCCATCACCACCAGTTCCTCGATGTGGATCGAGGTGTAGCGGTCGTCGGCCACGATGCGTTCGGAGATCAGGATCGAGTCTTCGAAGTTGTAGCCGTTCCAGGGCATGAACGCGATCAGCATGTTCTGGCCCAGGGCCAGTTCGCCGAGGTCGGTCGATGCACCGTCGGCCACCACGTCGCCCTTGGCGATCTTGTCGCCGCGCTTGACGATCGGACGCTGGTGGATGTTGGTGTTCTGGTTCGAACGCTGATACTTGATCAGGTTGTAGATGTCCACGCCGACTTCGCCGGCCGCGGCCTCGTCGTCGTTCACGCGCACCACGACACGGGTCGCGTCGACGTAGTCGACGATACCGCCGCGGGTGGCCGTGACCACGGTGCCGGAGTCGACCGCGGAGACGCGCTCGATGCCGGTGCCGACCATCGGCTTCTCGGGGCGCAGCACGGGCACGGCCTGACGCTGCATGTTGGCGCCCATCAGCGCGCGGTTCGCGTCGTCGTGCTCGAGGAACGGAACCAGCGAGGCGGCCACCGACACGATCTGTGCGGGCGACACGTCCATGTACTGGATGCGCTCGGCACCGACCAGGATCGATTCGCCGGCTTCACGCGCCGAGACCAGGTCGCCGGTCAGCACGCCGTCCTTGTCCAGGGCCGCGTTGGCCTGGGCGATGACGTACTTGCCTTCCTCGATGGCCGACAGGTAGTCGATCTCGTTCGTGACCTTGCTGTCGACCACGCGGCGATACGGCGTCTCGATGAAGCCGTATTCGTTCAGGCGGGCATACAGGGCCAGCGAGTTGATCAGGCCGATGTTCGGGCCTTCGGGCGTTTCGATCGGGCACACGCGGCCGTAGTGGGTCACGTGCACGTCGCGCACTTCGAAGCCGGCACGTTCGCGCGTCAGACCGCCCGGGCCAAGGGCCGACACGCGGCGCTTGTGGGTGATTTCGGACAGCGGGTTCGTCTGGTCCATGAACTGCGACAGCTGCGAGGCGCCGAAGAATTCCTTCAGCGCGGCCGAGATCGGCTTGCTGTTGATCAGGTCGTGCGGCATCAGCGGCTCTTGCTCCGCCTGACCCAGACGTTCCTTCACGGCCTTCTCGATACGGGCCAGGCCGGTGCGGTACTGGTTCTCGGCCAGCTCGCCGACGCAACGCACGCGGCGGTTGCCGAGGTGGTCGATGTCGTCGACTTCGCCGTTGCCGTTGCGCAGGTCGACGAGGATCTTGACGACGGCCAGGATGTCCTCGTTGGTCAGCACCATCGGGCCGGTCGATTCGTCGCGGCCGACCTTGGCGTTGAACTTCATGCGGCCGACGCGCGACAGGTCGTACGTGTCCGGGTTGTAGAACAGGCGCTGGAACAGGGCCTGCACCGCGTCTTCCGTCGGCGGCTCGCCGGGGCGCATCATGCGGTAGATCGCCACGCGCGCGGCGAACTCGTCCACCGTTTCGTCGATGCGCAGGGTCTGCGAGATGTACGCGCCCTGGTCGAGTTCGTTGGTGTAGATGACCTGGATGTCCTGCACGCCGGCGCCGCGCAGCTTCTTCAGCAGCGCTTCGGTCAGCTCGTCGTTGGCCTTGGACAGGATCTCGCCCGAATCGGCATCGACGATGTTGCGTGCGATCACGCGGCCGATCAGGAAGTCTTCCGGCACGCTGATGTGCGTGGTGCCGCCCTGCTCGAGTTCGCGCGTGTGGCGCGCGGTGACCCGCTTGTCCTTGGCGACCACGACCTTGCCCGACTTGTCGGTGATGTCGAAGCGCGCGACTTCGCCGCGCAGGCGCTCGGAGACGAACTCCATCTGCGCGCCGCTGTCCATCAGGCGGAAGTTGTCGTTCACGAAGAAGTTCGCGAGGATCGATTCCGGGTTCAGGCCGATGGCCTTCAGCAGGATCGTGACCGGCATCTTGCGGCGACGGTCGACGCGGAAGTACAGCATGTCCTTCGGGTCGAACTCGAAGTCGAGCCACGAACCGCGGTAGGGAATCACGCGGGCCGAGAACAGCAGCTTGCCCGAGCTGTGCGTCTTGCCCTTGTCGTGTTCGAAGAACACGCCCGGCGAACGGTGCAGCTGCGAAACGATCACGCGTTCCGTGCCGTTGATGATGAACGAGCCCTTCTCGGTCATGAGCGGCACTTCGCCCATGTAGACCTCTTGCTCCTTCACTTCCTTGACCACCTTCGACTGCGAGGTCGACGACTCGCGGTCATAGATGATGAGCTGGACCTTGGCGCGCACCGCCGAGGCGAAGGTCAGACCACGGGTCTGGCACTCGCGCACATCGAACGCCGGCTTCGCCAGGTTGTACTCGAGGAACTTCATCTCGACGAAACCGTTGTGCGAGACGATCGGGAAGGCGGCGTCGAACGCGGCCTGCAGGCCTTCGACGGTGCGTTTTTGCGGAGCGATGCCCGCTTGCAGGAACGCCGTGTAGGCGTCCTTCTGCATCTGCAGCAGGTAGGGAATTTCGACGACGCTGTCGCGGCTGCCGAAACTTTTTCGGATGCGCTTGCGTTCGGTGTAACTGTACGCGGACGATTGGGCCATGAGAGCTCCGGTGCTTGAGATCTTCAGCGACTTGTCAGCAATGCCGGGACGAACGGCACCACTGCTTGGCGGCTGGCCACTACCAGCCGTTGGCGGACAGCGATGCGTTGCACATCGCCCGAACCAAGGGGTCTTCTGCAGTCGGGGTCAGAAGACACTCAAAAAACGTCTTGATTTGGCATTTCCCTCGACCTCCTGGTCTCCGGAAAGCCGGCATCAAGCCGACTTTTGAGTGCGCTCTGAAAGCGGCAAAGGCTGGAGGGCCTTTTTCAGGCACCTCCAGCCCTCGAGGGGGTCTGAATTACTTCAGTTCCACCTTGGCGCCGGCTTCTTCCAGCTTCTTCTTGGCAGCGTCGGCGTCAGCCTTCGACAGGCCTTCCTTGACGGCCTTGGGAGCGGCTTCCACCAGGTCCTTGGCTTCCTTGAGGCCCAGGCCGGTGATTTCGCGCACGGCCTTGATGACCGACACCTTGTTCGCGCCGACATCGGCCAGCACGACGTTGAATTCGGTCTTTTCTTCGACCACGGCAGCGGTTGCGCCACCACCTTGGGCCGGAGCCGACATTGCAGCGGCGCTCACGCCGAACTTCTCTTCGATGGCCTTGACCAGGTCGTTGAGCTCGAGGACCGTCATGCTGTCCAGCGCGGTCAGAAATGCGTCTTTATCGAATGCCATTTTGGTTTCCTAACAATTGGGTTGAATTTTTCAAACGCAAGGCTTGGGCTATCAAGCCGCCTGCGCTTCTGCCGGTGCATCGGCGGGTGCAGCTTCGCCACCACCGCGCTTCTCGGCCAGCGCCGCGAGCACGCGGGCGGTACGAGAGATCGGCGATTGCATCAAGCCCAGCAGTTGCGCCAGCAGCACTTCCTTGGAAGGGATGTTGGCCAGTTGCTTCACGCCGTCGACGTCCAGGGCCTTGCCACCGAATGCGCCACCGCGAATCACCAGCTTGTCGTTGGTTTTCGCGAAATCGGCCACCACCTTCGCGGCGGCCACGGCGTCTTCGGAGAAGCCATAGATCAGCGGACCGGTCATCTGGTCGCCGACGATCTCAAACGAGCTGCCAGCCACAGCACGGCGGGCCAGGGTGTTCTTCAGAACACTCAGGCTCACACCCTTGCTGCGAGCTTCGGCGCGCAGTTTGGTCATATCGGCCACCGTGATGCCACGGTATTCCGCCATCACGAGCGTTTGAGCTTTTGCGGCGAGGCTGGTCACTTCATTGATGACCGCTTCTTTCTCACTGCGATTCAGACTCAAGGTCTACTCCTTTTCAATGCGGTCTTCGGTTGTTTCATGAACCTCGGACCGCGCCTCATGCAGCGACCAACTGTTTCGGAACCCATTCGTCAGAAAACTCGAATTCCTTGCAGCGGGATCGCCATCTGCGCTGGCTGCCCGGCGGGGGCCGGGTGATTAAGTGCAGGCAACCTGCACACCAGCGGTCTTGGATGGCCCGCGGCAACCGAAGCCGCCGCGACCCACCACATTCGCCCAGTTCCAAATCCTTGCGGAGCCGGAGCCGGGCCAATCTACATTTGCCTTCGCTTCCGCCCGATCAGGCAGCGGCGATGGTCTGCGTGTCCACGCGGACACCCACGCCCATCGTCGACGACACGGCGACCTTGCGCAGGTAGATACCCTTGCTCGAGGCCGGCTTGGCCTTGACCAGGGCATCGATCAGCGCGGCGAGGTTGCCTTGCAGCTTGTCGGTGTCGAACGAACGACGGCCGATCGTGCCATGCACGATGCCGGCCTTGTCGACGCGGAACTGAACCTGGCCAGCCTTGGCGTTCTTCACGGCGGTCGCGACGTCGGGCGTCACGGTGCCGACCTTCGGGTTCGGCATCAGGCCGCGCGGGCCGAGGATCTGGCCGAGCGTACCGACCACGCGCATGGCGTCGGGTGCGGCGATCACGATGTCGAAGGGCATGTCGCCCGCCTTGACCATGGCAGCCAGGTCGTCCATGCCGACGATGTCGGCGCCGGCGGCCTTGGCTTCTTCAGCCTTGGCGCCTTGGGCGAACACGGCCACGCGCTTGGTCTTGCCGGTGCCATTGGGCAGCACGACGGCGCCACGCACGACCTGGTCCGACTTCTTCGCGTCGATGCCGAGCTGCACGGCCACGTCGATCGATTCGTCGAACTTGGCGGTGGCGGCTTCCTTGACGATGGTGATCGCGTCAGTCAGCGGGTACAGCTTGGTGCTGTCGACCTTGCCTTCGAGCGACTTCTGCTTCTTGGTGATCTTGGCCATTTACACGCCCTCCACATTCACGCCCATGGAACGGGCCGTACCAGCGATGGTGCGAACTGCTGCGTCCATGTCGGCAGCGGTCAGGTCCTTCATCTTGGTCTTTGCGATCTCTTCGAGCTGGGCGCGCGTGATCTTGCCGACCTTGTCGGTGTGCGGGCGCGCAGAGCCCTTCTCGAGCTTGATCGCCTTCTTGATCAGGACGCCAGCGGGCGGCGACTTGATGATGAAGGTGAAGCTCTTGTCGGCGAAGGCGGTGATGACCACCGGCAGCGCCAGACCCGGCTCGTAGCTCTGCGTCTGGGCGTTGAACGCCTTGCAGAATTCCATGATGTTCAGACCGCGCTGACCGAGTGCGGGACCGATCGGCGGGGACGGGTTGGCCTTACCAGCTGGCACTTGCAGCTTGATGAAGCCGACGATTTTTTTCGCCATGCTTTACTCCTTGCGGGTGATATCGCCGAGGCCTGTGGCCTGGGCTCCCCGGGGTGAACGACTCTTCGATCAAGGCCGCGCGCCGAGTCGGATAGCGCGCTGCCGGAATGGGACCCGATCCGAAGACCGGGCGGGCGTCAGGTCTTCTCGACCTGGCTGAATTCGAGTTCCACCGGGGTGGCGCGGCCGAAGATCATGACCGAGACACGCACCTTGCTCTTCTCGTAGTTGACTTCCTCGACCGAGCCGTTGAAGTCGGTGAACGGACCTTCCTTGACGCGCACGAGTTCGCCCACGGTGAACTCGACCTTGTGGCGCGGCTTCTCGGTGCCCTGCTGCATCTGGCTGACGATGTCCTCGACCTCTTTCTGCGAGATCGGAGCCGGACGGTTCTTGGCGCCGCCCACGAAGCCCGTCACCTTGTTGGTGTGCTTCACCAGGTGCCAGCTCTCGTCGTCCATGATCATTTCGACCAGCACGTAGCCCGGGAAGAAGCGGCGCTCGGTGGTGCGCTTCTGGCCGTTCTTGATCTCGACCACTTCCTCGGTCGGGACCAGGATGCGGCCGAACTTGTCCTGCATGCCGGCGCGGTTGATGCGCTCGGTGATGTTCCGCTCGACGGCCTTCTCCATGCCCGAATAGGCATGCACCACATACCAACGCAGATCGGGATTGGCAGCAGGCGCAAGGACGGAGGCGTTTTCCTCCGGCGGCGTGGTTTCAACAGCGTCGTCGGTCATTGGTTCTTACTTTTTCCAGCCCAGAATGAGGTCAAAAAACACCCATTCGAGCGTTTTGTCGGTGAGCCAGAGGAAGACGGACATGATCGCCACGAAGGCGAACACATAAGCCGTCATCTGCATCGCTTCCTTGCGGGTCGGCCAGACGACCTTCTTGACCTCGCGCCACGAATCGCGGCCGAAAGCCCAGAGCTGGCGGCCGTTCTCGGAGCTGCCGAAGGTCGCCACGGCGGCGGCCAGGCCCACGAGCAGCGCGGCCCACTGAACCAGCGAGCCCTGGCGCGACAGCAGATAGAACGCCACGATGGCGCCCACTGCCAGCAGCGCCGCCACGGCCAGCTTGGCCTTGTCGGCACCGGTGCTCACGGTTTCGATTTGAGAAGTGGCCATGTTCGGCTGATTTCCTGCGGCCTTTCGGCCTCAATTCATGCCGCCGTTTTGAGACGGCGAAGCCCATCGGGTCTCGACGGGCTTTTTTGCCTTCCCGCCGGAGTCCGGCGGGTCGTTTTCGGAGGCCACCCTAGGTGGCAGGGGCAGTAGGAATCGAACCTACAACCTTCGGTTTTGGAGACCGACGCTCTGCCAATTGAGCTATACCCCTCCGGTACTCTTGCCCGACTTAGATGTCGAGGATCTTGGCCACGACGCCCGAACCCACGGTACGGCCGCCTTCGCGGATGGCGAAGCGCAGGCCTTCTTCCATCGCGATCGGG
>NZ_FOWG01000034.1:0-2475 GCF_900115375.1 Variovorax sp. PDC80 | reverse complement strand
TCGGATCCACCCCCAGGTTCACATCCGCCCCATTGAGCAACGGCGTCACATCGATCGCATTGGCCAGCCGCGACACGCTCAGCACCCGCGAGGCCCCGTCATACGTCGTCTGCGTCACATACCCCAGCGCATCTACCTGCCACGCCAGGCGCCCCGCGTTGTCATAGAAGCGCCAGACCTTCTGGTCCTGCGCCACCTGCCCCGGCCGCAGCGCCGTGAGACTGGTCGTCGTGTTCGTCGCACTCCACGCCGTGGTCGGCAGATTCGCCCCATCCACCAGCGCTGCCAGCTTCGCCGTCGTGAGCTTCGTCGCATAGGCCACCGTCTGGCGCAACTGCCCATTGGCGTTGTAGACGTACTCCACCAACGCCCCCGTCGCGTCGATGTCCGCGATCTTGCGACCCGCCGCGTCGTACAGCATCCACCGGCGCACCCCCGTCGGGTCCTGCGTCATCAGCAGGTTGCCGTCCTTGTCGTAGGCGTACTTGGTGGCACCCAGCACACCCGTGCCAGCGCTTTGCTGCGTCACGCTCACCAGCCGGCCCGCCTTGTCGTAAGCCGAGACGCTCACCAACCCGCCAGCCACGGTCACCGTGGTCTTGCCGCCCGCATCGTCGTAGCTCGTGACCGTGGTGTTGGCCGTGGTCCCCCCGTCCAGCGAGGGCGCGCTGACCGACAGCACCCGGCCCAGCCCGTCGTAGACATAGGTCGTGGTGCCCCCGCCAGTCGGCTCGATGGTCTTGAGCAGCCAGCCGTGCTGGTCATAGACGTACTGGGTCTTGGCCGCGGTGGCTGCGACGCCCGCTCCCGTCGCGTCGACATCGCCGTAGACGGTGGCGCTGCTCAGCGCGCCACGCGCGTCATAGACACGGTCGGTACGCTCGGTGCGCCGCAGGTCTTGGGCCTGGGCACCGGCCCAGGTGGTCATCTGCGCTTCCGTGGGCACGGCACCTGCCGCCAGCGCCGAGACGTTGTAGCCGCCGCCCGTGTAGCGCACGGTCGTAACTGCCTGTCCGTAGCTGTCGTAGCGGTGCTCGGTGACGTCTCCCTGCGGGCTCAGCACGAAGCGCAGCAGCCGGGGGTTGCTTTGCGCGTAGACGTAGCGGGTGATCTCCGGCAGCGAGGCCGGCTGGCTGAAGGCGCCGCGGCTGACGGCCGCGTCGGCGTAGAAGGTCTCGGTCAGCAGCTGGTTCGCTGCGTTGTAGCTGCGGGTATGGAGATTCCCCGCGGAGTCGGTCTCCTTCAGCAGGTTGCCGTTGGCGTCGTACTCGTAGGCGACCTCGCGGCCTTCCCCGTCGGTCATGCCCGTGACGTTGCCCGCGGCATCGTAGCGGTAGCTGATCTGCGACAGGCCCGACGGGTTGGCTGCGGTGACGCCCTGGCGCATCTGCAGCAGCTGGCCCTGGGCGTCGCCGCTCCCTGCATACAGGTAGGTGCTCTGCGCGCCCAGCGGGTCGGTGACGGTGGTGGTGCCCGTGGCGGTGTCGTAGGCGAAGCGGGTGACTTGGCCAAGGGCGTCGGTGACCGTGGCGACCTTGTAGCTGCCACCGGCCAGCACGTAGGTGAAGGCCAGGCTGGTGCCGTCGCTCTGCGTGACCGAGGCCACGCGCTTGCTGGTGCCGTCGTAGCCGTAGGTGGTGACGTAGGTCTTGCCGTCGGCCACGGCGTTGTCCTCGGGGCTGAGGTCGACGGTGACCGTGCTCAGGCGCCGGGCGCTGTCGTAGGCGTAGCGCACCCGGGTGGTGGTCGCGCCGCCGGTGGCCACCGTGCGGATCTGCGTGAGGTTGTTGCCGGCGTCGTAGTCGAAGAAAGTGGTCTCGCCGTTGGCGTCCACCATGCTCTGCAGCAGGCCGCTGGTGCTGTTGTACGCGTAGGTGATGGTGTTGCCGGCCAGATCGACCACCGTCATCAGCCGGCCCGCTCCGGTGCTCTCGTAGCGCTCCACCAGGCCGGTGGCGCCGTCGGTCCAGACGTAGCGGGATGTGGCCGCGTCGTAGCCGATGGTGTCGAAGGCACCGGAACCCGCGGAGCTGACATACAGGCTGCGGCTGGCGTTCCAGGTGTAGGTGGCGCTCGCACCGTCTCGATCAGTGCGCACCAGCGTGCTGCCGGCGGTCCCCACCGTGCCCGTGAGCACCATCCGCTGGCCGAAGGCGCCCATCAGCCAGTTGTCGGCGTTCGGGTCGAGCGTGCTGTCGTTCAGCAACCCCTGGCTGTTATAGGTGCGCACCACCCCGATGTCCGCGCCGCGGCCCACCAGCTTGTCGTCGAGGTCTTGCAACACCAGGTTGCCGTTCGCAACGTTGACGTACGCCAACTCCCCGTTGCGCCCCTGCACTGCCGTCCCCGACGTCCCGCGCTGTCCCAGCACACCCAGCGACGTCAGACTCAGTCCCAGGCTATTGCCACTGACGATTGCAACCATCTCGCACACCTCGACGCTTCATCCGAACCGCCGGTATGGCAGCCAACGCG
>NZ_FOWG01000016.1:0-212314 GCF_900115375.1 Variovorax sp. PDC80 | reverse complement strand
ATCACCATGCAGCACGTGCTGCCCAACATCTCGGCGGTGCTGATCGTGCAGATCACCATCCGCTTCGCCATCGCGATCCTGGCCGAGGCCGCCCTGTCCTACCTCGGCCTGGGCACGCAGCCGCCGCAACCGTCCTGGGGCCGCATGCTCAGCGAGGCGCAGACCTTGATGTTCCAGCAGCCCCTGCTGGCCGTCTTCCCGGGCATGGCCATCGCGCTGGCGGTGCTGGGCCTGAACCTGCTGGGCGATGGCCTGCGCGACCTGCTTGATCCGCGCCTGGCGCGCGCGAGGTGAGCGCAAAAGTGAACCCCATGCCCCTCCTCGAAGTCGACAACCTCCACATCGGCCTGCAGACCCAGCGCGGCCCCGCCCAGGCCGTGCGCGGCGTCTCCTTCTCGCTCGAGCGCGGCCAGACCCTCGGCATCGTGGGCGAGTCGGGCTGCGGCAAGTCCATCACGGTCATGTCCCTCATGGGCCTCTTGCCGGCCACCGCCAAGGTCACCGGCAGCATCCGCCTGGACGGCCAGGAGCTCATCGGGCAGCCCGAGTCCGCCATGTGCCGGATCCGCGGCAACCGCATCGGCATGATCTTCCAGGAGCCGATGACGGCCCTGAACCCGGTCCACACCATCGCGCGCCAAGTCGGCGAGCCGCTGCGGCTGCACCGAGGCCTCACCGCCAAGCAGGCCCGAGCCGAGGCGCTGAACCTGCTGCAGCGCGTGGGCATTCCCGACGCGGCCTCGCGCCTGGATGCCTATCCGCACCAGTTCTCGGGCGGCCAGAGGCAGCGCATCGGCATCGCCATGGCGCTGGCCTGCGGGCCCGACCTGCTGATCGCCGACGAACCCACCACCGCCCTGGACGTGACGATCCAGAAGCAGGTGCTCGACCTGATCCAGAACCTGGTGGCCGAGATGGGCATGGCGCTGATCCTGATCTCGCACGACCTGGGCGTGATCGCCAACAGCGTGCAGCGCATGCTCGTGATGTATGGCGGCAGCGTGGTGGAGAGCGGGCCCACACGCGCCCTCTTCGCGAACCGCGCGCATCCGTACACCAAGGGGCTGTTCGCGGCGCGGCCGGTGATCGGGGCGCCGAAGGGGCAGCGGCTGGCGACCATCCGGGGCAGCGTGCCCGAGCTGGTGGACCTGCCCGCGGGCTGTCCGTTCGCGGGGCGCTGCAGCTACACGGTCGATGCCTGCCGGTCGACGCGGCCACCCGCGGTGATGCTGCCCGACGACCATGCGGTGCGCTGCATCCGGCTCGACGAGATCGAAGCGGAGGCCGTGGCATGAGCACGACCACCACCAACAACACACCGCTGCTGCAGGTCACCGACCTGGTCCGACACTACGCCCTGCCGCGCGAGAAGCTGCTGGGCCCACCGCCCACGGTCAAGGCGCTCAATGGCGTGAGCTTCGAGGTGCAGGCCGGGCGCAGCGTGGGGATCGTCGGCGAGTCCGGTTCGGGCAAGTCGACCATCGCACGCCTCGTGATGGCGCTCGACAAGCCCACCTCGGGCAGCGTGAAGCTCGAGGGGCGCGAGTTGCATGCACTGAGCAAGGACGAACTGCGCACCGCCCGGCGCGACTTCCAGATGGTCTTCCAGGACCCCTACGGCTCCCTCGACCCACGCCAGACGGTCGCGCGCATCGTGGCCGAGCCGCTCGAAGCGCTGGCCCAGGTCTCGAAGAAGGAGCAACGCGAGCGCGCCGCCGAATCCCTCGCCGCCGTGGGCCTGCGCCCCACCGACCTCGACAAGTACCCGCACGAGTTCTCGGGCGGCCAGCGCCAGCGCATCGCGATCGCCCGCGCCCTCATCACCCGCCCCAAGCTCATCGTCGCCGACGAGCCCGTGAGCGCCCTGGACGTCTCCGTGCAGGCCCAGGTGCTCAACCTCATGCAGGACCTGCAGCAGCAGTTCGGCATCAGCTACCTGCTCATCAGCCATGACCTCGCCGTCGTCAACCACCTGTGCGACGAAGTGTGCGTGGTCTTCAAGGGGCAGATCGTCGAGCGCGGGACGCCGCAGGCGCTGTTCGCCAACGCCCAGCACCCGTACACGCGCACGCTGCTCGGCGCCGTGCTGCAGGCACCGGCCCACTGATTTTTTTCTGTTGTCTTTTCCAGGAGCTATCGAAGTATGTTGAAGCGACGCACCCTCATGACGTCCGCCATGGCCGCGGCCATCCCGGGCGTCTTCCTGCCGCAGGCGCGCGCGCAGGCCGGCAAGAACACGCTGACCATCGGCATGCCGCTCGAACCGCCGGGCCTGGACCCGACCACGGGCGCGGCCTCGGCCATCGCCGAGATCACGCAGTACAACATCTTCGAGACGCTGACCAAGGTCAACGCCGACGGCTCCGTCACGCCGATGCTGGCCGAGAGCTGGACCTCCTCGCCCGACATGAAGACCTTCGTCTTCAAGCTCAAGCGCGGCGTCAAGTTCCAGAACGGCGAGCCCTTCAACGCGGCGGTGGTGAAGTTCTCCTTCGACCGCGCGGGCAACGCCAAGAGCACCAACAAGGACAAGCGCTTCTTCAGCGAGATCGGCACCGTGGTGCTCGACGAGCACACGGTGGGCGTGAACAGCACGCTGCCCAATCCCGACCTGCCCTTCATGCTGGGCCAGTCCACCGCCTGCCTGGTCGAGCCCAAGAGCGCCGACACCAATGCCACGCAGCCCGTGGGCACCGGCCCCTACAAGCTCGGCGGCTGGCAGCGCGGCGCCTCGTGCACGCTGGTCAAGTCCACCACCTACCGCGATCCGGCGCAGGCCAAGATCGAGCGCTTCGTGTTCCGCTTCATGTCGGACACCGCGGCCCAGACCGCCGCGCTGCTGTCGGGCGACATCGACATCTTCCCGCGCGCGGGCACGCGCTCGGTGAGCCAGTTCAAGGGCAACAACCGCTTCCAGGTGATCGAGGTCGGCACGCGCGGCAAGGTGATCCTCACCATCAACAACCGCAAGAAGCCGCTCGACGACGTGCGCGTGCGCCGCGCGATCCTGGCGGCGATCGACCGCAACGCGATCGTGCAGGGCGCGGCCGACGGCTTCGGCAAGCCCATCGGCAGCCACTACGCGCTGGGCGCGCCGGGCTTCGTCGACACCACGGCGATGAATCCCTTCGACGTCGAGAAGGCGAAGAAGCTCTTGGCCGAGGCCGGCGTGAAGACGCCGCTCGAGCTGCGCCTGCAGCTGCCGCCGCCGTCGTATGCACGCCAGGGCGGCGAGGTGATCGCCGCGCAGCTCGCGCAGATCGGCATCAACGTGAAGATCCAGAACGTGGAATGGGCCCAGTGGCTCAGCGGCACCTTCGGCGGCGCGCACGACTTCGACCTCACGATGGTCGCGCACGTCGAGCCCTTCGACCTCGTGAAGTACACCGAGCCCGACTACTACTGGGGCTACGACTCGAAGAAGTTCCGCGACCTCTACGTCGCGATCCAGAACGAGGAGAACAAGAAGCGCCGCGCCGACCTGCTGGGCGACGCGCAGAAGATGCTCGCGACCGACGCGGTCAACGGCTTCCTCTACCAGGCCGTGTTCCCGACCATCGCGCGCAAGGAAGTCAAGGGCCTGTGGCCCAGCATGCCGATCGTGGTGAACGACCTCGCGGCCATCTCGTGGAGCTGATGCGATGACGACGAAGAACCTGTACGACCTCGGCGCGGCCGAGCTCGTCGCCGCCTACGCACGCCGCGAACTCTCGCCGGTCGAGGTGGCGCGCTCGGTCAATGCGCGCATCGAGGCGCTCGAGCCCAGGCTCTGCGCCACCTGGCTGTTCCGCCCCGAGCTCGCGCTCGAGCAGGCGCGCGCCTCCGAGGCGCGCTGGCTCGCCGGCACGCAGCGCGGCGCGCTCGACGGCGTGCCCGTGACCATCAAGGACAACCTCGCGACCGCGGGCGACCCGATGCCGCTGGGCACCGCCGCCTATCCACTGGTGCCGATGGCGCAGGACTCGCCGCCCGCCGCGCGCCTCAAGGAGGACGGCACGGTGCTCGTGGCCAAGACCACCATGCCCGACGTGGGCATGCTGTCCTCGGGCCTGTCGACCTTCCACCATCTGTCGCGCAATCCCTGGGACCTGTCGCGCACGCCGGGCGGCTCGAGCGCCGGCGCCGGCTCGGCCGCCGCGGCCGGCTACGGCCCGCTGCACGTGGGCACCGACATCGGCGGCTCGCTGCGCCTGCCCGCGAGCTGGTGCGGCATCTACTCGCTCAAGCCCAGCTTCGGCCGCATCCCGCTGAGCACGCCCTACATGGGCCGCTGCGCCGGCCCGATGACGCGCACCGTGGAAGACTCGGCGCTGATGATGGCCTCGATGGCCCAGCCCGACGCGCGCGACTACTCCGAGCTGCCGCCCGGCGCGATCGACTGGGCCGCCTTCGCGGTCGAGCCCGATTTCATCAAGGGCAAGCGCGTGGGCCTGCTGATGGACGCGGGCTGCGGCCTGCCGCTCGATCCGCAGATCGCCGAGGCGGTGCGCCGCGCCGCGAAGCGCATCGAGGACGCGGGCGCGCACGTCGAGCCGATGCAGCCCTTCATGACGCCGAAGATGCTGCAGGGCATGGACCACTTCTGGCGCATGCGCTCGCTGAGCGACCTGCGCACGATGAGCGCCGAGCAGCGCGCGAAGATGCTGCCCTACATCCTGACCTGGGCCGAGAGCGCGGCCGGGTTCTCGGGCGAGCACATCTACGAGGCCTACAGCCAGTTCATCGCCACGCGCGCCGCGGCGGTGGCGGCCACGGTCGGCTTCGACTTCGTGCTCTCGCCGGTGTCGCCCAACATGCCCGCGCCCGCGGAGCATGCCTCGCCCACCAACGACCCGCTGCGCTCGCTCGAGCACATCGGCTTCACCGTGCCCTACAACATGTCGGAGCAGCCGGCGGCCTCGATCAACTGCGGCTACTCCGCCGAGGGCCTGCCGATCGGCCTGCAGATCATCGGCCGGCGCTTCGACGACCTCGGCGTGCTGCAGTTCAGCCGCGCCTTCGAGCAGATCCGCGAGCCGCAGAAGCCCTGGCCCGAACTCGGCTGAAGCGCTTGTCCGACACTGGGCGGCGCGCGAGCCTCTCGCGCACCGCCCCCGTTTTTCCGCGGCGCCCCGCCGGCGCCGCCCGCAAGGAGACACCCCCATGAACCCCACCCACTTCATCGACGGCCGGCGCGTGCCCTCGGAAGGCAACGCCACCATCGACGTGATCGACCCCAGCGACGGCGAGCGCTTCGGCCAGCTCGCGCGCGGCACCGCGGGCGACATCGATGCCGCCGTGAAGGCCGCGCGCCGCGCGGTCGGCGAGAACTTCGACGGCCCCTGGGGCGCGCTGAGCGCGCTCGAGCGCGGCCGGCTGATGGCCAAGCTCGGCGCGGCCGTGCTCGCCCACCACGAGGAACTGGCCCAGCTCGAGGCGCGCGACACCGGCAAGGCGCTGCGCGTGGCGCGCAACGACGCCACCGCGCTCGCGCGCTACATGGAGTACTACGCCGGCGCCTGCGACAAGCTGCACGGCGATACCCTGCCCTACGAGCGCGGCTACACCGTGCTCACCGTGCGCGTGCCGCACGGCGTGACCGGCCACATCATTCCCTGGAACTACCCGATGCAGATCGCGGGCCGCAGCGTGGGCGCCGCGCTGGCCGCGGGCAACGCCTGCGTGGTCAAGCCGGCCGAGGACGCGAGCCTCTCGCTGCTGCGCCTGGCCGAGCTGGCGGCCGAGGTCGGCTTTCCGGCCGGCACGCTCAACGTGGTCACGGGCTACGGCAAGGAAGCCGGCGCGGCGCTGTGCGCGCACCCGGGCATCGACCACATCTCCTTCACCGGCTCCACCGTCACCGGCCGCAGCGTGGGCCTGGCGGCCGCCGAGCGCCACTGCCCCGTGACGCTGGAGCTGGGCGGCAAGTCGCCGCAGATCGTGTTCGCCGACGCCGACCTCGACGCGGCCGAGCCGGTGCTGGTCAACGCCATCATCCAGAACGCCGGCCAGACCTGCTCGGCCGGCAGCCGGGTGCTGGTCGAGCAGTCGATCTACGAAGAGGTGGTGCAGCGGCTCGCGAAGCGCTTCTCGGCCGTGCGCGCCGGCCCGCCGGCCGACGACCTCGACATGGGCCCGCTGATCAACGAGAAGCAGTTCCGCCAGGTGCGCGACATGGTCGCCACCGCCGAGGCCCAGGGCCTGAAGGTGGCCGCGCGCGGCAGCGTGGCGCCCAGTGCATCGGCCCAGGGCTTCTACCAGGAGGCCGTGCTGTTCCGCGACGTGCCCGGCGACAGCGACATCGCGCAGCGCGAGATCTTCGGCCCGGTGCTGGCGCTCACGCCCTTCGCCGACGAGGCCGAGGCCGTGCGCCTGGCCAACGGCACCGACTTCGGCCTGGTGGCCGGCATCTGGACGCGCGACGGCGCCCGCCAGCTGCGCATGGCGCACAAGATGCACTGCGGCCAGGTCTTCATCAACAATTACGGCGCGGCCGGCGGCGTGGAACTGCCCTTCGGCGGCGTGAAGTCCTCGGGCTTCGGCCGCGAGAAGGGCTTCGAGGCCCTGCTCGGCTTCACCACCCTCAAGACCATCGCGATCAAGCACGGATAAGCAAGGCGGAAACGAACCATGGCATTGAACGAACAAGAGAAGGCGGCCGCTCCCAAGCGCCGCGTGGGCCTGGTGGGCGTGGGCCTGATGGGCAGCGGCATCGCGCAGAACATCGTGGGCCACGGCCATGCGCTCACGGTGCTCGAGCACCCGGGCAACCAGCCGATCGACGCCCTGCTCGCGGCCGGCGCGACCTCCACGCCCGACGTGGCGAAGCTCGCAGCCGAGGTCGACGTGCTGATCCTCTGCGTGACGGGCACGCCGCAGGTCGAGGCCGTGATGCTCGGCGAGAAGGGCGCGCTGTCGGCCCTGCGCCCCGGCACCGTGGTGGTCGACTGCTCGACAGCGGTGCCCGAATCCACCTCGCGCGTGGCGCGCGCCGTCGAGACCAGGGGCGGCCATTTTCTCGACGCGCCGATGACCCGCACCGCCAAGGAAGCGGCCGAAGGCAGGCTCAACCTGCTGGTGGGCGGCGACGCCGAGGTGCTGGCTTCCTGCCTGCCGCTGCTGCGTGCCTTCGCCGAGAACGTCACGCACGTGGGCGGCATCGGCGCCGGCCATGCGATGAAGCTGCTGCACAACTTCGTCTCGCTGGGCACTGTGGCGCTGCTGTGCGAGGCCGCGGCCTGCGCCGAGCGCGCGGGCGTCAAGCCCGAGGTATTCGTCGACGTGCTGGCCAAGGGCGGCGGCAACGGCGTCGCGCTCGAGCGCGTCAAGCCCAAGCTCCTGACCGGCAGCACCGATTCGCTCAAGTTCTCGATGGCCAACGCCAAGAAGGACCTGGGCTACTACAACGACATGGCCGAGCAGTCCTCGTCCGCGCACGGCATCGCCCAGGCGGTCGACGCGCTGCTCACGCGCGGCGTCGACACCTTCGGCGGCGACCGCATGGTGCTGGACCTGGTCGAGGCGCTCAAGCGCTGAACCCGGCGCTGGAAACGCCCTCGCGCGGGCGTTTCCAGCGCAGGTTCGCGCGACGCCCGCATGACCGCCGGGCCCCGCGCGACCCCATACCCGTTTTTCGAAGTCGCTGAAGCGACAAGGCAAGTTCGGGCAAACCTCAGTCGACGCGGCCACACCGCGCTTCCACAATCCTCCGCTGGACCCCGACGACACCGACCTCCAGAGCCGGTGCGCGGGTGAATGCCGTTGCGGCAACTGCGAGGATCGACGTGGAACTGTTCTTTCAGCAACTGCTCAACGGCCTGACCGTGGGCGGCGTCTACAGCCTGGTGGCCCTGGGCCTCACGCTGGTCTACGGCATCCTGCACGTGCCGAACTTCGCGCACGGCGCCTTCTACATGGCCGGGGCCTTCGCGGGCTACTACCTGATGGCGCGGCTGGGCCTCAACTACTGGATCGCCATGGCCGGCGCGGCGGTGGTGGTCGCGGTGATCGCGATGCTGGCCGAGCGGCTGGTGTTCCATCCGCTGCGCAACGCGCCCGAGCTGCACGACATGATCGCCGCCATCGGCATCCTGCTGTTCATCGAGGCCGGTGCGCAGGCCATCTTCGGCGCCGACTTCCACCGCATGCCCACGCCCTACGGCCAGATCGTCGAGGTGTTCGGGCTCACGGCGCCGCTGCAGCGCCTGCTGATCATCGCGGGCGCCTTCGGGCTGATGGTGCTGCTGCACCTGTTCCTCAACCACACGGTGCTGGGCTCGACCATCATCGCGATGGCGCAGAACCGCGACGGCGCGGCGCTGGTGGGCATCGACGCCACGCGCGTCACGCTGCTGGTGTTCGCGATCTCGGGCGCGCTGGCGGCGGTGGCCGCGGTGCTCTACGCGCCGATCAACCTGGTCTACCCGAGCATGGGCAACCTGGTGATCACCAAGGCCTTCGTGATCATCATCCTCGGCGGCATGGGCAGCTTCCCGGGCGCCATCGTCGGCGGCTTGATCATCGGCATGGCCGAGAGCTTCGGCGGCTTCTACTTCTCGACCGACTACAAGGACATCATCGCCTTCGTGCTGCTGGTGGTGATCCTGTCGCTGCGCCCGCAGGGCCTGTTCACGCCGAAGGGAGCGCGCTGATGGGATCGCTGCTGCAAGGCAAGGCCGGCTGGGCCGTGCTCGCGCTGATCGCGCTGGCCTTTCCGCTGTTCGCGCCCAACAACTACCTGATCTCGGTGGCGACGCAGGCCTTCATCATGGCCATCGCCGCGCTGGGCCTGAACCTGATCACCGGCTACACGGGCCAGTTCAACCTCGCGCACGGCGCCTTCATGGCCGTGGGCGCCTACACGGTGGGCATCCTCACGGTCGACCACCAGGTGCCGTTCTGGATCGCGTTCGCGCTCGCGGGCGTGGTCACGGGCGTGCTGGGCTTCTTCATCGGCATCCTGTCGCTGCGCCTGAAGGGCCACTACTTCTCGATCTTCACGCTGTGCGTGAGCTACATCATGTTCCTGCTGATCGAGAAGTGGGAGAGCCTCACGCACGGTCCGGTGGGCATCATGGGCATCCCCTCGCCCACGGGCATCGGGCCGCTGCAGTTCGGCACGCCGCTGTCGCAGTACTACCTGGTGCTGGCCTTCCTCGCGCTGGGCATCTGGGTCATGGCGCGCATCGTGCGCTCGCTGCTGGGCCGCAGCTTCATGGCGGTGCGCAACAGCGACGAGCTGGCCGAGGCGCTCGGCACCGACCTGATGCGCACCAAGACGCTGTCGTTCGTGCTGTCGGTGATCTACGCCGGTTTCGCGGGCGCGCTCTACGCGGGCCAGGTGCGCTTCCTCGGCCCCGACCTGGCGAGCGAGGCCGTGACCTTCGACCTCGTGATGTTCGTGCTGGTGGGCGGCATCGGCACGCTGCTCGGCCCGCTGGTGGGCACCTTCCTCGTCACCGGCCTCACGCAGAGCCTGCAGTTCCTGCAGGACTACCGCATGGTGGTGTTCGGCCCGGTGCTGATCGCGCTGATCATCTTCCTGCCCGACGGCATCGTCGGCACCTGGCTCAAGCGCCGCGCGCGCCGTGCCGATGCGCGGCGGGCCGCGGCCTCCGCCGCCACCGTGCAGGAGGTGCAGCGCCATGCTTGAGATCGAGGGCCTCACCAAGCAGTTCTTCGGCCTGACCGCGGTCGACAGCGTGAGCACGCGCTTCGAACGCGGCCAGATCAGCGCCATCATCGGCCCCAACGGCGCCGGCAAGACCACCTTCTTCAACCTGGTGGCGGGCACGCACAAGCCGAGCGCGGGCCGCATCGCCTTCGAGGGCCGCGACGTCACGGGCATGCGCCCCGACCACGTGGCGCGGCTGGGCATCGCGCGCACCTTCCAGACCACGCACCTGTTCGACAACGCCACCGTGCTCGACAACCTGATCGTGGGCCACCGGCTGCGCACGCACTCGGGCCTGTGGGACGTGCTGATCGGCAGCCGCCGCCTGCGCGAGGAAGAGAAGCTGTGCCGCGACAAGGCGCAGGAGGCGCTGGATTTCGTGGGCCTCTCGCACATCGCCAACCGCATCGCGGCCGACATCACGCAGGAGGAGCGCAAGCGCGTGGCCTTCGCGCTCGCGCTGGCGACCGACCCGCAGCTGCTCCTGCTCGACGAACCCGCGGGCGGCGTGAACCCCGAGGAGACCGTGGGCCTGGCGGCGCTGATCCGCAAGCTGGTGGCGCACGGCAAGACCGTGTGCCTGATCGAGCACAAGATGGACATGATCATGCAGCTGGCCGACAAGATCGTCGTGCTCAACAACGGCGCCAAGATCGCCGAGGGAACGCCCGCCGAGATCCGCCGCGATCCACAGGTGATCGAGGCCTACCTGGGGACCGACCATGCTGCGGTTTGAGGGCGTCGACCTCCACTACGGCAGCTTTCGCGCGCTCAGCGGCGTGAGCCTGCATGCCGATCCGGGCGAGCTGGTGGTGCTGCTGGGCGCCAACGGCGCGGGCAAGACCTCGATCTTCATGGCCGCCAGCGGCATCCGCCGCCCGAGCGCGGGCCGCATCCGCCTGGGCGACGGCGACATCACGGGCCAGCGCCCGGCGCAGATCGTGGCCTCGGGCCTGGTGCACTGCCCCGAGGGCCGCAAGCTGTTCCCGATGATGACGGTGCGCAAGAACCTCACGCTGGGCGCCTATGTGCACCGCGGCGACAAGGCCGGCATCCAGCGCTCGCTCGACGAGGTGTTCTCGCTGTTCCCGATCCTCGCGGCCAAGCAGAACGATCCCGCGGGCTCGCTGTCGGGCGGCCAGCAGCAGATGGTGGCGATCGGCCGCGCGATGCTCGGGCGGCCCAAGGTGCTGCTGCTCGACGAGCCCTCGCTGGGCCTGGCGCCGCTGATCGTGAAGCAGGTGTTCGAGGTGATCCAGCGCATCAACCAGCAGGGCACCACGGTGCTGCTGGCCGAGCAGAACGCCTACTCGGCGCTGGCCATCGCGCACCGCGCCTACGTCATCGAGCGCGGCCGCATCGCGCTCGAGGGTGACCGCGAGTCGCTGCTGCACAACGAGGCGGTGCGCGCCGCCTACATCGGCGCCTGAGCCGCGCGCCGGTCCCCGCTTTTTTCCTCGCCCCCCAACTACAGGAGACAACGCCATGACATCCACCACGCCCCTTCGCACCCGCCGCCGCCTCGCCGCGCTGCCCGTGGCCGCCGCGCTGGCCGCCGCCTTCGGTGCCGGCACCGCCTTCGCGCAGGACACGGTGAAGATCGGCTTCACCGGCCCCCTGAGCGGCGGTGCCGCGCTCTACGGCAAGAACGTGGTCAACGGCATGGAGATGGCGATCAAGGAAGTGAATGCCGCGGGCCTCGAAGTGGGCGGCAAGAAGTACAAGTTCGAGCTGGTCGCGCTCGACGACAAGTACTCGCCGGCCGACGCCGCCATCAACGCGCGCCGGCTGGTGCAGCAGCACCAGTCGCCGGCGGTGTTCGTGCCGCACTCGGGCGGCATCTACGCGATGCAGGCCTTCAACGAGCAGGAGAAGTTCATCGTGATGGCGTACTCGAGCACGCCGAAGATCACCGAGACCGGCAACAAGCTCACGATCCGCATCCCGCCGACCTTCAACTCCTACATCGAGCCCTTCACGCGCTACGAGATGAACAAGTTCGGCAAGCGCGTCGGCATGCTGCCGGGCGACCACGAGTACGCGAAGAACTGGAGCCAGCTGTTCGGCCCGGCCTGGGAGAAGGCCGGCGGCACCATCGCCTCGAACAACCCCATGTCGTACAACCGCTCGGCCGACTTCTACAGCGGCGTGAGCCGCGTACTGGCCGAGAAGCCCGACGTGCTGTTCGTCGGCGGCCCCTCGGAGCCCACCGCGCTGGTGGCCAAGCAGGCGCGCGAGCTCGGCTTCAAGGGCGGCTTCCTGGTGATGGACCAGGCCAAGTTCGACGAGATGGCCAAGGTCACGGGCGGCCTCGGCGCGCTCGAGGGCTCGATCGGCGTGCTGCCGGTGTCCTACGACGAGCGCGTGGGCCCGAAGAGCTTCGCCGAGGCCTACCGCAAGGCCTACGGCGCCGACAAGGACGCGACCACCGAGTCTTCCTACAACTACACGCTGGTGCACGCGCTGGCCGGCGCGATGAAGCTCGCGGGCACCACCAGCGACGCGGCGGCGATCCGCGCCAAGCTCGGCGATGCGCTCAAGGCACTGCCCGAGAAGATCAATGCCGGCAGCTTCAAGGGCGTGGACAGCGTGGGCGGCACCATTGTCGACCCGCTGGTGGCCACAGTGGAAGGCGGCAAGATCAAGCCGGTGAACCTCAGCGACCTGATGAAGTGACGGGCGCGACGCTGCGCGCCAGCAGGTGGTCCACCAGCCGGCGCTGCGGAAAGCCCAGCGTCTCCTGCCGCGTGCAGATGTACATGCGGCGCGAGGCCCAGGCGTCGGTGAGGTTCAGGAAGCGCAGCCCCATCTCCTTGCGGTAGGTGGCGGCCGCGCCCTCGGGCAGGATGCCCACGCCCATGCCGGCCTCGATCATCCGGCACACGGCCTCGAAGCTCTTGACCTGCACGCGCAACCGCAGCACCTTGCGCGCCAGCGCGGCCGCGTCCTCGATGGTGCGCGCGATCGCGGAGTCGCTCTCGAGGCCGACGAAGTCGAAATCGAGCAGCTGCTCGAACGAGACCTCGCGGCCGCGGTGCGGATGCCGCCGGTGCACCACGGCCACCAGCCGGTCCATGCGGTAGGGGATGAAGTTGAGGCTGGCGTCCGAGGTCTCGCCGGTGATCACGCCGACGTCGGCCTGGCGCTCGCGGATGGCCTGCACGATCCACACGCTGCGGTGCTCCTCCACGTCGACGCGGATCTCGGGATAGGCACGCCGGAAGCTCGCCACGTCGTCGGGCAGGAACTGCCCCATCGCCGAGGCATTGGCCTGCAGCCGCACGCGGCCGGTGGCGCCCTGCGCGTAGTCGGACAGGTCGGCGCGCATGCGGTCGACGTCGCGCAGGATCAGCCGCGCATGCACCGCGAGCGACTCGCCGGCGCCGGTCACGGTCACGCCGCGCGAGCTGCGCTGGAACAGGGTCACGCCGAACTGGCTCTCGAGCATCGCGATGCGGCGGCTCGCGGCCGACAGCACCATGTGGCTCTCGGCGGCGGCCTTCGAGAGGCTGCCGCATTCGACGGCGCGCAGGAACAGCGCAAGGGAATCCAGGTCGGGTCTCATGGGGGCGGGGGGCGGTCGGCCACTATCATTGCACGCCGCCGCGCGCCCACTGCCGCGGCCGGCCCCTTCGACCGACAATCCTTGCCATGACCGACGCCACCGAACGCCCGCCCCTGCCCGACCGCCTCTCGACCGACGCACGCAGCCCCTTCCACCTGCCCACGGCCTTCGAGCACGAGATCGGCATCCGCTTCAACGGCAAGGAACGCCTCGACGTCGAGGAGTACTGCATCAGCGAAGGCTGGATCAAGGTGCCGGCCGGCAAGACGGTGGACCGCAAGGGCCATCCGCTGCTGCTCAAGCTCAAGGGCGCGGTCGAGGTCTACTACCGCTGACCCTCGCCGAGGGGACAGTCCTTCAGCGCCCCCAGCGCAGCACCAGCGGATCGAGCCGCCGCGCGGTCTCGATCAGTCCCGCGCGCGTGTCGGGATGCAGCGCCGGCAGCGGATGCCGCGGCGCCTCGCAGGCGATGACGCCGCCCTCCTTCATCAGCGCCTTGCAGGCCAAAAGGCCGGCCTGGCGGTTCTCGTAGTTGATCAGCGGCAGCCACTGCTGGTAGCGCGCGAAGGCCTCCTCGCGCCGGCCCTCGCGGTGCGCCACCAGGATCGGGCGCAGGCCGTCGGGATAGCCGCCACCGGTCATCGAGCCGGTGGCGCCGGCATCGAGGTCGGGCATCAGCGTGATCGCCTCCTCGCCGTCCCACGGGCCCTCGACCGCGTCGCCGCCCAGGCGGATCAGCTCGCGCAGCTTGGCGGCCGCGCCCGCGGTCTCGATCTTGAAATAGGCCAGGTGCTCGATCTCGCGCGCCATGCGCGCGAGGAACGGCGCCGACAGCACGGTGCCGCTGGCCGGCGCGTCCTGCACCATGATCGGAATGCCCACGGCGTCCGACAGCCGCGCGTAGAACGCGAAGATCTGTTCCTCGGGCACGCGGAAGGTGGCGCCGTGATACGGCGGCATCACCATCAGCATCGCGGCGCCCATGTCCCGCGCGCGGCGGCTGCGCTCGGCGCATACCCTGGTGCTGTAGTGGGTGGTGGTGACGATCACCGGCACACGGCCCTTCACGTGCTCGAGCACGGTGCGCGTGAGCACCTCGCGCTCCTCGTCCGACAGCACGAACTGCTCGGAGAAGTTGGCCAGGATGCACAGGCCGTCGGAGCCGGCGTCGATCATGAAGTCGACGCAGCGCTTCTGGCTCTCGAGGTCGAGCGCGCCCCGTTCGTCGAAGGTGGTGGGCACCACCGGGAAGATGCCGCGGTATCGGGGGGTCATGGAATGGCTCGGGCTTTCAATGGGAATGACGCGGCACGGCCGCGCCGCGGCAGCCGACCAGGAAATCGAAGTCGCAGCCCTCGTCGGCCTGCAGCACGTGGTTCACGTAGAGCTTCTGGTAGCCGCCGCCGCGCGTGCTCATGGGCTGCGCGTCGGAGGGCCCGAGCGCGGCCAGCCGGGCGGCCAGTTCCTCGTCGCCGATGTCCAGGTGCAGCCGACCGGCATCGCAGTCGAGCTCGATCCAGTCGCCGTCGCGCACCGCCGCCAGCGGGCCGCCGTCGGCCGCCTCGGGCGCGACGTGCAGCACCACGGTGCCGTAGGCGGTGCCGCTCATGCGCGCGTCGGAGATGCGCACCATGTCCTTGATGCCCTGGCGCAGCAGCTTGGGCGGCAGGCCCATGTTGCCGACCTCGGCCATGCCGGGATAGCCCTTGGGGCCGCAGTTCTTCAGCACGAGGACGGAGCTGGCGTCGACCTCGAGCGACTCGTCGACGATGCGTTCCTTGTAATGCTCGAGGTTCTCGAACACCACCGCGCGGCCGCGGTGCTTGAGCAGCTCGGGCGTGGCCGCCGAGGGCTTGAGCACGGCGCCGCGCGGCGACAGGTTGCCGCGCAGGATGCGGATGCCGCCGTCGGCGATCAGGGGTTTGGCCAGCGGACGGATCACCTCGTCGTCGAGGCTGGGCGCGTCGCGCACGTTGTCCCACAGCGAGCGGCCGTTGACGGTGAGCGCGCCCGGGTGCGGCAGCAGGCCGTTCTCGCCGAGGCGGCGCAGCACCGCGGGCAGGCCGCCCGCGTAGTAGAACTCCTCCATCAGGAAGCGGCCCGAAGGCATCAGGTCGACGATGGTCGGCGTGTGGCTGCCGATGCGGGTCCAGTCCTCGAGCTCGAGTTCGACGCCGATGCGCCCCGCGATCGCCTTCAGGTGGATCACGGCATTGGTCGAGCCGCCGATGGCCGCATTGACGCGGATGGCATTCTCGAAGGCCTCGCGCGTGAGCACCTTCGAGAGCGTCAGGCCCTCCTTCGCCATCTCGACCGCGCGCATGCCCGACATCTGCGCCAGCACGTAGCGCCGCGCGTCGACCGCGGGAATGGCCGCGTTGTGCGGCAGCGAGGTACCGAGCGCTTCTGCCATGCAGGCCATGGTGGAGGCCGTGCCCATGGTGTTGCAGGTGCCGGCCGAGCGCGACATGCCGCCTTCGGCCGAGAGGAACTGGTGCAGGTCGATCTCGCCGGCCTTGAGCGATTCGTGCAGCTGCCACACGGCCGTGCCCGAGCCGATGTTGCGGCCGTCGAGCTTGCCGTTGAGCATCGGCCCGCCCGTGACCACGATGGCCGGGATGTCGCAGCTCGCGGCGCCCATCAGCAGCGCGGGCGTGGTCTTGTCGCAGCCGGTCAGCAGCACCACGGCATCGACCGGGTTGCCGCGGATGGCTTCCTCGACGTCCATGCTCGCGAGGTTGCGCGTGAGCATGGCGGTGGGCCGCAGGTTCGATTCGCCGTTGGAGAACACCGGGAACTCGACCGGGAAGCCGCCGGCCTCCGAGATGCCGCGCTTGACGTGCTCGGCGATCTTGCGGAAGTGGGCGTTGCAGGGCGTGAGTTCCGACCAGGTGTTGCAGATGCCGACGATCGGCCGGCCGTCGAACTCGTGATCGGGGATGCCCTGGTTCTTCATCCAGCTGCGGTACATGAAGCCGTTCTTGTCGGCCGTGCCGAACCATTCGGCGGAGCGCAATTTCTTGGGGGTCATGGGGAGGTCGATCAGCGGCGCGGGGCGCGCGAGGTGAAGAAGCGTTGCAGCAGGCAGAACACGAACAGCAGCGCACCGACGACGATGCGCGTCCACCACGAGCTCAGCGTGCCGTCGAAGGAGATCAGGGTCTGGATGATCCCGAGCATCAGCACGCCGAACAGCGTGCCGGCGACATAGCCCACGCCGCCCGTGAGCAAGGTGCCGCCGATGACCACCGCCGCGATGGCGTCGAGCTCGAGGCCCACGGCATGCAGGCCGTAGCCCGAGAGCATGTAGAAGGTGAAGATGACGCCGGCCAGCGCCGAGCAGAAGCCCGAGAGGGTGTAGACGCCGATCAGCGTGCGGCGCACCGGCAAGCCCATCAGCATGGCCGAATGCTCGCTGCCGCCGATGGCATAGACGGCGCGGCCGAAGGGCGTGCAGTGGGCGACGAAGACCGCGGCCAGCAGCACGCCGACGGCGATCGCCGCGCTCAGCGAGATCGAGGCCTCGCCCCAGATGGGAATGCGGATCTGCGAGACCTCGGTGTAGAACTCGTTGGTGATGCTGATCGAGTCGATGCTGATCAGGTAGCACAGGCCGCGCGCGAGGAACATGCCGGCCAGCGTGACGATGAAGGGCTGCAGCCGGTAGCGCTCAATCAGGAGGCCCATGAAGGCGCCGAAGGCGGTGCCCATGGCGAGCACGAGCGGAATCACGACCGCCGGGCTCCAGCCGTGCTTCTCGACCAGCGCGGCCGACACCATGGTGGTGAGCGCGATCACCGAGCCCACCGAAAGATCGATGCCGCCCGAGAGGATCACGAAGGTCATGCCGACGGCGACGACGATCAGGAAGGCGTTGTCGATCAGCAGGTTGAGAAAGACCTGGGCCGAGAAGAAGCCGTCGTAGAACACCGAGCCCAGCGTGGCGACGAGCACGAACAGCGAGATGGTCGCGGCCAGCGGCAGGTACTTGGGATTGAGCCTGCTGCGCCCTCTTCCGCTTGCGGGTGAGGGCCGGGGTGAGGGTGCGGTTTCGATCACGGCGCTCATGCCTTGGCTCCGTCACGCGCCGGCCGCTGCACCAGCGCCCGGATCTCCGCCCTGAACTCGGGCGACTGCAGCAGCATCACCGCGAACACCACGCCGGCCTTCACCACGAGGTTGATCTCGGGCGGCACGCCGAGCGAATAGATCGCATAGGTCAGGGTCTGGATGATCAGGGCGCCGATCACGCTGCCCACGAGGCTGAAGCGCCCGCCGGTCAGCGCGGTGCCGCCGAGGGTCACGGCGAGGATCGCGTCGAGCTCGATCAGCTGGCCGGCGTTGTTGCCGTCCGCGCTCTTGACGTTGGAGCTGATCAAAAGGCCCGCCACGCCCGCGCAGGCGCCGCAGAAGGCATAGGCCCCGACGATCAGCCGCCGCGCCTGCACACCCGCCACGCGCGCGGCCGTCGGGTTGATGCCCACGGCCTGGATGAACAGGCCCAGCGCGGTGCGCGTGATGGCGAGATACAGCAGCACGAACACGGTGGCGACGATGAACAGCGAGAACGGCAGGCCCAGCAGGTAGCCGCTGCCGAGGAAGAAGAAGGGCTTGTAGTAGATGGTGATGATCTGGCCGTCGGCGATGAGCTGCGCGATGCCGCGACCGGCCACCATGAGGATCAGCGTGGCGATGATCGGCTGCATGCCGACCTTGGCGACCAGCAGGCCGTTCCACAGACCGCACAGCACCGCGATGCCGATGGCCGCCAGGATGGCCAGGCCCATGGGAAAGCGGCTCACGTCGCTGGCCACCGAGCCGCCGATCATCCAGGCCGCGAGCGCCGCCGCGATGGCCACGACGGCGCCGACCGAGATGTCGATGCCGCGGGTGGCGATGACCAGGGTCATACCCAGCGACACCAGCACCAGGGGGGCGGCGCGGTTGAGGATGTCGATGAGGCTGCCGTAGAGGTGGCCTTCTCTCCATTCGAGGTGGAGGAAGCTGGGGTTGAAGGCTGTGTTGATGGCCAGCAAGAGGAACAGCGTGACCAGGGGCCAGGTCAGGCGGTGGTGCATGGCTTTGTGC
Organism: Variovorax sp. PDC80; assembly: GCF_900115375.1. Classification (NCBI taxonomy): domain Bacteria; kingdom Pseudomonadati; phylum Pseudomonadota; class Betaproteobacteria; order Burkholderiales; family Comamonadaceae; genus Variovorax; species Variovorax sp. PDC80. The sequence goes on along the minus strand of NZ_FOWG01000016.1, from coordinate 194,009 downwards.
ACTCGGCTTTTTGTTGTTGTCATTGGGGGGGTCTCTGCTGGAGGGCTGGGGCGCGTGCACAGGACAGCGGGTACTTCCCTCCGCGAATGTCCCCCGCCTTCGGCTCCTCCTTTATTTCGCTGCGGGAAGCACCCACTGCCCTGTGCACGAGGAGCGCAGTCGTTGTGCGGCCGGTTCCACGGTCGTGTCCAGGCTCACGTCGATGGGGTACTCCCCGCAGCGAAATAAAGGAGGAGGCCGAAGGCCGGGGGACATTCGCGGAGGGGAGTACCCCGTCGGCGTGAGCCCGCCCCGAACGAACAACAAAAGACAAGCGCGTCATGCCGCAGCAATCATGTCGTACACCTCGTCCTCCGTAGCCCCGCCCGGCAACTCCCCCACCTTCTTCCGGTCACGCAGGACCACGATGCGATGCGCAACCCGCACCACCTCGCTCATCTCGGAAGAAATGAAGATCACCGCCATCCCCGCGCGCGCGAGCCGCAGGATCTCTTCCATGATCTCCTGCTTGGCCGCCACGTCGATACCGCGCGTGGGCTCGTCGAGGATCAGGATGCGTGGCTCGGTCGCGAGCCAGCGCGCGATCATCGCCTTCTGCTGGTTGCCGCCCGAGAGCAGACCGATGGGGGTTTCGACACTCGCCGTCTTGATGCCCAGCGAGGCCACGAAGCGCTCGGCCATCGCCGTCTGTTCGGCATGCGAGAGGAACTTGCGCGTGCCCAACCGTGCCTGCAACGCGAGCGCGATGTTCTCGCGCACCGACAGCTCGGCCACGATGCCGTCGGTCTTGCGTTCCTCGGGACACAGTGCCAGGCCCTCGCGGATCGCATCGGCCGGGTTCGAGAAGCTCAGCGTGCGGCCCTCGATCTTCAACACCCCGCGATCGGGCGTCTCGAGCCCGAACAGCAGCCGCGCCAGTTCCGTACGGCCCGCGCCCAGCAGGCCCGCGATGCCGACCACCTCGCCGGCGCGCACTCGCAGGTCGGTCGGTTGCAGCTGGCCGGCCTGTGCCAGTCCCTCGATCTGAAGCAGCGCGGGGGCCGCCTCGTCGAAGGCCGGCAATGCCGCGGGCCGCGCCGACTGCGCCGCCAGCTCGCGCCCGAGCATCGCCGCGATCAGCGCCTGCGGCCCCAGGTCCGCCGCCTTCCATTCGCCCACCCAGTGGCCGTTGCGCAGCACCGTGATGCGGTCGGACACCGCGTACATCTGGTTGAGGAAGTGCGTCACGAAGACGATCGCCATGCCCTCCGCGCGCAGCCGCCGCAGCACCTCGAACAGCTTCTCGACCTCGTCGTCGTCCAGGCTCGAGGTCGGCTCGTCGAGGATCAGCACCTTCGACGACACGCCGAGCGCGCGCGCGATCGCCACCATCTGCTGCACCGCCACCGAATAGCTCGACAGCAAGCGCGTCACGTCGATCTCGAGACCGATGCGCGCGAGCAGTTCCTCCGCGCGGCGGTTCACCGCGCGCCAGTCGATGCGAAAGCCCTGCAGCGCGCCGCAGCGCGGATAGCGGCCCGCGAACACGTTCTCGGCCACCGACAGGTTCGGGCACAGGTTCACTTCCTGGTAGACCGTGCTGATGCCGAGTTTCTGCGCATCGAGCGGCGAGGCCGGATGGATCGCCTGCCCGTCGAGGAACATCTCGCCGCCGCTCGACGGCAGCACGCCCGTCAGCACCTTGATCAGCGTCGACTTGCCCGCGCCGTTCTGCCCCATCAGCGCATGCACCTCGCCCGGGTACAGCTCGAGCTGCACGTCGTCGAGCACGGCGATGCCGCCGAACTGCTTGCGGATGCCGCGCAGCGCGAGCACGGGCGGGGGCGCGGAGGTCGCTGATTCGGTCATGGGGCTACTTGTTCTTGTTGTAGACGTCGATGAACACCGCCGCCAGCAGCACCAGCCCCTTGATCACCTGCTGGTAGTCGATGCCGATGCCGAGGATCGACATGCCGTTGTTCATCACGCCCATGATGAAGGCGCCGATCACCGCGCCCATCACCTTGCCCACGCCGCCCGAGGCCGAGGCGCCGCCGATAAAGCAGGCCGCGATCACGTCGAGCTCGAAGCCCAGGCCGGCCTTGGGCGTGGCGGTGTTGAGCCGGGCCGCGAACACCAGTCCCGCGAGCGCCGCCAGCGCGCCCATGTTCACGAAGGTCAGGAAGGCCAGGCGTTGCGTCTTCACGCCCGACAGCCGCGCCGCCTTCTCGTTGCCGCCCAGCGCATAGATGCGCCGGCCGATGGTGGTGCGGTTGGTGACGAAGTCGTAGGCCACGATCAGCACCGCCATCACGATCAGCACGTTGGGCAGGCCCTTGTAGGTGGCCAGCAGGTAGCTGAAGAACAGGATGATGGCCGCGAAGAACAGGTTCTTCACGAGGAAGAAGGCATAGGGCTCCTGCGCCATGCCGTGCGCGGCGAGCTTGGCGCGGCCGCGCAGCTTGAAGAACACCAGCGCCGCGGCCGCCAGCGCGCCCACGACCAGCGAGGTGGTGCGCAGCGCCGCGCCGCCGATCGGGTCGGGGATGAAGCCCGAGCTCAGGCGCTGGAAGGCCTCGGGAAACGGCCCCACCGACTGGCCCGCGAGCAGCGCCAGCGTGAGCCCCTTGAACACCAGCATGCCCGCGAGCGTGACGATGAACGAGGGGATCTTGCGGAAGGCCACGAACCAGCCCTGCGCCGCGCCGATGACCGCGCCCGCGAGGATGCTCACGATGGCGGTCGGCACGAAATGCCATTCGTACTCCACCATCAGCACCGCCGCCAGCGCGCCGATGAAGCCGCAGACCGAACCCACCGACAGGTCGATGTGGCCGGCCACGATCACCAGCAGCATGCCCAGCGCCATGATCACCACGTAGCTGTTCTGCAGCAGCAGGTTCGTGAGGTTCAGCGGCCGCAGCAGGGTGCCGTCGGTCAGCACCTGGAACAACACCATGATCGCGACCAGCGAGATCAGCATGCCGTATTCGCGCAGGTTGTTCTTGAGGAAGCCCGCGTGCAGGCCCCTGGGCTCGGCGGCCACGGCGGCGGTCACCGCCTGCGCTTCAGGCTGCGACATGGACCGTGCTCCCCGCGCGCACGATGGCGTGCATGATGCGTTCCTGCGTGGCCTCGGCGGCCGTGAATTCGGCGACGAAGCGCCCCTCGTTCATCACGTAAATGCGGTCGCACATGCCGAGCAGCTCCGGCAGTTCGGAAGAGATCATGAGAATGCCTTTGCCCTCGCGCGCGAGCCGGTCGATGATGGTGTAGATCTCGTACTTGGCGCCCACGTCGATGCCGCGCGTGGGCTCGTCGAGGATCAGCAGCTCGGGCTTCGTGAACAGCCACTTGCTCAGCACCACCTTCTGCTGGTTGCCGCCCGAGAGGTTGACCACCGGCTGCTCGATGCCCGCGCAGCGGATGTTGAGCGCCTTGCGGTACTCGTTCGCCACCTGGAACTCGCGGCCCGGGTCGATCACCAGGCCGTCGGCCACCGCGTCGAGGTTCGCGAGGCTCACGTTCTTGCGGATCTCCTCCTCGAGCACCAGGCCCAGGCCCTTGCGGTCCTCGGTCACGTAGGCGATGCCGTGGTCGATGGCCTTGCGCACCGTGCTCACGTCCACCGTCTTGCCGTGCATCAGCACCTCGCCGCTGATGCGCTGGCCGTAGGAGCGGCCGAACACGCTCATCGCGAGCTCGGTGCGGCCCGCGCCCATCAGGCCCGCGATGCCGACGATCTCGCCCTGGCGCACGCGCAGGCTCACGCCGTGGATCTGCTCGCGATCGGCATGCTGCGCATGGTGCACGCGCCAGTCGCGCAGCTCGAACACCGTCTCGCCGATCCTCGGCTCGCGCGGCGGATAGCGGTGCGCCATGTCGCGCCCCACCATGCCGCGCACGATGCGGTCCTCGCTGATCGCCTGGGCGCGGCAGTCCATGGTCTCGACCGTGGCGCCGTCGCGCAGCACGGTGATCGCATCGGCCACCTTGGCGATCTCGTTGAGCTTGTGAGAGATCAGGATCGAGGCGATGCCCTGGCGCTTGAGCTCGAGCAGCAGGCGCAGCAGCGCGTCGCTGTCGGTCTCGTTGAGGCTCGCGGTGGGCTCGTCGAGGATCAGCAGGCGCACCTCCTTCGCGAGCGCCTTGGCGATCTCCACCAGCTGCTGCTTGCCCACGCCGAGGTCGGTCACCAGCGTGGTCGGCGCTTCTTTCAGGCCGACCTTGGCGAGCAGCTCGCGCGTCCTCGCATAGGCCGCGAACCAGTCGATCACGCCGCCGCGCGCGATCTCGTTGCCGAGGAAGATGTTCTCGGCGATCGACAGCAGCGGCACCAGCGCGAGCTCCTGGTGGATGATGATGATGCCGAGCTTCTCGCTGTCGGCGATGCCCCGGAAGCGGCGCGGCTCGCCCTCGAACAGGATCTCTCCGTCGTACGAGTCGCAGGGGTAGACGCCGCTGAGCACCTTCATCAGCGTGGACTTGCCGGCGCCGTTCTCGCCCACCACCGCGTGGATCTCGCCCGCGCGCACCGCGAGGTTGACGTTGCTCAGCGCCTTCACGCCCGGGAAGGTCTTGGTGATCCCGCGCATCTCGAGGATCGTGCCGCCGCCGTGCGCGTCGCGCTCGTTCACTTGACCTGGCTTTCCTTGTAGTAGCCGCTGTCGACCAGCACCTGCTTCCAGTTGCTGCCGTCGACGCTGACCGGCTTGAGCAGGTACGAGGGCACGACCTTGACGCCGTTGTTGTAGGTCTTGGTGTCGTTGACCTCGGGCGTCTTGCCCGAGAGCATGGCGTCGACCATCGCCACCGTGACCTTGGCGAGTTCGCGCGTGTCCTTGAACACGGTCGAGCTCTGCTCCTTGCGCAGGATCGACTTCACCGAGGGAATCTCGGCGTCCTGGCCCGACACCACCGGCATGGCCTGCGAGCCCGAGCCGTAGCCCACGCCCTTGAGCGAGGACAGGATGCCGATCGACAGCCCGTCGTAGGGCGAGAGCACCGCGTCGACGCGCTCCTTGGTGTAGAAGGCCGACAGCAGGTTGTCCATGCGCGCCTGCGCCACCGCGCCGTCCCAGCGCAGGGTGCCGACCTTGTCCATGCCCATCTGCTTGCTGCGCACCACCAGCTTGCCGCTCTTGATGTAGGGCTCGAGCACCGACATCGCGCCGTTGTAGAAGAAGAAGGCGTTGTTGTCGTCGGGCGAGCCGCCGAACAGCTCGATGTTGAACGGCCCCTTGCCGGCCTTGAGGTCGAGCGCCTTCTCGATCGACTGCGCCTGCAGCACGCCGACCTGGAAGTTGTCGAAGGTGGCGTAGTAGTCGACGTTCTTCGAGCCCTTGATGAGCCGGTCGTAGGCGATCACCTTCACGCCCTTGTCGGCAGCCTTCTGCAGCACGTCGGACAGCGTGGTGCCGTCGATGGCCGCGATCACCAGCACCTTCGAGCCCTTGGTCACCATGTTCTCGACCTGCGCGAGCTGGTTCGGAATGTCGTCGTCGGCGTACTGCAGGTCGGTCTTGTAGCCCTTCTCCTTGAAGTACTTGACCATGTTGGCGCCATCGGCGATCCAGCGCGCCGAGGACTTGGTGGGCATCGAGATCGCGATCAGGCCCTTGTCCTGCGCATGGGCCAGCGGCACGATGCCGGCGGCGGCGAGCGCGAGGCCCGCCACGGCGGCCTTGAGGAAGTTGCGCTTCATGGTCGTTCTCAGTACTTGCGGTTCGGGAATTCCTTGGCGGCCACTTCCATCGGGAAGATGCCCTCCTCGGTCACGATGCGCTTGGGCAGCGTCTTGCCGGCCTTGATGTCCTTCACCGCCTGCATCAGCTGCGGGCCCAGCAGCGGGCTGCATTCGACCGAGACGTTGAGCTTGCCGGCGATCATGGCCTCGAAGGCGCCCTTCACGCCGTCGATGGAGATGATCACGATGTCCTTCGCGGGCTTGAGGCCGGCCTCCTCGATGGCCTGGATCGCACCGATCGCCATGTCGTCGTTGTGCGCGTAGAGCACGTTGATCTTCTTGCCCTCGGCCTTGAGGAAGGCTTCCATCACCTCCTTGCCCTTGGCGCGCGTGAAGTCGCCGGTCTGCGAGCGCACGATCTTGAACTTCGGGTCGGCCTTGATGATTTCCTCGAAGCCCTTCTTGCGGTCGATGGCGGGCGCCGAGCCCACCGTGCCCTGCAGCTCGACGATGTTGACCTCGCCCTTCTGGTCCTTCATCTTCTCGACCAGCCAGCGGCCGGCCTTGCGGCCCTCCTCGACGAAGTCCGAGCCCATGAAGGTCACGTAGAGCGTGTCGTCCTTGCTGTTGACGGAGCGGTCGGTCAGCACCACCGGGATCTTGGCGGCCTTGGCCTCGCGCAGCACCGTGTCCCAGCCCGACTCGACCACGGGCGAGAAGGCGATCACGTCGACCTTCTGCGCGATGTACGAGCGGATCGCCTTGATCTGGTTCTCCTGCTTCTGCTGCGCGTCGGAGAACTTGAGCTCGATGCCGGCCTCCTTGGCCGAGGCCTTGATCGACTCGGTGTTGGCGGTGCGCCATTCGCTCTCGGCGCCGACCTGCGCGAAGCCCAGCACGAGCTTCTTCTGCGCGAGGACGGAAGCCGGCAGCAGACCGCCGAGGGCGGCGGCGGCGAGCGCGGCGTTGAGGGTGCGGCGGTTCATGGTCATGGGTCGTCTCCTGTTGTGGATGGGGGCTGCTGGTCGGGAAACTTCGGGGGATCAGGGTGCGGCTCAGGCCAGCATGTAGCCGGTCTTGACCTGCGTGTAGAACTCGGCGGCATGGCGTCCCTGCTCGCGCGGGCCGTAGCCCGAGCCCTTGCGGCCGCCGAAGGGCACGTGGAAGTCCACGCCCGCGGTCGGCAGGTTGACCATGGTCATGCCGACCTCGGCATGGCGCCTGAAATGCATCGCGTGCTTCAGCGAGTTGGTACAGATGCCCGCGCACAAGCCGAAGGGCGTGTCGTTGCACAGCGCGAGCGCATGCTCGTAGTCGGTGGCGCGCAGCACGCAGGCCAGCGGGCCGAAGATCTCCTCGCGCGCGATGCGGTGGCCGGGCTCGGCCAGGAACAGCGCCGGGCTCATGTAGTGGCCGGCGGTGGCGCGCTCCAGCGCTTCGCCGCCCCAGACATGCTCGGCGCCCTCGGCGCGCGCGATCTCGACCCAGGCGAGATGCCCCGCGAGCCGTTCGGCGTCGGCCACCGGGCCGATCTCCACGCCGCGCTCGAGCGCATGGCCCACGCGCAGCGCCTTGAGCCGCTCGCGCAGCCGCGCCACGAAGGCGTCGTGCACCGCGGCCTCGACGATCAGCCGGCTCGAGGCGGTGCAGCGCTGGCCGGCCGAGAAGTAGGCGCCCTGCACCGCGCAGTCGACCGCGCGCTCGAGGTCGGCATCGGCCAGCACCACCAGCGCGTTCTTGCCGCCCATCTCGAGCTGCACCCGGGCACGGCGCGCGCTGGCACCGCGCAGCACGCGCTCGCCGACGGCGGCCGAGCCGGTGAAGCTCAGCGCGTCGACGTGCGGGCTGTCGACCAGCGCCTGGCCGACCTCGCGGCCGCTGCCCATCACGAGGTTGAACACGCCCGCGGGCAGCGCGGCGCGGCTGATGATCTCGGCCAGCGCCCAGCCGCAGGCCGGCACCCGCTCGGCCGGCTTGAACACCACGCTGTTGCCGTGCGCGAGCGCGGGCGCGATCTTCCAGGCCGGCACCGCGAAGGGCGCGTTCCACGGCGCGATCAGGCCGACCACGCCGAGCGGCTCGCGCGTGACGTCGACCTGCACGCCCGCGCGCGCCGAGGCGAGGCTCTCGCCGCCGCCGGCGCCCGCGCCGCCACGGAAGGCCTCGCCCGCGAAGAACTTGAACACCTGCCCCGCGCGCGCCACCTCGGCCACGGCCTCGGGCAGCACCTTGCCCTCCTCGCGCGCCAGCAGCAGGCCCAGCTCGTCCTTGCGCGCCAGCAGCTCGGCGCCGATGCGGTCGAGCACGTCGGCGCGGCGCTGCGGCGTGCTGTGGCTCCAGTGGGGGAAGGCGTCGGAGGCGGCGCGGATCGCCGCGTCGGTCTGGCGGCGGTCGGCCCGTGCGTATTCGGCCACCACTTCGCTGGTGTCCGAGGGATTGGTGCTCACACCGGTGGTCGCGCTGGTTTCCCAGCGGCCGTTGATGTACTGCCGCACGTTCTGATGGATCTCGCCGTGGAACACCGTGGCGCCGACCTTGTCTCTGTTGTTGTAGGGGGTGGGCGGCAGTCTAGGAATGAAACGGATATCGATCCAATCATTTTTTCGACAAAATGAATATCGATCGAGACATTCTGGAAAACCCGGGCGAACCGAGGTTCTCACCCTTCATGACGAACTACACCCATTGGTTTATCCGCGCGCGGCTCAAGACGCGCCAGCTGCTGCTGCTGGTGGCACTGGCCGAGGAAGGCAACATCCACCGCGCCGCGCAGGTGCTCAACATGACGCAGCCGGCGGCCTCCAAGCTGCTCAAGGACCTGGAGGACGTGCTCGAGGTGCCGCTGTTCGAGCGGCTGCCGCGCGGCATGCGGCCGACCTGGTACGGCGAGACCATGATCCGCCACGCGCGGGTGGCGCTCGCGAGCCTGAACCAGGCGCACGACGAGCTCACCGCGCTCAAGGCCGGCCGCTTCGGCCAGGTGAGCGTGGGCGCGATCACCGCGCCGGGCCTCACGCTGCTGCCGCCCGCGGTGGCGATGGTCAAGCGCGAGCAGCCCCACCTGCGGATCTCGCTCGAGATCGAGACCAGCCCGGTGCTGATCGAGCGGCTCGAGCAGGGCAAGCTCGACATCCTGGTGGCGCGGCTGTTCGCCGAGCACGACAAGTCGCAGCTGCGCTACGAGGCGCTGACCGAGGAGCCGGTGTGCGCGCTGGTGCGCCCCGGCCATCCGCTGCTGGGCGTGAGCGGCCTCACGCTGCGCGACGTGGTCGGCGAGGGCTGGATCGTGCCGCCGGCCGGCAGCGTGCTGCGGCACCGCTTCGAGCTGATGTTCCAGGAGGAGGGGCTGCAGCCGCCGATCAACACCATCGAGAGCTCGGCGCTGCTGTTCATCACGCGCATGCTGCAGCAGAGCGACATGGTGGCGGTGCTGGCGACCGACGTGGCGCGCTACTACGCCGCGCACGGCATCGTGTCGCTGCTGCCGCTGGACATGCCCTGCCACATGGACGCCTTCGGCATCATCACGCGCACCGACCGGCTGCTGTCGCCGGCGGCCAAGGTGATGATGAAGGCGCTGAAGACGGCGAGCCTGAGCGTCTACGGGCGCAAGCTCGAGATCGACTGACGGGCCGCCGGCCGGGCTTCAGGTCCAGCCGGCGTCCACCGTGAACTCCTGCGCCGTGCACATCCGCGCATCGTCCGAGGCCAGGAACAGCACCATGCGCGCGATGTCCTCGGGCATCAGCTTGTCGGGCAGGCACTGGTTGCGCTTCAGGGCCTGCTCGCCCTCGGCATCGAGCCACAGCGCGACCTGGCGCTCGGTCATCACCCAGCCGGGCGAGACGGTGTTGATGCGGATGCGGTCGCGGCCCAGCTCCACCGCGAGCCCGCGCGTGAGGCCGTTGACCGAGGACTTGGCGATCGCATAGCAGGGATAGCCCGAGCCCTTGGTCTGCCAGCCGGTGGAGCCGAGGTTGACGATCGAGCCCGCGCCCAGGCGCTTCATGCCCGGCACCACCGACTGGATCGCGAACAGCGCGGGGCGCTCGTTGATCGCCATGCGGTTGTCGTAGTAGTCGGGCGTGACCGACTCGAGCGTGTGGCGGTCGTCGCTCGCGACGTTGTTGACCAGCACGGCGAAGTCGCCGAGTTCGGTGGCCGCATCGGCGATGGCGGCCTGCAGCGCGCCGATGTCGCGCACGTCGCAGGCGCGCCACCAGGGCGCCGCGTGGCCGGCCTGCGCGATGCGTTGCGCGAGCTCGGCGCTGGCGGCTTCGGCGATGTCGACGAAGGCCACCCTGGCGCCCTGCGCGGCGAAGGCCGACACGATGGCCGCGCCGATGCCGCTGCCGCCACCCGTGACGAACACGGTGCGGCCCGAGAGGCTGGGGTGGATGGCGAGGGAGGAGGAAGCGGTCAAGGAGGTCTCCGGACGGGGTGGTCTTGATGCATTGCAAATTGCATATCAATGCATACAGTTATTTTTGATTTCCGTTATCAATATGCCTTGATACGATCCGCGGCGTCAAGAAGACCCGCCACGAGGCACACAACGAAGAAGGCACGCGCAATCACCGCCGCAGAGACAAGCCCCCTCCCCGCGCCGACGATCCTCGGCACGCCCGAATGCATCTGGGATGCCGGCGCCAACCTCGGCGAAGGCACGATGTGGTCGCCGCGCGAGCAGGCGCTCTACTGGATCGACATCCTCACGCCGCGGTTGTTCCGCTTCGACCCCGCGAGCGGCGAGCGCCGGACCTGGCGCTTCGCCGAGGAGATCACCGCGATCGCCGAGCGCGCCGCCGCCCCGGGCCTGGTGATCACGCTGAGCCGCGGCTTCGCCTTCTTCGATCCCGCGACGGCGCCCGAGGGCGAGACCGCCGCGCCCGCCTACCTGCACCAGCCCGAGCCCGAGCGCGCGGGCAACCGCTTCAACGACGGCAAGTGCGATGCGCGCGGCCGCTTCTGGGGCGGCAGCATGGACTTCGACTGCCAGGCGCCCACTGGCGCGCTCTACCGCTTCGACGGCGACGGCCGCTGCAGCCGGCACGACGACGGCTTCGAGGTCACGAACGGCCCGACCTGGTCGGCCGACGGACGCACCCTGTACTTCAACAACACGGTGCTCAACCACCTCTACGCCTACGACTTCGACATGGAGGCCGGCACGGTGGCGAACCGCCGCCTCTGGCACCGCTTCCCCGCGACCGACGGCCTGCCCGACGGCATGACCACCGACGTGGCCGGCCGGCTGTGGATCGCGCACTGGGACGGCGCCTGCGTGAGCTGCCACGACCCGGTGAGCGCGCGGGAACTCGCGCGCATCGCGCTGCCCGCGGGCAACGTCACCGACTGCGCCTTCGGCGGTCCCGATCTGCGCACGCTCTACATCTCGACCGCGCGCAACGGCCGCACCGAAGCGCAGCTCGCGTCGGAACCGCTGGCCGGCGGCCTGTTCGCGGTGCGCATCGACGGCCCGGGTGTACCGGCGAGCCTGTTCGCAGGCTGACCCGACCCTGCTGGCCCCACGGGCACGGGGGATTGCGATGCCGGCGCCGCCGAGTCGCCGGACAATCCCCCGCTTCGCTCCGACGGCCATGCTGCACTTCACGACCGACGACCTCCGCCCGCAGGACCGCTTCGACCACTGGTGCGAGGTGCGCGGCCGGCACCTGTTCGGCGTCACGATCGAGCTGCCGCGCGAGCGGCGCACGGCCTTCGAAGGGCACTTCCTCTCCACGCCGGTCGGCAACGCGAACGCCTGCGCCAGCGTCTCCGAGCTGCGCGCCTCCTCCTACCGCGTGAGCCGCACGCGCGCCGACATCGCGCGCGTCGCGGGCCAGAGCCTGTGCATCGGCCTGCAGGTGCGCGGCCCGGGCTGGGTCAGCAGCGGCCGCGACGAAGGCCGGCTGGTGCGCGAGGGCGACCTCGTGGTCCACCATGCCGACCTGCCGTTCGAGGCCACGCCGATGCGCGGGGACGGCTTCGATTTCCGCTCGCTGCGCATACCGCTCGCGCCCGGCATGCTGCTGGGCGCGCGCGCCGACGACCTGTTCGCGGCACCGCTCACGCGCACGGCCGCCTTCGCGCGGCCGCTGATGGCGCTGTTCCGCGCGCTGACGACGCGGCCGGGAGAGCTCGCGAACGCCGGGGCCGAGGTGGTGCATGCCGTGCGGCTGACGCTGCTGGCGCGCGGCCGCCTCGCGCCGGGCCTGCCCGAGAGCCGCGCCGCGCTGCGCTCGGGCCTGCTGCACGCGGCGCGCGAGATCCTGCAGCGCGACCTGCGGCTGCCCGAGCTCTCGCCCTCGAGCGTCGCGCGCGAGCTGGGCATCTCGCTGCGCCAGGTGCACGTGCTGTTCGAGCCCACCGGCCGTTCGTTCGCGCGCACGCTCACGGCGCTGCGGCTCGCCGACGCCTCGCGGCTGCTGGGCGCGGCACCGGGCCGCTCGATCACCGACATCGCCTACCTCTGCGGCTTCGACAGCCTCGCGACCTTCTACCGCGCCTTCCGCGCCGCCTATGCCATGACGCCGCGCGACGCGCGGGCGCTGGCAGACGGCCCCTGATCGTTTCACCGCGGGGCGCCTGCGCGCAATGAGAAGACGCGGCGGCCGCGCGCGCCAATCATCGCGGCCATGTACCTGCATCCCCTCACGGCCGGCCTTCCGATGGCGGAACGGGAATGGCTGACCCGCCACAGCGAGCTGCGCTACTTCCGGCGCAACGAGACCGTGCTCGAGGCTGGCGAAGACACCGACCGCGTCTACTGCGTGGCGAGCGGGCTGCTGCGCGTGGTGGCGCGCGGCCGCACGCCGGGCGCCGACTTCACGAGCGAGTTCATCCGCGCCGACGACTTCTTCCTCGACCTCGGGCTGCCGGAGGACCGCTACCGCTCGACGCAGGCGCTGGTCGCGGCGCTGCCCTCGTCGGTGCATCTGGTGTCGGTGGCCGCGCTGCGCGAGCTGTGCGCGCGCCGGCCCGAGATCGCGCTGCGCCTGCTGGGCCTGGTGGCGAAGCGGCTGGCCCTGCTGCGCGGACGGCTGCGGCGCGTCTCCACGCTGTCCTCGGGCGCGCTGGTGGGCCACGTGCTGCACCAGCTCACGCAGCTGGCGCCGGTGCACGCGGGCGGCTTCGACAAGCGCATCTCGCAGTCGATGATCGCCTCGTACTCGGGGCTGTCGCGCGAGGTGGTCAACAAGACCATGCGCGCCATGGAGCAGCGCGGCCTGCTGCGGCGCGATGCGCAGGCCGTGCACGTGCCCGAGGATTTCGCGCTGACGGATTTCGGCGCGCTGCCCGACGACCAGCTGTCGACGGCCTGAGCCCGGCGCCGGGCTTCAGGCGATGCCGAAGCGGTGCTCGGTGACGCTGCGGAACACCTCGCCGGGCCGCAGCACCGTGGAGGGAAATTCCGGCCGGTTCGGCGAATCGGGGAAGTGCTGCGTCTCCAGGCACAGGCCGTCGCCCTGGCGGATCGCCGCGCCGCCGCTGCCCAGCAGGCTGCCGTCGAGGAAGTTGCCCGAATAGAACTGCACGCCGGGCTCGGTGGTGTGCACCTCCATCGTGCGGCCCGAGGGCTCGTGCGCCAGCCGCGCGGCCAGCGCGAGGCCGTCGCGCTCCTGCGCGCGGTCGAGCACCCAGTTGTGGTCGTAGCCGCGCGCGATCAGCATCTGCGCATGGCCGTCGCGGATGCGATCGCCGATGGCCAGCGGCTGCCGGAAATCGAAGGGCGTGCCCGCCACCTCGGCCAGCCCGGTGGGGATCAGCGTGGCATCGACCGGGCAGTAGCGGCTGGCCGGCAGCGTGAGCCGGTGCGCCATCACGCTGCCCTGCCCCGCGAGGTTGAAGTAGTCGTGGTGGCTCAGGTTCAGCACGGTCGGCCGGTCGGTCTCGGCGCGGTAGCCGATGCGCCAGGTGTTGGCGGTGGTGCTCAGTTCGTAGCGCACCGCGAGCCGCAGCTCGCCCGGATAGCCCTCGTCGCCATGCGCGCTGACATGGCGCAGCTCGATGCCGATGCGCCCGGGCTCGCCCGGCAGCGCGTAGATGCTCCAGAAGCGCTTCCCGAAGCCCTGCGTTCCGCCGTGCAGCGAGTTCGGCCCGTCGTTGAGCGCGAGCTGGTGCGCCTGGCCGTCGAGTTCGAAGCGCCCGGCGGCGATGCGGTTGGCGAAGCGCCCGACGATGGTGCCGAAGTGCGGATGCGGCCCGAGGTAGGCCGCGAGGTCGGGCAGGCCCAGCACCACGTTGGCGGCGCGGCCCTGGCGGTCGGGCACCAGCAGCGCGGTGACGATGCCGCCGAGGTTGATCGCCTGCAGCCGCAGGCCGAGGCCGTTGTCGAGCGTGTACTCGATGACGGGCCGGCCGTCGGGCATGCGGCCGTAGCTGCGCTGGGAGATCCTCGGTTCGCTCATCGGATGAAGTCGGGTGTGGATGGAGCGGCCCGGCGCTCAGCGTTCGGTGCCGCGCGGCTCCGGGTACATGGCTTCGCGCGCGCAGGCCGCGGCGGCATTCGGCCCCGCGCGGTCCTTGAGGTCGTGGAAGTCGGGCGGCTCCGCGGCCGCGGTGCGGATCTCCACGCGATGGCCCGCGCGCTGCAGTGCCTCGGCGAAGCGCTCCTGCAGCGCGAAGGGCGTGTTCTCGTCCTCGCGGTTGCCGATCAGCACGATGCGGCGCGCCGGATCGGGCACCACGCCGTCGACATGGTCGAGCGGGTCGTAGAAGCGCGTGCTGCCGGTGGTGTCGGTGCGGCCGTCGCGCGAACGCCCGAGCAGGCGCGCGCGCTCGAGCAGGCCGTAGGCGCCCGAGGTCAGCACCGCGCAGGCCACGCGCGTGCGGCCCAGCGTGAGCAGCGCGGCACCCGCGGTGGCGCCACCGCTGTGGCCGAGGATGACCAGGCGCTGGATCCGGTGGCGCTGCATCAGCGCGTCGAGCGCGGCATCGAGCGCATGGAACTCCACCGGCTGGCGGCGCTGGCGGTGGTTGCCCGAGGAGCCGTAGGTGCCGGGCCGCGCGACGAAGATCCAGGGCACGCCGGCGCGGTCGCGGTTGCGCTGCGCGTCGGTGGTGCGCAGCGCCTCGGTGTTGCCCGAGATGCGCGCGGGCGGCTGGTCCATCACGGCGTCGCGGTCGCCCGAGAACTGCACGATGGCGACGCGCGCGCCCTCGATGTCGCTGCTCGCGAAATAGCGGATGCAGGCCGGCCCCTCGACCGGCTGCACCCAGAGGAAGCCGAAGCGGCCCTCGGGGCAGTTCTCGCGCACCGCGGGCTGGTTCCAGTGCAGCACCTCGTCGCCGATGGCGCGGATCGCGGGCGGTCGGATCTCGGCGCGCTGCGCGCAGGCCGCCTGCACCAGCGCCACGGCGAGCGCGCACAGCAGCACGGAGGTCGAGCGCAGGTTCATAACTTCTGCAGCAGCTCGGGGATGTCGCCGAAGTCGGAGCGGTCGCGGTCGCCCTTCACCAGCAGCAGGTCGCCGTCGCGCAGGAAGGCGCCGAGGTAGCCGGCGGCCTCGGCCGCGCTCTCGAAGTGCGGGCCCAGCATCGAGGCCGGCATCTCCTCGCGCAGCCAGCGCATCTCCTGGCCGTGCGTCACCACGTGCTCGATGCCCGAGTCCAGCAGCGGTGCCGCGAGGCTGCGGTGCATGGCCTCGGCCGCATGGTCGAGGTTGACGATGCGGCCCAGCATGGCGATGCGGCGCGCGACCGGCGCGGCGCCATTGCCGCCAACGCCCGCGCGGCCGTAGTCGCGCACGAACGCCATTGCATTGCGCATCGACATCACCTCGGCGTTCCAGCTGTCGTCGATCAGCGTGGCCTGCACGCCGCTTTCGGTGCGCAGCGCCTGCACGTGCATCACCGAGGCCGGCAGCCGCACGCCGGGCATGCGCGCGCAGGCGGCCTCGGGGTCGAAGCCCATCGCGACCAGCGCCGCGAACGAGAGCGTGGAGTTGCGCACCAGCCCTTCGCTCGCGACCGGGAACAGGTAGGAATGGGTGCGCCCGCGCAGCGCGATGTGCACGCGGCAGCCATGGCCCTCGGGCTCGGTGCCGAGCACGCGCACGTCGGCCTGCGGCCCGCGCCCCACCACCCAGACCGCGCCCGCGGTGCGCGCGGCGGCCTGCACCATCTGCAGCAGACAGGGGATGTGGTCGGGCACGATCGCCACGCCGCCGGGCTCCAGGCCGAGGAAGATGCGCGACTTGTACTCGGCCGTCTGCTCCACGCTCACGGCCTGCCGGGTCTGCGACAGGCCGATCTCGGTGACGATCGCCACGTGCGGGCGCGCCATCAGCGAGATCGGGCCGCGGTCCATCCACAGCGAGCTCTGCGCCATCTCGAGGATGCAGACGTCGACGTCGGGCCCGAGGCTGGCCAGCATCGCCGGCACGCCGACGCGCGAGTTGTAGTTGTCGATGGTGGTGTGCACGCGCGCCTGCGCGGGCAGCAGGTCGCGCAGGATCGCGATGGTGGAGGACTTGCCCACGGTGCCGGTCACGCCGACCAGCAGGCCGCGGTAGCGCTCGCGCGCGGCGGCACCCAGGCGCAGCATGGCGCGGATCGGGTCCTCGACCTGCAGCAGCGGGAAGTCCGGAGCCAGGCCCTCGACCGGGTGCTGCACGATCGCGCCCGCGAGCTGGTCCTGCAGGCCGGGCAGCAGCAGGTGGCGGTCCCAGTTGACCGTGCTGCGCGGCCGGCTGTAGCGCTCGTGCGCGGCCAGGGTCTGGTAGTCGGAGGCGACGAACAGCGCGGGCGCCGGCAGCAGCTCCATGTGCTTCGGGCCGCGCACCACCGAGCGCGCGAGCCAATCGGGCGGCGGCTCGACCAGCCACTGGCCGCGCGTGATGCGCTGCAGCGCCTCGGCGGTCCACACCGGCTCGGGCGTGGCCGAGGCGCCGGGGCGCAGCGCGAACAGCACGGGCGCGGGCCGCTCGGGCAGCGGCAGCGCCACCTGCGAGGCGCGCAGCCCGCACCACACGGGCAGGCGCTGCGCCGGCCATTCGGGCGCGGGCACGGTCTCCTCGGTTTCCTCGCCCAGGCGCGCGGGCCGGGCACTGCCGACCACCCGCACCTCGATCTGCAGCACGTCGCTGCGCAGCAGGCTGCTCGCGGGCGGCCGCAGTCCGTAGCGGTCGCGGTGGATGCGCCCCGGCTGCCAGCGGCTGGTGGGCCACATCCAGTCGCAGGGATCGTGGTCCATGCTCTCGCCCCAGGGCGGCATGTGGGTGCTGCGCATCGGCATGGCGCGGAACTGCACGCGCAGGTCGTCGGCCACCGGTTCGACCGCGCGCCAGAACGACTCGACCCACAGCATGCGGCGGCCCGAGATCTGCGTCGGCGCGCAGCGGATGCCGAGCAGCTCGAGCGGGCCGAAGCGGATCGGCGCGATGTGGCGCGAATCGGGCGGCAGCACGTCGACCAGCCATTCGGGCCGTGGCGCGAGCAGCGGCGCGACGCGCGCGAACGCCGGCTCGGGCAGCGCGGACACGTCGGCGGCGAGCCGCGAGGCGCGCTCGGGCGGTGCCAGCGCCAGGGTGCAGCGGCCTTCGGGCAGCACCGTCATGCGGGTGCCGAGTGCCTCGCACTGGCGCGCGAAACGCGTGGCCGCGCCGCGCGCGCGCTCGTTCGCATACTGGCGCGAACGGCCGAAGCCCACGCCGATCGGCGTGAAGCTCAGCTGCTCGACGCCGCGCGGGCTCAGCGCGAGCGTGAACACGCCCGCGTCGACGAAGTCGTCGCGCACCGCCTCGAACAGCAGGTCGCCCGCGTCGTGCACGATCGGCCGCCCGCGGTAGACCTCGATGCCCTGCAGCACGTGCGCCGAGGTGCCGAGCACCGCGTCGGCGCCGGCATCGACGATCGCATGGCCGGCCGCGATCTCGGCCTCGGAGGGTTCGGTCTCGAGGTTGTCGCCCCAGTGCACCGCCACCAGCACCACGTCGGCCGACTCGCGCGCCTTCTCGATGCGCGGCGCGAGCAGCGCGGTCCAGGCCGCGGGCTCGTCGAGCGGCAGGTAGGCGGCGCCGGGCCGGTCGGGGCCGGCCGCGAACTGGGGCTGGGTGGCGTCGAGCGAGAACAGCGCGACGCGCACGCCGCCGGCCATCGCGAAGGCCGGGCGCAGCGCGGCCTCGAGGTCGCGGCCGGTGCCGGCCCAGGCGATGCCCGCGGCCTGCAGGTGCCACTGCTGCTCCATCAGCGCGCCCGGACCGTAGTCGCCGCTGTGGTTGTTGGCGGTGGCGACGATGCCGATGCGCGCGGTGGTCAGCACGTCGAGCATCTCGGGCCGTGCGCGGAAGTAGTAGGAACCGGCCTCGCCCTTCTCCACGCCCTGCTCGCCGGTGGTGGCGACCACGCATTCGAGGTTGACGATGCGCAGATCGGCCTCGCGCAGCGCGGGGATTCCGCTGAGCATGCGACGCGCGCCGCCCAGCTCGAGGCGCCGGTAGTGCAGGCGGCGGCCGAGGTTCACGTCGCCGCCAAAGGCGACGGTGCCGGTGCGCGCCGCGGGCGTGTCGGCCGGCACCGGCAAGGCAGCGGCCTGCGGCGCGAACGACGGCGCGGGCAGCTCGCCGCCCTCGCGCGCCTTCAGCAGCCGGTGGTAGGCGACATAGCCCGACAAGTAGTGCTCCACGTCGTCGATGCGCACGCGGAAGCTGTGGTGCTTGATGAAGAACGAGCCCGCGATGCGGTCGGGATGGCGGAAGAACATCGCGAGCTCGGGCCAGAAGTGGCCGTTCGCGAGGTAGCGCGCGCGGTGCTCGAGCGCGCGCTCGAACTTGTCGCGGTCCAGGCCCTCGAGCAGGTGGCGCAGCTCGGGATCGGCCTCGATGCGCAGCACCATCTCGCGCGCGGCCATCATCAGCTCGAGCAGGGTCGGGAAGGTGGTGATGCGCTCGCGCACGAAGTCGAGGTAGTCGGCCACGTTGCGCAGCCCGAACTCGTAATAGCGCAGCGCGGGCCGGTGGCGCGTGAGCTCGTTGACGCAGTAGCCGAGCCAGTGGTCGTGCGCGCGCCAGTGCTCGGCGGCGATGAAGTGGTCGAAGGCCTTCTCGACCATCGCGAGCCAGCGCGGATCGCGCGTGAGGCCGTACAGCCGCATCAGGCCGAACGCGGCCTCGCCGTCGTAGTAGATGACGCGGAAGGCCTCCTTCACCGCGAGGCTGGGCCGGTGCAGCACGTGCACGAAGCGGCCGGTCTCGGGGTCCTGCATGTGGCGGATGCCGAGCGCGAGCAGCTCGAGCAGCGGCAGGAAGCGGCGGTCGCCGGTCAGTTCGGTGTACTTGACGAAGGCCAGCAGGCAGACCGCGTTGCCGCCGAGCTTGACCTCGTGCGCCACGTCGACCAGGAAGGCCGCGCGGCTGCCGTCGGGCAGCACCGCGGGCCGGATCAGCGAGCCCGCGAGAAAGGCCAGCGAACGGTCGATGGCCTCCTTCTGCGCCGCGTCGCGCGTGAGCTCCCAGGCCTCGAGCAGCGCATAGGTCGAGCTCGCATGGCGCAGCGTGTTGTAGGTCGGGATGGCGCGGTCGAAGCAGGGGAACCAGCCGTAGTGGAACTCGCCCGTGGGCTTGACCTGCGCGGCCAGGTAGCGGCTCGCGTCCTCGACCATGCGGCGCACCGGCGCGGCGCCCCAGTCGTCGAGGCGGCGCAGGTGGGCCTCCTGGCCCTCGGGGACGATCGGCCAGGCGCCCTCGGCATCGACGTAGACGGCGCGCGTGGTGAAGCACCACACGGGCACGGCGTCGTCGTCGGGAAAGTCGAGCTCCTTGCCGAAGCGGCGCCGGGTGTGCAGCCGCAGGTTGCCGGGGTTGGGCTGGCAATGGTCCACGCTGCCGTCGTAGAAGACCGCGCTGCCGTTGGCCTCGGGCGCGAGCAGCGCGAACTCGAAGCGGCTGTCGAAGGACACGCCCTGCTGGAAGTAGTTGCGCCGCGTCTTCGCGAGCAGTTCCTTGAACTCGCCCCAGTGCATCGGCAGCACGTGCTCGACCAGTTCCGCGCGCAGCCGCTGCGGCGGCCGCTCGCCGCGCTGCGCGGCATCGGCCAGCGCCTCGGCCGCTTCCTCCCAGGCCTGCGCGGCATCGGCGCCGCGGCCCGAGACCACGCGCGCGCGGCTGCCGCCCTCGCCGATCGCGAGGAAGACCACGCTGCCGGTGACCGGCGTGGCCGGCGGCAGCGCGGGCAGCACGCCCTCGGGACCCGCCAGTGCCTGCCTGGCGCGGTTCAGGAGTTCGGCGAGAGAAAGGGTCGATTCGGGCATGCGAGAAAGGAGGAAGACCCCGCCAGCGGCAGGCCGCGCGCATCGTACCCGCGTGCCGGCGTTTCGCGCTGACCGGAGGCTGACAGGGGCCGCCTTGCCACAGGGGCGGATGGCCTCAGACGCCCCAGGCCTCGAACACCGCCTGCCGCACCACCTCGACCGCCGGCGCCCGCGCACCCGCGGCCGGTTCGATCCAGCACAGCCAGGTGTGGGCGCGCCAGCCGGGCCAGATCGCGAGCTCGCCGTGGCGCTCGCCCTGCTCGGCCTGGTCGAGCCGCATCAGCCCCGCGCCCATGCCGCTCGCGACCATGCTGCGCACCGCGCTCTCGCTGTCGGCGGTGCGGCCCTGGCGGTACTCGCGGCCGGCACCGGCGAACAGGCGGTCGAGGTGCGCGCGCAGCACGCAGGTGGGCGGCGTGCCGACCCAGGGCTGCTCGGTGAGCGCCTCGAGCGACAGGCCCGGATGGGAGTCGGCCATCGGCAGCGGCAGCACGACCACCAGGTCGACCGGCGCCAGCCGGTGCAGCGCCAGGCCTTCGCGCGAAGCCACGTCGCTCAGCGTGTAGGCGCAGTCGAGCTCGCCGCGCTCGACCGCCGAGGCGGTCTCGTACGACAGGCCCTGGCGCAGTTGCAGCGTGACCTGCGGATGGCGCTCGGCCAGCTTCACGAGCACGTCGCCGAGCCGCAGCGAGACCGGGTCGACCACGGTGCCGAAGCGCACCACGCCCTGCGCGGCGCCGCGCAGCTGCTCGGCGGCCGAACGCATGCGCAGTGCCGAGGCCAGCGTGCGCTCGGCCTCCTCGAGCAGGCTCTGGCCCGCGGGCGTGGGCGTCATGCCGCGCGGCGTGCGCTCGAACAGGCGCACGCCGAGCTCGTCCTCGAGCGCCTTGAGCTGCGCGCTCACGGCGGGCGCGCTGGTGAACACGCGCTCGGCGGCGCGCGTGAGGCTGCCCTCGCGGGCGATGGCGACGAAGGTCTTCAGCTGGTAGAGCTCCATGGCGGCCGATTGTGAGCGCGCGGCGGCGCGCGGTCCCTTCGTTTTTTCGGAGGGCCCGCTCCAAAGAAGCGAATGGCATTCGCGCGGCCCCGCCCCGATCCTCGGACATCGACTCCTTCATCGTCCGAAAGCCCTCCATGTCCCGATCTCAACGCCTGTACGGCATCGCCGCCTTGCTCTTCGCCACCTCCGGCTGGGGCTCCCTGTTCCTCGTCAGCAAGGGCGTGCTCCACCACGTCGAACCCGTGTGGTTCACGCTGATCCGCTACAGCCTCTCGGCGCTGCTGTTCGCGCTGCTGGTGCTGCCGCGCGGCGCCGCGCCCTGGCGCAGGCTGCGCCGCCATGCGGGCGCGCTGGCGCTGCGCGGCGCGGCCGGCTTCGGGGTGTTCAGCGTGCTGTTGCTGATCGGCCTCGCGCACTCGGTGCCCTCGCACGGCGCGGTGATCATCGCCACCACGCCGATGACCACGCAGCTCGTGCGCTGGCTGCTCGACGGCGTGCGCCCCACGCGCGCCGCGCTGCTCGCCACCGCGCTGGCGCTCGCGGGCGTGGCGATCGTCTCGGGTCTCATCGGCGGTCATGGCGGCCACGGCGGCGCGGGCAACGCCACGCTGTTCGGCGATGCCATCGCCTTCGTCGGCACCTTGGGCTGGGTCGGGTACACGCGCGGCGCGGCGCGCTTTCCCGAACTCGACGCGGTCGAGTACAGCGCGCTCACGGTGCTGGCCGCGTGGCCGGTGCTGCTGGTCGCCGCGGTCGGTGCCGCGCTGCTCGGCTGGTCGGCGGCGCCCAGCCTCGAAGGACTGCGGCTGTCGTGGCAGGCGCTGCTGTTCGTCGGCGTGGTGCCCTCGGCCGCCTCGGTGCTGGCCTTCAACCATGGCGTGCGCACGCTCGGCGCCGTCACCGGCACGGCCTTCCTCAACTTCGTGCCGGTGTCGGCGCTGCTGATGAGCGCGGCGCTCGGCACCCTGCCCACGGCGAACGAGCTGCTGGGCATGGCGATGGTGGTGGCGGCGCTCCTGATCCATACCGCCCTGAACCGCAAGGCCAACGCCCTGCCCGCGGCAAGGATCGCGCCGCCCCCGCAGAATCCCTGCACCTACCGCACCCCTGGAGCCACGACACCGTGAGCAGCGACACCCCCCGCCTCTTCGAGCCGATGCGGCTCGGCCCGCTTTCGCTCGACAACCGCATCCTGATCGCGCCGATGTGCCAGTACTCGGCGAGCGAGGGCACGCCGGGCGACTGGCACCTGATCCATCTCGGCCATCTCGCGCTGTCGGGCGCGGGCCTGCTGATCCTCGAGGCCACCGCGGTCGAGGCCGAGGGCCGCATCACGCCGGGCGACCTCGGACTCTATTCGGACGCCAACGAGGCGGGCCTGGCGCGCGTGCTCGCCGCCGTGCGCGCCCATTCGTCGATGCCCGTGGCAATGCAGCTCGGCCACGCCGGGCGCAAGGCCTCGAGCCGCGCGCCCTGGGAAGGCGGCGCGCAGATCCGTCCCGGCGAGCCGGGCGGCTGGAAGGCCTTCGCGCCCTCGGCCGTGCCGCACGCACCCGGCGAGGACACGCCGCTCGCGCTCGACGCCGAGGGCCTGGCGCGCGTGCGCGAGGCCTTCGTGGCCGCCGCCCGGCGTGCCGCGCGGCTCGGCATCGAGGGCATCGAGATCCATGCCGCGCATGGCTACCTGCTGCACCAGTTCCTGTCGCCGCTGGCCAACCACCGCGACGACGCCTATGGCGGCAGCCTCGAGAACCGGCTGCGCTTTCCGCTCGAGGTGTTCGACGCGGTGCGCGCCGTCTTCCCGGCCGAGCGGCCCGTGTGGGTGCGCGTGTCGGCGGTCGACTGGGTGGAAGGCGGCTGGGACCTCGAGGGCACCGTGGCCTTCGCCAAGGCACTCGAGGCACGCGGCTGCGCGGCCATCCATGTCTCGAGCGGCGGCGTGTCGCCGAAGCAGGCGATCGCGCTGGGCGCGGGCTACCAGGTGCCGTTCGCCGAACGCGTGAAGGCCGAGGTCGGCATCCCGGTGATCGCGGTCGGCCTGATCACCGAGGCGCGGCAGGCCGAGGCCATCCTCGCCGAGGGCAAGGCCGATGCCATCTCGCTGGCGCGCGCCATCCTCTACGACCCGCGCTGGCCCTGGCACGCGGCCGCCGAGCTCGGCGCGCAGGTGAAGGCGCCGGTGCAGTACTGGCGCTCGCAGCCGCGCGAGTTCAAGGACCTGTTCGAGAACGCGAAATTCGGGGCGCGCTGAACGCCTTCAGCGCAGCGCCTCGAGCCAGAACAAGGTCTGGCGCACCTCGATCGCCTCGCCCGCCTGCTGCCGGCGATGCAGCTGCGCGAGCGCATCGCGCGTGCCTTCGATCGTGAAGTCGGGGCAGACATAGGGCACGTTCTTCAGGTACCAGGCGAAGGCGCCCACGTCGGCGAAGCGCAGCAGCTCGGCGCCCGCCTCGGCGCGCAGGATCTCGAAGCCCGCGCGCTCGAGCTGGCGCCGCGCGATGTCGAGCCGCCACTCGGGCGGTGGCTCGGCCGGTGCCAGGCCCGCGAGCCGGTAGTGGTCGGCATTGAAGTCCGAGTCCACCTGCTGCGTGAGGAAGTGGCCGCCGCGCGCGAGCACGCGCGCCACCTCGGCCGGCACGAAGGACTCGTGGCGGTTGACCACCAGGTGGAACTCGCCGTCGGCGAAGGGCAGCGGCGCGTCGTCCTGCGCATCGCCATCGTGCTGCGCGCCGTTGTCGAGCGCGCCCTCCACCGCCACCACCTCGATGCCCAGCGGCGCGAGCCGCTCGCGCGCCACCGCGACGTTGGGCGCCCAGCCCTCGGTGGCGACGGTGCGCGCGGGCCGCAGCGGCAGCCGGCTGAGCCACTCGCCGCCGCCCGTGCCCATGTCGAGCAGGTCGGGCGACTGGCGCGCGCGGTGGACCACCGCCCGTTCGAAATCCCAGGGCACGGCGGTGGTCGCGATGCGGCCATCGCAGGACAGGTCCCAGCCGACCAGCGGCTTGCGCGCAGCCTCGGCCAGCAGTCGATCGAATTCGGTCATCGCGCCAGTCTGCCGCACGACGGCCTCAGGGCGCGAGCGTGCGATAGAAGTAGGTGGTATCGCAGAAGCCGCCGCGCGGCAGCAGCGCATAGCCGGGGATGGTGCCGCTGCGCTGCCAGCCCGAGCGTTCGTAGAGCCGCTCGGCCTCGGGGCTCGAGGTGTCGAGCACCAGCAGCGTCTTGCCGCTGTCGCGCGCGGCCTGCTCGGCCGCCTGCATCAGCAGCGCGCCGAGCCCCTGGCGCCGAGCGCGCCGGTGCACCAGCATCTTCGCGAGGTCGGCGCGGTGCGGCTGGTTGTCGGGCTGGTCGAGCACGAGCTGCACCGTGCCGACGATGCCCTGCGCATCCTCCACCACCATCAGCGCGCGCTCCCCGCGCGCCACCCCGTCGGCCACCTTGCGCCAGAAGGCCAGCGCCTGCTCGAGCGGCAGCGGATGCATGAAGCTCACCGAGGCATCGCCGTCGACGCAGTCGATCAGCAACTCGGCCAGCGATTGCAGTTGCGCCGCGTCCACCGCCCGCAGGCGGCGCACCGGGTGGAGGCTGGTGGGGCTCGTGGGGTTCATGGCGTTCGTTCTCACTTCCAGACGTCGGGATGCGGACTCACGATCGCGACCGCATAGCGGGCGGTCTCGCGCGTGGGATTGAAGTAGGCGACGGGCCGGTCGAGCACCATCGCGAGGCAGTCGCCGGCGTCGAGCCGGTGGCGCTCGTCGCCCACCGTGATCTCGATGGTTCCCTCGAGCATCCAGACCTGCTGGTGCACCCGCGCTTCGCGCGCACCCGATTCGTAGGCCACGCGCGCCTTGGGCGGGAACAGCACCTCGACGATCTGCAGCGGCGAGGCGATGCCGCCGGGCGACACGTTGCGCCGCAGATAGCCCGACGAGGGATCGCGCCATTGCGGCTGGTCGGCGCGGCGCGCCACCGGATCGGCGCGCGGGCGCGGCTCGTCGAACAGCGCGGCCAGCATGGTGCCGAGCCCGGCCGCGAGCTTCTCGAGCACCACCGCCGTGGGGCTGCTCTCGCCGCGCTCGATCAGCGAGATCATCGAGCGGCTGACCCCGCTCTGCGCGGCCAGCGCCTCGAGCGAGAGGCCGCGCGCGGCGCGCAGCTCGCGCACGCGCCGGGCGATGCGGTCGTTGAGAGGGGCGGGAGCTTCTTCTTTCATGTTGGATTTATTCTCCAACATGATGGAATTGTGGTCAAGCCGGCGATGCCGCCTCGCGCAGTGCCTTGTAGGCGGCCACCAGGTCATCGAGCGAGAACGCGCGATTGAGTCCGCTGGGATTGGGCAGGACCCAGGTCTCGATGCCGGCGAAGGGCTCGGGCTGACGGCCCCATTCGATCTGCGGGCGCCCCGTCATGCCCGCATAGGCGGCCTTGCCGAGGAACGCGAGGCGGCGCGGGCCGCAGGCGGCGATCTTGCGGGTGAAGGCCTCGGTGGCGGCCGCGAATTCATGCGCCGCCAACTGGCTCGCGCGCGCCGTCGGCCGGTCGACGGCCGTGGTCAGGCCGTAGCCGCGTTGCAACAGCTGCGGCGCCTCGGCGGGCTGCATCTGCACCGGCGTGAAGCCCGCCAGGTGCAGCACGCGCCAGAAGCGGTTGCCCCGGCCTTCGAAGTGCAGGCCCGAGGCGGCCGCGCGCTGGCCCGGGTTGATGCCGCAGAAGACGATGGCGAGGCCGGGGGCGAGGAGGTCGGGCAGAGCTTGGGAAGCCATGCGGGTCGATTGTGTCGTCTCGCGACGAGAGGCGCCCGCGTGCCTGCGCGGCCTTCTTCTAGGCTTTCGACGCCCCCGCTTGCGCGCCGGGCCCGGCCTGATCGGCATGGGCAGGGTCTTCGGGCGGTTGCCCGCGAACGGCAGGCAGGGTGCCATGCCGCAGCCATGCATCGAGCTCACCCTGCGAGATGCCCATCCAGCCGGCCGTCGATGCACCCAGGCCGTCGACCGCCTGCTGGTACGCGAGCTTGAAGGCACCCTGCGCCTCGGCCTCGCTGCCGAAATGCCCGTCCCTGTGCCAGAGCCCGACAGGAACGACCTGACCGGGTTTCGCTCCCGCCTCGACGAGCCTGCGGTGATCCCTCTGCGTGAAGCCCTTCGATCGGCGACTTGCCGGAAGATCCTTGGGGGTGCTCAAAGCCATGGCGCTCTCTGGTGGGGGTTGAACCTGCCCCACGGCCAGACAGCCCGCACCGCAGGAGTTGGTCTTCGACCAACGCCATCTACGCAGTGGAAACGGCTTCGGATTCAGCCTGGCGATGGCGCGTCCTTGCGTTGTCGCCCGCCCATCGACCGCTCATGCCAGGCGAGCCGAGGCTCGCCCTCCTCCTCATCACTCCACCGTCACGCTCTTCGCCAGGTTGCGCGGCTTGTCGACGTCCGTGCCGCGCGCGCAGGCCGTGTGATAGGCCAGCAGCTGCAGCGGCACCACGTGCAGCAGCGGCGACAGCGCGCCGTAGTGCTCGGGCATGTGGATCACGTGCAGGCCTTCGCTGCTCTTGATCTTCGAGTCGCCGTCGGCCAGCACGTAGAGCACGCCGCCGCGCGCGCGCACTTCCTGCAGGTTGCTCTTGAGCTTCTCGAGCAGGGCGTCGTTGGGCGCCACGGCGACCACCGGCATCTCGCTGGTCACCAGCGCGAGCGGGCCGTGCTTGAGCTCGCCGGCGGCATAGGCCTCGGCGTGGATGTAGGTGATCTCCTTGAGCTTGAGCGCGCCCTCGAGCGCGATCGGGTAGTGCAGGCCGCGGCCCAGGAACAGCGCGTTGTCCTTGCGCGCGAAGTCCTCGGCCCAGTTGATGATCTGCGGCTCGAGCGCGAGCACCGACTGCAGCGCGACCGGCAGGTGGCGCATCTCCTTGAGGTAACGCGCCTCGTCCTCCGCGCTCAGCAGGCCCTTCGACTGCGCGATCGCCAGCGTGAGCAGGAACAGGCCCGCGAGCTGGGTGGTGAAGGCCTTGGTCGAGGCCACGCCGATCTCGACGCCGGCGCGCGTGATGTAGGCCAGCTTGCACTCGCGCACCATGGCGCTGGTGGCGACGTTGCAGATGGTCAGGGTCTGCTCCATGCCGAGCGAGCGCGCATGCTTGAGCGCGGCCAGGGTGTCGGCGGTCTCGCCCGACTGGCTGATGGTGACGACCAGGGTGCGCGGATCGGGCACCGAGTCGCGGTAGCGGTACTCGCTCGCGATCTCGACCTGGGTCGAGATCTTCGCGATGCCCTCGAGCCAGTACTTGGCGGTACAGCCGCTGTAGTAGCTGGTGCCGCAGGCCAGGATCAGGATGCGGTCGATGTCCTTGAACACGCGGTGCGCGCTGGCGCCGCTCTGCTTGCCGTCCTGGCCGATGCCGTCGAACAGCTCGGGCACGATGCCTTCCACGCCCTCGAGCGTGTCGCCGATGGCGCGCGGCTGCTCGAAGATCTCCTTCTGCATGTAGTGGCGGTAGGGGCCGAGCTCGGCCGCGCCGCTGTGGGCCTGCACGGTGCGCACGGGACGCTGCACCGGCTTGTGGGCACGGTCGACGATCCAGTACTTGCCGGGCTGCAGGTCGACCACGTCGCCTTCCTCGAGGTACACGATCTGGTCGGTGACGCCGGCCAGCGCCATCGCGTCGCTGGCCAGGAAGTTCTCGGCACCGTCCTTGCCGGCGCCCAGGATCAGCGGCGAACCAGCGCGCGCGCCGACCACGCGCTGCGGCTCGTCGCGGCTGATCACGGCGATGGCGTAGGCGCCCGTGAGCTGGCGCACGGCGCCCTTCACGGCCTCGAACAGGTCACCGTCGTAGAGGCTGTCGACCAGGTGGGCGATGACCTCGGTGTCGGTCTGGCTCTCGAACACGTAGCCCTTGGCTTCGAGGCTGGCACGCAGCGCCTCGTGGTTCTCGATGATGCCGTTGTGAACCAGCGCGATGCGGCCGGGCCGCGCTTCCTGCGCGCCGGCGCCCGGGCCGTGGCTGAAGTGCGGGTGCGCGTTGTGCACCGCGGGCGCGCCGTGCGTGGCCCAGCGGGTGTGGGCGATGCCGGTCAGGCCCTCGAGCTTGTCCTCGGCCACCTGGGTCTGGAGGTCGGCCACGCGCGAGGTGGTGCGCGCGCGCGTCAGGCCGCCCGCGTGCACGGCCACGCCGCAGGAGTCATAGCCGCGGTATTCGAGCCGCTGCAGGCCCTGGACCAGGACCGGGACGATGTTTCGATGGGAAGCCGCGCCGACGATGCCGCACATGGTTGTCTTGCCTTTGGAAAGGAATGAAGGAGAACGAAAAGAATTGCTGCGAATGGTAGGGAGGGTGAAAAGAAATTTGCCGTCTAAATTTCCATGAATTTGGACTTTTCTTTCACACATTCAAGTCAATGAATTTTTATTCCATAATTTCACAAATCATGGAATCCATCGCACTAGACGCCATCGACCTGAAGCTGCTCGACGCCCTGCAGCGCGACGCCTCGGCCACCAACCAGAAGCTGGCGGCGGCCGTGGGCATCTCGCCGCCGACCTGCCTGCGGCGGGTCCAGCGGCTGTGGCAGGAGGGATTGATCGAGCGCCAGGTGGCGCTGCTGTCGCCCGACCGGCTGGCCGCCGTGCTGGGCCACGGGCTGCAAGCGGTGGTGGAGATCTCGCTCGACCGGCAGGACGCCGAGTCGCTCGAGGCCTTCGAGGCGCGCGTGATCGCGGACGACGCGGTGCAGCAGTGCTGGCGCGTGTCGCCGGGACCGGATTTCGTGCTGGTGGTGGCGGCGCGCGACATGCCCGACTACGGCGCGCTGGTGCAGCGGCTGTTCACCGCCGACGCCAACGTGCGCAACGTCAAGGCCTTCTTCAGCCTCAAGCGTGCGAAGTTCGAGCCGCGGGTGCCGCTGGCGCCCGCGGGCTGAGGTCCGTCAGGCCGTCAGCCCTTCGGCTTCTTCTGCGGCCGCTGCCAGTTCGGCAGGCTGATCTGCTTGCCGCGCGCCACGGTCAGCGCGCCGGCCGGCGTGGTCTTGGTGACGGTGGAGCCGCCGCCCACGGTGCCGCCCGCGCCGATGGTGACCGGCGCCACCAGCACGCAGTTGCTGCCGATGTGCACGTCGTCCTCGAGCACGGTGCGGTGCTTGTTGGCGCCGTCGTAGTTGGCCGTGATGCTGCCCGCGCCGTAGTTGACGCGCGCGCCCACGGTGGCGTCGCCCAGGTAGGCCAGGTGGTTGGCCTTGGCGCCGGCGGCCAGGGTGGAGTTCTTGACCTCGACGAAGTTGCCGATGTGCACCTCGGTGCCGAGCTGGGCACCGGGGCGCAGCCGCGCGAAGGGGCCGATCAGCGCGCGCTCGCCCACGGTCACGCCGGCCTTCTCGCCGTCGATGTGGGTGAAGGGATGGATCACGGCGCCGGCCTCGATGCGGGCATTGGCGATCACGCAGTTGGCGCCGATGCGCACGCCCTCGCCGAGCGAGACCTGGCCCTCGAACACGCAGTTGACGTCGATCTCGACGTCGCCGCCGCATTCGAGCGTGCCGCGCAGGTCGAAGCGCGCCGGGTCGGCCAGCCGCACGCCCTGGGTCATCAGGGCCTCGGCCTGGCGGCGCTGGAAGGCGCGCTCGAGCTCGGCCAGCTGCACCGGGCTGTTGATACCGGCCACCTGCAGCCCGTCGGTCGTGATGTGGGCCACCACCGGCACGCCGTCGGCCGCGGCGTGCTTGACGATGTCGGGCAGGTAGTACTCGGACTGCGCATTGCGGTTGTCCAGGCGCTCGAGCCAGCCCTTGAGCTGTTTCGCGGGCACGGCCATCACGCCGCTGTTGACTTCGCGCACCGCGCGCTGCGCCTCGCTGGCGTCCTTGTGCTCGACGATGGCGGTCACCTCGCCGCCCGCGGCGTTGCGGATGATGCGGCCGTAGCCGGTGGGGTCGTCCAGCTCGATGGTCAGCAGCGCCAGCCGCTCGCCGCCGCTGGCGGCGATCAGGGTGCGCAAGGTGTCCTCGGCGATCAGCGGCACGTCGCCCGAGAGGATCACCACCGTGCCGTCGTCGGGCAAGAGCGGCGTGGCCTGCTGCACCGCGTGGCCGGTGCCCAGCTGCGGCTCCTGGCGCGCGAAGCGCAGCGAAGCCGCCTCGGGCGAGGCGGCCATGGCGGCCTCGACCTGTTCGGCGCCGTGGCCGGTGACGATCACCACGTGCCGGGCGCCGATGCGCGCGGCGGTGCCGGTCACGTGCGACAACAGCGCGCGGCCGGCCAAACGATGCAACACTTTGGGCAGTCTGCTCTTCATGCGCGTGCCCTTGCCGGCCGCCATGATCACGACGTCGACCGGTCCCTGGTTGCCCTGCTTCGGAATCTGATTCATGCCTTTTTCTACCCGGATGCGTTGTTTCAAGCTGGCGCGGATTATCGGCGTGATGGCGCTGGTGGCCGTCCTGGGGGCTTGCAGCGCCATCAAGCTGGCCTACAACAACCTGCCCGAGCTCAGCTACTGGTGGCTCGACGGCTACCTCGATTTCGACGGTTCGCAGACGCCCAAGGTGCGCGACGAACTCGCGCAGTTGCTCGACTGGCACCGGCGCAACGAGCTGCCGAAGATCGCGGCGCTGCTGCAGGAGGCCGAGACGCTGGCGCCCGGCGAGGTGACGCCGGCCCAGGCCTGCGCCATGACCGACCGCATCCGCGACCGGCTGCTGGCGGTCAGCGAGCGCGCCGAGCCCGCGGGCACCGAGCTGTTGCTGAGCCTCAGCGAGGCCCAGCTGCAGCAGCTCGAGCGCAAGTACGCGAAGAACAACGCCGACTACCGCAAGGACTGGCTCGACCGCTCGCCGGCCCGGGTGCAGGAGAAGCGCTACGACCAGTTCCTCGACCGCTTCGAGGACTTCTACGGCCGGCTCGCGCCCGAGCAGCGCGAGCTGCTGCGCCAGCAGGTGGCGCAGTCGGTGTTCGACCCGAAGCTGCAGGACGTGGAGCGTCGCAAGCGCCAGCAGGAGGCGCTGGTGCTGCTGCGCGGCTTCGTCGCGAACCGCACGCCGCCCACCGAGGCGCGCGCCGCGCTGCATGCCTACCTGCAGCGCATCGCCGATCCGCCCCCGGGCCCCTGGCGCGAGCAGCAGCAGGCGCTGCTGCAGGAAGGCTGCCGCAACCTGGCCGCGCTGCACAACGGCACGAGCGCGGCGCAGCGCGCGCAGGCGGTCAAGCGGCTGCAGGCCTACCAGAACGACCTGCGGCAGCTGGTGGCCGGCGGCTGAGCCGGCGCCACCCCCGGGTCAGATCAGCGGCGTGGGCCGCAGCGGGCGCTCGAAATAGTCGCCCAGCGCCTCGAGCGCGCGCGGCTCGAGGATGCGCAGCCAGCGGTCGTCGAGCTTGTAGAGCCCGAGCTGCGACAGCCGCCGCAAGGTCTTGTTGGTGTGGACCAGCGACAGCCCGAGCGCATCGGCGATGTGCTGCTGGTTGAGCGGGAACTCGACCCAGCCGTCGCGCACCATGCCCACGCGCTCGGCGCGGCGGTACAGGTGCATCAGCAGCATCGCCACGCGCTCGACGGCGCTGCGCCGGCCGGTGGTCACGAGGTTGTCGTCGATCATCTTTTCCTCGCGCGCGGCCAGCCAGGTGATGTCGTAGCCGAGCTTGGGCTCGGCATGGAACAGCTCCCAGAGCCTCTCGCGCGCGAACACGCACAGCGAGACCTCGGTCAGGGCCTCGACGCCGTGGGTCTGGCCGTCGGCGAACTCGTCCTGCAGCCCGACGAAGTCGCCGGGCAGCAGCACGTTGAGGATCTGCCGCCGGCCGTCGCTCAGGGTCTTGTAGCGGAAGGCCCAGCCCGAATAGAGCGTGAACAGCTGCGGGCTGCGCCGGTGTTCCTCGATGATCGAGCCGCCGGCCTCGACGCGGCGCGCGCCGATGCGGAACGATTCGATGGTGCGCAACTGGTCGGCGGACACCGGCAAAAAGGCCGGCAGCTGACGCAGCGCGCAACGGCTGCAGGGATGGGGCCCGTTCTCCGGGGCGGCGGGTGTGGGGTACTGGTCGGGCACCACCGACTATAGGCATCGAGGGGGGTGGGACCGGTATGTCTTTTTACATTTCGTGATGTCGGACGGCTGCCTACACTGCGCTCGCTTTTCCCATCCCGGCCCATGATTTCCGACGAACAGACGCAAGCTCCCGCGCCCGCCCCGGCGCTCTCCGAGATCCTCTACTGCAGCGAGCTTGCGCCGGACCTGCCGCCCGGCACGGTGGCCAACATCGTCGCGCGCGCCCGCGCGCGCAACGGCGAACTCGGCATCACCGGGCTGCTGGTCTTCGACGGCCAGCGCTTCTGCCAGCACATCGAGGGACCGCCCGACGCCCTGCGCTCGCTGATGGACCGCATCGCGCGCGACCCGCGCCATGTCGACGTGCGCGTGGCCTGGCAGGGCGAACTGGCCGCGCGCCGTTACAGCGGCTTCCGGCTCGGGCTGGCCGAGAGCGAGGGACCCGACCTGATGGCCGGCGTGCATGCGCTCGACGGTGAGGTCGCGCTCAAGCATTTCCTGGCGCTGCGCCGCAGTTTCGACATCAACGGCTGAAGACGGCCGCGCCAAAGGAAAAGGGCCGGACGATGCGCGAAGCGCCGTCCGGCCCCTTGGTATGGCGGGCGCGGCTCGCGCCGCCGCCCGATGGCCCAGGATCGATCAGTAAACCCGCGGGATCAAGCGGCGTCCCACGTGTACGTGGCGCCGTAGCCGTCCCAGGCTTCCATCACGATGCGCTGGCCGGCCGCCACGGTGAGCGACTCACCGGGGGCGAGCACCAGGTCCTCGCTCGGGTTCTCGAGCGTGGCATCGGGCGTGATCCAGACCCGGCCCTGGCGCACGCGCAGCACGCTGTCGCCGCGCGCCTTCAGGCTCATCGCCTCGCCGGGCGCGATTTGCCAGGCACCGCGGCGCACGGCCGGCGGAATCGCGGCGGCGGTGTTGCGGTTGGGCAGCGACAGGGTGGACAGCGTAGAGGTGGTGCAGACGGCAGTGGACATGATGGGCTCCTAGGTGTTTGCCGAATCGCGAATCAATGGGTGCTTGGAAAAGGAGGCAGCAATGGCGCGGTTCGGGAATGAATGATCGTTTCCCGGCCGTTGGCAGTCCAATGAAAAGGAGGTAGCCTACTGATTCCGGTTTCGCATCAATCCCGAAGCAGGCGCCGGCCCCCGATCCATGCAGCATTCGCAAACCCACCTGCGCTCCCGCCCGATCTCCGCCGGCCACCTGCGCGCCTTCGAGGCGGTCGCGCGGCACCTGAACTTCCGCGCCGCGGCCGAGGAAATGGCCCTGACCCAGTCGGCCGTGAGCCGCCAGATCCAGTCGCTCGAGGAGGAAGTGGGCGTGCCGCTGTTCCTGCGCCACACGCGCGCGGTCGAGCTGACCAGCGCGGGCGCCCAGCTGCTTTTGGCGGTGCAGCAGGCGCTGCCGCGCGTCGACACCGCGGTGCGGCAGATCCGCCAGAGCGCCGGGCGCAAGAGCGTCTCGCTGACCACCTTCGCCTCGTTCGCCTCGATGTGGCTGATCCCGCGGCTCGAGGCCTTCCAGCGCGACAACCCCGAGATCGACATCCGGATCGACGCCAGCGACCTCGCGGTCGACCTCGAGGTGGCCGACGTCGACATCGCGCTGCGCTACGGCCCGCGCGAGGCCATGCCCCCGCAGGCCGTGCGGTTGTTCGGCGAAAACCTCACGCCGGTGGCGAGCCCCTGGCTCATCAAGAGCAGCCCGCCGATCAAGAAGCCCGAGGACATCGCGCGCTTCACGCTGATCGAGGCCGGCGACGCCCACCGCACCCACCTCGAGTGGCTGACCTGGCGGCGCTGGTTCGAGCTGCACGGCCTGGAACGCGCCCAGCCCAAGCGCTGGCTCTATTTCAACTACGCCTACCAGATGGTGCAGGCCGCGCTGACCGGCCAGGGCGTGGTGCTGGCGCGCAGTTCGTTGATCGCCGAGAGCCTGGCCAACGGCGACCTGATCGAGGTGCTGCCGCAGCACCGCATGGATTCGCCGATGTCCTATTGGCTGATCGCCGGCCCGCGCAGCGCGCTGCGGCCCGAGATCAAGGCTTTCTGGGACTGGCTGCTGGCGCAGGCCGGCACCACGCGCGAGACCATCGGCGAGGTGCCCGACCCGGACACCATCGACAACATGGACTGAAGAGAAAAAGGGCGCCGCGGCTCGAGGCCGGGCGCCCGTATGCGCAGGAAGCAGCCGCTCAGCCGATCGGCCAGACCACCCCGTTGTCGTTGAGGATCGCGTCGAGCGGCAGGTCGTGCGCCTCGGGCTCGAAGTCCTCGAGGAAGCCGTTCGCGAAACCCAGGCCGACCGTGAAGGGCCGCGGCTCGAGGGCGGCCAGCGTGCGGTCGTAGAAGCCGCCGCCGTAGCCGAGCCGGTAGCCGCCCGCGCTGTAGCCCACGCAGGGCACGAACAGCAGGGTCGGCACGATCAGCTCGGTGTCCTTGGGCTTGGGGATGCCGTAGGCGTCCTCTTCCATCTGGCAGCCCGGGTACCAGGCGTGGAAGGTCAGGGTCTTGTGGACCTTGTCGATCACCGGCAGGCCGATGCGGCGGCGCTGCGGCTCGTCGATCAGTTCGCCGTCCTCCTTCCACCGATGCAGCGCGGGCAGCGGATCGAACTCGCCCTTGATCGGCCAGTAGGCGCCGATCACGGTGTCGGGCCGGCCGACCAGCCAGATGCGCATCACGCGCTGCAGCAGGTCCGCGCGTGTCAGCCGGTCCGGCATCCCCAGACGTTGTTCGATCAACGCCTTGCGCAGCTGATCCTTGAGAAAACTCGCCGTCGCCGACGTGGCGGCATCCTTTGACTTGTCCATAATCTCCCGATGCAGTTTCCAAGCATTTTGGCATCCATGTGCCGCCGCCCGCGCAGCGTCGCGCCGGCACTGGTTCTTTCGGCCCTCGCGGCCTGTGCGCTGACCCTCTTCGCGCCCGCCGCGGCGCTGGCGCAGAACAACAGCAACGACGAGGTGCTGCTGCAGATGAAGCAGGCCTTCCAGCGCGGCGACAAGGCCCGGCTGGCGGCGCTGCTGCCGCAGGCACGCGGCCACGTGCTCGAACCCTGGGCCGCCTATTGGGAACTCAAGGCGCGGCTGCAGGAAGCCGGCGCGAACGAGGTGCAGGACTTCTTCGCGCGCTACCCCGGCACCTACCAGGAAGACCGGCTGCGCAACGACTGGCTGCTGCTCACGGGCCAGCGCCGCGACTGGGACAACTTCTCGGCCGCCATCGCGGGCTTCCGCATGGGCGACGACGCCCAGGTGCGCTGCTACGCGATCCTGGTCGACGCGCTGCGCAGCGGCAGCGCCACCCAGGCCCAGGCCGACGAGATCCGGCGCAACTGGTTCGCCCAGCGCGACAGCGACGACGGCTGCCTCACGGCCGCCGACCGCATGATCGCCGCGCGCCTGCTCTCGCCCAACGACGCCTGGAAGAAGGCGCGCCTGGCCATCGAGGCCAACCGGCCGCAGGCCGCGCGCGGTGCCGTCACGCTGGCGTCGCCCGATGCGCTGCCGCTGTTCGAGGAGGTCAACGCGAGCGCGGCCAAGTTCCTCGTCACGCGCGGGCCCGTGGCCGCCAAGTCGCGCCGCGAGCTGGTCACGCTGGCGCTGATCAAGATCGCGATGGCCGATCCCGAGCAGGCCGCCTCGCAGCTCGACGCCAAGTGGAGCGCGATGCTCTCGGCCGAGGAGCGCAACTGGATCTGGGGCACCATCGGCCGCCAGTCGGCGATCAAGCTCTGGCCGCAGGCCGTGAGCTACTTCGGCAACGTCACCAAGAACGCCGACCTGTCGGACGACATGCTCGGCTGGCGCGTGCGCGCGGCGCTGCGCGCCGGCCAGTGGAAGGACGTGGCGCCCGCCATCAACGCCATGAGCGAGGCCAGCCAGCAGGACCCGACCTGGACCTACTGGAAGGCGCGCGCGCTGGTCAATGCCGGCGGCGACGAGCGCCGCGCCCAGGCGCGCGAGCTCTACCAGGGCATCGCGGGTACGCGCGGCTTCTACGAGATGCTGGCGCTCGAGGAGCTGGGCCAGCGCGTGATGGCCGCCACCCGGCCCGCGCCGCTCACGCCCGAGGAACGCAACGCCGCGCGCCTGAACCCCTCGCTCAACCGCGGCCTCTACGCGATCGCGATCGGCCTGCGCCCCGAGGGCACGCGCGAATGGAACTACGCCACCAACCTGCACGACCGGGGCGGCATGGACGACCGCGCGCTGCTGGCCGCGGCCGACTTCGCCTGCCAGCGCGAGGTCTGGGACCGCTGCATCAACACCAGCGAGCGCACCAAGGGCGTGATCGACGTCGAGCAGCGCTTCCCGATGCCCTTCCACGACACCGTGCTGCGCAAGAGCCAGGACATCGGCCTCGACCCGGCCTACGTCTACGGCCTGATCCGCCAGGAGAGCCGCTTCATCATGGACGCGCGCTCGGGCGTCGGCGCCTCGGGCCTGATGCAGGTGATGCCCGCCACCGCGCGCTGGACCGCGCGCAAGATCGGCATGACCGACTTCACGCCGGGCCAGATCAACGACCGCGAGACCAACATCACCATCGGCACCAACTACCTGAAGCTCGCGCTCGACGACTTCGACGACTCGATGGCGCTGGCCGCCGCGGCCTACAACGCCGGCCCGGGCCGCCCGCGCAGCTGGCGCAACGGCCCGGTGCTCGATGCCGCGATCTGGGCCGAGAACGTGCCGTTCAACGAGACCCGCGACTACGTGAAGAAGGTGCTGGCCAACACCACCAACTACGCCGCGATCATCACCGGCCGGCCGCAGTCGCTGAAGGAACGCCTGGGCCGGGTCGGCCCGCGCGACGCCGCGATGCCCGAGCCCAACAAGGACCTGCCCTGAGATGAGCTGGCGCGACGAGGTCCTCGACACCATCGCCGCCGAGTTCTCGGACGTGGGCGACCTCGCCCAGCTCACGCGCATCCTGGTGCGGCTGCTGCTCGCGGCGCTGCTGGGCTTCGTGCTCGGCTTCGAGCGCGAGCAGCAGGGCAAGGCGGCCGGCGTGCGCACCCACATGCTGGTGGCCATCGGCTCGGCCATGTTCGTGCTCGTGCCGCAGCAGACCGGCATCGTGCCGGCCGACATGAGCCGCGTGATCCAGGGCCTGGTGGCCGGCGTCGGCTTCCTCTGCGCGGGCACCATCCTCAAGCAGGGCAAGGACGAGCACCACGTGCAGGGCCTCACCACCGCCGCGGGGCTGTGGATGACGGCCGCGATCGGCATGGCCTGCGGCCTGGGCCGCGAGGCCACGGCGGTGATCAGCGCGCTGCTGGCGCTGGTGGTGCTGCAGTTCGTGCCGCGGCTCGTGAGCCTGATCGAGCGCGTGATCGGGCCACCCAAGGGCGAGGAGGCACCCGGCCGCGCCGCGCCGCGCGTCATCGCCTCGAGCAGCGAGCCCCCGCTGCGCACCGACGACACCGACCGGCGATAGCCGCCGGCGTGCGGGCCGCGCCCGTCATCAATGCGCGCCGCAAACGGTATCAATCGCGCGGCGCCCGCGCCCTAGCATCGAAGGCTTTGCCACGAAACCAACCGGAGGAAATCCATGCTCAAGCTCTACATCGGCAACAAGAACTACTCGTCGTGGTCCATGCGTCCCTGGGTGCTGCTCAAGCAGGCCGGCATTCCCTTCGAGGAAGTGATGGTGCGCTTCGACGCCTTCGAGGCCGGCTCCAACTTCAAGGCCGTGGTCGGCGCGGTCAACCCCACGGCGCGCGTGCCGGTGCTGATCGACGGCGACATCACGGTCTGGGATTCGCTCGCCATCGCCGAGTACCTGGCCGAGCAGTTCCCCGACAAGGCGCTGTGGCCGCGCGACAAGGCCGCGCGGGCCCGCGCGCGCAGCGTCAGCGCCGAGATGCACTCGGGCTTCGGCAACCTGCGCAACCACTTCCCGATGAACATCGAGGCCTCGCTGGCCGAGGTGGGCGCGCGCGTGCTGAAGGAACAGCCCGGCGTGGTCGAGGACCTGGAACGCATCGCGGCCATGTGGAGCGAGCTGCTCGACACCCATGGCGGCCCGATGCTGTTCGGCGAGTTCGGCATCGCCGATGCCTTCTATGCGCCGGTGTGCATGCGCATCCGCAGCTACGGGCTGCCGGTGCCGCCCGCGGCGCAGGCCTACATCGATCGGGTGGCGGCCCTGCCGGGCGTCGCCGCGTGGATCGAGCAGGCGCTCGCGGAGCAGGATTTCGTGGCCTTCGACGAGCCCTACCGGACCTCGCGCTGATCGTCGTTCGCTGTCGTCGATCGGCGCGAGCCGGCCAGGCCGCGTCGTGTCCGGTCAGAAGCGGTAGGTGGCCGCCACGTAGGTCACGATCGGATTGAGCTTCAGGCGCGCTTCGCTGGTCGCGATCGGCAGGCCCGTGATCGAGGTCGTCGTGAGCTTGGCCTTGGTCTTCAGCGGGATGTAGGAGACCGAGAAGGAAATGCCCCAGTGCTTGTCGAACTGGTAGGCCAGGCCGGCGTTGAGCACGGGCGCGAACGAGCTGTCGAGCTTGGCGGTGGTCACGGTCGACAGCGGCCGCTGGCGCAGCTGGCTGCCGAGCGCTTCCTGCAGGTTGCTGGTGATCTGCACGCCGCTGTACCAGACGTAGGTGGCGCCCAGGCCCACGAAGGGACGGAAGGCGGCATTGCCGTCGTTGAAGTAGTACTTGCCGAGGATGGTCGGGCTCCACTGGCGTGCCTTGCCCAGTTCGCCCACGCGCGCCAGCGTGCCGGTGCCTTCGAGCTTGAACTTCGGCGGGATGCCCAGCACGCCTTCCACGGCCCAGTGGTCGTCGAGGAAATAGGCCGCGTTGAGACCCAGCGTGTCGGAATCGCTCACGCTGGCGCCCGAGCCGGCGAGCACGCTCTGCACCGGCGAGGTCAGCATCAGCGGCTTGCTCTTGTCCTGCGGCGAAAGATGGAACCAGCCCGCGCCGACGACCCAGTCGCCGGCCTTCTGTGCAAAGGCGCTGCCGGACGTCAGTGCCCCGAGGGCTGCCAACGCCAACATGGTTTTTTTCATGATGTGAATACTCCTTTGGTTGAAATTCCCCCTCCAAACGCGGTGCCGGTCTGAGGCCGGTGAGGCGTTCGAGCACCTCGAACGAGCGAACGATCGTTCGATTTGCCCGGCAATTATCGAACGACCGTTCTTTTTAGGCCCTGCGGGGTATCCCTACACTGGGCGCATGAAAACCTATCTCGTCGGCGGCGCGGTGCGCGACCGCCTGCTCGGACGCCCGGTGTCGGACCACGACTGGCTCGTGGTCGGCGCCA
The DNA here is from genome assembly GCF_900115375.1 of Variovorax sp. PDC80. Classification (NCBI taxonomy): domain Bacteria; kingdom Pseudomonadati; phylum Pseudomonadota; class Betaproteobacteria; order Burkholderiales; family Comamonadaceae; genus Variovorax; species Variovorax sp. PDC80. The sequence goes on along the minus strand of NZ_FOWG01000016.1, from coordinate 154,787 downwards.
CGCCCGAGGACATGGTGGCACAGGGCTTCCTGCCCGTGGGGCGCGACTTCCCGGTATTCCTGCATCCATCGACGCGCGAGGAGTACGCGCTCGCGCGCACCGAGCGCAAGAGCGCGCCCGGCTACCGCGGCTTCGTGATCCACGCCGCGCCCGACGTGAGCCTCGAGCAGGACCTCGCGCGGCGCGACCTGACCATCAACGCGATCGCGCTGCCGGCCGAGCGCGTGGGCGCCGACGGCAGCTTCGACCCCGCCCCCACCGACCTGGCCGACCCCTTCCACGGCCAGCGCGACCTGCGCGAGAAGCGGCTGCGCCACGTCACCGACGCCTTCCGCGAGGACCCGGTGCGCATCCTGCGCGTGGCGCGCTTCGCCGCGCGCTTCGACGACTTCGAGGTCGCGCCCGACACGCTGGCGCTGATGCGCGAGATGGTCGCGGCCGGCGAGGTCGATGCGCTGGTGCCCGAGCGCGTGTGGCAGGAACTCTCGCGCGGGCTGATGGAGACGCGGCCCTCGCGCATGTTCGAGGTGCTGCGCGCCTGCGGCGCGCTCGCGGTGCTGCTGCCCGAGGTCGACCGGCTCTGGGGCGTGCCACAGCCCGCGCAGCACCATCCCGAGATCGACACCGGCGTGCACCTGATGATGGTGCTCGACACCAGCGCGCGCCTGTCGGCGTCGCTGGGCGTGCGCTTCGCCTGCCTGATGCACGACCTCGGCAAGGGCACCACCGAGCCGGAGATCCTGCCGCGCCACATCGGCCACGAGAAGCGCAGCGCCGAGCTGCTGCAGGCGGTGTGCGATCGCTGGCGCGTGCCGGTCGACCTCCGCGAGCTGGCCGAGGTGGTGGCGCGCGAGCACGGCAACATCCACCGCAGCGGCGAGCTCGATGCCGCCGCACTGGTGCGGCTGCTCGAGCGATGCGACGCCTTCCGCAAGCCCGCGCGCTTCGCCGAGGCGCTGCTGGCCTGCGAATGCGACGCGCGCGGCCGGCTCGGCTTCGAGCAGCGCGACTATCCGCAGCGCGAGCGCCTGCTCGCGGTGCTGGCCGTGGCCGCGGCCGTGGCCACCGACGCGGTCGCGCGCCAGGCGCAGCAGGCCGGCGCCACCGGCCCGAAGATCGGCGAGGCGATCCACCGCGCGCGCATCGACGCCGTGAAGGCCGCGACCGGCTGAACGGCCGACCGCCCCAGGCGCGCGAATACCACGCGCGCCGCGGCATGTCTTCACGCCTATGGCGGAGGTTCCATGACTTAGGGCACTTCCGACGCCGCACGCCCCGGCTAGCATGGGCCGGGTGATCGCCGCCCCGCCTCCCACCTCCTCGCCGGACCCGAGCGCCACGCACGCCGCGCCGCCGGTCGCGGCCGCGGTGCCGCAGGACCTGGCGCTGCGCGTGCTGCGCGAGCACCTGGCCTCGGTCTACGGCGCCTACGACGCCTCGATCGTGGTGCACTTCGGCCTCGGCGTCGCGCTCGGGGCCGCGATGTACATCGCCTCGCCGCGCGCCTGGATCCTGGCCTGGATGGCGGCCCACCTGCTGCTCGGCCTGGCGCTGTACCTGATGCCGCGCTGGCATGCCGACCTGCCGCTGGACCAGACCCCGCTGTGGGCGCGCCGCCATGCGCGCACCGTCACCCTGGTGAGCCTGGCGACCGCCACCGCGCCCTGGCTGTTCATCTCGCGCGACGACCTGTCCGCGACCTCGGTGCTCACGGTGGTCGTCATCGGCAGCTGCGCGCGCGCCATGCAGCTGCTGTGGCCGCTCAAGCCCGCGCTCTACGGCTACACGCTGCCGATGATGCTGAGCCTGATCACCGCGCTGGCCTGGCAGGGCGACGGCATGCACCTGTTCCTGTCGATGTTCAGCCTGGCCTACCTGCTGTTCACGCTGCGCGTGGGCCAGCAGCAGCACCGGCTGCTGACCGACTCGCTGGTGCTGCGCTTCGAGAACGAGGCGCTGGCCGAGCGCCTGGGCGAGCAGATCGCCGCGGCCGAGCGCGCGAGCATCGAGAAGACCCGCTTCCTGGCCACCGCCAGCCACGACCTGCGCCAGCCGCTGCATGCCATTGCGCTGTTCGGCGCCGCGCTCGAGAACGAGCATCCCCAAAGCCGCAACGCGCAGCGCCTGATGCGCGCGGTGAACGCGCTCGGCAGTTCGCTCGACACCATGCTCGATGTCTCGCGCCTCGATGCCGGCGTGGTCGAGCCGGCGCTCGAGCCGGTCTCGCTCGACGTGCTGTTCCGCGCGCTCAATCCCATGTTCGCGGCGCAGGCCGAGCAGCGCCAATTGCAGCTGCGGCTGCGCGCGAGCGGCCTGTGGGTGCGCAGCGATCCGCGGCTGCTGCACCGCATGCTGTCGAACCTGCTCGACAACGCGCTCAAGTACACGGCGCGCGGCGGCGTGTCGGTGCGCGCGCGCGTGCGGCGCAACGGCGACGGGCTCGGCGATTCGGTGTGGATCGAGGTGGTCGATTCGGGCATCGGCATCGCGCCGGGCCAGCTCGACCGCGTGTTCGAGGAGTTCTACCAGGTCGACAACCCCGGGCGCGAGCGCTCGCACGGGCTGGGCATCGGCCTGGCCATCGTGCGCCGCCTCTCGCGGCTGCTCGGCCATCCGGTGCAGCTGCGCTCGCGCGTGGGACGCGGCACGCGCTTTCGGCTCGTGCTGCCGCGCTGCGACGCGCAGGCCGCCGCCGGGCCCTGGGCCGTCCGCGCCGAAACCGCACCCGCCCCGGCGGCACCGGTGCCGGGCCGCATCCTGCTGATCGACGACGACGCCGAGATCCGCGCGGCGATGACCGAGCTGCTGCAGGCCCACGGCATCGACCTGGAGGCCGTGGCCGGCGAGGCGGAAGCGGCCGCGCTGCTGGCATCGGGCCCGGCGCCCTTCCGTGCGCTGCTGTGCGACTACCGGCTCGCCAACGGCGACAACGGCCTCGACGTCGGCCAGCGCCTGCGCGCGCGCTTCGACCTCGCGGCGCCGCTGATGCTGGTGACCGGCGAGACCGCGCCCGAGCGGCTGCAGCGCGTGCGCGCCTCGGGCGTGCCGGTGCTGTTCAAGCCGGTGGAGGCCACGGCGCTGCTGCGCGCGCTGGCCGATCTCGCGCCCGGCGCCGCGCCCTGAGCCTGCGCGCAGGTCGCGGCCCCGGCCCCCGGGCACGTCCGGTTTTGGCCGACACGGCGCGCGCGGGGGCCGTGCTAAGGTCTTTCACGATGTCCAATCCCATCCGCAGCAACGATCCGCTGCCTCCTCCCCTGGGCCGGGACGCGGCCCTCTTCCTCGATTTCGACGGCACCCTGGTGGGCCTCGCGGCCACGCCCGAGGCGATCGAAGTCCCCCCTGCCCTGGTCGCGCTGCTCGGCGACCTCAAGGACCTGCTCGGCGGCGCCCTCGCCGTGGTGTCGGGCCGCCAGATCGACGTGCTCGACCGCTTCCTCGCGCCGCTGCGCCTGCCGGCCGCGGGCGAGCACGGCGTGCAGCGCCGCGATGCCAAGGGCGCGATGCAGGAACAGCATCCGCCCGACCTGGTGCCCGTGCTCGAGATCGCCAACGAGCTCGCGCGCGTGCACGAAGGCCTGCTGGTCGAGCGCAAGCACGCGGCCATCGCGCTGCACTACCGGCTCGCGCCGCAGCTCGAGGCCGTGTGCGGCGACGCCATGTCGCGCGCCATCGCCGAGCGGCCGCAGCTCGAGCTGCTGCACGGCAAGTTCGTGTTCGAGGTCAAGCCCGCCGGCGTCAACAAGGGCATCGCCATCGACGCCTTCATGCACGAGCCGCCGTTCGCGGGCCGCGTGCCGGTGTTCGCGGGCGACGACACCACCGACGAGAGCGGCTTCGCCGTGGTGCAGCCACGCGGCGGCGTCGGCATCAAGGTCGGCTCGGGTCCGAGCCTCGCGCAGCACCGGCTCGAGTCGCCGCGCGCCGTCTACGAATGGCTGGTGCAGGCGCGCGACCAGCTCGCGAACGCGCCCTCCCCCGCTCCCGAAGAAGCTTCGCCAAGGAATCCCGCATGAGCGACACCCAGCAGGAAGAACAACAACAAGTCCCGGCCGGGCGGCACGACGATCCGCAAGCACGGCAGCTCCAGAAGGCTCCCGAGGACCGCGGCGGCGAAGCGGTGGCCGGCGCGGCCGGCCCCGACGACGATGCGCCGGTCGACGAACGCACGGCCGCCGCGCCCAAGCCGCGCGAATTTCCGCGCCCGGCCGACTGCTCGCTCAACCTCGGCGTGATCGGCAACTGCGCCTTCAGCGCGCTGGTCGATGCGCGCGCGCGCGTGGTCTGGTGCTGCCTGCCGCGCTTCGACGGCGACCCGGTGTTCAACGCCCTGCTGCATCCGGGCGAAGGCGGCGCGGCCTGGGGCTTCGAGATCGAGGACTTCGCCGAAGCCAGGCAGTGGTACGAGCCGAACACCGCCGTGCTGCGCACCCAGCTGTTCGACAGCGCGGGCCAGGGCATCGAGATCACCGACTTCGCGCCGCGCTTCTACAGCCGCGCGCGCTACTTCCGCCCGCTGATGCTGGTGCGCCGCGTGCGCCCGATCGCCGGCGCGCCGCGCATGCGCGTGGCGCTCGACCCGCGCTTCCAGTGGGGCGCGACCGAGCCGGTCGAGGTCACGCGCGGCAGCAACCACATCCGCTACGTCGGCCCCGACGTCACGCTCAGGCTGAACACCGACGCCTCGATCTCGCACATCCTCGCGCGCCAGCCCTTCGTGGTCTCGCGCGAATACAACTTCATGTTCGGCGTCGACGAGACCCTGCTCGACGGCATCGCCGACACCGCGCGCCGCTTCGAGCAGGAGACCATCGCCTACTGGCGCGTCTGGTCGAAGCGGCTCGCGATCCCCTTCGAGTACCAGGACGCGGTGATCCGCGCGGCCATCACGCTGAAGATGTCGCTGTACGAGGACACCGGCGCCATCGTGGCCGCGATGACCACCAGCATCCCCGAGGCGCCCGACAGCCAGCGCAACTGGGACTACCGCTACTGCTGGCTGCGCGATGCCTTCTTCGTGGTGCGCGCGCTCAACTCGCTGAGCGAGGTCGGCACCATGGAGGACTACCTGCGCTGGCTCGGCAACGTGGTGATCGGCTCGCACGGCGAGCACATCCAGCCGCTGTACGGCATCGGCCTGGAGCGCGAGCTGCCCGAGTCCTTCGTCGAGACCCTGCCCGGCTACCGCGGCATGGGCCCGGTTCGCGTGGGCAACCAGGCGCAGGAGCATTTCCAGCACGACGTCTACGGCAACATCGTGCTGGGCGCCGCGCAGGCCTTCCACGACCACCGGCTGCTGCAGCGCGCGGGCGAGGCGGAGTTTCCGCACCTCGAGGCCGTGGGCGAGCGCGCGATCGCGGTCTACGGCACGCCCGACGCCGGCATGTGGGAGCTGCGCACCCGCGCGCGCGTGCACACCAGCTCGGCGCTCATGAGCTGGGCCGCCTGCGACCGGCTCGCGAAGATCGCGCGCGCGCTCGACAAGACCGCGCGCGCCGAGGCCGCCTCCTCGGGCAAGCCCGCGGAGAACCGCATCAACTTCGCCGAGCGCGCCGCCTACTGGCACGGCCATGCCTCGCGCATGCGCGAGGAGATCCTCGCCAAGTCGTGGAGCGAGGAGCGCCAGGCCTTCGCCGAGAGCTTCGGCGGCCGCGAGCTCGACGCCAGCATCCTGCTGATGGCCGAGGTGGGGCTGATCGACGCGCGCGATCCGCGCTTCGTCTCGACCGTCGACGCGATGGAGAAGTCGCTGTGCGACGGTCCCTACATGCGCCGCTACGAGGCGGCCGACGACTTCGGCAAGCCCGAGACCGCGTTCAACATCTGCACCTTCTGGCGCATCGACGCGCTCGCGAAGATCGGCCGCAAGGCCGAGGCGCGCCAGATCTTCGAGACCATGCTGGCCGCGCGCAATCCGCTCGGGCTGCTGTCCGAGGACACGCATCCGGTCACGGGCGAGATGTGGGGCAACTTCCCGCAGACCTATTCCATGGTCGGCATCATCAACGCGGCGATGCGTCTGTCCGCCCCCTGGGACTCCGCCATATGAGCCGCCTCGTCGTCATCTCCAACCGCGTGGCCGATCCGCGCAAGCCCGCCGCCGGCGGCCTGGCCGTGGCGCTCGGCGAGAGCCTGCAGCAATCGGGCGGCATGTGGTTCGGCTGGAGTGGCCAGATCGTCGAGGGCGGCCCGACCGGCGAGGGCGAGCTGCGGCGCCAGCAGGCCGGCAAGGTCACGCTGGCCACCATCGACCTGAGCCGCGAGGACCACGACAGCTACTACCTCGGCTACAGCAACGACGTGCTGTGGCCGGTGTTCCACGACCGGCTCGACCTGGCCCATTTCGACGCCAACTTCATCGGCGGCTACCGGCGCGTGAACCAGCTGTTCGCGCGCAAGCTGATGCCGCTGCTGAAGGACGACGACGTCATCTGGGTCCACGACTACCACCTGATCCCGCTGGCGGCCGAGCTGCGCGCCATGGGCTGCAAGCAGCGCATCGGCTTCTTCCTGCACATCCCGCTGCCGCCGCAGATCATCATGGCGGCGATCCCGCAGCACGAATGGCTGATGCGCTCGCTGTTCGCCTACGACCTGATCGGCTTCCAGGCGCAGCAGGACGTGCAGCACTTCGAGCACTACGTGCACAACGAGGCCAAGGGCGAGAGCCTGGGCGCAGAGATGTACCGCGCCTACGGCAACACGGTGCGCGCGGCGGCGTTTCCGATCGGCATCGACGTCGACGAGTTCGCGGCGCTCACCCATGCCAAGGAAGCGCGCGACATGTACGAGACCATGAAGCGCGAGTACTCGCAGCGCCGGCTGCTGCTGGGCATCGACCGGCTCGACTACTCCAAGGGCATCCCGAACCGGGTGCGCGCCTTCCGCGAGCTGCTGGCCCACTACCCCGAGAACCGGCGCAGCGCCACCTTGATCCAGATCGCCTCGCCCACGCGCGAGACGGTCGATGCCTACGCCGACATCCGGCGCGAGCTCGAGTCGCTGTGCGGCGCCATCAACGGCGACTACGGCGAGCTCGACTGGATGCCGGTGCGCTACATCCACCGCATGGTCGCGCGCAAGCGCGTGCCGGGCCTGTGCCGCGCCGCGGCCGTGGGGCTGGTGACGCCGCTGCGCGACGGCATGAACCTGGTCGCCAAGGAGTACGTGGCGGCGCAGGACCCGGCCGACCCCGGCGTGCTGGTGCTGTCGCGCTTCGCGGGCGCGGCCGAGCAGATGAAGGAAGCGCTGCTGGTCAATCCCTACGACACCCACGGCACCGCCGAGACGGTGCAGCAGGCGCTGCAGATGCCGCTGGAAGAGCGGCGCGAGCGGCACCAGGCGCTGCTCTCGCGCATCCGCGAGCAGGACATCCACTGGTGGCGGCGCAGCTTCCTCGAGACGCTGCGCGAGGCGGCCAGCGTGCGCTGACGCGGCCGCTCACCAGCCGGTGAGCAGCTGCATCAGCCGCATCACCGGCCGCCGCGGCACGGCCCAGGCGGCCGACACCGGCTCGGCCGGCGGCTCGGCCCGCGCGGGCAACCGCCGCGCGACGGCGATCGGCGCATGGATGCGCAACTGCACCGGCGACAGCGCCGTCAGCTCGATCCAGCCGCCGTGCTCCACGCCATGCGTCTCGCCCTCGCCGAGCACCGTGTGCGCGGTCCACACGGCCTCGCCGATCCAGCGCGGCGGCGACGACACCCGCACGCGGCCCTCGGCCACCTGCAGCCAGGTGCCGGCGTCCACCGCCGTGCGGAAGGAATCGCCGGCTTCGAGGAAGACGGCATCGGGGGCTTGCGAGAGGGTGGTGATCATGGCGGTACCTCGGGTTCGGAAGTCGGTGAAGGAAGGGCTGGGCGCGCTTCGATCGTAGAAATTCCCCGGCCCGTAAAACAGGCACACGCCGGCGCGATTCGCACCGGAACAGTCAGGGCCGGCGGCCATCTGTTATGGTCGTTTTCCCTCGCAACTGCATCTGTTTTCCAATGAACGATCGCGCGAGCATCGACGCCATGGACTCGCTACCGCTCTATCGGCAACTGGCGGCGCGCTACGTGGACGCGATCCACACCGGCTCGCTCAAGCAGGGCGACCGCCTGCCCTCCCTGCGCAGCCTGATGCGGCTGCACGCCATCAGCCTGTCGACCGCACTGCAACTGTGTCGCGCCATGGAGAGCGACGGCTGGGTCGAGGCGCGCGACCGCTCGGGCTACTTCGTGCGCCGGCCGCGCCGGCTCGCGATCGCGCCGATGGAGGAGCCGCTGACCGTGCTGCCGCCCGATCCGGCGCAGTACGTGGGCATCCATGCGCGCGTGTCCGACTTCGTGGTGCGCGGCCGCACGGCCGGCGACACGCTGAACTTCGCGATCGCGCGCGGCGCGCCGCAGCTCTATCCGGCCGAGGCACTGCGCAATGCGATGACGCGCGCGCTGCGCCACAAGCCCGAGCTGCTGACCTCGGCCACGCCGCAGAAGGGCAACGCGCAGTTCCGCGCCGTGCTGGCCCAGCGCAGCCTGCGCATCGGCATGACGATCCCGCCCGACGAGGTGCTGGTCACCAACGGCTGCATCGAGGCGCTGAACCTCGCGCTGCGCGCGGTCACGCAGCCCGGCGACACGGTGGCCGTGGAGTCGCCCACCTTCTACGGCCTGCTGCAGGTGCTCGAGAGCCTGGGCCTGCGCGCGCTCGAGATCCCGACCAGCCCGCAGACCGGCATCTCGATCGAGGCGCTCGAGCTCGCGCTGCAGGCCTACGACAACGTGAAGGCCGTGGCCGTGGTGCCGCACCTGCAGAACCCGCTGGGCAGCGTGATGCCCGACGCGCACAAGCAGCGGCTCGCGCAGCTGTGCGAGCGCCACGGCATCCCGGTGATCGAGGACGACTCCTACAGCGAACTGGTCGACAGCGAGACCCCGCTGCGCGCGCTCAAGTCCTGGGACCGCACGGGCAACGTCATCTACTGCGCCTCGCTGCACAAGATCCTCGCGCCCGGCCTGCGCCTGGGCTGGATCACGGCCGGGCGCTGGCATGCGCGCGTGGAGATGCTCAAGTACGCCCAGACCCGCAACAACGAGGACCTGGCCCAGCTCGCGGCCGGCGAATTCATGGGCACGGGCAGCTACGACCGCCACCTGCGCCGGCTGCGCGAGCACCTGGGCCGCCAGCGCGAGCAGACGGCCGAGGCGATCGCGAACTACTTCCCCGCCGGCACCCGGCTCAACCTGCCGCGCGGCGGGCTGCAGCTGTGGCTGGAGCTGCCCGAGCGCATCGGCGCCAACGCCCTGTTCGAGGCGGCGCTGGCCGAGCGCATCCAGATCGCGCCCGGCGCCATGTTCTCGAACTCGGGCCGCTTCGACCACTATCTGCGCATCAACTGCGGCTGGCCCTATTCGCCGGCCATCGATGCGGGGTTGAAGCGGCTCGGCGAGCTCGCGGCGCAGTGTTGCGCCGCGGCGCGCCGGGCCGCCTGAACAGCCCGGTGCTCAGGGCGCGATCGGCGTCAGCCCCGTGGCGCCCTTCGCCGCATAGGCCGCGAACAGCGCGTTCGAGGCCGCGAGGTTCAACCGCAGCTGCTGCTTGCCGACCGCCTTCGACTTGTAGCCGAACGACACCTCGCCGCCGCGTTCGATGAAGACGCGCTCGTAGTCGATGAACAGCGCGAAGTCGCCCACCGGGCTGAAGCTCAGCACGCGCGCATCGCCCAGGGTCTCGATCTTGTAGCTGCCCGTACCGACCGCGATGCAGTTGCGCGGCGAGCCGTTGATCACGCGCTGCTGGCATTGCAGGAAGGTCACGGCGTTGCTGCCGCCGCCCGCGAAGCTCGCGCGCATCAGGTAGTTGCCGGTGTAGTAGCCGGTGATGGTGGCCGCGGTGCCCAGCGGCGCGCCGCCGACCGTACCGAGGTCGACCGAGGTGGCACCCCACCACTCGTTCTTCGGCCCACTCTGGAAGCTGCCGTTGTCGCCGTCGAGGGTGCCCACGCCGAAGACGCAGGGCACGCCCGGGCTGCGCTGGATCAGCGTCTCGAGGGTCGCGACGCGCGCGGTGGCCGGCAGCGGGTTCGCCGCGCAGGCCACGCTGCCCCGGGTGCTGTCGCCGCCTTGCGCGATGTCCGCCGGATAGAGCTGGACCTTCGCGTTGTCGCGCACGTCGTAGGCGATCGCGGTGGCGAGGTCCATGCTGCCTTGCAGGCGCAGCCGGGAGCCGGCCGGGAAGGTGGCGCTGCCGAGGTCGGCGCTGATCGCCGCCGCGCTGGCCTGCGGGCCCCAGTTGGCATAGCGCGATCCATAGGGACCGTTGCTGGTGTACGGGGAGGACTTGATGCGGTTCACCACGTCGGCCAGCTTCTGGCCCGAGATGTCGACATCGATGCGGCGCGAGCGGCTCACGCTCAAGCCGTCGCAGTAGTCCGAGATGTTGCGCCCGGCGGCGTCGCGCACGGTGGTCGTGTTCTTCGAGTCCGCGCACGCGAGCCAGCTGCGGCCGTTCCAGTGCAGGTCGCCGACCCGCGCCGGATCGCCGCCCGAGGCCCAGTGCGTGACCGTGCCGGCCACGCTGCGCTCGCGCTGGTCGCGAAAGTGCGTCAGTCCGTCCACCGGCGTGTTCTCCGCGACGGTCGAGACCAGCAGGCGGCGGCTCCAGTTGTTGCTGTCGGAGATGGTGAACCAGTCGAGGATGCCGGTCGCCGCGATGGCCTCGCCGGCGCCCACGGACGGCCCCGCGGCCAGCTTGGTGAGGCCGACGGCCACGCCGATGTTGGCCGGGCGCAGCTGGTTCTCCTGGGCGTTGGTCGCGTAGTAGGTCGACTGGCCCGCCATCAGGTCCTGGCACGGCTTGGTGCCGACACCGCCCGCGCAACTGGCGCGCGAGAACTCCTGGTTCACGAGGTTGCGCACCGAGGTCAGCTTGTCGAGCAGCATGCGCTGCGTCTCGAGCGAGATGTCGCCGACCGAGATGGTGCCGCCGCTGATGTCGGCGGTGCCGATGCTGTCGGCGAGCGTGCGGGAGATCGCCTGCGAGAACGCGACCAGCGTCGCGGCCGTGGTGGCCGAGAGCAGGTCGCCGTTGGCGGTGTAGTCGTCGAACAGGCTGCCGCCCAGGCCGAGCTGCGCGCGCAGGTTGGCTTCGGCCTCGGCGGAGGTGGCGCCCGCGCCGGTGCCCAGGTAGTGCACGAGCGTGGTCAGCGGGCTCACGAGGCCCGGCTTGTCGGCCGGTGCCTTGAGCACGTAGGCGGTCTTCACCGGCCCGAGCTCGGCATCGACGGCGTCGGTGCCCACCAGCGCGACGACCGGGTACTTGCCGGCGTCCGCGGCATCGATCTCGAGCGTGACCTTGCCCGCCGTGTCGGTCCTGCCGCTGGGCTCGCCGCTGTCGAGCAGGCCGTTGTTGTTCTTGTCGAGGAAGACGTTGGCATTGCGCAGCACGCCGTCGACCACCTTGACCTCGAGCTTCTGCGCGGCCGGCGGTGCGGGCGCCGGTGGCGGCGGCGCGACGCCGACGAAGGGAAAGCCACCACCGCCACCGCCGCCTCCACCCCCGCATGCCGCCAGCGCCAGCAACGCCGCGACGCTCGCCAGCGACATGCCCGAACGCGAGAACACCCTCTTGGAACCAGTCATGGGAACACTCCTTTTTTTGCGTCAACGAAGGTTCTCCATGAACCCCCTCGGCTCGAGTGTTCTGGCCCGCGCGCGGGCGCGCATCATCGAAATGAATGAGAGGCGGGGTGGTGGCGCGAATTCATCGCGCGAGGCCGGTGCGGGCCTGGCCCGGTGCCGGTGGCGTTCAGTCGAGCAGCGCGAGCGCCGCGTAGTCGCCGATCTTGTCGCCCAGGCCCGCGCGCACCAGCTCGACGCCGCGCGTCAGCGGCAGCAGCCGGCCGTCGATCTGCGCCTGCAGCCGCGGCAGCAGGAAGTCGCTGTGGTGCAGGAACACGCTGCCGCCGAGGCTGATGCGCTGCAGGTCGAGCGTGGCGACCAGGTTGTAGAGCAGGCGGCCCATGACGCGGCACAGCGCGTCGACCACCTCGAGCGCATGCCGCTCGCCGGCCGAGGCGGCGGCGAACAGGTCGGGCGCGGGCCGGCCGAAGCGACGGTCGATGGAGTTGCCGGCCACCAGCGCCTCGACGTCGCCGATGTTGCCGCAACCGCAGAGCGCGCCGCTGCCGTCGTCGGCCACGAAGCTGTGGCCCGCATGGCCCGCGTTGCCGTTCTTGCCGCGCAGCGCGCGGCCGTCCACGCACAGGCCCACGCCCACGCCGGTGCTCCAGGTGACGTAGGCGCAATGGTCGAAGCCCTGCAGCGCGCCCCAGTGGCGCTCGGCCTCGAGCGCGGCCACGGCGTCGTTCTCGACCCGCACCCAGCCGTAGCGCTGCGCGAGCGGCGCCTCGACCACCGCCGTCATCCAGTCGTTGGGCAGGCCGCGCGCCGGGCCGGCGATGCCGCCGCAGATGTTGGGCGTGGCGAGCTCGACCTTGCCGTCGCGCAGTTCGAAGGGGCCGGTCGAGGACACGCCCACGCGCTCGATGCTCGCGGGGTCGACGTTCTGCTCGGCGCAGATGGCATCGATCATGCGGATGATCTGCAGCGCCACCGCGTCGTTGTCGCCGGTCTTCGCGGTGGGCTCGCTGCGCCGCCCGATCAGCGGTGCATCGCTCGACGCGGAAAGGCTCACGGCCACCTTGGTGCCACCGATATCGACGCAGGCTCTCATTGCGGTTGTCTTCCTTCGTGAAATCCGGCGTTGCCGGAGCTACAGCAGCCGCGCCACCAGCGCCGCGATCATGCTGAGCACCACCGTGCTCGCGATCGGCAGTTGCCATTCGCGGCCGAAGGCGCGGAACTCGAAATCGCCGGGCAGTCGTCCGAAGCCGAAGCGGCGCAGCCAGGCGGTCAGGCCGCTCATGAGCACCAGCGCCAGGACGACGACGATCAGCCAGCGAAGCATGAAACCAGTCTAGCCCTGGAGCACGGCCAGTGCTTGTCGGTGAAGTTCGGGTGTGGCCGCCGCGATCACGCGGCCATCGGACTTCAGCCCCAGCGGCCGGCCTTCCCAATCGGTGATCACGCCGCCCGCGGCCTCGATCAGCCCGGCCGGGCCGAGGTAGTCGTAGGGCTGCAGGCCGGTCTCGACCACCAGGTCGATGGTGCCGCCCGCGAGCTGGGCATAGCCGTAGCAGTCGCCGCCGAAGCGGCGCATCGCGCACTGGCGGCTCAGCCGGTCGAAGGCCTGCCAGTCGGCGGGCGCGAAGATGTCGGGCGAGGTTGTGACGATGCGCGCCTTGGCGACCTCCGTGCAGGCGCTCGCATGCACCGGCTGGCCGTCGCGCGTGGCGCCCACGCCGGCCTGGCCGACCCAGCGTTCCTTCAGCACCGGCATGTCGACCATGCCGAACACCACGCGCCCACCCTGCAGCACGCCGATCAGCGTGCCCCACAGCGGCGAGCCGGTGATGAAGCTGCGGGTGCCGTCGATCGGGTCGAGCACCCAGACGCGCTCGGCCTCCAGGCGCTCGGCGCCGTGCTCCTCGCCGTAGATGCCGTCGGCCGGCGCGCGCTGCGCCAGCAGTTCGCGCATGGCGGTCTCGGCCGCGCGGTCGGCCAGCGTGACCGGGCTCTCGTCGGCCTTGGTGATGATGTCCAGCGGGGTGCGGAAATGGCGCATCGACTGGGCGGCGGCGGCGTCGGCCAGCGCCTGCGCGAGGCTCGGGAGATCGGCGTTGGAAGTGCTCATGGCAAAGGACTGCGGGCAAAGCGGCAGGGCGCCGCGAACCCCGGATTAGACCCGACCTTGCGCCGAGGTCCAGGCCGAACTTGGATCGGCCCGGGGTTTGACCGGCACGACACGCCGTCCTAGCATGGCCCGAAAATTGCCAAGCGGAGACGACATGACCAGCTTCCAGCCCCTGCGCCGCGCCCTGCTCGCGGCCCTGCTCGGCACCGCCGCCGCCTTCGCCCACGCCACCCCGTCCGAATCGGAACACCGGCTGATCGACACGCTGATCCAGCGCGTGGCGAAGATGGGCTCGATGACCTTCCTGCGCAACGGCAGCGAGTACAACGCCACCGAGGCCGCCAAGCACATGCAGGCCAAGTACGAGCACTTCAAGAAGGAGATCGTGACCGCCGAGGACTTCATCGAGCGCTGCGCCACGCGCTCGGAGATGACCGGCCAGGCCTACCGCGTGAAGCTCGGCGGCGGCGCGATCAAGGAATCGGGCGAGTTCCTGCGCGCCGAGCTGCACAGCCTGCGCGAGGAGGCGAAGAAGGGCGGCGCCAAGGCCGGCTGAGCACGGTCGGTCAGCGCTGCTGGCCCCACTTGCGCACCGTCAGGCGCTCGAGCGTCTTGAAGCCCAGGCTCTCGACCAGCAGTCCGATCAGCACCACCATGACCAGGCCCGCGAACACGCGGTCGGTGTAGAGCTCGTTGCGGTTCTGGAAGATGTACCAGCCCAGCCCGCCCTTGCCCGAGGAGGCGCCGAACACCAGCTCGGCCGCGATCAGCGTGCGCCAGGCGAAGGCCCAGCCGATCTTGAGCCCCGAGAGGATCGACGGCAGCGCGGCCGGCACCAGGATCTGCAGCACGTAGCGCAGGCCCGTGAGGCCGTAGTTGCGCCCGGCCATGCGCAGGGTCTCGGGCACGCCCTGGAAGCCCGCATAGGTGTTGAGCGCCAGCGGCCACAGCACCGAGTGGATCAGCACGAACACCAGGCTGCCGCGGCCCAGGCCGAACCACAGCAGCGCCAGCGGCAGCAGCGCGATCGCGGGCAGCGGGTTGAACATCGAGGTCAGCGTGTCCAGCAGGTCGCGGCCGATGCGCGTCGACACCGCGAGCGTGGTCAGCGCGAAGGCCAGCACCACGCCCGCGAGATAGCCCTGCACCAGCACCGCGAGCGAGATGCGCACCTTCTCGAGCAGCTCGCCGCTGGCCAGGCCCTCGACCAGCGCGCGCGCGGTGGCGCTGAAGGTGGGCAGCAGCAGGTCGTTGTCCTGCCAGCGCGCTGCCAGCTCCCACAGCAGCGCGATCGCGACCAGGATCAGGCCCTTGCGCAGCCAGGCCTGCGAGGCCAGGCGCGCGCCCAGCGGCAGCCGGCGCTCGACCGGCAGCTCGGTGAAGGGTTCGAGCGTGCGCTCGTACTCGGGGCGCACGGGGGGAAGGATCGCGCTCATCGGCCGGCCTCGGTGTCGTGTGCTTCGTCGAACAGCATGTCGTGGATGCGTTTCGCGGTCTGCTGGAACTCGGTGCCGCCGAGGCTGTCGAGCGTGAAGCCGTGGCTGTTGATCTCGGCGCGCATGCGCCCGGGATGCGGCGACAGCAGCGCGATGCGGTTGCCCACCACCAGCGCCTCCTCGATCGAGTGGGTGACGAACAGCAGCGTGAAGCGCACCTCGTCCCACAGCGCCAGCAGCTCCTGCTGCATGCGCCGGCGCGTGAGCGCATCGAGCGCGGCGAAGGGCTCGTCCATCAGCAGCACGCGCGGCTGCATCGCGAGCGCGCGCGCGATCGCCACGCGCTGCTTCATGCCGCCCGAGAGCTGGTGCGGATGCACGTCGGCGAATTTCGCGAGGCCCACCTTGTCGAGGTAGTGCAGCGCGCGCTCGGCCGCCTCCTTGCGGCCCAGCGTGCGCGAGGCCAGCAGCGGGAACATCACGTTCTGCCGGACGGTCTTCCACGGCGGCAGCTGGTCGAACTCCTGGAACACCACGATGCGGTCGGGCCCGGGCCGCAGCACGCGCTCGCCGGCCAGCCGGATCTCGCCCTCGACCGGCGCGATGAAGCCCGCGACCGATTTCAGCAGGGTCGACTTGCCGCAGCCCGAGGGGCCGAGCAGCACGAAGCGGTCGGCCTGGTGCACGTCGAAGCTCACGCGGTGCGTGGCGCGCACCACGCGCTCGGGCGTGCGGTACTCGAGACTGACACCGTCGACCTGCAGCAGCGCCGCCGCGGCCTCCTGCGCGCGCGCCTCGTCGCGTGCCAGCTCCGGGAAGGAGGACCCGGCCGCGGGCGCCACCCGCTGCCGGTGGGCCAGGGCATCGGCCCGCGAATCCAGCACCGCCGCCGTGCTCATCAGTTGCCCGAGGCGTTGTGCGCGTCGTCGAAGAAGTAGTCCTTCACCGAGGCCGGCTTGTTCTTGATCGCGCCCACGCGGTGCATGAAGTCGGCCAGCGCGTAGGTGTTCTGCGGCGTGGTCTTGAACTGCACCTCGGGGTTCTTGATGATCTTCAGCAGCAGCTCGCGGTCGAGCTTGGCGTTGCTGACCTTGAGGTAGATGTCGGCCGCCTTCTCGGGATTGGCACTGACGAACTTCGCGGCCTCGTCGAGCGCGTCGATGAAGGCCTTGTAGGTCTTGGGGTTCTCGTTGCGAAATTTCTCGGTGGCGTAGAGCACCGTGGCCGACGAGGGGCCGCCCAGCACCTGGTAGGAGTTCAGCACGATGTGCGCCGCGGGGTTGCCCGCGAGCTCCTGCTCCTGAAACGGCGGGTTGCCGAAGTGGGCCGTGATCTCGGTGCCGCCCTTGATGATGGCCGCGGCCGCGTCGGGATGCGGCAGCGCCACGCTGATCTTGTCGAGCTTGTTGAACTCCTTGTCGCCCCAGAGCTTGGCCGAGGCGAACTGCAGCACGCGCGACTGCACCGACACGCCGACCGCGGGCAGCGCGATGCGGTCCTTGTCCGTGAAGTCGGCGATGGTCTTCACGTTCGGGTTGTTGCTCACCAGGTAGTAGGGGAAGTTGCCCAGCGAGGCCACGCCCTTGACGTTCTGCTTGCCCTTGGTGCGGTCCCACAGCGTGAGCAGCGGGCCGACGCCCGCGCCCGCGATCTCGATGTTGCCCGACAGCAGCGCGTCGTTGACCGCCGAGCCGCCCGAGAGCTTGACCCATTCGACCTTGGCGTCGACGCCCGCGGCCTTCGCGTGCTTCTCGATCAGCTTCTGGTCCTGCGCCACGTTGAGCAGCAGGTAGACGATGCCGAACTGCTCGGCGATGCGGATCTGGCCTTCGGCGTGCGCGGCGAGGCTGCCGGCCAGGAGGCCGAGGCCGGCGACGAGGGATGCGGCCTGGCGGGTGAAGCGGTTCATGGCGGGAAGGACTCCAAGGGAAGAAATTCGGGGTGCAGCGCTCCGCGCGGACCCGGCGTCGCCGGTCCGTCGAGGACGTTCGTCTGCGGAGGTGGTCGGTCTATCGGGGCTCGTCGCCCACGATGGTGGTGCGGTTGAGCCGGCGGCGCAGGTGGTCGGGCGTGCCCGCCGCCAGGTGCATCAGCGAGCGGTTGTCCCAGAACACGAGGTCATGGGGCGCCCATTGGTGGCGGTAGACGAATTCGGGCTTCACGCTGTGCGCGAACAGCTCGGACAGGAGTTCATCGCTTTCTTCCTTGGGCAGGCCGACGATGCGGGTGGTGAAGTGCTCGCTGACGAACAGCGCCTTGCGCCCGGTCTCGGGATGCGTGCGCACCACCGGCTGCACCGCGGGCGCAACCTGGTCGATCTGCGCCTGCGAGAGCTTGGGCCGCCACGGATTCTTGGCGCGCAGTTCCTCGTACTTGGCGAGGTAGCTGTGCTCGGCCTTGAGCGGCAGGATGCGCTGCTGCAGGTCGCTCGGCAGCGCTTCCCAGGCCAGGTGCTGGTCGGCGAACAGCGTGTCGCCGCCCTCGCTCGGCAGTTCCTGCGCGTGCAGCAGGGAGCCGAGGCTGGGCTTGGGCTTGTAGGAGATGTCGGAATGCCAGTAGACGCCCGCGTCGCCGAGGCCGATGGGCTCGCCGTTCTCCTTGATGTTGGAGACGATGAGGATCTCGGGATGGTTCTTGAGCTGGAACTGGTGCAGGACGTGGATCTCGAGCGGGCCGAAGCGGCGGCTGAAGTCGATGTGCTGCTGGGGGGTGATCTGCTGGTTGCGGAAGACCAGGACGTGGTGGTCGAGGTGGGCGCGGTGGATGCGGGCGAAGTCTTCTTCCGGGATGGGGCGCGCGATGTCGAGGCCGATGACTTCGGCGCCTACGGGGGCGGGGAAGGGGCGGATCTCGAAGGATTGGGTGCGCTCGGGGACGAGGACTTGGCTCATGTGCCGCAATGTAGGCGGGGATGGGGGGTTGGGCAACGAACTCTTCGTTGAATGCTTATGACTGCTCTGGGTGTTTTTTGGGGTTTTTCTCTCTGCTTAGGCCGTTGGCCGGGTCTCGCCCCGGCGGGCGAGTCACTTTCTCTTGTCTCGCCAAGAGAAAGTAACCAAAGAGAAGGCGACCCCGCTGTCTGTGTCCCTCCGCTTCGCTGCGGGCAACCTGCGGTGCTCGGAGAAAGCGGGGGTCCGCAGAACTCGCTGCGCTGCGCTCCGCTCAGACAGCTGCGGCCCTTATCCCGCTTTCTCCTGCGCTCCTCGGCACAGCCAGAGGGGACTAGGGTCAACGCGCCGTGGCGCGTCCTTGTGTGGTGAGTGCGTATGCAGAGGCCCTGGATCTTTCACTGAGGCCGAGCGAAGCGAAGGCCCGTTGGGGTATCTGTGGCCGAGCGCAGCGATGGCCCGCCCCACCCCTCTGGCTGCGCCGAGGAGCGCAGCGTTTCGCGGATAAGGGCTCGCAGCTGTTTGAGCGGAACACAGTGGAGCGAGTTCTGCGAGACCCCGCGAAACGCGAGCACCGCAGGTTGCCCCGGAGCGAAGCGCAGGGGTCGCAGACAGTGGGTCGCCTTTTCTTTGGTTACTTTCTTTTGGCGAAGCAAAAGAAAGTGACTCGCCCGCCGGGGCGAGTCCCGGCCGACAACCTACCCAAAGTCAACAGCCGCAAAAGAATCAGAGCGTATGACTCCGATCCCCCTCACTAAACCCAACAGCCTCCCAAGCATCACCCACAGCAAACCCCACCACCTTGAACAACTCCCCCATCTCATGCTCATGCACCAGCCGAGCCCCCATAGCCCTCTCCCCCACAGAAGCCGTCTCCATCAAAGAAACCAGCCCGCAGTTCAACAGAAAGCGCGCCTGACTCGCATACCCCAACACAGCCAACCCCGCCTCCTGCCCAGCCAACGCCACCCCCGTGAAGTCAACGTGAGCAGTGATGTCCTTCAACCCCACGTCGGACAGCGGATCCCCATCCGCCCGATGCGCCCGATGGCACATCACCGTCCCCATGTGCCGCTGCGGGTGGTAGTACTCGCTCTCGGGAAAGCCGTAGTCGATCAAGAAGGCGGCCCCACGCTCGAGCCGGTCCGCCAGGGTCGCGACGAAGGCCTTGGCCTGGGGATGGATCTCGGTCAGGTAGTCGTGCTCGCCCGGCACCTCGACCGGCGGCCGCAGCTCGGTCTCGCGGTCGGCCCAGGCCCAGCCGTCGCCGGCCGCATTGCGCACCACGCCGCGCTCGAACCAGCGCCCGCCGTGGCGCGCGAGCAGTTGCACCGGCATCGCGTCGAGCACCTCGTTGCCGACCACCACGCCCTGCATCGCCGCGGGCAATTCGAGCCGCCATTCGACGCGGTCGCCGAAGCGCGCCAGCACCTGCTGCTGGCGCGCGCGCAGGGTGCCCGAGAGGTCGACGATGCGGTAGTTCACGTCGCCGCGGCCCAGGGCATCGAGCGCGTCGAGCAACTGGGCGGCGAGCGCGCCCGAGCCGGCGCCGAATTCCCACACCGTGGTGGTGCCGGTCTTCTCGAGCGCCTCGGCCAGCTGCGCGGCCAGCGCGCGGCCGAACAGCGGGGTGAGCTCGGGCGCGGTCACGAAGTCGCTGCCCGATTCGGGCATCTGGCCGAACTTGGCGAGGCTGTTGGCGTAGTAGCCGAGCCCCGGCGCATAGAGCGCGAGCGCCATGAAGCGGTCGAAGCCGATCCAGCCGCCGGCGCGCTCGACGGCACGGGCGATCAGGGTGTCGAGGGCGATGGGTAAACTGCTGTGGGTCTGTGTCGTCACGGGCACCGATTCTCCTCGCATCCTCCAGCCCCCACCTTCCGCATGAGCGCCGCGCCCTCCTCCACCGCCCCGGCCCCCGAGCGCCGCACCGTCCTCGTCACGGGCGCGGGCAAGCGGCTGGGGCGCGAGATCGCGCTGGCGCTGGCCGCGGGCGGCTGGCGCGTGGCGGTGCATTTCCGCCAGTCGCGCGCCGAGGCCGAGCAGACGGTGGCCGACTGCGCCGCGCTCGCGGGCGAGGCCCATGCCTTCGGCGCCGATCTGCTCGACGAGGCCGCCACGCGCGCGCTGCTGCCGCAGGTGGCGGCGCACTTCGGCCGGGTCGACGCGGTGGTGCACAGCGCCGCGCTGTTCGAGCACGACGACGCGGCCAGCTTCAGCTACGCGCTGATGGACCGCCATGCGCGCGGCAACACGGGGGCCGCGATCGTGCTGGCGCAGGCGCTGCACGCGCACCTCGCGCAGCGCGACCCGGAAGGCACGCTCACCGGCGCGGTGGTCCACATGCTCGACCAGAAGCTGTGGAACACCAACCCCGATTTCCTCAGCTACACGCTCTCCAAGGCCGCGCTCGAGGCCGCCACGCCGATGCTGGCGCTGGCGCTCGCGCCGCGCGTGCGCGTGGTGGGCGTGGCGCCCGGCCTCACGCTGCCGAGCCACATGCACGACGACGACAAGTTCGCGCAGCTGCACAAGCTGTCGCCGCTGGGGCGCTCGTCCACGCCGGCCGACGTGGCCGCCACCGTGCGCTTCGCGCTCGAGAACGGCTCGATCACCGGCACCACGCTGCTGGTGGACGGCGGCCAGCACCTGATGAAGTTCGAGCGCGATTTCTCGCACATGTGAGCTGAACCCGCCGCCCGCGGCACCCTTTTTCGAGCCCCACCCGATGTCACCCACCACCCCCCTCGGGCGCCAGACGCTCACCCTCAACGGCCTGCGCTTCGACGCCAACCTCGGCATCCTCGAGCAAGAAAAGGTCGCGCCGCAGCCGATCCAGGTCGATGCCGAACTCAACCTCGGCCCGCAGCCGCTGCTGCCCAAGGACGACGACATCTTCCACGTGCTCGACTACCGCAAGGTGCGCCGGATCATCATCGACGAGTGCACGGCCGAGCACGTGAACCTGCTCGAAAGCCTGATCGGCAAGCTCGCGCAGCGCCTGCTGCAGCTGCCCGGCGTGCTGGGCGTGCGCGTGAAGATCGCCAAGCTCGAGATCTTCGAGGACTGCGAGGTCGCGATCCGCATCGAAGCCGGGGAATGGTGATCCGGGGCAAAATCGCCCCCTTCCCCCGTTTTTTGCTGCCCCGGGCAGCCCTTTTGCCATGAACGCCGTCTGGATCGACGAGGCGCCCGTCGCCGACGCCCTTGCCCCGCCCGCCAACTCGATGAAGATCGAGCGCGAAACGCACAAGCTCGAGAAACGCCTGTGCCGCGAGGTGGGCCGCGCCATCGTCGACTACAACATGATCGAGGAAGGCGACAAGGTCATGGTCTGCGTGTCGGGCGGCAAGGACAGCTACGGCCTGCTCGACATCCTGCTCAAGCTCAAGGCCCGCGCGCCGATCCACTTCGACATCGTCGCGGTCAACCTCGACCAGAAGCAGCCCGGCTTCCCCGAGGAAGTGCTGCCGAAGTACCTGAGCGATCTCGGCGTGGCCTTCCACATCGAGAACCAGGACACCTACAGCATCGTCAAGCGCGTGATCCCCGAGGGCAAGACCACCTGCGGCCTGTGCAGCCGGCTGCGCCGCGGCATCCTCTACCGCGTGGCCGACGAGCTGGGCGCCACCAAGGTCGCGCTGGGCCACCACCGCGACGACATGCTGCAGACCTTCTTCCTCAACATGTTCTTCGCGGCCAAGCTCAAGAGCATGCCGCCGAAGCTGGTGAGCGACGACGGCCGCCACGTGGTGATCCGGCCGCTGGCCTACGTGGCCGAGAAGGACCTGGTGCGCTGGGCCCAGCACCGCAAGTTCCCGATCATTCCGTGCACGCTGTGCGGCAGCCAGGAGAACCTGCAGCGCAAGCAGGTCGGCGAGATGCTGCGCGAATGGGAGCGCAAGTACCCGGGGCGCATCGAGAACATGTTCAGCGCGATGCAGAACGTGGTGCCTTCGCACCTGCTCGACGGAACGCTGCACGACTTCAAGGGTCTGAAGCCGACGGGCGTGGCCGACGAGAACGGCGACAAGGCCTTCGACGCGCCCTCCTTCGACCCGCTCTCCCAGGCACCCGCCGCCCTGCGCATCGTCCAGGGCTGATCCGGCTACCCAGGGGAATTTGGGGCCCCACCGGCCCGGAGACCCTCATGAAACGCGCCTTTTTTGCTCTTCTTTTGGTAGCAACCCTGTCCGGCTGCGCCACCTCCTGGGTGGTCGACAGCGACGTGAAGAGCTTCTCCGCCATCGACACCGTTCCCGCCGGCGCCACCTACCGCTTCGAGCGCCTGCCCTCGCAGCAGGCCAACGGCGAGCGCCAGGCCTCGCTCGAGGCCATGGCCGCCGCCGCGCTCGAGCAGGTCGGCCTGCGCCGCGATGACGCCAACCCGCGCTACACGGCGCAGATCAGCGCCCGCGTGACCACCACGCTGTCGCCCTGGGCCGATCCCTGGCTCTGGGACGGCCCCTTCGGCTATGGCTATGGCTACGGCCCCTACGGCTACGGCCGGCGCTGGTACGGCGGCGGCTGGTATGGCGCGCCGATCATTCCGCAGGCCTCCAACCCCTGGTACGAGCGCGAGGTCGGCGTGGTGCTGCGCGAGCTCGGCAGCAACCGCGTGGTCTACGAGACCCGCGCGCGCAACGACGGCCCCTACACCGCGAGCGCGGCGGTGCTGCCGGTGATGTTCCAGGCCGCGCTGCAGGGCTTCCCGAAGCCGCCCGAGGGCGTGCGGCGCGTCAACATCGAGCTGCCCACGGCGAAGAAGCAACAGTAAGGGCCCGCCTCGGGCCTGGAGCGGCGGCACGATCCGAAATGCCGCCCTCCTAGAATTTCGACCATGGAAGACCTCACCCGCCTGATCGCCGTTCGCCATGGCGAAACCGCCTGGAACGTCGACACGCGCATCCAGGGCCAGCTCGACATCGGGCTCAATGCCACCGGGCTCTGGCAGGCCCAGCGCGTGGGACAGGCGCTGGCCGACGAACCGCTGGCCGTCATCTACGCCAGCGACCTCTCGCGCGCCTGGCAGACCGCGCTCGAGATCGCCAAACCGCACGGCCTCGAGGTCCGGCCCGAACCCGGCCTGCGCGAGCGCGCCTTCGGCCGCTTCGAGGGCATGAGCTTCGCCGAGATCGAGGCCGAGCTGCCCGAGCAGGCCAGGCGCTGGCGCGAGCGCGATCCCGAGTTCGAACCCGAGGGCGGAGAGAGCCTGCTGGTGTTCCGCGAGCGCATCACGCGCGTGGCCGCCGACCTGGCCTCGCGCCACACGGGCGAGCTGGTGGCGCTGGTCGCGCACGGCGGCGTGATGGACGTGCTCTACCGCGCCGCCACGCGCCAGGAGCTGCAGGCGCCGCGCACCTGGCAGCTCGGCAACGCGGCCATCAACCGCATGCTGTGGAGCAGCGAGGGCTTCAGCCTCGTGGGCTGGAGCGACATCTCGCACCTCGCGGCCGAGGGCGGGCCGCGCGACGAGTTCGCCAACTAGGTCAATGCGAGCCGGGCGCCACCATCCGGTGGCGCAGCTGGTCGGCCACCACCGCCACGATCAGCAGCGCGCCCAGCACCACCATCTGCAGGTACGACCCCACGCTCGCGAGGTTCATGCCGTTCTGCACCAGGCCGATGAAGATCGCGCCCATCACCACGTTCGGCACCCGGCCCATGCCGCCGCGCAGGCTCACGCCGGCGATCACGCAGGCCGCGATCGATTCCAGCGCCACGGTGCCGCCGAGGTTGGCCTCGCCGGTCTCGACGCGCGCGGTCAGCAGCAGGCCGCTGACGGCCGCGAGGCCCGCGCACAGCAGGTAGGCCACGAGCAGCACGCGCCGGGTGTCGATGCCCGACAGCGCCGCGGCCTTGGCATTGCCGCCCACGGCCAGCAGGTGGGTGCCGGTCGGCATGCGGCCCATCAGCACGCCCATGGCCGCCACGCAGGCCGCCGTGACCCAGATCGGCACCGGCACGCCCAGCAGCGTGCCGAAGCCGAACAGCTCGCTGAAGCCCGCGGGCAGCCCCGACACCGGCACGCCGCCCGTGAGGTAGAGCGCCAGGCCGAAGCCGATCGACTGCACGCCCAGCGTGACGATGAAGGGCGAGACGCCGATGAAGGCCACGCCGATGCCGTTGACCAGTCCCACCGCGAGCCCGGCCAGCATGCCGCAGGCGCAGCCCAGGGCAATGGCCAGCCAGGCGGCGTCGGGCAGCGCGGCGCCGAAGAACTGCATGGCCAGCGCCGCCACCACCGAGGTGATCGCCATCACGGTGCCGACCGAGAGGTCGAAGCCGCCGGTCACCAGCGCCAGCATCTGGCCCATGGCCACCAGGATCAGGTAGACCGACTGGCGCAGCA
This sequence comes from Variovorax sp. PDC80, assembly GCF_900115375.1. NCBI lineage: Bacteria > Pseudomonadati > Pseudomonadota > Betaproteobacteria > Burkholderiales > Comamonadaceae > Variovorax > Variovorax sp. PDC80. The sequence continues at coordinate 130,383 of NZ_FOWG01000016.1, read as the reverse complement.
GGTTCACCAGGTTCTGCACCGTGAGGAACTGGTCCGACAGGGTGCCGAACACCACGAAGGCGATCGCCAGCATGAAGGGCAGCACGCCCAGGCGCAGGAACAGGGCGCGCAGCAGGGCCAGCGCGCGGCCGGCGGGCCCCGGTGCCGAAGGCACGGCGGTGGCGACGGAGGAAGACGAAGTCATGGCTTGTTGTTCTCGCTGGAACCGAAGAAGAGATTGAGCACGGCGGTCTCGCCGATGGCGTCGCCCTGCAGCTCGCCGGCGATCTCGCCGCGGCACATCACGTAGACACGGCGGCTCAGGTGCAGCACCTCGGGCAGGTCGGAGGAGATCACGACCACCGCCGCGCCGCCTTCGCAGAGCTTGCGGATCACCTGGTAGAGCGCGCTGCGGGTGCCGATGTCGACGCCCACCGTGGGCTCGTCGAACACGTAGAGCGCGGCGTCGCGCGTCATGCCCTTGCCGAACAGCACCTTCTGCTGGTTGCCGCCCGACAGCAGCGCCACCGGCCGCTCGAGGTTGCGCGGCGCGAGCTCCACGCGCTCGGCCGCGGCCGTCGACAGCCGGCGCCCGAGCCGCTTGCGCAGCCAGCCGCCGTGGCCGCGCAGCGGGCCGTGCACCAGCGGCAGCGTGATGTTGGCGCGCGAGCTGAAGCCCAGCACCAGCCCCTCGCCCTTGCGGTCGGGCGGCAGGTAGAACAGGCCCTCGTCGAGCAGCCGGCGCACCCTGGCGCCGGTGCGCGGCTGACCCTTGAACAGCACGCGGCCCGCGCTCACCGGGTCGAGCCCGCAGACCGCGCGAAACAGCTCCGACTTGCCGCAGCCCACGAGGCCGGCCAGCCCGACCACCTCGCCGCGCCGCACCGTGAGGCTGGCGCCGCGCACGCCGTTGGGCGAATGCAGGCCCTCGACCTCGAGCACCGTCTCGCCCGGCGCAAAGGCGATGCGCGGATAGACCTGTTCGATGGCACGCCCGCTCATCAGCTCGATCAGGCGGTCGGCATCGGTCTCGCGCGCCTCGACCGTCGTGACCTGGCGGCCGTCGCGCAGCACCGTGATGCGGTCGGCGATCCGCGCGATCTCCTGCATGCGGTGCGAGATGTAGACGATGCCCACGCCGCGCGCCTGCAGCCGCGCCACCAGCTCGAACAGGCGCTGCGTCTCGGCATCGGTCAGCGAGGCCGTGGGCTCGTCGAGGATCAGCACCGAGACCTCGCCGCGCAGGCCCTTGGCGATCTCCACCATCTGCTGCTGCGCGCGCGTGAGGCCGGCCACGGGCGCATCGACGTCGATCGCGAAGCCCAGGTCGGCCAGCATCGCGCGGGCGCGTTCGCGCAGCGCGCCGCGGTCGAGCAGTCCGCCGCGGCGCGGCTCCTCGCCGAGGCTCAGGTTCTGCGCCACCGACAGCGTGGGGATCAGCGAGAACTCCTGGAACACCGCGCTGATGCCGTGGCGCCGCGCCTCGTGCACGTTCGCGAAGCGCACCGGCTCGCCGCGCAGCCGGATCTCGCCGGCGCTCGGCACATTGGCGCCGGCCAGCAGCGAGATCAGCGTCGACTTGCCGGCGCCGTTCTCGCCGAACAGCACGTGCACCTCGCCCGCGCGCAGCTCGAAGTCCACGCCGTCGAGCGCCAGCACGCCCGGATAGCGCTTGCCGAGTCCGCGGGTCTGCAGCAGGGGTGGCATCGCGGGCCTACTTGGCCTCGAACACCGGCTTGAAGCCGGTCGGCGGCAGGATGTCGGCCTGCTTCACGCTCTGGATGTTGCTGCTGTCGACCACGAAGATCTTCGGGCCCACGTGCTTCGCGACCTCCTTGCCCTCGAGCAGGCGCACCGCCTGGTCGACCGCGATGCGGCCCTGGATCACCATCGAGTCGGCCGGCGCCGCCACGATGCGGCCGCGCTGGATGCCCTCGTAGACGCCCGGCGTCATGTAGAAGGACAGCACCTGCACCTTCTTGTCGAGGTTGCGCGAGCGCAGGATGCCGGTGGCGGCCTCGGCCGTGACCGCCGTGCCCGCCACGTAGGCCAGGTCGGGGTTGGCCTGCAGCACGTCCTCGATCAGCTTGCTCTGCGCTTCCTTGCCGGTGTCGCCGTACTTCGGATCGAGCACCACCACCGCGCTGCCCTTGACCGCCTCCATGAAGCCCTTGTGCGCGGCCTCGACCCAGCCCGCGCCGGCCGGGCCCGGGAACCAGCCGACCTTGACCGGCGGCGAACCGGCCGGATGCTTCTTCGCGAGGTAGGCACCGGTCGACTGGCCCATGGTGTGGAAGGACACCAGCGACTTGGCCGAGAGGTCGGGCGAGTTGATGCCGTTGACCAGGTCGATCACCGGCACCTTCTTCGCGGCCGTGGCCTTGATGACGTTGTTCAGCCCGTCGCCCGAGATCGCGCCGATGATCACCGCGTTGGCGCCGCGCGCCACGCAGTCCTCGATCTGCGAGACCTGCTTGCCGAGGTTGGTGTAGCCGCCCGCGTCGGCCACCTGCAGCTTCACGCCCTGGCGCCGGGCCTCCTCGATCACGCCGTAGTCCACGCCGAGCCAGTAGGCGTCCTTCATGTGCGGGAACGACACGCAGAGGTCCCACTTCTTCGAGGCCTTGGGCAGCGGCACGTAGTCGATGGGCTTCTTCGTGCCCTCGGCCGAGAAGGCGGGCTCGGTGGCCTCGGCCTTGTAGGGAAACCAGTCGGCGGCCGAAGCACCGCCGTGCCACAGCACGGTGGCGGCGAAGGCGGCGGCGGTCAATGAAACGCGCAGGGGCAAGCTGTTCATGAAGAACTCCTAGGTGGCAACGGGGAAGAAAAGGAAGGGGTGGGCGGCCTTGCCGCCCGGGCGCTCAGTCGGCGAGCGCGGCGCGCAGGCGCTCGATGCGCCGTCGTCGCTCGGCGCGCGCGGCCAGCGCCTGCGCCATGTCGACCGCGACGAAGCGGGCCTTGTGGTTGGGCTGCATCTGGGCGATCAGGTCCATGTCGGCGCTGATCACCGTGCCGACCATCGCGTAGCCGCCGCCCGAGACCGCGTCGCGGTGCAGGATGATCGGCTCGCGCCCGCCCGGCACCTGGATCGAGCCGTAGGGATAGCCGGCATCGACGATGTTCGACGGATCGGCGCCCGCGCCGAAGGGCGGCGTGCGCTCGATGAACTTCAGCGGCGTGCCGTTCTTGTAGCGGTAGCCGATGCGGTCGGCCTCCGAGCCCACGCTCCAGGTGTCGGCGAAGAAGCTGCGCACCGAGTCCTGCTGCAGCCGGTGGAAGTAGATGCCGGGCAGCACGCGCAGCGTCACCTCCTTGGCGAGCACCGGCAGCAGCTCCGCCGCCACGCCACGCCCGGGCCGCGCGCGCGCCGAGGGCGTGCCCACGGGCAGCCGGTCGCCGGCCAGCAGCTTGCGGCCCTCGAAGCCACCGAAGGCGCCGAGGCCGTAGGTCGAGCGGCTGCCGAGCACCAGCGGCACGTCGATGCCACCGGCCACCGCGATGCACATGCGCGCGCCCAGCAGCATGAAGTCGAAGCCGAGCACGTCGCCGGCCTGCACCGCGAAGGCTTCGTTGCGCGGCCTCTCGGCGCCATTGAGCTTGACCTTGGCCTGCGCGCCCGTCACCGCCACCACGGCGGGCGCATCGAAGCGCAGCTCGGGCCCGAGCAGCGTGCTCTCGATCACGGCCGCGCCCTCGTCGTTGCCCACCAGCAGGTTGGCCAGCACCAGGCCCTGCTGGTCGAGCGCGCCCGACAGCGGAATGCCCAGGTGGTAGTAGCCGGGACGGCCCGCGTCCTGCACGCTGGTCGCGAGGCCGGGCTTGAGCACTTCAATCGCCATGGAGCACCTTCAGCAGCTGTTGGTTGTAGCCGTCGGGATCGGCCAGGAATTCCTGCAGCGAGAACGACACCGGCGCGATGCGCAAGGCGTAGTCGCCGGCCTCCACCTGCGCCACCTGGCGGTCGTACTCGGCGCGGTCGATCGGCTTCCACTTGACGATGTCGCCGGGGCGGAAGAACACCATCAGCTCCTTGAGGTAGGGCAGGCGCTGGGCCGGATCGAAGATCGGCGCCGGCGTGACGCCGAACATCTGGTAGCCGCCGGCCCCGCGCACCGAGTAGATGCAGCTGAAGCAGCCGCCGTGGCCCAAGGTGAGCCGCGGCGTGTCGGTGCGCGGGCTCAGGTACTTGGGCACCTCGAGCTGGCGCTCGCGCTCGACCATCTGGAACAGGAAGGGCAGCCCGGCCACGAAGCCCACCATGGAGACGAACCACGGCGCGCCCGAATGCGCGGCGATGAAGGCATCGACGGAATCGAGGCCATTGATGCGCGCGGCGTATTCGATGTCGGTGCTGGCCGGGTCCTGGTGGCGCTCACGGAAGCGCATCAGGGTCTCGTGCGTCCACGGGTCGTTGTAGAGCACGGGGATCTCGACGATGCGGGTCGAAAGCCGCAGGTCGGCCTCGCCGATGCCGGCCTCGATCCCCTCGAGCACGGCCTGCAGCGCGTCGGGCGCGATCAGGTCGGGATCGAAGCGCACCAGGTAGGCCGCGTTGGCCGGACAGATCTCGGTGACGCCCGCGATCTCGCCGGCCTGCACGCGGCGGCGCAGCTCGTTGCAGATCGCCATGCCCTTGAAGAAGGCGGGCAGCGACATCGATTCGCTGATCTCGACGAACAGGTGCTCGTCGCCGCCGAAGCTGTAGCGGGCCTGGGCCGGGAGGATGGCGGCGGCGGTCATGCGGGCACCTTCTCGAGAGTCGGGACGGAAGCGGCGGGCTCCGCCAGCGGGTTCGCCGCGAGCCACTGCTCGAGGAAGCCGGTGTGGAAGGCCGCGGCCGCGACCTCGGCGTCGTCGCACAGCGCGCGGTGCAGCGGGATGGTGGTGTGGATGCCCTCCACGCGCAGCTCGCCGAGCGCACGGCGCATGCGCGCGAGCGCGGCGGCCCGGTCGCTGTCGTGCACGATCAGCTTGCCGAGCAGCGAGTCGTAGTAGGCGGGCACGTTGCAGCCCGCGAACATCAGGGTGTCGAAGCGCACGCCGGGCCCGCCCGGCACCGCGAGCCGCGTCACCAGGCCCGGGCTCGGCATGAAGTTCTTCGCGGCGTTCTCGGCGTTGATGCGCACCTCGATGGCGGCGCCGGCGAGCCGGATGTCCTCCTGCTTCAGGCGCAGCGGCTGGCCCAGCGCGATGCGCAGCATCTCCTTCACGAGGTCGATGCCGGTGACCATCTCGGTGATCGGATGCTCGACCTGGATGCGGGTGTTCATCTCGATGAAGAAGAACTCGCGCGTGTCGTCGTCGTAGAGGTACTCGAGCGTGCCCGCGCCGCGGTAGGCCACGGCGCTCGCGAGGCGCAGCGCCGATTCGCACAGCGCGGCGCGCGTGGCGGCATCGATGGCAGCCGAGGGCGCCTCTTCCCACACCTTCTGGCGCCGGCGCTGCAGCGAGCATTCACGCTCGAAGCAGTGCACCACGCGCTGGCCGTCGCCGAGGATCTGCACCTCGATGTGGCGCGCCTTGCGGATGAAGCGCTCGAGGTAGACCTCGCCGTTGCCGAAGGCGGCCTGCGCCTCGGCGGTGGCGGTGGCGAACTGCTGGCGCAGCTCGGCCTCGTCGTGCGCCACGCGGATGCCGCGCCCGCCACCGCCGGCCGAGGCCTTGATCATGATCGGGTAGCCGATGTCGCGCGCGAGCTCGACCGCCACGCCGGCATCGCTCACCACGCCGGCGCTGCCGGGCACGGTCGGCACGCCGGCCTTCATGGCGGCAGCGCGCGCGGCCGCCTTGTCGCCCATGGTGCGGATCGCATGCGGCGTCGGGCCCACGAACACCAGGCCCGCGGCCTCGACGCGCGCCGCGAAGTCTGCGTTCTCCGAGAGGAAGCCGTAGCCCGGATGCACGGCGCCCGCGCCGCTGTGGGCCGCGGCCTGCAGGATGGCGTCGGCGCTCAGGTAGCTCTTGCTGGCATGGGCCGGGCCGATGCGCACGGCCTCGTCGGCCATCTGCACGGCCAGGCTCTGGGCGTCGGCGTCGCTGTAGACGGCGACGGTCTTCAGGCCCAGCTCCTGCGCGGCGCGGATCACGCGCACCGCGATCTCCCCGCGGTTGGCGATCAGCAGCTTGTCGAATGCAGCGGTCATCGCGTCGTCTTCCTCAGGCGGTCTCGATCACGGCCAGCGGCTGGCCCGGATCGACCGGCTCGGCGTTCTCGACCGCGAAGCGCAGCAGGCGACCGGCCGCGTCGGCCGTGACTTCGCTGAACTGCTTCATCACCTCGACCAGGCCCAGCACGTCGCCCACGGCCACCGTGTCGCCCTCGGACTTGAACGGCGGCGCATCGGGCGCCGAGCGGCGGTAGAAGGTGCCCGGCAGCGGGCTCAGGACTTCATGGGTAGCGGACATGGGATGCACTCCTGGGAACGGAACGGAAAACGGGGAAGGGAAAGAGGGGATCAGCCCTGCGCGGCGAGCCCTGCAACCTCGATGCCATGCGCGGCCAGCGCGCGCCGCGTGGCCTGCACCAGCGCGAGCGCACCGGGCGTGTCGCTGTGGATGCAGACCGAGTCGAAGCCGATGGCCAGGTCCTCGCCCTCGACCGTGCGCACCGTGCCCTCGGTGCAGGCGCGCAGCACCTTGGCCGCGACCGCCTCGGGGTCGAGCGCGCCGACGCGGCGCGTGAAGACGATGGAGCCGCTCAGGTCATAGTCGCGGTCGGCATAGAACTCGCGCACCACCGGCTGGCCCAGCTCGCGCGCCACGCGGCAGGTGATCGAGGACTCCATGCAGAACAGGCGCAGGCCGGGCTCGATGCGCTGCAGCGCCTCGACCAGCGTGCGCGACAGCGCCTCGTCGCGCGCCGCATGCATGTAGAGCGCGCCGTGCGGCTTGATGTGCTGCAGCGCCAGCCCCTCGAGCCGCGCGAACTCGCGCAGCGCGCCGAGCTGGTAGACCATGTCGTTGACCAGTTCCTCGGCCGGCGCCTGGATGTGGCGCCGACCGAAGCCCACGAGGTCGCGAAAGCCCGGGTGCGCGCCGATGCCCACGCCGTGCTCGCGCGCCAGCGCGACCATGCGCCGCATGATGTTCGGATCGCCGGCATGGAAGCCGGTGGCGATGTTGGCCGAACTGATCAGCGGCATCAGTTCCGCGTCGACGCCATCGCCGATGGTCCAGGGGCCGAAGCCCTCGCCCATGTCGGAGTTCAGATCGATCCGCTTCTTCTTCACGTGTGACAGCCTTTGTTCGTTGTGCGTCCCGTGGCAGCCAAGGCGCGGCGCGGCGGGACGGTCCGAAGATTAGTGAGCGGTCCAAAGACTGAAAAGCATTGTTTTCCGCGCACTCGGTATCTGAAAAACAGATGCTGCGTTGCGGCGCATGCCTTGCTACGCTGGAGCCATTCGATCGCGCGGTATCGGGTTTTCACCAACCCATGCACCGGCTGCCCCGCGTTGCCGATACCGATCCACTCCCCGAAGTCCCGCCATGTCCCTGACCCTTCGCCAGCTCAAGTACTTCTCGGCGGTGGCCGAGGCGGGCCGCATCTCGCACGCGGCGCTGCAGCTCAACATCTCGCAGTCGGCCGTGACCACCGCGATCCGCGAGCTCGAGGAGATGCTGGGCCAGCAGCTGTTCGAGCGCCATCCGCACGGCGTGGAACTGACCAAGGGCGGGCGCCGCTTCCTGAGCCATGCCTATGCGGTGCTGGCCGCGGCCGACGAGGCGCAGCGCATGCCGCACGAGGACGCCGCCGTGCAGGGCGAGCTGACCATCGCCGCGAGCTACACGGTGCTGGGCTACTTCCTGCCGCACCACCTGCAGCGCTTCGAGCAGCTGCATCCGCAGGTCACGCTGAAGGTGCACGAGGTGGCGCGCGAGGCGATCGAGGAAGGACTGATCACGCGGCGCTACGACCTCGGCGTGGTGCTGACCTCGAACGTGGTGTTGCGCGAGCTCTCGCTCGAGACCTTCTTCGGCTCGCAGCGCCGGCTGTGGGTGCCGGCCAAGCATCCGCTGCTCGACAAGGCCGAGGTCACGCTGGCCGACGTGGCGGCCGAGCCCTACATCATGCTCACGGTCGACGAGGCCGCGGCCACCGCGCTCAAGTACTGGGGCCGCACGCCGCACCAGCCCAAGGTGCGGCTGCGCACCAGCTCGGTGGAGGCGGTGCGCAGCACGGTCGCCAACGGCGGCGGAGTGACGGTGCTGTCGGACATGGTCTACCGCCCGTGGTCGCTCGAGGGCAAGCGCATCGAGACCATCAACCTGCGCGACCCGATCCCCACGATGAACATCGGGCTCGGCTGGAAGCAGGGCGTGGAGTTCTCGCCCGCGATGACGGCGCTGCGCGACTACTTCCGCCAGCTGTTCCTCGATCCCGCGTCGGCGCGGCAGGGACGAGGCCGGGCTTGAGCCGGAATGCGGGCAGCCGAACGCAGAGGTCGCGAAGGTTTCGCAGAGGTCGCAGAAGGACAGCCAAAGCGCTTTGTCTCCTCTTCTGCGACTTCTGCGTAGCTTTTGTCTTCCTTCTGCGTTCGGCTGTCCGATCCCGATCCCGATCCCGATCCCGATCCCGCATTCAAGCGTGCGAGACCTCGGCCTGCGCTTCCTTCGGCAGGTCGACCATCGGCCCGCTGCCGCTGTAGCGGTCGAGCGCCAGGTAGATCGCGGGCGTGATGTAGAGCGTGATCACCTGCGAGAAGATCAGCCCGCCCACCACCGCCACGCCCAGCGGCTGGCGCAGCTCGGCACCGGCGCCCAGGCCCAGCGCGAGCGGCAGCGCGCCCATCAGCGCGGCCAGCGTGGTCATCAGGATCGGGCGGAAGCGCAGCCGGCAGGCCTCGCGGATCGCCTCCACCGGCTGCAGGCCCTCGGTGCGCTGCGCGTCGAGCGCGAAGTCGATCATCATGATCGCGTTCTTCTTCACGATGCCGATCAAAAGCAGGATGCCGATGGTCGCGATCAGCGTGAGGTCGAAGCCGAAGATCTTCAGCGAGATCAGCGCACCCACCGCCGCCGAGGGCAGGCCCGCGAGGATGGTGATCGGATGGATGTAGCTCTCGTAGAGCACGCCCAGCAGCACGTAGATGACCAGCACCGCCAGCACCAGCAGCACGGCCTGGCTGGACTGCGAGCTCTGGAACACCGCGGCATCGCCCCCGTAGGTGGTGATGATCGACTGCGGCATCTTGAGCTCGTCCTTGAAGCGGTCGATCTTGGCGGTGGCGTTGCCCAGCGGCACGTCGGGCCCGAGGTTGAACGACACCGTCACCGCCTGCAGCTGGCCCTGGTGGTTGACCGAGGTCGGGCCCACGGTGCGCTCGATGCTCGAGAAGGCCGACAGCGGCACCAGCCGGCCGGTGGTGCTGCGCACCGACAGGCGCGAGACGTCGTCCTCGAACTGCCGGTCGTTGTCGGACGCCGAGAGGATCACCTGGTAGGTGTTGCTGGCCGCGTAGATGCTGCCGATCTGGCGGTCGCCATAGGCGTTGTAGAGCGCGGTGCGCAGGTCGCCCACGGCCACGCCGAGCACGCCGGCCTTGTCGCGGTCGATCTTCAGCGTCGCCTGCAGGCCGCGGTTCTGCGAGTCGCTGGTGACGTCGCGGAAGTCCGGGTCGGCGCGCATGCGTTCCATCAGCCGCGTGGCCCAGGGCACCATCTCGCCGGCATTCACGCTCTGCAGCGTGTACTGGAAGCGCGCCTTGCTCTGGCGCCCGCCCAGGCGCAGGTTCTGCACCGGCTGCATGTAGACGGCGATGCCGGGAATCTCGCGGAAGCGCTGGCGCAGCGACTCGAGCACCTTGGGCATCTTCGGCCGCTCGCTGCGCGCCTTGAGCACCGCGAACAGCCGGCCCGAGTTCTGCGTGGCGGTGGGGCCGCCCACGCCGACGAAGGAGCTCACGTAGTCGACGCTGGGGTCGGCCATCAGCGCGTCGGACACGCGGTCCTGCAGCGCCTTCATGGCGGTGAAGGAGATGTCCTCGGCGGCCTCGGTCGTGATCTGGATCTGGCCGATGTCCTCCTCGGGGAAGAAGCCCTTGGGGATCGTGATGAACAGCCAGGCCGTGACGACGAAGGTGGCGCCGGCCATCAGCAGCATCAGCCCGCGGTGCGCCAGAGTCCAGTCGAGCGTGCGCATGTAGCTGCCGTGCACCCAGCGGTAGCCGCGCTCGAAGGCGCGGCCGATCGCGGTGCCGGGCTCGGGATGCTCCTCCTCATGGTCGTGGCGCGCGCCGCCCTCGGGCCGCGGCACCTGCTTGAGCAGCCGGCTCGCGAGCATCGGCACCAGGGTCAGCGAGACGATGGCCGACACCAGCACCGCCAGCGCCACCACCACCGCGAACTCGTGGAACAAGAGGCCGATCACGCCCGGCATGAAGAAGATCGGGATGAACACCGCCACCAGCGAGATCGAGATCGAGACGATGGTGAAGCCCACCTCGCGCGCGCCGCGCAGCGAGGCCGCCAGCGGGTCCATGCCCTTCTCGACGTAGCGCATGATGTTCTCGAGCACCACGATGGCGTCGTCCACCACCAGGCCCACGGCCAGCGTGATGCCCAAGAGCGAGACGTTGTCGAGGCTGTAGCCGAAGGCATAGAGCAGCGCCACCGCGCCGATCAGCGAGATCGGGATGGTGGCGGCCGGGATCAGCGTGGCGACCAGCCGGTGCAGGAACAGGAAGATCACCAGCACCACCAGCGCGATGGTGCCCAGCAGCGTGAGCTGCACGTCGTGCACCGCCTCGCGGATCGACAGCGAGCGGTCGTTGACCATCTGGATCTCGACCGACTGCGGCAGCTCGGCCTTGAAGCGCGGGATCAGCGCGCGCACCGCGTCGACCACCTGCACCGTGTTGGCGTTGGGCTGGCGCTGCACGGCCAGCGAGATCGAGCTCTGGCCGTTGAAGCTGCTGGCGGTCTTGACCGACTCGAAGCTGTCCTCGATGGTCGCGACCTCGTCGAGCCGCACCGGTGCGCCGTTGCGCTGGCCGACGATCAGCTTGGCGAAGTCGGCCGCGCGCGTGAGCTGCTGGTTGGCCTGGATGGTCAGCGTCTGGCGCGGGCCGTCGAGCACGCCGACCGGCGTGTTGGCGTTGGCCGAGTTGACCGCGCGCGCGAGCTCGTCGAGCGTGATGTTGCGCGCGTTGAGCAGGTCGGCATTGGCCTTGATGCGCACCGCGAAGGCCTTGCGGCCGTACACGCCCACCTGTGCCACGCCGTCGATGGTCGAGAGCGTGGGCGAGATCAGGTTCTCGGCGTAGTCGTTGAGCTCCGAGGGGTTCATCGACGGCGAGATCAGCGCGATGAACAGCACCGGCGCATCGGCCGGGTTGACCTTGCGGTACGAGGGCAGCTGCGTGAGCTCCTGCGGCAGCTGGCGCTGCGCGCGCAAGAGCGCGGCCTGCACGTCGACCGCGGCGGCGTCGATGTCGCGGCTGCTGACGAACTCGAGCGTGAGCGAGGTCACGCCCTGCGTGTTGACCGAGCTGATGGTCTGCAGGCCCGGGATGGTCGAGAACTGCTTCTCGAGCGGCAGCGCGACCGAACTCGCCATGGTGTCGGGACTGGCGCCCGGCAGCTGCGCATTGACGTTGATGACGGGCGTGTTGTAGCTGGGCAGCGCCGCGACCGGGATGCTGAAGTAGGCGAAGATGCCCACCACCACGACGGCCGCGGACAGCAGCACCGTCATCGCGGGACGGCGGATGCACAGCTCTGAAATGTTCATGCGCGTTCCCGCTGCGTCGAGCGGATGTCGACGCCATCGGACGACGCCGCGCTGCCGGGCGTCACGCCCGTGGTGCCGCCGGGCGCGGCCGGGGTCGCGGGCGCGTCGCCGCGCGGCTTGTCGTCGATGCGCACCTTGCCGTTGGGCCGCACGTTCTGGCTGCCCTCGATCACGACCTGCTCGCCGGGCTCGACGCCGCTGACCGCGACCTTGGTGCCGAAGGTGTGCAGCGTCTTCACCTTGCGGCGGCTCGCGTTGCGTTCCTTGTCGACCACGTAGAGCGAGGTGCCCTCGGGCAGCATCATCAGCGCCGCCGCCGGCACCACCGTCACGCCCTCGAGCGTGCGCACCGTGATGCGGGTGCCGACGAACTGGCCGGGCCACAGGCTCTGGTCGGCGTTGTCGAACACGGCCTTGGCGCGCACGGTGCCGATCTGCGGATCGACCGTGTTGTCGACGAAGTTGAGCGTGCCCTGCAGCGTGTCCTTGCGGCCCGTGACCACGGCCTCGACGCGCGAGCGGGTGCGCGCGGCGGCCAGCAGGTCCTGCAGGTTGGCCTCGGGCACGGGGAAGCTCACGGCGATCGGGTCGAGCTGCGTGACCGTGACCAGCGACAGCGTGGGCTGCACCAGCGTGCCCGGGTAGATGTTGACGGCGCCGATGCGGCCCGCGATCGGCGCATGCAGCTTGGTGTAGCTCAGCGCCACCTGGGCCGACTGCACCGCGGCGCGGTCGGCCGCGACCGCCGCGCGCTGCGCCTCGAGTTGCGACAGCGTGGCGTCGGTCGCGCTCTTGGAGATGAAGTTCTGCGCCAGCAATTCCTGGCTGCGCTTGTACTGGCGATCCAGGTCGGCCAGCGTGGCCTCGTCGCGCTTCTGCTGGGCCTGGGCGCGCGCCAGGTTGGCCTGGTCGTTGCGGTCGTCGAGCGTGAAGAGCAACTGCCCCTGCTTCACGAACTGGCCTTCCTTCACATGCACCACGTCGACCGTGTTGGTCACCTGCGGTCGCAGGTCCACGCTGTTGAGCGAGACCACGCTGCCGTTGACCTGCACCGTGACCGGCACGTCCTGGCGCACGGCGGTGGCGAGCGTGACCAGCGCGGTCGGCGCGGCGACCGGCCCCTTGGCGCTCTTCGCCGCGGCGCGCTCGCCCGAGCCGCTCCACCACCATCCCGCGGCGGCGACGATCGACACGCCCACGAGGGCGATGACTGCGTTCTTCTTCATGGGTTTTTGTGCACTTTGGGCTGACAGCGGCTATTGGATCGCGGGGGGTTCCGAGTGTCCATCCACGCCGTAAAGAAAAGTAAAGGCCAGGGCGCCGCGCCCGGTAAAAACGGTCGGGATAAGCACCGATGGACAGGCACCCCGCTCGCTAGAATCCCCGCTCCACAGCCTCTGGATGAACCCCATGAACCGCTGCAAGACACCCACGAACGCTCTTCATTTCATAGCAGCCTGCGCAACGCTGGCAGCCACTTCCAGCTTCTTCCCGCTCCAGGCCAGCGCGCAGGACGCGGTGCCCCGGCCGCAGACCCAGAACGAATCGCTGGTCGGCGGGCGCAATTTCCCGGTCGGCACCCTGCGCGGCAAGTTCCGCGTGATCGACGGCAACGACGTGATGCTCGACGGCCGCGCCGACCGGCTCGCGCCCGGCGCGCGCATCCGCAGCGGCCAGAACATGCTGGTGATGAGCGGCGCGATCACGGGCCAGAACCTGCTGGTCAACTACACGCGCGATGCCGCGGGCATGCTGCGCGAGGTCTGGATCCTCACGCCCGACGAAGCCACCGCCAGCCGCGAATCGCTGAACAAGCCCTTCCTCAACATCTGGCCCTTCGTGCAGAACGACACGGTCAACACGCAGTAGGTATCTCGCCGGCGGCCGTCGGCCGCACCGGCATTCCTTTCGCGGACACGCCCCGCCGCTTTCGCCACGAAAGCCCCGTGTCCGCCCGGCCCTCCGCAAGACGAGGGCCTCTCCTATATAGAAGAGCTCCCCATGACCGCCAAGAAAGTCTTCATCAAAACCTTCGGCTGCCAGATGAACGAGTACGACTCGGACAAGATGGCCGACGTGCTCCATGCCGCGCAGGGCTACGAGCCGACGCAGAACGTCGACGAGGCCGACCTGATCCTGTTCAACACCTGCTCGGTGCGCGAGAAGGCGCAGGAAAAAGTGTTCTCCGACCTGGGCCGCGTCAAGCACCTGAAGGCGCGCGGCGTGAAGATCGGCGTCGGCGGTTGCGTGGCCAGCCAGGAGGGCAACGCCATCATCGCGCGCGCGCCCTACGTCGACATCGTGTTCGGCCCGCAGACCCTGCACCGGCTGCCCGAGATGCTGGCCGAGCGCGAGCGGCTCGACCGCCCGCAGGTGGACATCAGCTTTCCCGAGATCGAGAAGTTCGACCACCTGCCGCCCGCGCGCGTGGAAGGCGCCACCGCCTTCGTGTCGATCATGGAAGGCTGCTCCAAGTACTGCAGCTACTGCGTGGTGCCCTACACGCGTGGCGAGGAGGTCAACCGGCCGCTCGACGACGTGCTGGTCGAGATCGCCGGCCTGGCCGACCAGGGCGTGCGCGAGGTCACGCTGCTGGGCCAGAACGTCAATGCCTACCGCGGCCGCATGGGCGACACGGCCGAGATCGCCGACTTCGCGCTGCTGATCGAGTACGTGGCCGAGATCCCCGGCATCGAGCGCATCCGCTACACCACCAGCCATCCGAACGAATTCACGCCGCGGCTGATCGAGGCCTATGCCAAGGTGCCGCAGCTCGTGAGCCACCTGCACCTGCCGGTGCAGCACGGCAGCGACCGCATCCTGATGGCGATGAAGCGCGGCTACACCGCCATGGAATACAAGAGCACGGTGCGCAAGCTGCGCGCGATCCGGCCCGAGCTCGCGCTGTCGAGCGACTTCATCGTCGGCTTCCCCGGCGAGACCGAGGCCGACTTCGACAAGATGATGAAGCTGATCGACGACTGCCAGTTCGACGCCAGCTTCAGCTTCATCTTCAGCCCGCGCCCCGGCACGCCGGCCGCCGCGCTGCACGACGACACGCCGCACGAGGTCAAGCTGGCGCGGCTGCAGAAGCTGCAGGCCGTGATCGACGGCAATGTGAAGCGCTTCGGCGAGGCGCTGGTGGGCAGCACCCAGCGCGTGCTGGTGGAAGGCGCCTCGCGCCGCGACGCGAACGAGCTGATGGGCCGCACGGCCTGCAACCGGGTCGTCAACTTCGAGGGCGACGCACGGCTCGTGGGCCGGATGACCGATCTGCGCATCACGCGCTCGCTGGCCTACACGCTGCGCGGCGAAGTGCCCACGCGCGAGAGCGCGTCCGCCGCCGGGGCGCTCGCCTGATGGCGAAGCGATCGATACGGGGCTCGTTCCAGCAGCTCCTGCTGTTCGCCTTCCTGCTGATCACCGCGCTGCTGGTGGGCGTGGCGCTGCGCTCGGTGCTGCAGTACGACACCTTGATGACGCAAAGCCGCGACGCCGCGGCGCGCGCGCTGCGGCTGTCGGGCGCGGCGCAGTCGCTGGCCGAGCGCAGCGCGGCGATGGAGCGCGCCGGGCGCCAGTCGCTGGTGCTCAACGATTCGGTGCTGCGGCGCCGCTTCGACGATGCCGCGCGCGAGGCCCACGGCGTGCTCGAACGGCTCGAGAAGAACGGCCTGGCGCCCGCCAGCACCGAGGCCTGGCGCACCCAGCTCGGCGTGATCGAGGGCCTGATGAGCGGCAACGCCGACAGCGCGCTGCAGCGCGAGAGCACGATGGCGATGCAGTTCCGCGACCTCGACGCGCTCAACACCAACATCGCGCAGCAGGCCCAGTTCCTGATCGAGATGCAGAACGACGCGCTGGCCAAGCGCATCGAGAACGCGCGCCGCCGGCTGATGCGCGAGGTGGTCGCGGCCAGCGTGCTCGCGGTGTCGCTGGCGCTGGCCTTCGGCATCTGGCTGGCGCGGCCGTTCAAGCGGCTCGAGCACGCCATCGTCGGCCTGGGCCAGAACCGGCTCGACGAGCCGATCGACATCCGCGGCCCGGCCGACGTGCGGCGCGTGTCGCAGCAGCTCGAATGGCTGCGGCTGCGGCTGACCGAGCTCGACGCCGACAAGGCGCGCTTCCTGCGCCACGTCTCGCACGAATTGAAGACGCCGCTGGCGGCGCTGCGCGAGGGCGTGTCGCTGCTGGAGGACGGCGTGACCGGCGCGCTGAACCCGGCGCAGCTCGAGGTGGCGCAGATCCTGAACCAGAACACGGTGGCGCTGCAGGGCCAGATCGAGGCCCTGCTGCGCTTCAACGCGGCCGCCTTCGAGGCGCGCGAGCTGCGCCGCGAGCGCACCGAGCTGCTGCCGCTGATCGAGGAGCAGATCGAATCGCAGCGGCTCCAGTGGCAGGCCCACGGCCTCACGGTGCGCGCCGAGGGCGAGCGCATCGCGCTCACGGTCGACCGCACCAAGCTCGGCACCGCGATCGCCAACCTGCTGTCGAACGCGATCCGCTTCTCGGCGCGCGGCGGCACCATCACGCTGGTGGTCTCGGGCACGCCCGAGGCGGTGCGCATCGACGTCAACGACGCCGGCCCGGGCATCGCCGAGGGCGACCGCGACCGCATCTTCGAGCCCTTCTACCGCGGCGAACGCCAACCGGAGCATGCGGTCAAGGGCACGGGCATCGGACTTTCCATCGTGCAGGAGTACATTGCAGCCCATGGGGGCCGCATCGCCCTGCTGCCCGAGGGGCCCGGCGCGCGTTTCCGCATCGAGCTGCCGCGCACGGCCTGAGCTTCCCGGCGCCCCCCACATCCCCGTAGCCATCGCCAACGCCCCGCGTCGTCCTTCTTCGTCCATGTCTTTTTCGTCCGTACGCCCCTCCACCGCCACCCGCGCACTGGCTGCGCTGGCCGCGCCGTGGCTCCTGCTGCTGGCCGCCTGCAGCGCGCCGCCCAAGCCGCCTGCGGAAGCCGATGCGCTGCCGCCGCCGCCGGTGCTGCCGCGCGTGATGCCGGTCGAGGCCGAGCCGAAGGCGCCGGCCACCCAGCCGGCCTCGCTGTTCACGCTGATGACCCAGGGCCCGGTGGCCGCCGTGCTGGCCTACGCCGACAAGATGCGCCCGCTCAGCGGCGCCGAGCTGAACGCCGAGATCCAGCGCCTGGGCGACCCCGGCGACGCGCCCACGGCGCAGATGCACCTCGCGATCCTGCTGTCGCAGACCCGCGTGCCGGCCGACCTGGCGCGCGCGCTGGGCCTGCTGCAGCGCGTGATCGCCAATCCCGCGCCCGAGGCCCAGCCGCTGCAGCCGCTGGCACGCGCGCTGGCCGCGCGCTACATCGAGCAGCGCCGCGTCGAGGACGACCGCGACAAGCAGGTGCAACAGCTGCGCGACAGCCAGCGCCGCATCGACCAGCTCAACGACCGCATCGAAGCCCTGCGCGCCATCGAGCGCAGCTTTGCGCGGCCCAACACGCCCGCGGCACCGGCCTCGGCACCCAACGGAAGCAGGTCCACTCCATGAGTACTTCGGGCGCCCGCCTGCTGGTCGTCGACGACGATCCGGACATGCTGCGGCTGCTGTCGATGCGGCTGAGCTCGGCGGGCTACCAGGTCACGGCCGTGACCTCGGCCGAGACGGCGCTCACGCAGCTCGAGATCGAGCATCCGCAGCTGGTGCTCAGCGACGTGCGCCTGCCCGGGCGCGACGGCCTGGCGCTGTTCGACGAGATCCGCAAGCGCCATCCCTCGCTGCCGGTGATCCTGCTGACCGCGCACGGCACCATCCCCGACGCGGTGGAAGCCACCGCGCGCGGCGTCTTCACCTACCTGACCAAGCCCTACGACGGGCGCGAACTGCTCGACAAGATCGCCCAGGCGCTCGCGCTGGGCGCGCCGGCCACGGTGCCGAGCAAGACCGGCGACGACAGCTGGCGCGTCGACATCGTGAGCCGCAGCAACCGCATGGCCGAGCTGCTGGCCGAGGCGCGCATGGTCGCCAAGTCCGACGCCTCGGTGCTGCTGCGCGGCGACTCGGGCGCCGGCAAGGAGATGCTGGCGCGCGCCATCCACAAGGCCAGCGCGCGCGCCGACAAGCCCTTCGTGGCGGTCAACTGCGGCGCCATCCCCGAGGCGCTGCTCGAGTCCGAGCTGTTCGGCCACATGAAGGGCGCCTTCACCGACGCCCACGCCAACCACAAGGGCCTGTTCCAGCAAGCCGATGGCGGCACCCTGCTGCTCGACGAGATCGGCGACATGCCGCCCGCGCTGCAGGTCAAGCTGCTGCGCGTGCTGCAGGAGCGCGCGGTGCGCCCGCTGGGCGCCAGCCAGTCGATCGAGGTCGACGTGCGCATCATCTCGGCCACCCACCGCGACCTCGATGCCGCGATGGAGGCCGGCCAGTTCCGCGAGGACCTCTATTACCGGCTCAACGTGGTGACGCTCACGCTGCCGCCGCTGTCGGCGCGCCGCGAGGACATCCCGCTGCTGGCCAACCACTTCCTTCAGAAGCTCTCGACCAAGTACGGCAAGCGGCTGTCGGGCTTCGCGCCCGAGGCGCTGAAGGCGCTGACCACCGCGGCCTGGCCCGGCAACGTGCGCCAGCTCTACAACGTGGTCGAGCAGGTCTGCGCGCTGTCGAGCTCGCCGCTGATCCCGCTGGCGCTGGTGCAGCGCGCGCTGCGGGTGCCGACCGTGGAGGTCCAGACCTATGCCGAGGCCAAGCAGCGCTTCGAGCGCGAATACCTGGTCGGCCTGCTGAAACTGACCGACGGCAACGTCGCCGACGCGGCCCGCCTGGCCGACCGCAACCGCACCGAGTTCTACCGCCTGCTGCAGAAGCACGAGCTCACGCCGGGCCACTTCAAGGCCGACGCTGTCGCTCCGGGTGGCGAGGGTGTCGCTGACGAGCGACGCCCCTAAGTCGTTGATTCATATGGTTGTTTTTCGGCAGGCCGGTGAGCTTGTCGGGATTCGGCGACAAAAACGGGGGTTTTGAGGCCCTTTTTGCCCTCCGGCCCCCGGAAATTCCGGCCGAAGCGGCCCAAGTGCTTGATTCCAAAGCACTTTTCCATGCTGGCACAGGGTTTGCCCCTGTAGTGGCATGACAGCATTCAACAGCCCATCTTTCGCACTGCGTCCGCAGCGCGACGGCCTGCGTCAAAAGCAGTTTTCCGCCTCGCGGCCCCGTGCCGCGGGCCATTCGCCAGCCGCGCTCGCCAGCGCCGGCGGCGTCGCGACGGATTGCGTCTTCAAGCGCTTTCCGGCCATTGGCGACACCTCCTCCTCCCTCGACAAGCAACGTTGGTAAACACCATGAAGCCGAACGACTTCTCCCAACTCAATGTCCTGGCCGATTCCGACTTCTCGCGCCGCAGCCCGGTGCGTGAGGAACGCCATCCCAACGCCGTCACCGCGCCTCCGGTCAACCGCGGCTCGATGACGCCCCGCCCCTGGCGCGGCTTCTGGAACAGCATCGGGACCGCCCTGCTGGTCCGCCTGGGTGCCGGCGGCAAACGCGAAAGCGCCCCGGCCGAAGCCAGGCAGCCGTGGCAGCGCGCCGCCTCGCAGCGCCGCCTGGCCTTCATGCTGCTGACCGTGCTGAGCACCGTGGTCGCTTCCACGCTGTTCGCGGGCGTGCAGCCCGACTACGACAACGTCTGGCTCGAATACGGCCAGATCGGCCTCTACGGCCTGCTCTCGGGCTGGGTCGTGACCGGCTTCGTGACCGCCCTCATGGGCTTCTACGTCTCGGTGCGCGGCGACAAGCATGCGCTCTCGGTCAAGCAGGTGGCCAACCACCCGATGAACCCCGAGGCCCGCACCGCGATCATCATGCCGATCTGCAACGAGGACGTGGCCACCGTGTTCGCCGGCCTGCGCGCCACCTGCGAATCGGTCGCGGCCACCGGCCACGCGAAGCAGTTCGACGTGTTCGTGCTGTCCGACAGCTACAACCCCGAGACCGCCGCCGCCGAGCGCGCCGCCTGGGAAGACCTGCGCGCAGCGCTGGCCGACAGCCCGAACCAGCCGCAGGTCGAGGTCTACTACCGCCTGCGCACCCGCCGCACGCACCGCAAGGCCGGCAACGTGGCCGACTTCTGCCGCCGCTGGGGCAAGGACTACCGCTACATGGTCGTGCTCGACGCCGACTCCGTGATGAGCGGCGACTGCCTGACCTCGATGGTCAAGCTGATGGAAGCCAACCCGAGCGCCGGCATCATCCAGACCGCCACCCAGGCCATCGGCCACGTGACGCTGCATGCCCGCGCCCAACAATTCGCTTCCCGCGTGACGGGCCGCCTGTTCACGCTGGGCATGCAGTTCTGGCAACTGGGCGAATCGCACTACTGGGGCCACAACGCGATCATCCGCGTCGAGCCCTTCATGAAGCATTGCGCGCTGGCCCCGATCAAGGGCACCGGCGGCATGTCGGGCGGCATCATGTCGCACGACTTCGTCGAAGCCGCGCTGATGCGCCGCGCCGGCTACAACGTGTGGCTGGTGTCCGACCTGGTCGGCAGCTACGAACAGCAACCGCCGGACCTGCTGGCCGAACTGCAGCGCGACCGCCGCTGGTGCCAGGGCAACCTGCAGAACGCCCGCCTGATGGCCGAGCCCGGCATCCACTCGGTGCACCGCGCGATGTTCGTGACCGGCACCATGGCCTACGTTTCCGCTCCGCTGTGGCTCGCGTTCCTGACGCTGGGCACCGCGCTGTGGCTCAGCGGTTCCAGCCTGATCTCGAGCTGGAGCGTGCTGCCGGCCGAACTCGCCGGCCTCTGGATCTGGACCCTGTGCCTGCTGTTCCTGCCCCGCGTGCTCGGCATCGTTGCCGTGCTGATGCGCGGCGAGCAACGCCAGTTCGGCGGCCTGTGGGGCCTGATCAAGAGCTCGGTGATGGAAAGCGGTCTCGCGATCGTGCAGGCACCGGTGCGCATGCTGGCCCACTCGCTGTTCGTGCTGGTCGCCCTCACCGGCATCAAGCTCGACTGGAAGTCGCCCCCGCGCGAAGCCGCCGCCGTGCCGTGGAGGGTTGCCGCCTCGCAGCTGGCCCCCATGACGCTGGTGATCGCGCTGCTGGCCGTCGGCGTCGCGATGATCGACCCGAGCGCCCTGATGTGGCTCATGCCGGTCGGCCTGCCGCTGCTGCTGGCGATCCCGCTGACCGTGCTGACCAGCCAGATCGCGCTGGGCACCACGCTGCGCGACCGCGGCTTCCTGCTGATCCCCGAGGAATCGCGTTCGCCGGCCGTGCTGCGCCGCGCCTGGATGCATGCGCTGCGCCTCTCGCGCCCCGCGGCGCTGGCCACCGCCTGACGCGCGCACGCCACACGCCTCGCACGAAGCCGGCCCCGAGGGGCCGGCTTTTTTCATGGCGCGCCTAGAATCGCGCCTTCCTTTTTTCCACCCACGGATCTCCCGATCCCCTGGAGCGCCAAGTGCCCCGATTCGCCGTCACCACCCTCTGACGCCGACAACACCACTTCACTGGTCATGTCGGGCGCCAAGCTGCGCATCCGCTGACCGGACACGGCCCTTCGCTGGAAACGGCGCCCGTCGAAGTCGCTCCCGATCCCTCTCAGCTTCGCTCCCGCACGTTGTCGGTTCTTCCTGGTTTCCATCCGGAGAACAAACGTGTTTCCCCTTTCTTCTTCCCTCTCGTCGCTGCCGCTGCTGAAGTACCCGCGGACCGCGCACCTCGAAGGCTCGCGGCTGCAGCCCGGCGACAGCGACGACGGCCAGACGCCGTTGGCGGCGCTGCACGGACTGCACGTGGTCATCGAGGAAAAGCTCGATGGCGCGAACGCCGCCGTGTCGTTCAGCGCGGCCGGCGAGCTGCTGCTGCAGTCGCGCGGCCACTACCTCGCGGGCGGTGCCGGCGAGCGCCAGTTCAACCTGTTCAAGCACTGGGCCGCCACGCACGAGGCGGCGCTGCTCGAACGGCTCGAGGACCGCTACGTGATGTACGGCGAGTGGTGCTTCGCCAAGCACAGCTGCTGGTACGACCGGCTGCCGGCCTTCTTCCTGGAGTTCGATCTCTACGACCGCCAGGCGCAGCGCTTTCTCTCGACGCCGGCGCGGCAGGCGCTGCTCGCGGGCGGCCCGGTGCTGTCGGTGCCGGTGCTCTACGAGGGCGCGATGCCACGCCAGCCGAAGGCCCTGCGTTCGCTCGTGCGGCCTTCGCTCGCGCGCAGCACCGACTGGCGCTCGGCCTTCGAGCAGGCCGTGGCCGACGAAGGCCAGCCGCTCGCGCTGGCGCGGCAGCAGACCGACCTGTCGGACCTGGCGGAGGGCCTGTACCTCAAGGCCGAGTCGGACGGCCAGGTGACGGGCCGCTACAAGTGGGTGCGCCCGGACTTCGTCCAGACCATCCTCGACTCGGGCTCGCACCACAGCCGCCGACCGCTGCTGCCGAACCGGCTGGCGCCGGGCGCGGACCTCCATGCGCCGGTGCCGCCGCTCGGCTGGCACGACCTGGGACTGCGCACGCTGCGCGATCCCGCCGAACTCACGACCACCGGGAGGCCGCGATGACTTTCGACGAACTTCGCACGCTGGTGCCCGCGCCCGGAGCAGGCGCCGAGTGGGCGCGCTGCTGCGAACTGCTGCCGGGCCTGCTGCGCCTCGAGGAGACGCCGCAGGATCCGTACTACCACGCCGAGGGCAACGTCGGCCTCCACACGCGCATGGTGCTCGATGCACTGCTGCAGGACGAGCACTACCGGCGCGCCGATGCCGACGGCCGCTTCGTGCTGTTCATGGCCTGCCTGCTGCACGACATCGCCAAGCCCGACACCACGGTGATCGACGAGGCCAGCGGCCGCATCGGCCAGCCCGGCCATTCGCGCCGCGGCGCGGTCGACGTGCGCGTGCTGATGTGGAAGGCGCGCGTGCCGTTCGCGCTGCGCGAGGCCGTGTGCCGGATCGTCGCGGTGCATCAGTTGCCGTTCCATGCCTTCGCCTCGCGCAAGGGCGAGCGGCCCGAGCGGCTGGTGCACCGGCTGTCGTGGGAGCTGAGCCTGCCCGACCTGTGCTGCGTCGCGCGCTGCGACATGCTGGGGCGCCATTACGAGAAACGCTCCGACAGCCTGGCCGACATCGCGCTGTTCGAGCAGCTCGCGCAGGAGGAAGGCTGCTGGGACGGCCCGCGACAGATGGTCGACGCCCACACGCGCCTGGCGTACTTCCGCGGCGCCGACACCAGCCCCGACTACCCGCTGTTCCAGAACCCGGGCTCGCGCGTGACGGTGATGTGCGGCCTCCCCGCGAGCGGCAAGAACCACTGGGTGGCGCAGCAGCGCAAGGGCTGGCCGGTCGTGTCCTTCGACGATGCGCGCGCCGGGCTGGGCCTGAAGCACGGCGAGAACGACGGGCTCGCCGCGCACCACGCGGTCGACCAGGCGAAGGCGCTGCTGCGCAGGCAGGAACCCTTCGTCTGGAACGCCACCCACCTGAGCCAGCAGATGCGCACCAAGACGCTGGACCTGCTGTGGGCCTACCACGCCCGGATCGAGCTGGTGTACCTCGAGGTGCCGCATGCCGAGCTGATGCGCCGCAACCGCGAGCGCGACACGACGCTGTCGAACGCGGGCATCGAGCGCATGCTGCACCGCTGGGAGCTGCCGACGCCGATCGAGGCGCACGCGACGGTCTACGAGGTGCAGACCTGAAAACGACGAAGCCCGCCGGGTCATCCCCAGCGGGCTTCGTCCATCTCTCTATATATGTACGCGGCTCAGAACGGCAGCTTCGGCCCGCCGGGACCACCCATCCCGCCCATGCCCTTCATGCCGCCCATCTTCTTCATCATCTTCATGAGGCCGCCGCCCTTCATCTTCTTCATCATCCCCTGCATCTGCTCGAACTCGTTGAGCAGGCGGTTCACTTCCTGAACCTGCACGCCCGCGCCGGCCGCGATGCGGCGCTTGCGCGTGGCCTTGAGCAGCTCGGGCTTGCGGCGCTCCAGCGGCGTCATGCTCTGGATGATCCCTTCCTTGCGGCGGATGTCGCGCTCGGCGCGCGTCATGTCGGCCTCACTGGCCTTGGCGGCCATCTGCGTGGGCAGCTTGTCCATCAGGCTCGAGAGGCCGCCCATCTGCTTCATCTGCTGCAGCTGGCCGAGGAAGTCGTTGAGGTCGAAGCCCGCGCCGCTCTTGACCTTGGCCGCGAGCTTCTGCGCCGCCGCCACGTCGACGCCGGCCGTGACCTGCTCGACCAGCGCGACGATGTCGCCCATGCCCAGGATGCGGCCCGCATGGCGCTCGGCGTCGAACACCTCGAGGCCGTCGATCTTCTCGCTCACGCCCGCGAACTTGATCGGCACGCCCGTGACCTGGCGCACCGACAGCGCCGCGCCGCCGCGCGAATCGCCGTCGGTCTTGGTCAGGATGATGCCGGTGAGCGGCAGCGCCTCCTTGAAGGCGCGCGCCGTGTTGATCGCGTCCTGGCCCTGCATGGCGTCGACCACGAACAGGGTCTCGACCGGGTTCAGCGCGCCGTGCAGCTGCTGGATCTCGGCCATCAGCACCTCGTCGATCGCGAGCCGGCCGGCCGTGTCGACCAGCAGCACGTCGAAGAAGTGGCGCTTGGCGTGGTCGAGCGCGGCGCGCGCGATGTCCAGCGGCTTCTGGTCGGCCGTGCTCGGGAACCATTCGGCGCCGGCCTGCTTCGTGACGGTCTTGAGCTGCTCGATGGCGGCGGGCCGGTAGACGTCGCCCGAGACCGTGAGCACCTTCTTCTTGCGCTTCTCGATCAGGTGCTTGGCGAGCTTGGCGGTGGTGGTGGTCTTGCCGGCGCCCTGCAGGCCGGCCATCAGGATCACCGCCGGCGGCTGGGCCGCGAGGTTGATGTCCGAGACGCCCTCGCCCATGGTGGCGGCGAGCTCGCGGTTGACGATGCCCACCAGCGCCTGGCCCGGCTTGAGCGAGCCCAGCACTTCCTGGCCGAGCGCCTTTTCCTTCACGCGGGCGACGAAGTCGCGCACCACGGGCAGCGCCACGTCGGCTTCGAGCAGCGCCATGCGCACTTCGCGCAGCATGTCCTGCACGTTGCTTTCGGTGATGCGCGCCTGGCCGCTCATCGTCTTGACGAGGCGGGAGAATTTTTCGGTGAGAGCGCTGGCCATGGAGGGGATGCCTTGCTTGCTGCCCCGCTGCGGCGGGACGGATGGGAGAAGTCGCGGGAGACGGGTAGGAGGGAAGCTGGCGCGCGGCACCCGGAAATGCAAGGGTGAGCGGCTAAACTCCGATCGATGATTTTAGCGATCCCCTCCCCACTCGGCGTGGCGCTGGGCATCGCCGCCGCGGCCGCCTACGGTTTTGCCGCCGCCGCAGGCGCCCGGCTGAGCCGGCAGGCCACCCAGTGGGCGCTCGGCCTGGCCTGGCTGCTGCATGCCGCGGTGCTCGGCCATGGCCTGGTCGGCCACGAACCCCGCTTCGGCTTCGCGCCCGCCCTGTCGGTCACGGCCTGGCTGGTGCTCACCGTCTACGCGGTCGAAAGCCGCATGTATCCGCAGCTGCAGGTGCGCCGCGCGCTGGCCTGGCTCGGCGCGGCGGCGGTGCTGCTCGCGATCCTCTTTCCCGGCACGCCGCTGCACGTGTCGGCCTCGCCCTGGCTGCCGCTGCACCTGGCGCTGGGCATCGCCTCGTATGGCCTGTTCGCCGCCGCGGTGGTGCACGCCTGGCTCACGACGCGCGCCGAGAAGCAGATTCGCCTGGCCACCGAGCCGCAGGGCGGCGTGCCGCTGCTGACGCTCGAACGCCTCACCTTCCGCTTCGTGACGGCCGGCTTCGTGCTGCTGTCGGCCACGCTGCTGGCCGGGCTGCTGTTCAGCGAACAGCTCTACGGCGCCGCGGGCCGGGCCTGGAAGTGGGACCACAAGTCAGCCTTCTCGGTGCTGGCCTGGATCAGCTTCGCGGTGCTGCTGATCGGCCGCGCGCGCTTCGGCTGGCGCGGGCGCACCGCGCGGCGCGTGCTCTACGCGGGCTCGGCGCTGCTGCTGCTGGCCTACGTGGGCTCGCGCTTCGTGCTCGAAGTGGTGCTGGCGCGTCCGCCGGCCTGAAGACACCTCATGAAATACCTTCTCGTCCTCGCGGTGGTCTGGGTCGCGATCTGGCTCTGGCGCAAGAACCGCCGCGAAGAAATGCAGGAGCGCGCCGCCCGCACGCCGCGTCCCGCCGCGCCGCCCGCGGTGGGCGCGCCGCAGGCGATGGTGCGCTGCGCCCACTGCGGCCTGCACCTGCCCGCGAGCGACGCGGTGCGCGGTACCGACGGCACCCCCTACTGCAGCGCCGCGCACCGGCAGGTCGCCGAGCGCGCCTGAACGGCGCCGAGCCGGCTTCGTCGCAGCGATGGGCAGCAGCTCCTCCCTCTGGGCCAGCGGCGAACCGGTCACCGACTGGGACGTGCTGGAGCCCGGCGCGCGCGAGAGCGCCGCGCTGCTGCGGCTGTGGCGCGGCTTCATGGGCGCGCGCTGCTTCGTCGCGCTGGTGCTGGTGCTGCTGCAGGGCGTGAGCTTCGCGCTCGGCCAGACCATGCAGCCGGTGGCGGTGGTGCTGTCGGCCAGCTACCTCGCGGCGGCGGCACTGGGCGCGCGCTACGTGCATTTCGAGCCGCCGATGCGCGGCTTCGGCGCCACCTGGATGCTGAGCACCGGCGTCGACCTCGCGGTCTTCGCCGCGCTGCAGGTCACGCAGGGCGGCAACATCAACTACACACCGCTGTTCGCGTTGCCGGTGCTCATGAGCGCGGTGCTCGGCACGGTGATGGTGAGCATGGGCACCACCGCCACCGTCACGCTGCTGCTGCTGGCCGACGCCGCCTGGCACTGGGTGCAGCAGCCCGGCGACTCGCCCGCGCGCTTCGTGCAGGCGGCGCTGACGGGCACCGGGCTGTTCGTGGTGGCGCTGCTGGCGCACGAGCTCGCGCGCCGGCTGGCGCGCGAAGAAGCGGTGTCGCAGCACAACCGCAGCAGCGCGCAGATGCAGGCGCAGGTCAACGACCTGGTGATCGAGACGCTGAGCGAAGGCGTGCTGGTGATCGACGCCGAAGGCCTGGTGCATGCGGCCAACCCGGCGGCCGATGCGATCCTGGGCCAGGGCCTGGGCCAGTTGCGGCTGCCCTTTCCGCTGCATGCCCAGCCGGCCTGGCATGCGCTGGCCGCGCTGGCGCGCCAGACCTATGCGCGCCGCGAATCGCAGTCCGAGGAGATCCCGGTCGCGCAGGCGCGCGGCGCGGCGCGCGAGGTGCGCGTGCGCACCCGCCTCACGCCCTCGAGCGACCAGCGCATGGGCAGCCTGTGCGTGATGTTCCTGCAGGACCTGCGCGAGCTCGAGGCCCGCATCCGCACCGAGAAGCTGGCCGCCATGGGCCGCATGTCGGCCGCGGTCGCGCACGAGATCCGCAACCCGCTGGCCGCCATCACGCAGGCCAGCGCGCTGCTCAACGAGGACCTGACCGATCCCGCGCACCGCCAGCTCACGCACATGGTGCAGCACAACGCGCAACGCCTCGCGCGCATCGTCGACGACGTGCTCGACGTCTCGCGCGCGCGCCAGCAGCGCGTGCTGTCGCTCGGCGAGCAGGTGGTGCTCGACCCCACCGTGCAGGCACTGACCGAGGAATGGATGCGCCAGACCCAGCGCAAGGGCGTGACCGTGGTGCTCGACGCACCGGGCGTGGAGGTGCGCTTCGACGTCGAGCACCTGCGCCGCCTGCTGGTGAACCTGCTCGACAACGCGGCGCGCTACGCGAGCCTGCGCGAGGGCGCGATCCAGGTCGTGACCACGCTGCAGCGCGCGGGCAGCCCGGGCCGGCCGACCCTGCAGGTCTGGAGCGACGGCGCACCGCTCGAACCGGCGGTGCAGCGCCACCTGTTCGAACCCTTCTTCTCGTCGGAAAGCCGCTCGAGCGGGCTCGGCCTGTTCCTGTGCCGCGAGCTGTGCCGGCGCCACGGCGCGGCCATCGGCTACGAGCGGCGCGCGCTGGCGGGCGAGGCGCCCGAGGGCAACGAATTCTTCGTCGGCTTCGCCGCGAGCGAAAACCGGCTGACACAATAGCGGCGTGAGCAGCTCCCATCCGCCCTCCCAGCGTCCCGCGCAGATCCTCGTCATCGACGACGAACCCGACCTTCGCACGCTCTACGAACTCACGCTGCTGCGCGAAGGCTACCGGGTCGAGGCCGCGGGCAGCGTCTCCGAAGCCTGGCAGCACCTCGAGGCCACGCGCTTCGACGCCGTGATCACCGACATGCGGCTGCCCGACGGCCAGGGCATGGAGATCATCCAGCGCATCCAGAAGAACCAGCGCAGCGAGCGCTGCGTCGTGATGACCGCCTACGGCTCGGCCGAGAACGCGGTCGAGGCACTGAAGGCAGGCGCCTTCGACTACCTCACCAAGCCGGTCGACCTGAAGCAGTTCCGCGCGGTCGTCGCCTCCGCGGTGCAGGCGCAGCAGCCGCCACCGGTCGCGCAGGCCGCGGCGCGCCCGGCCAAGGCCGCCGATGCGAGCGACGGCACGTCGGCGCTGGCCGCCGCGGGCAGCGCAGGCGCTTCCGCGCTCGAGCGGCTGGTCGGCGATTCGGAGCCGATGCGGCTCGTGAAGTCGCGCATCGCCAAGGTGGCGCGCGGCATGGCGCCGGTGCTGGTGCGCGGCGAATCGGGCACCGGCAAGGAGCTGGTGGCGCGCGCGGTCCATGCCTGCAGCCAGCGCAGCGACGGTCCCTTCGTCGCGGTGAACTGCGGCGCGATTCCCGAGAACCTGCTCGAGGCCGAATTCTTCGGCGCGCGCAAGGGTTCGTACACCGGCTCGGCGCAGGACCGCGACGGCTACTTCCAGGCCGCGCGCGGCGGCACGCTGTTCCTCGACGAGATCGGCGACCTGCCGCTGGCGATGCAGTCCAAGCTGCTGCGCGCGATCCAGGAACGCAGCGTGCGGCCGATCGGCTCCACGCAGGAAGACGCGGTCGACGTGCGCATCGTGAGCGCCACCCACAAGGACCTGCACGCCGAGGTGCAGGCCGGCCGTTTCCGGCAGGACCTGTTCTATCGGCTCAACGTGATCGAGATCGCGGTGCCCGCGCTGCGCGAGCGCCGCGAGGACCTGCCCGCGCTGTGCGTCGCGCTGCTCGCGCGCATCGCGCAGGACGGCGGGCTGCCCGCGCCGCGCCTGTCGGACGCGCTGCTGCGGCAGCTCGCGCAGCATCCGCTGCACGGCAACGTGCGCGAGCTCGAGAACCTGCTGCACCGCGCGGTCGCGCTCTACGACGGCGACGAACTGCAGCTCGACCTGATGGATGGCGCGGGCGGCGGCTGGATGACGGCCGCGCCCGGGCCTGCCGCGCCGCAAGCCGTAAGCGCCGCGACGACTGCGGCGCCGCTCGCGCAGCCCGAGGCCTTCGACGCGAAGCCCGTCGTGGCCGCGCCGCCGCCCGCGCCGCGCCCCGTGGTACCCACGCCGCTGCCCTCCGACCTGCAGGCCTACCTCGATCAGCAGGAGCGCGAGATCCTCGTGCGCGCGCTGCACGAGAGCGGCTTCAACCGCACGGCGGCCGCCGCGCGCCTGGGCATGAGCCTGCGCCAGATCCGCTACCGCATCGCGCGCCTGGGGATCAACACGCCCAACGGCGACGATGGCGCGAGCAGCCATGTCGACGACTGAAGACGGCCTGCGCGCCTCCGCGGGCGATGCGCTCTGGCGCGACGGCTGGTACCGCTTCGCGAAGGCGCTGCCCTCGCCCAACTTCGGACCGCGACCCGCGCCGGCACGCGAGCGCATCGACCTCGTCGTGCTGCACTCGATCAGCCTGCCGCCCGGCGAGTACGGCGGCGACGCGGTGCAACGGCTCTTCACCAACCGGCTCGACTGGGACGCGCATCCTTACTTCGAAAGCATTCGTGGGCTCGAGGTGTCGTCGCATTTCTACGTGCGCCGCAACGGCGAGCTCTGGCAGTTCGTGAGCGGCGACGATCGCGCGTGGCATGCGGGCGTGTCGTCGTGGCGCGGCCGGGACAACTGCAACGACGACTCCATCGGCATCGAGCTCGAGGGCCTCGAGGGCGGGCCGTTCGAGGACGCGCAGTACGAGACGCTCGCGAGCCTCGCCGCGGCGATCGCGCAGCACTATCCGATCGCACACATCGCAGGCCACGAGCACATCGCACCGGGCCGCAAGCAGGATCCCGGCGCCGGCTTCGACTGGCATCGGCTGCGCGATCATCTCGGCTGGGGTCCACACATGTTTCCCTCGCAGGTGGTGGAGCGCTAATTTTTTCAATCGCTGCACGCCGTGCGATGCCCTGGGCTCGCAGTGCAGCAATCGCTCCATTCGCAAGCGCGATGCGTAGCAACCATGCGCCCTGCAGGCCCAAATCGGCTCGAAAGCCGCATGGAACGTGGGTTGCGAGAGGATGATCCACTGTTCATGCGGCATGGATGGCCGCGAAGCGCGAAAACAGCTTTCCCCTCCCTCTTGAAGCCTGAAGGAAAACGCTACATCTAGTGGGTTGTACACCCCCCGCACCCTAGATATAGTGTGTCCCGGCCGGCCTCAGAGCCGACGAAGCGGCCCCAGCAGCGCCGCTCATCCAACAAGAATTGCCAACCGAGAGGAAGCGAATGCAAACAGCACTGAATACACCTACCGCCGCGCGTGCCATCCCCTCCACGCCGCCCCAGTCCCCCCGCGACACCGCCGGTTCGCCCACCGGACAGAACCTCGCGCACTACCAGATCATCCGCCGCAACGGCGCAGTGGTCCCGTTCGAGCCCAACAAGATCGCGATCGCGATGATGAAAGCCTTCCTGGCCGTGCATGGCACCCAGGGCGCGGCCTCGGCCAGCGTGCGCGAGACCGTCGACGCGCTGACCCAGGCCGTCGTGAAGGCGCTGGTGCGCTCGCGTCCGGGCGGCGGCACCTTCCACATCGAAGACGTGCAGGACCAGGTCGAACTGGGCCTGATGCGCGGCGGCCACCAGGAAGTGGCGCGTGCCTACGTGCTCTACCGCGAACGCCGCACCCAGGAACGCGCGAAGCAGGGCGAGCAGGATGTGCAGGTCGCGGCCCCCGCGCTGCACGTGCTCGACCGCGGCGAACGCGTCGCGCTCGACCTCGGCGAACTCAAGGGCCTGATCGAATCGGCCTGCCAGGGCCTGGGCGACAGCATCACGGCCGCGCCGATCGTGGCCGAGACGATGCGCAACCTGTACGACGGCGTGCCGCTCGACGAGGTCTACAAGGCCTCGATCCTCGCGGCCCGCACGCTGATCGAGAAGGATCCCGACTACACCTTCGCCACCGCGCGCCTGCTGCTGCACACGATCTTCAAGGAGATCGTCGGCCGCGAAGTCATGCCGGCCGACCGCGCCACCGCCTACGCCGACTACTTCCCCTCCTTCATCAAGAAGGGCGTCGAGAACGAGCTGCTCGACGAGAAGCTGCTGCAGTACGACCTGCCCCGCCTGGGCGCGGCGCTGAAGGCCGAGCGCGACAACCAGTTCGACTACCTCGGCCTGCAGACCCTGTACGACCGCTACTTCCTGCACGTGCGCAAGAGCCGCATCGAGCTGCCGCAGGCCTTCTTCATGCGCGTCTCGATGGGCCTGGCGCTCAACGAGATCGACCGCGAAGCCCGCGCCATCGAGTTCTACGAAGTGCTGTCGTCCTTCGACTTCATGTCGAGCACGCCGACGCTGTTCAACAGCGGCACGCTGCGCTCGCAGCTGTCGAGCTGCTACCTGACCACCGTGCCCGACGACCTCGACGGCATCTACGAGTCGATCAAGGAAAACGCGCTGCTCTCGAAGTTCGCGGGCGGCCTGGGCAACGACTGGACCCGCGTGCGCGCGCTCGGCAGCCACATCAAGGGCACGAACGGCGAATCGCAGGGCGTGGTGCCCTTCCTCAAGGTGGTCAACGACACCGCCGTGGCCGTGAACCAGGGCGGCAAGCGCAAGGGCGCCGTCTGCACGTACCTCGAGACCTGGCACCTCGACATCGAGGAGTTCCTGGAGCTGCGCAAGAACACCGGCGACGACCGCCGCCGCACGCACGACATGAACACCGCCAACTGGATCCCCGACCTGTTCATGCGCCGCGTGATGGAAAAGGGTTCGTGGACGCTGTTCTCGCCCTCGAACGTGCCCGACCTGCACGACCTGTTCGGCGCCGACTTCGAGAAGGCCTACGTCGCCTACGAAGAGAAGGCCGCGCGCGGCGAGATCAAGCCCAGCCGCACCGTGCAGGCCACCGACCTGTGGCGCAAGATGCTCACGATGCTGTTCGAGACCGGCCATCCCTGGATCACGTTCAAGGACGCCTGCAACGTGCGCTCGCCGCAGCAGCACGCCGGCGTGGTGCACTCGTCGAACCTCTGCACCGAGATCACGCTGAACACCAGCGACACCGAAACCGCGGTCTGCAACCTCGGCTCTGTCAACCTGCTGCAGCATCTGAAGGACGGCAAGGTCGACCAGGAGAAGCTCAAGAAGACGATCTCGACCGCGATGCGCATGCTCGACAACGTGATCGACATCAACTACTACGCCGTGAAGAAGGCGCGCGACTCGAACCTGCGCCACCGTCCGGTCGGCCTGGGCCTGATGGGCTTCCAGGACGCGCTGTACGACCTGCGTATTCCTTACGCCTCGCAGGAAGCCGTGCAGTTCGCCGACGAATCGATGGAAGCGATCTGCTACCACGCCTACTGGGCCTCGACCGAGCTGGCGCGCGAACGCGGCAAGTACTCGAGCTACAAGGGCTCGCTGTGGGACAAGGGCATCCTGCCGATCGACTCGCTCGACCTGCTCGAGAAGGCCCGCGGCGGCTACGTCGAGGTCGACCGCTCGTCGACCCTCGACTGGGACGCGCTGCGCGCCAAGATCAAGGCCGACGGCATGCGCAATTCGAACTGCGTGGCCATCGCCCCGACCGCGACCATCTCGAACATCATCGGCGTCGACGCCTCGATCGAACCCTGCTTCGGCAACCTCTCGGTCAAGTCGAACCTGTCGGGCGAATTCACCGTGATCAACCACTACCTGGTGCGCGACCTCAAGCGCCTGGGCCTGTGGGACGACGTGATGGTGATGGACCTGAAGCACTTCGACGGTTCGCTGCGTCCCATCGACCGCGTGCCGCAGGACGTGAAGGCGCTCTACGCCACCGCGTTCGAAGTCGAGACGACGTGGCTGGTGGAAGCCGCCGCGCGCCGCCAGAAGTGGATCGACCAGGCGCAGTCGCTGAACATCTACATGGCCGGCGCCTCGGGCAAGAAGCTCGACGACACCTACAAGCTCGCATGGCTGCGCGGCCTGAAGACCACCTACTACCTGCGCACGCAGAGCGCGACGCACGCCGAGAAGTCGACGGTGCAGTCGGGCCGCCTCAACGCGGTGTCCTCGGGCAACGACGCACCGTCGGGCATGAGTGCACTCGAGGCCGCGGCTGCCGCAGCGAAGGCACAGATGAGCGCGATCCCCGCGACCGACATCGCCTTCTGCGGCGTCGACGATCCGACCTGCGAAGCCTGCCAGTGATGCACGCAGCGCACCGCGAACACAGCGCGGTGCGCTGCGCTACGAAGAGTGAGGCGCATGCGATGTCGTGCGATGACGGAGGCCACTTGAAGGCGTTGACCGACATCGCGCGATGCATGCGAGCAACATAACAACCACATAAATGGAGTGCGATGTGAACGAGCACTTTGCAACTCACATCGTTGCTCGGATAATTTGAGCATTGGATTTTTCTATGTTGACCTGGGACGAAGAAGTCAAGCCCTCCTTGCCAAAGGACATGCAACAAGGTTTGCATCACCACCCCTCGACCGGCGCTGCCGCCGGCCGTGCGGTGGATGTGTCGGCTTCATCGATGGCAAAACCTTCGCTGCAACCCGTGCAGCAGCCTGCCCGCCAGGCCGCGCCCGCATCGAGCGGCGCCAGCGCTCCGGCTGAAACGCGCCGCGTCAGGGCCGCCGACAAGCGCATCATCAACGGCGAGACCGACGTCAACCAGCTGGTGCCGTTCAAGTACAAGTGGGCGTGGGAAAAGTACCTCGCCACCTGCGCCAACCACTGGATGCCGCAGGAAGTGAACATGACGCGCGACATCGCGCTGTGGAAAGACCCGAACGGCCTGACCGAAGACGAGCGCCGCATCGTCAAGCGCAATCTCGGCTTCTTCGTCACCGCCGACTCGCTGGCCGCCAACAACATCGTGCTGGGCACCTACCGCCACATCACGGCCCCCGAATGCCGCCAGTTCCTGCTGCGCCAGGCCTTCGAGGAAGCGATCCACACGCACGCCTACCAGTACATCGTCGAGTCGCTCGGCCTGGACGAGAGCGAGATCTTCAACGCCTACAACGAGGTGCCGTCGATCCGCGAGAAGGACCAGTTCCTGATTCCGTTCATCGACGCGATCAGCGACCCGAACTTCAAGACCGGCACGCACGAGACCGACCAGACGCTGCTCAAGTCGCTGATCGTGTTCGCCTGCCTGATGGAAGGCCTCTTCTTCTACGTCGGCTTCACGCAGATCCTCGCGCTGGGCCGCCAGAACAAGATGACCGGCGCCGCCGAGCAGTACCAGTACATCCTGCGCGACGAGTCGATGCACTGCAACTTCGGCATCGACCTGATCAACCAGCTCAAGCTCGAGAACCCCGGCCTCTGGACGGCCGAGTTCAAGGCCGAGATCAAGGCGCTGTTCATGCGCGCCGTCGAGCTCGAATACAAGTACGCCGAAGACACCATGCCCCGTGGCGTGCTCGGCATGAACGCTTCCATGTTCAAGGGCTATCTGCGCTACATCGCCAATCGGCGCGCACAGCAGATCGGCCTCGAAACGCTCTTCCCGAACGAGGAAAATCCGTTCCCGTGGATGAGCGAGATGATTGACCTGAAGAAAGAGCGCAATTTCTTCGAGACCCGCGTGATCGAATACCAATCGGGTGGTGCGCTCTCCTGGGATTGAATATTTCGATAACAATAAATGAATTCAAGAATTGCCCTTGCCACCGACTGCGCCGAAGAGCGCGGCATGGATGAGGGCTCAGGTGTTCATGGTGCTGGAGCACGGAATCCAACGCCATGAATCACTCCAGCGCTACCAACATGCGCGGAGTGCTTCAATAGGTTGATTTTTTCAACTTGATCAAGGAGAAAACAGAAATGGCAACTGCAAAGAAAGCACCGGCTAAGAAAGCCGCAGCGAAGAAGGCTCCGGCCAAGAAGGTCGTAGCGAAGAAGGCTCCGGCCAAGAAGGTCGCCGCCAAGAAGGCTCCGGCCAAGAAGGTCGCTGCCAAGAAGGCTCCGGCCAAGAAGGTCGCTGCCAAGAAGGTAGCCGCGAAGAAGGTCGTCGCGAAGAAGGCACCGGCGAAGAAGGCAGCTCCGGCGAAGAAGGCCGCAGCGAAGAAGGCACCGGCGAAGAAGGCCGCTGCCAAGAAGGCGCCTGCGAAGAAGGCTGCCGCCAAGAAGGCCCCTGCCAAGAAGGCTGCGGCCAAGAAAGCCGCGAAAAAGCCCGCTGCCAAGCCTGCCGCTGCTGCCAAGAAGCCTGCTGCGAAGAAGGCTGCCAAGGCACCCGCCAAGGCCGCTGCTGCGCCCGCTCCCGCTGCGCAGACGACGCTGAATCCCCAGGCAGCCTGGCCGTTTCCCACGGCCAGCAAGCCCTGAGTTTTCTCGGCAGCCCTGAAAAGGCATCAAGCCCGGCACCGCAAGGTGTCGGGCTTTTTCATTGGGCGAAGACGATCGCGAAACGACGAGGCGGCGGCATCCACCGCCGCGCCATCGCCCGTCAAGCCAGGCCGAGTGCCTGGCGATCGACCTGGTAGTTCTGCGGGCCGCGTTGCGCGATCTTGAGCGCGCCGACCTGGTTGCCGAGCGCCGCGCACTGCGCGAGCGGCCAGCCCTTCTCCAGGCCGAACAGCAGCGCGCCGCGCCATGCGTCGCCGCAGCCCGTGGGCTCGATCACCGCGGTCGGCACCACGCCCGGCACATGCTCGCGCTCTCCGTTCGTCCACACCTCGCAGCCCTCGGCCGCGAGCGTGACCACGAGGCCGCGCACGCGCTGCGAGATCTCCGCCAGGCTCCAGCCCGTGCGCTGCGACAGCATCTTGCCTTCGTAGTCGTTGACCACCACCCAGCTCGCGAGCTCGACGAAATGCTTGAGCGCCTCGCCGTCGAACATCGGCAGGCCCTGGCCCGGATCGAACACGAAGGGGATGCCGGCGGCCGCGAACTGCTCGGCATGCTGCAGCATCGCCTCGCGGCCATCGGGCGCGACGATGCCGAGCCGGATGTCCTCGCGCGCCGCGACCTTCGTGATGTGCGCCTGCTGCATCGCGCCCGGATGGAAGGCCGTGATCTGGTTGTTGTCGGCGTCGTTCATGATCATCGCCTGCGCGGTGAAGGTGTCGTCGAGCTGGCGCACGAACTCCGTGCTGATGCCCAGCGAGCGCATCCGCTCGATGTAGTCGGCGCCATCGCTGCCGAGCGTGGCCATCGGCAGCGCCGTGCCGCCGAGCGCGTTGAGGCTGTAGGCGATGTTGCCGGCGCAGCCGCCGAAGTCGCGGCGCAGGCCCGGCACCAGGAAGGACACGTTGAGGATGTGCAACTGGTCCGGAAGGATCTGGTCGGCGAACCGGCCCTCGAAGGTCATGATGGTGTCGAAGGCGAGGGAACCGCAAATCACTGCTGCCATGGGCTGATCCGTTGAGGTGAGGGAAAGAAAAAAGGAAGGAAGGCGTGGAGGCGAAACCGGCGGCTCGCCCCAGGCCTAGGGATAGAAGGCTTCCACGCGATAGCCAGCGATCGGCGGCAAGGCGTCCGCCTCGGATGCCGTCAGCGTCATCGGCAGCGAAGCCGCGCGTTCGCCGCGCGCCGCGAGCACCGCGGGCGCGCCATAGTCCGCCGGCGAGAGCACGCGCCGCACCACGGCACGCTCCTGCGTGTCGAGCAGCACCAGCTCGATCGACGGCATCGCGAGCGGCACCGCGGCGTTGTTGCGCAGGTTGAAGCTGAGCCGGTAGTCGTTGCCGCCGCTCTTCTCGCGCGCGAAGGCCGCGCCCTCGATGACGATGTCGCCGATGCGGCGCAGCGGCGCGAGCTCGCAGCCCGTTGCCTGGCACAGCGCGGCCAGTGCGGGGCGCAGCGAGGGCTGGCGCGCGACGATGCCGTCGCGCTCGTGGCGCAGGACCTGCACGGCGAGCAGCAGGCCCGCGAGCACCGCGAGCGCGATCAGCCCGCGGCGCGTGCCGATGCGCTGCCAGAGGGACTTCGGCCGATCGTCGCTCTCGTCGTCGTCCGCCTCGTCGGTGAAGCGATGCGCCGCGCGATCCTCGGTCTCGTCCGCCGCGTCGAGCACGGAGGCGAAGGGCAGCAGCGCAGGGTCTTCGCTGTTCGCGCGCGCCTCTCGTTCATCGCGTTCGTCGCGCGCCTTGGCGCTGGCGGCGATCTTGGCCGACCTGGCGCGCGCTCTGCGCAGCGCCTTCTGCATCTGCAGCTGGTCCTTGTCGTCACCCGCCTCGGGCGCATCGGCGTCGTCGCGCTCGAGCTCGGTGTCCTCGTCGCTGTCTTCGTCGGAGCCGGAACGGCGCAATGTTGCAAAGCCCGCGGGCTTGCCATTCGCCGGTGCCGCGGCCGCATCGGATCGACGCGTCCACACCGCGGGCAGCGGTGGCACCGGTGCGGGCGGCGGCGATGGCGGCGCAGCGAGGTTGAGGTCGATGTCGGGAAACGGCGGCAGCGAACTCGGCGGCGGCCGCCATGGCGGCTCGCGCGCCTCGAGGTCGGACCAGGGCTCGTCGGCGACGATGCCGTGCGCGGGCAGCGTGAAGTCTGCGCTGTCGCGCACCTCCAGGGGCTGCGGTGGCGCGGGTGGTGGCGACGGCTCGGGCTGCGCCGGCGGTGGATCTTCGTTGACCTCGTCGTCGAGGAAGTCGGACTCCTCGACCTGCGGCGGAGCCGGTGCGAAGGAAGGCGGCGCCGACAGGCCGTCGAATCCGCCGGCCGGCTCTTGCGGCGGCGCTGCGCCTTCGTCGGCACGCGCATCGAATCCGAAGCCGGTGTCGATGGAAGGGGCCGCGGACGCTGGCGGCGTCGAAGCCTCGGGTTCAACGGGCTCTGCGCTCGGCGCGACTGCCGGCACCGATGACACCTGTTCCTGCGGCGGTGCGACGCCACCCGGTCGAGCCACCCCATCGGGCGTCTCGTGCAGATCGAGCGTCGCATCGAACACGTGGCTGCAGCGACCGCAACGCACCCACCCGTCCGAGATCCGGAGCTGGTCGCGCACCACCTTGAAGGTGGTGGCGCAGGCGGGGCAACGCGTGACGAGGCTCATGAGGGGGCGATTGTAGGGTTGGGCCCTCGGCGCGACGTGGTGCCGGCAGCGCCGTTTGCGCCGGGCCGCGGCCCCGGCGCGAACGCGTTCAGCGGCGTGCCGTCATGAGGATCCAGCCGTCCTCGCTGTCGCTGACTTCGAGCGCCACGTAGGGCGCGTACGCTTCCTTCAGCTCGTCGGCCTGGCGCTCGAGGATGCCGGCGAGCACCAGCGAGCCACCGCTCGCCACGCGCTCGCACAGCAGCGGCGCGAGCACCTTGAGCGGGGTCGCGAGGATGTTCGCGAGCACCGTGCCGTACTGGCCCTGCGCCGCCTCGGGCAGGCCCGTGTGGAGCGTCACGCCGTTGGCCTCGGCATTGAGGCGCGTCGAGCTCACGGCGGCCTCGTCGATGTCGACTGCGTCGATCTCGCTCGCACCGTACTTCGCGGCACCGATGGCCAGGATGCCGGAGCCGCAACCGTAGTCGAGCACGCGCTGGCCCGCGAGCGCGCCGCGGGTCGCGATCCAGCGCAGGCACATGCGCGTGGTGGGATGGGTGCCGGTGCCGAAGGCCAGGCCCGGATCGAGCCGGATCACCTGCGTGGCCTGCGCCGGCGCCTCGTGCCAGCTCGGCACGATCCAGAACTCGGGCGTGATCTCGACCGGCGCGAACTGCGATTGCGTGAGCCGCACCCAGTCCTGGTCCTGCAGCTCAGCGATGCCCAGCAGCGTGCAGCCTTCGAAGAAATCCTGCAGCGCGAGCACCGAGCCCGCGTCGCGCGCCAGTTCCTCGGTGGCGAACAGCGCGATCACGCGCGAGCGCTGCCAGCCCTCCTTGGGCGGCGGCATGCCGGGCTCGCCGAACAACGCCTGCTCGGCATCGGTCTGCGCGTCGGCGTCCTCGACCGAGATGCTCAGCGCGTCGAGCGCATCGAGCGCGTCGCCGAGGGACTCGATGCGCTCCTCGGGGGCCAGCAGGCGGAGTTCGAACATGGCGGGCAGGGACGGCTCAGCGCTTGTGCGCGGCCAGCCACTCTTCGAGGTAGTGGATGTTGGTGCCGCCGGCCATGAACTTGGCGTCGACCATCAGCTCGCGGTGCAGCGGGATATTGGTCTGGATGCCTTCGATCACGGTCTCGTTGAGCGCGGTGCGCATGCGCGCCATGGCCTGCTCGCGGGTGTCGCCGAAGACGATGATCTTGCCGATCATCGAGTCGTAGTTCGGCGGCACGAAGTAGTTGGTGTACGCATGCGAATCCACGCGCACGCCCGGGCCGCCCGGCGGATGCCACATCGTGATGCGGCCTGGCGACGGCGTGAACTTCCACGCGTCCTCGGCGTTGATGCGGCACTCGATCGCGTGGCCGTGCATCTGGATCTGGCGCTGCGTGAACGGCAGCTTCTCGCCGGCCGCCACCATGATCTGCGTCTTGACGATGTCGATGCCGGTCGTGAGCTCGGTCACCGGATGCTCCACCTGCACGCGGGTGTTCATCTCGATGAAATAGAACTCGCCGTTCTCGTAGAGGAACTCGAAGGTGCCGGCGCCGCGGTAGCCGATCTTCTTGCAGGCGGCCGCGCAGCGCTCGCCGATCTTCTCGATCAGCTTGCGCGGAATGCCCGGCGCGGGCGATTCCTCGATCACCTTCTGGTGGCGGCGCTGCATCGAGCAGTCGCGCTCGCCGAGGTAGACCGCGTTGCGGTGCTTGTCGGCCAGCACCTGGATCTCGACGTGGCGTGGGTTCTGGAGGAACTTCTCCATGTAGACCGAGGGATTGTTGAAGGCCGCCGCGGCCTCCGCCTTGGTCATTTGGATCGCGTTGATCAGCGCGGCCTCGGTATGGACCACGCGCATGCCGCGGCCACCGCCGCCGCCCGCGGCCTTGATGATCACCGGGTAGCCGATGGCGCGCGCGATGCGCTTGTTGGCCGTCGCGTCGTCGGAAAGCTCGCCGTCGGAACCGGGCACGCAGGGCACGCCGGCCTTGATCATGGACTGCTTGGCCGAGACCTTG
Source organism: Variovorax sp. PDC80 (assembly GCF_900115375.1). Classification (NCBI taxonomy): domain Bacteria; kingdom Pseudomonadati; phylum Pseudomonadota; class Betaproteobacteria; order Burkholderiales; family Comamonadaceae; genus Variovorax; species Variovorax sp. PDC80. The sequence continues at coordinate 90,353 of NZ_FOWG01000016.1, read as the reverse complement.
TCGCCCATCGTGCGGATGTTGTCGGGCGTCGGCCCGATGAACTGGAAGCCGCTCTGCTCGACGCGCTCGGCGAAATTGGCGTTCTCGCTCAGGAAGCCGTAGCCGGGGTGGATCGCCTCGGCATCGGTCACTTCGGCCGCCGAGATGATGGCCGGCATGTTGAGGTAGCTCAGCGACGAGGGAGCCGGGCCGATGCAGACGGCTTCCTCGGCCAGCTTGACGTACTTGGCCTCGCGGTCGGCCTCGGAATAGACCATCACGGCCTTGATGCCGAGCTCGCTGCACGCGCGCTGGATGCGCAAAGCGATCTCGCCGCGGTTGGCGACCAGGATCTTCTTGAACATGGTCACTCGATGATGAACAGCGGCTGGCCGTATTCGACCGCCTGACCGTTTTCTCCGAGGATCTGGGTGACGGTGCCGGCCTTGTCGGCCTCTATTTCGTTGAGGATCTTCATCGCCTCGATGATGCAGAGCGTGTCGCCCTCGTTGACCTTGCTGCCGACCTCGACGAAGGCCGGAGCGCCCGGGCTGGCCGAGCGGTAGAAGGTGCCCACCATCGGGGACTTCACCGGATGGCCGGCCGGAGCGGCCTCGGCCACGGGTGCGGCAGGTGCCGTTGCGCCGGCGGGAGCTGCTGCCACGGCGGGCGGCGCCGCCAGGGTCTGCACGTACTGAACGGGGGCGGCACCGCCGCCCTTGACGATGCGGACCTTGCCTTCGGTTTCAGTGATTTCCAGTTCGGAAATATTCGATTCGGACACCAGATCGATCAGTGTCTTGAGTTTGCGCAGATCCATGGGACTCCAGTGCCGGGTTTTCCGGTTATTAGGATACAACTAGGCCGAACATCGTTGATTGTCGGCTTTCGGCGGTTAACGCCGACCTGTGTATCTAATTCTAACTGTGAACGAGTTCACGTCGCCAACCCTCCAGGTCGGCCTCTTCGAGCTTGCCCATTTTACGGGCCGCCACCGAACCGTCGGCATTCAGCACCAGCGTGAACGGCAGGCCGCCGCCGGTGTTGCCGAGATTCTTGACCAGTTCCGTGCCCTGCAGGCCGGCCAATCCGGTCGGATAGGTGACCGGCGTGCGTTGCAGGAACTTGCGCACGGCGCTCGGCTGATCGATCGCCAAGCCGACGACTTGCCAGCCGTTGGCACCATGATCGCGGAAGAAGCGATCGATCATGGGCATTTCTTCCACGCACGGCGGGCACCAGGTGGCCCAGAAGTTGAGCAGCACCGGCTTGCCGCGCAGGCTGGTCATGGCGAGCTCGCCGCCCTCGGGCCGCTCGAAGCGCTGGGCCCAGAAATCGGCGCCGAGCGTTTCGCCGGCCGCGCCGCTGCCGCGATGGCGCCACCAGGCACCACCGAGGCCGGCCGCGGCGGCCACCACCGCCACGCCGCCGTACAGCAGGCCGCGTCGTGTGGTCGAAGAAGTCATCCGTTGTCCTTTTCTCTTTCAATCAGCCGCCGCAGCGCCGCCAGGTCGCCGCGCGGCGAACGGCCCTGGGCGTCGGGCTTGAGCGCGCCGCGCAGGTCGTCGAGGTCGTAGACCAGCAGGTGCACGCCGATTTCCTCGCCGAGGGCCCGGCTCGGCGCATGCACGCTCAAGGCCTCGACCTGCTCGCCATGGAAACCGGTCACCATGCGCGGCTCGTAATCCACGTGATGGTCGATCAGCGCGATCTCGGCCGACTTCGAATCATCGCAGAACAACTGAATATAAATGTCTGACAGCCGGGTGGCCGTGCCGTGCCAGACGGCGCCGCCCACATGGGGCCGGAACACGGCCATCCGCTCCATCCATTCGAGCGCCAGCAGGCGCAGCGCCTGGAGTTCCTTGGGCTGGGTGTCGGCGCAGAACAGCGCGATGTAGTCGCGGACCTCGGCCTCGACATCGTCGTTGCTCGGCAACGCGGTGCGCGCCGACAGGCCCAGGTCACGCAGCGCCCGGCGCTTGGCCGGGCCGTATTCGAGCCCCTCCTCGACCACGAGACGGGCGGCGGTGGCGGCGATTTCGCGCTTGGACGTGTCCATCGGGGCATTTTGCCCGCAGAGCATGGTCCGTACGATGAACATCAGTACCGCGGCCAAGGCCGTGGCCTCGGGCCGGGAGGATCGGCCTCCCTAGAATCGCCCCCCATGCATATTCATGTTCTGGGCATCTGCGGCACGTTCATGGGCGGTCTGGCCGCCCTGGCGCGCGAGGCAGGCCACCGGGTCACCGGCTGCGACGCCGGCGTGTACCCGCCGATGAGCGACCAGCTGCGCGCGCTCGGCATCGACCTGATCGAGGGATTCGGCGCCGACCAGCTCGCGCTGGCACCCGACGTGTTCGTGGTCGGCAACGTGGTGTCGCGCGCCCGGCTGGCCGACGGCACGCCGAAGTTTCCGCTGATGGAAGCCATCCTCGACGCCGGCAAGCCCTACACCAGCGGCCCGCAGTGGCTGGCCGAGCACGTGCTGCTGGGCCGCCACGTGATGGCGGTGGCCGGCACGCACGGCAAGACCACCACCACCTCGATGCTGGCCTGGGTGCTCGAACGCGCGGGCAAGGCGCCGGGCTTCCTGGTCGGCGGCGTGCCGCTGGACTTCGGCGTCTCGGCCCGGCTCGGCGACGGACCGGCCTTCGTGATCGAGGCCGACGAGTACGACACCGCCTTCTTCGACAAGCGCAGCAAGTTCGTGCACTACCGCCCGCGCACGGCGATCCTCAACAACCTCGAGTTCGACCACGCCGACATCTTCGACGACCTTGCGGCCATCGAGCGGCAGTTCCATCACCTGGTGCGCACCGTGCCGTCCACCGGCCGGCTGGTGGTGAATGCCACCGAGCCCAGCCTGGAGCGCGTGCTGGCCCAGGGCTGCTGGAGCGAACTCGCGCGCTTCGGCGGCGAAGGCCCGGGCGCGCAGTGGCAGGCGCGCGGCACGCACGACGCCTTCGACGTGCTGCACGAGGGCGAGCAGGTCGGCCGCGTCGAATGGACGCTGTCGGGCCTGCACAACCAGATGAACGCGCTGGCCGCGATCGCGGCCGCCGAGCACGTGGGCGTGTCGCCGGCCGAGGCGGCGCGCGCGCTCGGCAGCTTCCGCAACGTGCGCCGGCGCATGGAACTGCGTGGCACGGTGGAGCGCGCGGGCGGCGCGATCACGGTCTACGACGACTTCGCCCACCATCCGACCGCGATCCGCACCACGCTCGACGGCCTGCGCCAGAAGCTCGATGCCACGGGCCACCAGGGCGAGCGCATCCTCGCGGCCTTCGAGCCGCGCAGCAACACGATGAAGCTCGGCGTGATGGCGGCGCAACTGCCCTGGAGCCTCGAGTCGGCCGACCTGTCGTTCTGCCACACGGCCGGGCTCGACTGGGATGCGGCCGCGGCGCTGGCCCCGATGGGCGAGCGCGCCCGGGTGGCTGGCGACATCGGCACGCTGGTGGGCCAACTGGTCGCCACGGCGCGGCCCGGCGACCACATCGTCTGCATGAGCAACGGCGGCTTCGGCGGCGTGCACGACACGCTGCTGCAGGCCCTGCGCGACAGCGCAACCTGAGACAACGCGCATGGCGGCCGCGGCACCCGACGACACGTTGCTCGGCCTGCTGCGCCGCGTGTACGACAACGGCAACAGCTACTTCGACGCCGACGGCAACCACTGCCACCGCATTCCCGACACCTTCAGCGAGGCCGAGCGGCAGGCGCTGGCCGACGCGGGCCTCGCGCCCAATCGCTTCGTCGCGATTCCGCACGACGAGGCGGTGAACCGACTGCGGCAGGCCGCGGCCGGCGTGGACCTGCGCCGCGCGGCCGATGCTTTTGTCGCTTCAATGACCTCGAGCGACCTGGCCTGGCTCACGGTGCTGCCCGCCACCGCCCTCGGCCTCGCGATGCCGGCCCATTCGATGGAGGCCATGGGCGGCGGCAGCTGCCGCGTCTGCTTCCACCGCGACGAGCGCGCCGACCCGACGCTGCGCGCCTACCTCCGCCATCTGCAGGGCGCGGGCTGGGGCACCGGCGGACCGGTCGAAGGCCTGCTCGCGCTGGAAGCCACCGGCCCGGCCGATGGCTGGCCGCGGCCTACACCGCGCGATATCTGGGTCTTCCATCGCCTGCTCGACCTGCTGCGCGCCCTGCCGGCCGACACGCGCTACGGCAAGGCACGCACGGCGCTCAAGGACGCGAAGCTGCTGCGCGTGAACAATCCCTACCGCTGCGAGACGGTGCTCGAGGCGCTGGCCACGCTCGGCGTCATGCAGACGCCCGAGCATCCGGGCCTCTTCACGCGCTGGACCACCGCCGTCGAACGCGACCAGCGCCCTTCCACCAAGGTCGAGGCACCGGCCCCGCTGGGCTGGTGGCGCGCGGCCGATGGCCTCGACGAGCAACTGGTGGCGCGGCTGTTCGGCCATCTGAAGCGCCCCAGGCAGGAACCGCCCGCCGAGGCCACCGAGCCGGTCCGGCGCAAGCCCGCCGCCGGTGCGCGCGCCAAGTCGATCCCCGGCCCGCCGGCCGCGGGCGACGTGCATGCCGTGCGCCTGCGCGAGGACCTGTGGACCGCCGCCTACTGCCACGAAGTGAAGGCCGACCATCGCGGCATCGTGCGCGGCCGCGTGGAATACCTGGACCTGCTCTCGCCCACGCCGCCCACCGCCGAGCAGATCGCCGGCACCGGCTTTCGCGACCGCCGCAACGGCGAGCGCTGGCAGAGCTGGGTCGCCGGGCTCGGCAAGACCACCGGCGTGACGCGGATCGCGGTCGGCGTGCCGGCACCATCGCATGCCCAGCCCCTGCCGGAGCGCATTCCCGGCGGCCAGGCCAGCGACCTGAAACACCTGGCCGGCTGGCACTTTCCCGCCACACCCTGAACGAGGACCCGCCCATGACCCAGCGCGCCACCCAACTCATCGACACGCTGGGGCTGCAGCCGCATCCCGAGGGCGGCTGGTACCGCGAGGTGTTCCGCTCCGCGGTGCAGGTGACTCCCGCCGACGAGCGCGCGGCCCGCAGCGCGCTCACCAGCATCTACTTCCTGCTCGAAGCCGGCCAGCATTCGCGCTGGCACCGGGTGCTGTCCGACGAGGTCTGGGTGCATCTCGAAGGCGTGCCGCTGGCGCTGTGGACCTGCGATGCCGCGCTGCGCACCGCGCCGGCCCATGTGCGGCTCGGGCCGGTCGACGTGCACGGCACGCGGCCCCAGCACGTGGTGCCCGCGGGCCAGTGGCAGGCCGCGCGGCCGATCGAAAGCCATTCGGCGGGCGACTTCACGCTGGTCGCCTGCATGGTCGGGCCGGGCTTCGACTTCGCCGACTTCTCGCTGATGGCGCCCGACGGCGACGAGGCCGCCGCGGTGCGCCATCACTGGCCCGAACTCGCCGCGCTGATCTGAGCGATCAGCCGCGGCGCTGCTTGACCGCCTGCGACAGCGTCTCGAGCACCTGGGTCGAATCGTCCCAGCCCAGGCAGGCGTCGGTGATGCTCTTGCCGTACTCGAGGCCCGCGATCTTGTCCTTGCCCGGCGTGAACTTCTGGGCGCCGGCCTGCAGATGGCTCTCGACCATCACGCCGAACACGCGGCGCGAACCGCCGGCGATCTGGTCGGCGATGTCCTTCGCGACGTCGATCTGCTTCTGGTGCTGCTTCGAGCTGTTGGCATGGCTGCAATCGACCATCAGCGTGGGCGGCAGCTTGGCCGCCTCGAGGTCCTTGCAGGCCGCCTCGACGCTGGCCGCATCGTAGTTGGGCGCCTTGCCGCCGCGCAGGATCACGTGGCAGTCGCGGTTGCCGTTGGTCTGCACGATCGCGACCTGGCCGTTCTTGTGCACCGAGAGGAAATGGTGGCCGCGCGCCGCGGCCTGGATGGCGTCGGTGGCGATGCGGATGTTGCCGTCGGTGCCGTTCTTGAAGCCGATCGGTGCCGACAGCCCCGAGGCCAGTTCGCGGTGCACCTGGCTCTCGGTGGTGCGCGCGCCGATCGCGCCCCAGGCGATCAGGTCGCCGATGTATTGCGGCGAGATCACGTCGAGGAACTCGCTGCCCGCCGGCAGGCCCAGGCGGTTGATGTCGATCAGCAGCTGGCGCGCGATGCGCAGGCCTTCGTCGATGCGGTAGCTCTCGTCGAGGTAGGGGTCGTTGATCAGGCCCTTCCAGCCGACCGTGGTGCGCGGCTTCTCGAAGTACACGCGCATCACGATCTCCAGCGTGTCGGCGTACTTCTCGCGCTCGACCTTGAGGCGGCGCGCGTAGTCGAGCGCGGCGGCCGGGTCGTGGATCGAGCAAGGCCCCATCACCACCAGCAGCCGGTCGTCCTTGCCGCCCATGATGTTGTGGATGTTGCGGCGCGTGCCCGTGATCAGCGTTTCGACCGGCGTGCCGCGAATCGGGAAGAAGCGGATCAGATGTTCGGGAGGGGGGAGCACGTTGATGTCCTTGATGCGTTCGTCGTCGGTCTTGCTGGTTTTTTCGACGCTCGCATACCAGCTCTCGCTGGCCGGGGCAGTGTTCGTGCTCATGAGGGTTCCTTGTTGGATTGAATATCGTCAGGGCATAAAAAAACCGCCGGGGCTGCTTGCGCCGGCGGTTCTGGGAGGGGTGCCTGTCTGCTTTACGCGCTCGCCTCTCGTCCGCCGGAAACCGGGAACCAAAAGTAGGCAAAGAAATAGGCGCGGAGAGCGGCGGACATGGGCGCGAATGTAGCACGGAAAAACAAAACCCGGCTTGGAGGCCGGGCGTTCGTTGTTTTGGCGCCGGGCGGGCCGGCGCCTCGGTGCGGGCTCAGCGGTAGCCCGACTCGTTGGCGTTATGGATGATCCAGATCAGGTTGCCGCTCGAGTAGTCGCCCATGCCGCCGCCCGCGAAGATCAGGCGGCCCTGGCCCTTGTAGGTCATCTCGAAGCGATGGCGGTCGCTGCCGAAATAGAACGGGATGAAGGCCTTGCCGGTCACGTAGGCGCCCTGGTCGGTGGGCTGGCCCGCGAGGTCGGTGACCTGCTTGGCGCTCATGCCGATCTGCAGCCGGGCGAACTTGCTGTTGCGCGCCGGGTTGCCGGTGATCTCGCCCTCGTAGCCGTTGAGGCCCTTGACGGTGCGGCCGCTGCCGGCCTCGACCTTGGACGAATCGACGACGTTGCCCTGGGCATCCATGCCGGCCCTGGAGCCGCTGCGCGCGGGGGCGGCCGGGGCAGCGGACGCCGCGGGCGCGGCCTCGCTCTGGCTGCCCGAACCGCCGCGCGATGCGCAGCCGGCGCTGGCCAGCGCGACCAGGGCGGTCATGGCCCAGAGGGCGGCGGGCGAGTGGATCCTGTTCCCCATTGAAATGCTCCTTGAATGCGTCGTTCGCAAAAGGGCGCAGCTTAGCAACGGGAGGAAACGCTCCGCAAGTGACGAAAGTCTTAAGCCGTTCCGCCTACAGTCAGCCCGTCGATGCGCAAGGTGGGCTGGCCGACGCCCACCGGCACGCTCTGGCCTTCCTTGCCGCAGGTGCCCACGCCCGAGTCGAGCGCCATGTCGTTGCCGATCATCTTCACGCGGGTCAGCGCGTCGGGGCCGTTGCCCACGATGGTCGCGCCCTTGACCGGGTACTGGATCTTGCCGTTCTCGACCCAGTAGGCCTCGCTGGCCGAGAACACGAACTTGCCGCTCGTGATGTCGACCTGCCCGCCGCCGAAGTTGACGGCGTACAGGCCCTTCTTGATGCTCGCCACGATCTCCTCGGGCACCTTGTCGCCGCCCAGCATGTAGGTGTTGGTCATGCGCGGCATCGGCACGTGGGCATAGCTCTCGCGGCGGCCGTTGCCGGTGGGCTTGACCTTCATCAGGCGCGCATTGAGCGCGTCCTGGATGTAGCCCTTGAGGATGCCGTCCTCGATCAGCACGTTGCGCTGGCTGGCGTTGCCCTCGTCGTCGACGTTGAGCGAGCCGCGGCGGTCGGCGATGGTGCCGTCGTCGAGCACGGTCACGCCCTTGGCGGCCACGCGCTCGCCGATGCGGCCCGAGAAGGCGCTCGAGCCCTTGCGGTTGAAGTCGCCCTCGAGGCCGTGGCCGATGGCCTCGTGCAGCAGGATGCCGGGCCAGCCCGGGCCGAGCACCACGGTCATCTCGCCCGCGGGCGCGGGACGCGACTCGAGGTTGGTCAGCGCCGACTTGACGGCATGGTCGACGTACTCGGCGATCTGCTCGTCGTCGAAGTAGGCCAGGCCGAAGCGTCCGCCGCCGCCGCCAGAACCCACCTCGCGGCGGCCGTTCTGCTCGGCGATGACCGTGACCGACAACCGCACCAGCGGCCGCACGTCGGCCGCCAGCGTGCCGTCGGCGCGCGCCACCAGTACCACGTCGTACTCGCTCGCGAGGCCGGCCATGACCTGCGACACGCGCGGATCGCGCGAACGGGCCAGCTGCTCGACCTTCTCGAGCAGCTTCACCTTGGCGGTGCTGTCGAGCGTGGCGATGGGATCGAGGCCGGCGTAGAGCGAGCGGCTCGAGGCGATCTTGCGCGGAACGGTCTTCACGCGGCCGGTGCGGCCCGCGGAGGAGATCGAGCGCACCGTGCGCGCCGCGTCGAGCAGCGAGGCCTCGGAGATGTCGTCGGAATAGGCGAAGGCCGTCTTCTCGCCGCTGACCGCGCGCACGCCGACGCCCTGGTCGATGCTGAAGCTGCCGGTCTTGACGATGCCTTCCTCGAGGCTCCAGCCCTCGCTGCGGGTGTACTGGAAGTACAGGTCGGCGTCGTCCACGCGGTGCGCGGTGATCTCGGCCAGGGCCTTGCTCAGGTGCGATTCGTCGAGGCCGAACGGCGTGAGCAGCAGTTGTTGCGCCGTGGCGAGGCGCTCGATGGTGGGTTCGCGAGAGATCATGAAGGATTATTGCTCGCCCCCAGGCTCCGCGCACTGCGTGCGCTCCTCCAACCCCCTACCGGGGGCAACACCAGCGGCCCGGCAAAGCCGGTTCCGCGGTGTTTCCCGCTACGACTGCGCCAGTTTTCGAGCTCGCGCGATCGACATCAGGATCCCCAGCCCCAACCCCAGCGTGACCATGGCCGTGCCGCCATAGCTGATGAAGGGCAGCGGCACCCCCACCACCGGCAGGATGCCGCTGACCATGCCCATGTTCACGAAGGCGTAGGTGAAGAAGATCATGGTCACCGCGCCCGCCAGCAGGCGCGAGAACAGCGTGGGGGCATTGAGCGCGATCGCCAGCCCGCGGAAGATCAGCAGGATGAAGGCCGAGATCAGCGCCAGGTTGCCCACCAGGCCGAATTCCTCGGAATAGGCGGCGAAGATGAAGTCGGTGGTGCGCTCGGGAATGAACTCGAGGTGCGTCTGCGTGCCCTGCATGAAGCCCTTGCCGCCGACGCCGCCCGAGCCGATGGCGATCATCCCCTGGATGATGTGGAAGCCCTTGCCCAGCGGGTCCTTGCTCGGGTCGAGCAGCGTGCACACGCGCTGCTTCTGGTAGTCGTGCAGCACGCGCCAGTCGACGCCGTCGGTGCACAGCTGCGATTCGAAGCTCACGATCAGCGTGATCGCCACGGCGCCCAGCAGCACCGGCGGCACGATCAGCTTCCAGGGCAGCCCGGCGAAGAAGATCACCGCCAGGCCGGCCGCCAGCACCAGCAGCGAGGTGCCGAGGTCGGGCTGCTTCATGATCAGGCCCACCGGCACCGCGAGCAGCACGGTCGCCACCACGAAGTCGAGCGGCCGCAGCTGCCCCTCGCGGCGCTGGAACCACCAGGCCAGCATCAGCGGCATGGCGATCTTCAGGATCTCGCTGGGCTGGATCACCATGCCCACGTTGATCCAGCGCGTGGCGCCCTTCTTGGTGATGCCGAACAGCGCCACCGCGATCAGCAGCGCCACCCCCGCCGCGTAGAGCGGCACGGCGGCCAGCATCAGCCGCTGCGGCGGCACCTGCGCCACCACGAACATGATGAAGCCGGCCAGCAGCATGTTGCGGCCATGGTCGAAGAAGCGGGTGCCGTGGTCGTAGCCCGAGGAGTACATCGTCAGCAGGCCCGCGAAGGCCAGCAGCAGCACGGCGAAGGCCAGAAAGCCGTCGAAGCCCTGGAAGATGGGCGCGACCCGGCGCGCCAGGGAGGGCTGATTGAACACGGCGGACATGGGCGCGGATTATCCGCGCCCGCTGCCTCCGCTCAATCGAAGACCAGTTGAACGACCGTGCGGCCCGGTCGGCTTTCGAGCGCCAGCCGGGCCCCGATGGCCCCCGCGCGCTCGGCCAGCGAGCGCGGCGGCTGGCTGGCGTCGAAGCCGCGCCCGTCGTCGATCACGCGCAGCGCCACCGCCGTGCCCTCCATGCACGCCTCCAGCCGCAGCACCCGCGCCCGGGCGTGCTGCAGCACGTTCGAGATCGCCTCGAACAGCAGGAACTGCAGCTGCCGCATGCCGTGCGCATCGAGGTGCGCCACCGGCGTCACCTCGTCCACCGCCCAGTCGAGCGCGATCTCGGCCGTGGCCAGCCGCGGCTCGAGCCGGTAGCGGAACGCCGCCAGCAGCGCGCCGACGTCGCCCGGCGGCAGGTGGATCGAGTCGATCGACAGCTTGAGCTGGTCCATCGAGTCGCGCAGCGTGCGCAGCAGCTCCTCGGAACTGGTCTGGCCCGACTGCAGCTGGCGAATGGCCGAGCTGATGTGCGAGCCCACGCCGTCGTGCATGTCGCGCAGGATGCGCTCGCGCTCGTGGGTGCGCGCCTGGTCGCGCGCCGCCCGTTCGAGCTCGGCATAGGTCGAGGCCAGCTCGCGCTCGCGCTGCGCCACCCGCTCGGCCAGGGTGCGGACCGCGCCGCGCGCCGCCACGCTGGCCGCGCGGAAGCGCCGCAGCACGATCAAGAGCAGCGCGATGCCGAAGAACACCGACGAATAGCGCACCCAGGTGGTTTCGCCATAGGCGTCGCTCAGGCGGATCACCAGCCAGTCGCGCACGCCGAAGGCCAGCGTGAGCAGGGCCGCGGCCGCCACCAGCAGCCGCTCGGCGCTGGGCCGCCGCGCCGTGGACCCGACGAAGGCGCCGACGAAGACCGCGATCACCACGATCTCGATCGCGAGCCAGCCGGTGAGCCAGATCGGCTCCTCGCGCTGCAGCGCGAGCGTGGTCGAGACCACGGTGCCCAGCACCACGGCCAGCAGCGGCCAGCGCAGCCAGCGCGTGTGCGCCGTGCGGCCCCAGTCGGCCAGGTGGTAGCAGAACATCATGGCCGAGGCCGCCCAGCCGGCATAGCAGGCCGCCATCAGCACGCCCCAGGGCACCCAGGGCAGCGGCGGCTCGGCGATCACGCCGTCGGCCACCCGGATCGCCCAGCAGAACTCGGCCAGCGCCGCCCACAGGTAGATGCCGTCGCGGCGCGGCTGCCCGGCCGTGGTCGCGTCGACCTGCGTGACCCATAGCGCCAGCGCGATGGCGCCGACGATCAGGCTGAAGGCCGTCAGCAGCACCGAGGCGGTGAAGCGCCAGGCGTAGGCCGGCTCGAACAGCCCGTTGCGCACCGGGTCGGCCGGGCCGATGAACACGGGCGACAGCCCGGCACGGCGCGCGCTGTCGGCGCGGATGCGGATCTGCAACTGGTTGCGGCCGGCCTTCAGCAACTCGCTGGGCACCGGCACGTAGATCGGCGCCTTGGCGTAGTCGGCGCCGTTGCCCTGCGAGAGGTCACCGTAGACCTGCAGCAGCGCGTCGTTGAGCTCCACCTCGAACACGTTGCCGGTGCGCGGAATGAAGATGCCCCAGGGCATGCTCGGCGCGGCCGCCAGCTCGAAGGGCAGGTCGAAGCTCGCGAAGCCGGAGCGGCCGCGGTGCTGCCGGTCCCAGTGGTAGGACAACTCGACCGGCTCGCTGCGCCGCACGCCGTCGACCTCGGTGGTGACCGTGCCGCGGCGCAGCTCGATCGGCGCGTCGGCGGCATGCGCCCATCCGGCCCACCCGCTCCAGAGGGCCAGGACGAGCAGCAGCAGCCACGGCGCGATCGGCATCGCGGGCAGCCGCCCGCGCAGGGTCCGGAGCACGGATGTCCCGTCTCAGCCAGAGCGCGACAGCAGCCCCAGTCGCGTGGCTTCGAACACGGCTTCGCTCTTGGAATGCACCGCGAGCTTGCCGTAGAGGTTCTTGATGTGGGTCTGCACCGTGTGCACGCTCAGGCCCTTGAGGCGCGCGATCTCGGCGTACGAGAAGCCGCGCGCGATCAAGGTCAGCACCTCGTGCTCGCGCGCCGACAGCAGCGCGCGCTCGCCCGCGTCGGGCGCGGCCTCCGGCTCGGCCGTGCCCGGCACGCTGGCCGACTGCAGGCTGCGGTACTTGGCGAGCACGCGGCGCGCGATCATGGGCGAGATCGGCGAGGCGCCGGCCTTCATCTCGACGATGGTCTGGGCGATGTCCTCGGGCGCGGCGTCCTTGTGGATATAGCCGACGGCGCCGGCCTCGATGCTCGCGAGCACGTTCTCCTCGTCACCGAACACCGACACCACCAGCGGCTCGCAGCCCGGAAAGCGCGCGACCGCGTCGCGGATCACGTCGAGGCCGGTGCCGTCGGGCATGCCGAGGTCGACCAGCAGGACGTCGGGAATGGTGGCGGTGCGCGCGAGCCAGCCCAGCGCCTCGTTCACCGTGCCGGCGCTACCGAGCCAGAACAGCTGCGGGCTGCGCTGCACGCTGGTCTCGAAGAAGGCGCGCGCGCGGCTGTCGTCCTCGACCACGAGCACGCCCCAGCGGCGGGACGTAGCGTCATGGGGGTCCTCGTTAGTCATGGGGCCGAAGCATAAGCCTGCGCACGCTGTCGCAGGTCCGCGAAGCCTCACCCTTTCATGGGATGTGCATCGCGCGCTTCGCCCACACACTCGAACCGTCTTCGAATTTGGTCGACCCCCGAAGCGCACGGCATGCGAACACGCGATGAATACTTTCGCGTTGTGCCCCGGCCGCGCCACGCAGGCATCGAGGACCTCCTCCCGTTCCGGGAAGCCCGCATCGCGGGGTTTTTGTCGCCTCGACGCCATCTGATGGGCACGGACCTCATGCAAAATTACCTGGACTTCGCAAGCAGCGCGCCATCGACGCGCTTTCCGTCGCCCCCCCGCATGGAACCACAAACCACCCATCTGCTGTACCTGCACGGCTTCCGTTCCTCGCCCCGTTCCACCAAGGCGCGCGCGGTGGCGGACCGGGTGGCGCAGCGGCATCCGAACCTGCACTGGTGGTGCCCGCAATTGCCGCCCTCGCCCAAGGATGCGATCGACATGGTGATGAAGGGCATCGCCGACTGGCCGCGCAAGTCGATGGCGGTGGTGGGTTCCTCGCTCGGCGGCTTCTACGCCACCTACGTCGCGGGCATGACGCGCTGCCGCGCCGTGCTGCTGAACCCGGCCGTCCATCCGGCGCGCGACCTCACGCTCTACATCGGCGACCAGAGCGCCTGGCACGACCCGGCCGAGCATTTCTATTTCCGCCCCGAGTACATCCACGAGCTGCGCGCCATGGAAGTCGGCTCGCTGACCCGCCCCGAGCGCGTGTTCGCGGTCATCGCCAAGGGCGACGAGGTGCTCGACTGGCACGAGATGTCGGCGCGCTACGCCGACAGCCGCGTCAAGCTGATCGAAGGCGGCGACCACGCCCTCTCCGACTTCAAGAAGAGCCACCTGGACGACGTGATGGCCTTCATCAACCCCGTTCCATAACGCGCCAATCGGGGGCCTGCGGCTCCCGCGCCACAGGCCCGCCCCGCCTGCATGGGAGAATCCGGCCCATGTTTGTATTGTTTGAAGAAGCCGGCAAATACCTCGGCGGGCGCGTGCTGTCGGAGGCGGAAGCCTCGGCGCAGGTCGAGCTCGAGACCGGCAAGCGCGTCAAGGTCAAGGGCGCCAACATCGTGCTGCGGTTCGAGAAGCCCTCGCCCGCCGAATTGATCGCCGAGGCGCGCGCGCTCGCGGCCGCCATGGACCTCGACCTGGCCTGGGAGTTCGCGGCCGAGGGCGAATTCGGCTTCGCCGACCTGGCGGCCGACTATTTCAGCGACAAGCCCTCGCTGGCGCAGCAGGCCGCGGCGCTGTTCGCGCTGTTCGAGGCGCCGCACTACTTCCGCCGCGCGGGCAAGGGGCGCTTCAAGAAGGCGCCGGCCGAGATCGTGCAGCAGGCGCTGGCCGCGATCGAGAAGAAGAAGGCGGTCCAGGCGCAGATCGTGGAATGGGCCGGCCAGCTCGCCGAGGGCGTGTGCCCCGCGCCGGTGCGCGAGCAGCTCTACCGCATCCTGTTCAAGCCCGACAAGAACGCGCCCGAATACAAGGCGGTGGTGGAAGCCTCGCGCGCCTCGCAGCGCGCGCCGCTCGAACTGCTCGAACGCGCGGGCGCGATCGACTCGCCCTACCAGTTCCACTGGCGCCGCTTCCTGTTCGAGAACTTCCCCAAGGGCACGGGCTTCCCCGCGCTCACGGCGCCCGCCATCGCCGACGAACTGCCGCTGGCCGAAGGTGTCGAGGCCTTCTCCATCGACGACTCGCAGACCACCGAGATCGACGACGCGCTCTCGGTGCAGGGCCTGGGCAGCGGCACGGTCACGGTCGGCATCCACATCGCCGCGCCGGGCCTTGCGCTCGCGCCCGGCAGCGCGATCGACCAGGTGGCACGCGCGCGCATGTCCACGGTCTACATGCCGGGCTACAAGATCACGATGCTGCCCGACGCGGTGGTCGACACCTACACGCTGCTCGAGGGCGCCGACCGCCCGGCCGTGTCGCTCTATGCGCGCTTCGACGAAGCCACGCTCGAACTGCAGTCCACCGAGACCAGGCTCGAGCGCGTGCCGATCGCTGCCAACCTGCGCCATGACCAGCTCGACCACGTGGTGACGCAGTCCTGGCTCGAGGACAGCTCGGTGATGCACGAGGACACGCCGGCCGCCGCCGCGCGCTTCCGCCCGCAGCTCTCGTTCCTGCACCGCCTCGCGCGCCAGCTGAAGGCGCAGCGCGAGGTCGTGCGCGGCAAGCCCGAGAACTTCAACCGGCCCGACTACAACTTCCGCCTGGTCGGCAACGACGGCGCCGAACCCACGGGTGCCGAGCAGGTGCAGATCACGACGCGCCAGCGCGGCGCGCCACTCGACCTGATCGTGTCCGAGGCCATGATCCTGGCCAACAGCAGCTGGGGCGGCTGGCTCGGCGAACTCGGCGTGCCCGGGCTCTACCGCAGCCAGGCCAGCCTCGCGCCCGGTATCAAGGTGCGCATGGGCACGCGCGCGCTGCCGCACGCGGGCCTGGGCGTGAAGAGCTATGCCTGGAGCACCTCGCCGCTGCGCCGCTACACCGACCTGGTGAACCAGTGGCAGATCATCGCGGCCGCGCGCCACGGCAAGACCGCCGCGCTGGCCGCGCCGTTCAAGCCCAAGGACGCCGACCTGTTCTCGATCCTCTCGGGCTTCGACGCGGCCTATGCGGCCTACAACGGCTACCAGGGCGGCATGGAACGCTTCTGGACGCTGAAGTACCTCGAGCAGCAGGGCATCACCGAGCTCGAGGCCACCGTCATCAAGGACCTGCCCAACGGCGCGCTGGTGCGCGCCGACGCGCTGCCGCTGGTGTTCCCGGTGGCCGGCCAGCAGGAACGCGGCGCGCGTCTGCGCGTGAAGCTCGGCGAGATCGACGAGATCGCGCTCGACGTCAGCGGCACCGTGCTCGAGCGCCTCGATGCGCCCGCGGCCGGCGCGGTGGACGACGTCGAGGACGAGGAAGAGGTGGTCGCCGGCCCGATCGCGATCGCGGTCGACCTGGCCGATGGCGATGCCGCCCCCGACACGGGAGCGGCCGTGGAGAACGCGCCCGCATGAACCTCAAGGATCTGAGCACCCTGCAGATTGCGCTGGGTGTGTCCGTCATCGCGCATGCCGCGCTGCTGGCGGTGCGTTTCGTCGACCCCGAGGCCTTCAACCGCGCGTTCACCGAGACGCCGCTCGAAGTGATCCTCGTCAACTCGAAGACCAACGAAGCGCCGGATCCCCAGGCCCGTGTGATGGCCCAGACCTCGCTCGCCGGCGGCGGCGACCTCGAGCGCGGCCGCGCCACCAGCCCGCTGCCGCCCTCCTCCTTCAGCGCGGTCGGCGATTCCGCCGAGGAGGCGCAGCGCCAGGTCGACCTGATGCAGCAGCAGCAGATGCAGCTGCTGACCCAGCTCAAGCGCGATCTCGCGGCCATGCCGCCGCCCGATCCGCGCGTGAGCGGCGACCCCAAGGAAGCCACCGCGCGCGAGGAGAAACGCCGCCAGATGGTCGAGCTGCTGGCCGAGATCGAGCGCCGCGTGAACGAGGAGAACGCGCGCCCCAAGAAGCGCTACCTGAGCCCGTCGACGCGCGAGGCCGCCTATGCGCTGTACGTCGATTCGCTGCGCCGGCGCATCGAGGTGCGCGGCACCGAGAACTTCCCGACCGCGGCCGGCAAGAAGCTCTACGGCGAACTCAAGATGACGATCACCATCAACCACGACGGCAGCCTGCTCGACACCGTGATCGACGAGAGCTCGGGCAACACCACGCTCGACCGCCGCGCCCAGGCCATCGTGCGCAGCATCGGCAGCTTCGGCAAGTTCACCGACGCGATGCGCCGCCAGACCGACCAGATCGTGATCCAGTCGCGCTTCCGCTTCACGCGCGACGAGACCATCGAGCTGTCGTCGCAGTAGCCGCGACGGCCCGCCGAAGAAAAAAAAGCCAGGAGACCCGCGCCATGGATCTGTACTGCGTGATGGGCAACCCGGTCGAGCACAGCCGCTCGCCGTGGATCCACGCCCGCTTCGCCGAGCTCTGCCACCAGCCGATCGCCTACGAGCGCCGGCTGGTCGCGCTCGGCGCCTTCGCCGAGGGCATCGCCGCCTTCCGGCGCGAGGCCGCCGAACGCGGCGACCACGCGGGCGGCTGCAACGTCACCGTGCCCTTCAAGTTCGACGCCGCCAGCATCGCGCAGCACACCAGCGAGCGCGCCACGCTGGCGGGCGCGGTCAACACGCTGCGCTTCGCGGCCGATGGCGACATCCATGCCGACAACACCGACGGCATCGGCCTGGTCAACGACATCGAGCGCAATGCGCGCGTGCCGCTGGCCGCCAAGTCGCTGCTGCTGATCGGCGCCGGCGGCGCCGCGGCCGGCGTGCTCGGGCCGCTGCTCGACGCGGGTGCGGCGCGCGTGGTGGTGGCCAACCGCACGGTCGACAAGGCCGTGTCGCTGGTGCGCCGGCATGCGGCGCTCGCGCTGGCCCACGGCGCCTCGCTCGAGGCCTGGGCGCTCGACGCGGTGCCGGGCGACTTCGACCTCGTGGTCAATGCCACCGCCTCCAGCCTCGCGGGCGACGCGGTGCCGGTCGGCGCGCAGGTGCTGCGCCCGGACGCACTGGCGGTCGACATGATGTACGGCCCCGCGGCCGCGGGCTTCCTGCAATGGGCGCGGGCCCACGGCGCCGTGGCGCGCGACGGCCTCGGCATGCTGGTCGAGCAGGCCGCCGAATCCTTCGAGATCTGGCGCGGCGTGCGTCCGCCTTCGGCCCAGGTGCTCGACGAGCTGCGTGCGCGGCTCGCCGCCGCCTGAAGCACCATGAAAGCCGCGCTGCGCTGGATCGCCTGCCTGCTGCTGGCCGGCCTCGCGCTCGAACTGTTCTTCGTCGTGCGCATCGCGGCCATGGCGGTCATCGATCCGCAGAGCACCGCCTTCCAGCGTTCCGAGGCCTGGCAGATCGCCATCCACAAGGGCAGCGAGGGCGCCTGGCGCCAGGAGTGGGTGCCCTATGCGCAGATCAACGACAGCCTCAAGCGCGCGGTGATCGCGAGCGAGGACGCCAGCTTCATCGACCACGACGGCGTGGAATGGGAAGCCATCGAGCGCGCGCGCCAGCGCAATGCGCGCGCCGAGGAACTGGCCGCCAAGCGCATGGCACGCGCGGCCGCGCGCGGCAAGACGGTGCAGGCGGCACCGTTGCGCGGCGGCTCCACCATCACGCAGCAGCTCGCGAAGAACCTGCTGCTGTCGGGCGAACGCACCATGCTGCGCAAGGGCCAGGAGCTGGTGCTCGCCGTGCTGCTCGAGACGCTGCTCGACAAGCGGCGCATCCTCGAGATCTACCTCAACAGCGTCGAATGGGGCGAAGGCGTGTTCGGCGCGGAGGCGGCCGCGCAGTACTACTTCAAGAAGCCGGCCGCGCGCCTGAGTTCGTACGAAGCGGCGCGCCTCGCGGTGATGCTGCCGAGCCCGAAGTTCTACGAGCGCCGACCCAACTCGCCCTACCTCAACGGACGGGCATCGACGATCGTGGCGCGGATGCCTTCGGCCGACCTGCCCTGAACAGGGCCTCGCCCGCGAGCACCGCCGCGAAGCCGATCGCATAGGCCAGCACGTCCCACCAGTCGGCCGTGCTGCCGAGCACGATGCGCAGCGCGCGATTGGGAATGTGCAGCTGCCACGCGGCCGCCAGGTACTGGCCCAGTTCCACCAGCAGCCCCACGCCGAAAGCAGCGAGCGCCAGCGGCAGCACGCGCGCCTCGATGAAGGCCTTGAACACCAGGTAGACCCAGACCACGGCCAGCACGTCGCCGAGGAAGCTGCGCACCCAGCCCCAGCGCGCGCCCACGGTCGCGAGCAGTGCCAGCAGCACGAACAGGGCCGCGGCCCCGGCCAGGGAAAGAGGAGCAAGACGCCATCGCATGCCCCGTATCATCGCCTCCATGCTGGCGAAGCTCGTGGGATGGTTGCTGTTGGGCGTGGTGCGATTGCTCACCGGTGCCCAGGCACGCTGGTACGGCTGCCCGCCGAAGGCCGAGCAGCGCATCTATTTCGCCAACCACCAGAGCCATGCCGACCTGGTGATGATCTGGGCCGCGCTGCCCGAGGAGCTGCGCAGCATCACGCGGCCGATCGCAGCGCGCGACTACTGGGCCAACACGCCGGTCAAGCGCTGGATCACGACCGAGGTGTTCAACGCGGTGTACGTGGAGCGGCAGGCGGCCGCCGGTTCGCCGCCCGCACCTGTCGTGCCGGTCGCGGCCGAGACGCCCGTGCAGCCTGTCGCGGCGCCCGCCGCCGCCGAACGCATCGAGCCATCGATGGAGCCGCTGCTGCCGCGCTCCGCGCCCGTTGACACGGCGCCGGCCCGCAAGGAGATCCAGGGCGAACTCGACCTGCCCGCGCAACCGGTCTCCGCCCCCGAAGCGCCAACCGCGCCACCTGCGCCGCCCATGCCCCCAGCAGCCCGCGAGGCCGACCCGCTCGCCCCGCTGATCGACGCGCTGCGCAGCGGCGACTCGATCATCATCTTCCCCGAGGGCACGCGCGGCCACACGGGCGAACCGCAGAAGTTCAAGTCGGGCCTCTATGCGCTCGCCACCCAGTTCCCCGAGGTGGTGTTGGTGCCGGCCTGGATCGACAACGTGCAGCGCGTGATGCCCAAGGGCGAGATCGTGCCGGTGCCGATCCTCTGCTCCGTCACCTTCGGCGCGCCGATCCGCGTCGAGGCCGGCGAGGAGCGGCGCCCTTTCCTCGACCGCGCGCGTGCCGCCGTGATCGCCTTGCGCGACGTTTGAAGAAGAATGAACCAGTTCCTGCGCAGCCTCAGCCCCACGCAGCAGGTCGCGGCGCTGTTCCTGATCGTCTTCGGCGTGCTCGTGATCGTGAGCACCGCCGCCTTCTTCCTGAGCTTCAGGGAGCGGCGCAACCCGGTGCACGACGCCGCCTGGCAGGCCGAGCTCGCGCACTTCCGCAAGCTGCTGGGCACCACCTGGTTCATGGCCGTGATCTTCTGGATCGGCTGGGCGCTCGGCGAGACCGTGGCCACGGTGCTGTTCGCGCTGATCGCCTTCTTCGCGCTGCGCGAGTTCATCACCCTCTCGCCGACGCGGCGCGGCGACCACCGCAGCCTGATCCTCGCCTTCTTCGTCGTGCTGCCGGTGCAGTTCTGGCTCGTGGCCACCGCGCGCTTCGACCTGTTCACCGTGTTCATCCCGGTCTACGTGTTCCTCGCGATCCCGGTGGCCAGCGCGCTGGCCGACGACCCGAGCCATTTCCTCGAGCGCAATGCCAAGCTGCAGTGGGGGATCATGGTCTGCGTCTACGGCATGAGCCACGTGCCCGCGCTGCTGCTGCTGAGCTTTCCGGGCTACGAGGGCAAGAGCGCCTTCCTGGTGTTCTTCCTGGTCTTCGTGGTCCAGACCTCGGTGCTGGTGCAGCACCTGATCTCGCGCCGCAGCCAGCGCGCGCCCTTCGCGCCCAACGTGAGCCGCAGCTTCAACTGGACCAGCTGGGGCATCGGCATCGCCGTGGCCAGCCTGGTGGGCGCCCTGTTCTCCTTCATCACGCCCTTCAAGTTCGGCCAGGCGCTCGCGGTCTCGGTCATCGCCTGCATCGCGGGCTCGATGGGCCACCTCGTGATGAAGGCGCTCAAGCGCGACCGCGGCATTCCCAACTGGGGCCAGAAGGGCGTGGGCGTCACGGGTGCCAACGGCCTGCTCGATCGCGTCGATGCGCTGTGCTTCGCGGCGCCGATCTTCTTCCATTCCGTGCGCTGGTACTTCGGGGCCTAGAGAACATATGCGCATCCTGGGCATCGACCCCGGCCTCAACACCACCGGCTTCGGCATCGTCGACGTCGACGGCCATGCGCTGCGCTACGTGGCCAGCGGCACCATCAGCACGCGCAGCGTCACCAGCGGCAGCCTGCCGCAGCGCCTCAAGGTGCTGTTCGACGGCATCGCCGAGATCACCGAGCGCTACCGGCCCGACGCCTCGGCGGTCGAGATCGTGTTCGTCAACGTCAATCCGCAGTCCACGCTGCTGCTGGGCCAGGCGCGCGGCGCCTGCGTGACCGCGCTGGTCACCAGCGACCTGCCGGTGGCCGAGTACACCGCGCTGCAGATGAAGAAGGCGGTGGCGGGCCATGGCCAGGCGGCCAAGGCGCAGGTGCAGGAGATGGTGAAGCGCCTGCTCGACCTGCCGGGCCTGCCCGGCAGCGACGCGGCCGACGCGCTGGGCATCGCGATCACGCATGCGCAGGTCGGGCGTTCGCTGGCGCGGCTGGCGGAAGCCGCCACGCTGACGACCTCGACGACCGGACGCTACCGCCAGGGCCGCTCGCGCTGAAGCGCCGGCGCGCTCAGGAAGCGATGACGCGCATGCCGCGGCGGTTGCGATGGCCGCGTTCGCCGCGCGCATGCTGCGGCGGACGCCGGACCAGCAGCGGCACCTCCACCAGCCGGTACGACAACTCGGCCAGCACGGCGGTGGCCAGGCAGGCCAGCAGCACGCCCTCGCGCGGCTGCAGCACGCCGTCGAGCATCAGCCGGCGCGCGAACTCCATCACCGACAGGTGGACGACGTACATGCCGTACGAACGCTGGCTGGCCCAGCGCACCGGCGCCTCCATGCCCCGGCCCGGCTGCCGCATCCGCACGACGGCCGGAAAGCACAGCGCGAAGCCCGTCGAGGTCAGGCTGAAGAAGCCCGCGCGCCACGACGCGCTCTGGTAGGAGGCCGGCTCCAGGCTGCTCAGCACCGAGGCGCCGACCAGCGCAAGGCCCAGCGCCAGCATCGGCTGCGCGAGCGCATCGCAGGCCCGGCGCCGGCTGCGCATCAGCCAAGCCATGGCCACGCCATAGGCGATCGCGTCGAGGCGCAGCAGCACGACCTTGCGAATCCGCGCGTCCCAGTCGGCGGCGACCGCGTCGTCGGCGATCCAGCGCGCCAGCAGGGGCAGCACGATGAAGAGCGCGCAGCTGATCCCGAGGGCCCGCGAGGCGCGCATGACGCCGGCCAGCGCGATCAGCAGGGTGGCGAACAGCAGGTAGAACCACTCCTCGACCATCAGCGACCACGAGACGTCGAACCAGGCGCTGGTCATGGGCCAGGCCAGGTTCTGCGTGAAGCTCAGGAAGAACCAGGGCCATCGCGTGGCACCGGCCCAGGTCCCGCACAGCAGCAGCACGCCGAGCCACAGGTAGTACAGCGGGACCGTGCGCATCCAGCGCCGCACCAGAAAGGTCCACAGCGCCCGCGGGCCGGCGCCCTGCTCGAGGATGTCCAGCAGCAGGCCGCCGATGAGGAAGCCGCTGAGGACGAAGAAGAGTTCGACGCCCAGAGTGCCCAGGACGCCGGCCAGCGCCGAGCGACCGCCCCAGAACACCAGTTGCAGATGGCTGACGAGCACACCGCCAATGGCCAGTGCCCGCAAGAGGTCCAGTCCGAAGATCCGCCCCGCCACCCTTTCTTCCTGCGGCTTGGCCACGCCGCAGACGCCACCCTGTTGCGATGGATTCATCCGTCCCTCCCCGATCAAATTTTTTCGGGGCGGATATTACAAAAGGAATTCTTAATGAAATCTCCTCCGGACGGAGGAGCGTAGATCGCCATCCACGCGGCGAAGGGGGGCCGGCGGCGCCGGTCCGGATCAGGCCACGCGCTCGGCGATCAGCACCGCGAAGAAGCCGCAGGCCGCGAGCAAGGTCCACTTGAGCACGATCCAGCCGAAGCGCCGGTACTTGGGTTGGCCGGTGCCGGCATAGAACGCGAACGAGACGCCGGCCATCAGCAGGAGGAACAGCAGGGCCCAGCGAAAGAGGAGCATGCGAGGTGGATCGGCCGCGGCTCGCCTACCAGGCGCGAGCGACTTCGTTGAAGCCGCGCGGCGCGCGCTTCTCGTCCGCGAAGGTCACGATCTCGTAGGCGTCGTCGTGCGCGAGCAGTTCGCGCAGCAGCTTGTTGTTGAGCGCATGGCCCGAACGGAACGCGGTGTAGGCCGCGAGCAGCGGCTTGCCGATGATGTAGAGGTCGCCCATCGCGTCGAGGATCTTGTGCTTCACGAACTCGTCGTCGTAGCGCAGGCCGCCGGCATTGAGCACCTTGGTGTCGTCCATCACCACGGCGTTGTCGAGGCCGCCGCCGAGCGCGAGGCCCCGGGTGCGCATGTACTCGACGTCTTTCGTGAAGCCGAAGGTGCGCGCGCGCGCGATGTCGCGGCTGTACGAATCGCTGCCGAGATCGAACTCCACACGCTGGCCCGTGGAATTGACCACGCGGTGGTCGAAGTCGATCTCGAAGCTGAGCTTGTAGCCGTGGTACGGCTCGAGGCTGGCCCATTTCTCGTTGGCGCCGTCGCCCTCGCGCACCTCGACCTTGCGCAGCACGCGGATGAAGCGCCGCGGCGCCTTCTGGAACTCGATGCCCGCGCTTTGCAGCAGGAACACGAAGGACGAGGCCGAGCCATCGAGGATCGGTACCTCGTCGGCGGTGATGTCGATGTAGAGGTTGTCGATGCCCAGGCCGGCACAGGCCGACATCAGGTGTTCGACGGTCTGGACCTTGGCGCCGCCGGTGGAGACGGTCGAGGCCAGCCGGGTGTCGGTGACCGCCTCGGCGGTCATGCGGATCTCGGCGGGTTCGGGCAGATCGACGCGGCGGAACACGATGCCCGTGTCGGCCGGGGCGGGACGCAGCGTGAGTTCCACGCGCTGCCCGCTGTGAAGCCCCACGCCCACGGCGCGGCTGATCGACTTGAGGGTTCGTTGTTGCAGCACGCCTGCGATTTTAGGCGCGCGACGTGCGTGGCGCGCCAATCCCCTGGCTATTACACCCATAGGCATCGTTCGATCGGCATAGCCGGGCTCACTCCGCAAATGGACGCAAAGGGATGAAGAAAACGCGCCTGATACAGGCGGGAAGGCTTTATCTGGGCCTCCTCCTGCGCCTCTTGCGAGTTCTTCAAACCCTCTGCGTCCGGTCGGGCCCGCCGCGCGGCATCTCTTTCGAAATACCCGCGACGGGCCCTGGTCCGGTTCTCAATCGGCCTGGCGACGCAGGAAGGCCGGGATCTCGAAGTCGTCCATGCCGCCCGAGGACAGCGCATCGACCTTCGCGGCCGCCATCGTGCGGTTGGTGCGCCACACGCTGGGCACGGCCATGCCTTCGTAGTTGGGCTGGTGGCCGCCACCGCCGTGGCCGGTGCCCATCGAGGGCACGTTGAACGGGATGTTGTCGGTGCCGGTGCGGATCACCTCGAGCGTCGGTGCCTGGCGGCGCGCGTCGGCGCGCGACAGGCCGGTGGCGACCACGGTCACGCGCATCTCGTCGCCAAGGGCGTCGTCGTAGGCCGCACCGTAGATCACGTGCGCGTCGGGCGAGGCGTAGGCGCGGATGGTGTTCATCGCGAGCTTCGACTCGTTGAGCTTCAGCGAATTCTTCGATGCAGTCACCAGCACCAGCACGCCCTTGGCGCCCGAGAGGTCGATGCCTTCGAGCAGCGGGCAGGCCACGGCCTGCTCGGCCGCGATGCGCGCGCGGTCGGGACCCGAGGACACGGCCGTGCCCATCATCGCCTTGCCCGGCTCGCCCATCACGGTGCGCACGTCCTCGAAGTCGACGTTCACGCCGCCGTACTCGTTGATGATTTCCGAGATCCCGCCCACGGCGTTCTTCAGCACGTCGTTGGCCTGCGCGAAGGCTTCTTCCTGGGTGATGTCCTCGCCCAGCACGTCGAGCAGCTTCTCGTTGAGCACCACGATCAGCGAGTCGACGTTGGCCTCGAGCTCGGCCAGGCCGGCTTCGGCGTTGGTCATGCGGCGGCCGCCTTCCCAGTCGAAGGGCTTGGTCACCACGCCCACGGTGAGGATGCCCATTTCCTTCGCCACGCGCGCGATCACCGGCGCGGCGCCGGTGCCGGTGCCGCCGCCCATGCCGGCCGTGATGAACAGCATGTGGGCGCCGTCGATGGCCGCACGGATCTCGTCCACGGCGGCTTCGGCCGCTTCACGGCCCTTCTCGGGCTTGCTGCCGGCGCCCAGGCCGCTCAGGCCGAGCTGGATGTTGCGCTGCGCGCTGCTGCGCTGCAGGGCCTGCGCGTCGGTGTTCGCGCAGACGAACTGCACGCCCTGCACGCCGCGTTCCATCATGTGCGCGACCGCGTTGCCGCCGCCACCGCCGACACCGATCACCTTGATCTGCGTGCCCTGGTTGAACTCTTCGACTTCGATCATTTCGATGGTCATCTTCTACTCCTTGAATCTTGCAGTTGCCGTTGTCTATGAATGAATCTTTTTTGGGATACCCGACGAGAACGAATTCATCGTCGTGATGGTGGACCTGTTCGTCGCCATCGCTCGTTGAAATGCAAGGGTGGGCTGCCGCGCGCAAGCCAGAGTGGGGAGTGGCTCATGGTCAGAAGTTCCCCACGATGAAGTCCTTGAAACGTCCGAACGCGGTTTTTACCGACCCGTTCTTCTGTGCCACCTTGAAGCCGCGCATGCGTGCGAAGCGGGCCTCCTCGAGCAGGCCCATCACGGTGGCCGCGCGCGGCTGCGCGACCATGTCCGACAGCGCGCTCGAATACTTCGGGATGCCGCGGCGCACGGGCTTGAGGAAGATGTCCTCGCCGAGCTCGACCATGCCGGGCATCACCGCGCTGCCGCCGGTGAGCACCACGCCCGAGGAGAGCACCTCCTCGTAGCCCGACTCGCGCACCACCTGCTGCACCAGCGAGAAGATCTCCTCGATGCGCGGCTCGATCACGCCGGCCAGCGCCTGCTTGCTCAGCATGCGCGGACCGCGGTCGCCGAGGCCGGGCACCTCGACCTGCGTGTCGGGATCGGCCAGCAGCTGCTTGGCGAAGCCGTTCTCGACCTTGATGTCTTCCGCGTCCTTGGTCGGCGTGCGCAGCGCCATCGCGATGTCGCTGGTGATCAGGTCGCCCGCGATCGGGATCACCGCCGTGTGGCGGATCGCGCCGTTGGTGAAGATCGCGACGTCGGTGGTGCCGGCGCCGATGTCCACCAGCACCACGCCGAGCTCGCGCTCGTCCTCGGTCAGCACCGCCTGGCTCGAGGCCAGCGGGTTCAGCATCAGCTGGTCGACCTCGAGGCCGCAGCGGCGCACGCACTTGATGATGTTCTCGGCCGCGCTCTGCGCGCCGGTCACGATGTGCACCTTGGCCTCGAGCCGCATGCCGCTCATGCCGATCGGCTCCTTCACGTCCTGGCCATCGATCACGAACTCCTGCGGCTCCACCAGCAGCAGGCGCTGGTCGCTCGAGATGTTGATGGCACGCGCGGTCTCGACCACGCGCGCCACGTCGGCCGGCGTCACTTCCTTGTCCTTCACCGCCACCATGCCGCTGGAGTTGATGCCGCGGATGTGGCTGCCGGTGATGCCGGTGTAGACGCGGCCGATCTTGCAGTCGGCCATCAGCTCGGCTTCCTTGAGCGCCTGCTGGATGCTCTGCACGGTCGCGTCGATGTTCACCACCACGCCGCGCTTGAGGCCATTGCTCGGCGCGATGCCGAGCCCCGCGAGCTTGAGCTCGCCGCCGGGCAGCACCTCGGCCACGACCACCATCACCTTCGCGGTGCCGATGTCGAGGCCGACAACCAGGTCTTTGTATTCTTTGGGCATCGATATGTCCTCGGTATTCGTCTATTTCTTCTTGGGCGTCTTGGGGTCGGTCACCACGGTGGTGACGCCGCGCAACCGCAACGCATAGGCGTCGTTGTGGCGCAGGTCGGCGCCCTCGACGTCCTCCATGGTCCGGCGGTACTGCCCCGCGACCTGCGTCACGGTCTTCAGGAAGCGCTGCAGCCGCGCCGCCACCTCCTCGCCCTGACCCCGGCCCAGTTCGATCGTGGCGCCGCTGTCGAGCTGCGCGCGCCAGCTGCCCCGGCTCGACAGCGTGAGCGCGTCGAGTTCGAGGTCGTAGGGCGCGAACATCGGCTGCAGCACGCGGTACATGCCCAGCACCTGTCCGGCCTGCTCGATCGGGCCGTCGAGTCGCGGCAGCTTGTCGTCGACCTCCGCCACGTTGGCCTCGAACACATCGCCGAAGCCATTGATCAGCTTGGAGCTGGCTTCGTCGCCCCAGTTGGCCACCGGCACCTGCTCGGTCAGCGTCACGCGCAGCTTGTTCGGGAACTCGCGCCGCACCACCGCGCTGCGCACCCACGGCACCGACTCGAAGGCGGTGCGCGCGCGCGCGAGGTCGACGGTGAAGAAGTTGCCGTTGAGCTGCGGCGCCACGTTGGCACGCAGGGTGACGGCGTTGTTGTGCGTCACCTCGCCGTCGACCTTGATGCCCGCGATCGGAAAGAAAGGCTGGCGCAGCACCCACCAGGCGCCCGCGGCGAGCAGCATCAGGCCCACCGCCACGAATGCGAGGTTCGCGACGATGTTCATGAGCTTGACGTCGAAGGGCGTGGGGATGCTGTCGGCCATCTTCAGTGCGCGCCTCCCGTGGCGTCGAGCGTGGCCGTGGCCAGCACGCGCAGGCAGAGTTCCTCGTAGGCGATGCCCGCCGCGCGTGCCGACATCGGCACCAGCGAATGGCTGGTCATGCCCGGCGAGGTGTTCATCTCGAGCAGGAAGGGCTTGCGGTCGCTGGCGCGGATCATCACGTCGGCGCGGCCCCAGCCACGGCAGCCGAGCGTGCGGTAGGCCGCCAGCGTGATGCGCTGGATCTCGCGCTCCTCCGCCTCGGGCAGGCCGCTCGGGCAGTGGTATTTCACGTCGTCGGTGAAGTACTTGTTCTGGTAGTCGTAGGCGCCCTCGGGCGCGGCGATGCGCACCACCGGCAGCGCATGCGCGTCGAGGCCGCTGCCGAGCACGGCGCAGGTGACTTCCTCGCCCTCGATGAACTCCTCGCAGAGCACGTCGGCGTCGTACTTGACCGACAGCGTCACCGCGTCCTGCATCTGCGAGTAGCCCTCGACCTTGGTCACGCCGATCGAGGAACCCTCGCGCGGCGGCTTCACGATCAGCGGCAGGCCCAGCACGTCGGGCACGGCCATCACCTGTTCGCGGCTCTGCTGGTCGAAGGCCAGGCGCACGTACTTGGGCGTGGGCAGGCCGTCGGCCTGCCAGATGCGCTTGGTCATGACCTTGTCCATCGCCACGCTCGAGGCCATCACGCCCGAGCCGGTGTAGGGAATGCCGAGCATCTCGAGCGCGCCCTGCACCGTGCCGTCCTCGCCGTGGCGGCCATGCAGCGCCACGAAGCAGCGCGCGAAGCCCTCGCGCCGGAGTTCGGACAGGTCGCGCTGCGAAGGGTCGAAGGCATGGGCATCGACGCCGCGCGAGCGCAGTGCCTCGAGCACGCCGGTGCCCGACATCAACGAGACCTCGCGCTCGGCCGAACTGCCGCCGAACAGCACGGCGACCTTGCCGAAGAGTTTGGGATCCTGAAGGCTCACGACGCCTCCCCCTTGTGCGCAGCGTGCTGCGATGTCGTGGATGAAGAAGATGCGGCCACCGCCGGCGCCGCGCCGAGCTCGACCACCTTGCCCGGCACCGCGCCGATGGAGCCCGCGCCCATGCACAGCACCACGTCGCCGGCACGCGCGTTGTCGAGGATGGCCTGCGGCATCGCGGCGATGTCGTCGACGAACACCGGCTCGACCTTGCCGGCCACGCGCAGCGCCCGCGCCAGCGTGCGGCCGTCGGCCGCCACGATGGGCTGCTCGCCGGCCGCGTAGACCTCGCCGAGCAGCACCGCGTCGGCGGTGCCGATGACCTTGACGAAATCCTCGAAGCAGTCGCGCGTGCGGGTGTAGCGGTGCGGCTGGAAGGCCAGCACCAGGCGCCGGCCGGGGAAGGCACCGCGCGCGGCCGCGAGCGTGGCGGCCATCTCCACCGGATGGTGGCCGTAGTCGTCGATCACGGTGAAGCTGCCGTCGCCGGCCCGGGCCGCGACCTCGCCATAGCTCTGGAAGCGCCGGCCCACGCCCTTGAAGTCGGCCAGCCCGCGCTGCACCGCCTCGTCGGCGATGCCGAGCTCGACCGCCACTGCGATCACCGACAGCGCATTGCGCACGTTGTGCTCGCCCGGCAGGTTCAGCACCACCGGCAGGTCGGGCAGGGTCACGCCGTTGCGGCGCTGCGCGGTGAAGTGCATCTGGCCGCCGACGGCGCGCACATCGACCGCGCGCACCTGGGCGTCCTCGCCGAAGCCGTAGCTGGTGACCGGGCAGGTCACGTCGGCCACGATCTCGCGCACCGCCGGATCGTCGGTGCACAGGATCGCCGTGCCGTAGAAGGGCATGCGGTGCAGGAAGTCGACGAAGGCCTTCTTCAGCTTGCCGAAGTCGTGCCCGTAGGTCTCCATGTGGTCGGCGTCGATGTTCGTGACCACCGCCATCACCGGCAGCAGGTTCAGGAACGAGGCGTCGGATTCGTCGGCCTCGACCACGATGTAGTCGCCGCTGCCGAGCTGCGCGTTGGCGCCCGCGCTGTTGAGCCGGCCGCCGATCACGAAGGTGGGATCGAGCCCCGCGGCCGCGAGCACGCTCGCCACCAGGCTGGTGGTGGTGGTCTTGCCGTGCGTGCCGGCGATGGCGATGCCCTGCTTCAGGCGCATCAGCTCGGCCAGCATGACGGCGCGCGGCACGACCGGGATGCGCTTCTCGCGCGCGGTCAGCACCTCGGGGTTGTCGGCCTGCACCGCGGTCGAGGTCACGACCGCGTCGGCGCCCTCGACGTTCGAGGCCGCATGGCCCACGAAGGTGCCGATGCCCAGGCCCGCGAGCCGGCGCAGCGTGGCGCTGTCGGACAGGTCGGAGCCGGTGATGCGGTAGCCGAGGTTCAGCAGCACTTCGGCGATGCCGCTCATGCCGGAGCCGCCGATGCCGACGAAGTGGATGTGGCGAATCGCGTGTTTCATCGTGCCAGCTCCTCGCAAGCGCGCACCATCGCCTCGACGGCCTCGGTTTTCTGCATCGTCCTGGCGCGTTCGGCGCGTTCGATCAGTTCGGTTCGTTGTGTCTTCTGTAGCAAATCGGCCAGCAATTCAGGGGTGAGATCGGTCTGTTGCACCAGCCAGCCGCCGCCGGCATCGACGAGGAAGCGCGCGTTGGTGGTCTGGTGGTCGTCGACCGCGGAAGGAAAAGGCACGAACAGCGCCGCGGCGCCGACGGCCGCGATTTCGGTCACGGTGCTGGCACCGGCGCGCGCGACGATGAGGTCGGCCTCGGCATAGGCCAGGGCCGTGTCCTCGATGAAGGGCGTGAGCTCGCCCTCGACGCCGGCGGCCGCGTAGTTGGCGCGCAGCTCGTCGATCTGCTTGGCGCCGCTCTGGTGCAGCACCTGCGGGCGCGTGCCCGGCTCGATGCGCGCGAGCGCCTGCGGCACCACCGCGTTGAGCGCCTTGGCGCCGAGGCTGCCGCCGACCACCAGCAGCTTGAGCGGACCGCTGCGGCCCGCGAAGCGCTCGGCCGGCGCAGGCTGCGAGGTGAAGGCCGCGCGCAGCGGGTTGCCGATCCACTGCGCCTTCTTGAGCACGTCGGGGAAGGCGGTGAAGACGCGGTCGGCCACGCCCGCCAGCACCTTGTTGGCGAGGCCCGCGACCGAGTTCTGCTCGTGCAGCACCAGCGGCTTGTTGAGCAGCACGCCCATCATGCCGCCCGGAAAAGTGATGTAGCCGCCCAGGCCCACGAGCACGTCGGGCTTCACGCGGCGCACCACGCGCAGGCTCTGCCAGAAGGCACGCAGCAGGCGCAGCGGCAGCAGGAACAGCGTGAGCGGGCCCTTGCCGCGCACGCCGCCGAACTGCACCGGCTCGAAGGCGAAGCCGCGCGGCGGCACCAGCTTCTCTTCCATGCCGCCGGGCGCGCCCAGCCAGTGCACGCGCCAGCCGCGCTCGCGCAGTGCCTCGGCCACGGCGAGGCCCGGGAAGATGTGGCCGCCGGTGCCGCCGGCCATCACGAGCGCGGTGCGGCCGGTCATACGCGGCCTCCCCGCATCAACACTCGATTCTCGTAGTCGATGCGCAGCACGATCGCCAGCGCCACCATGTTCATCAGGATCGCCGAGCCGCCGAAGCTCATCAGCGGCAGCGTGAGGCCCTTGGTCGGCAGCGCGCCGAGGTTCACGCCCATGTTGATGAAGGCCTGGAAGCCGATCCACACACCCACGCCCTGGGCCACGAGGCCCGAGAACACGCGGTCGAGCGCGATGGCCTGGCGGCCGATGTGCATCACGCGGCGCGTGAGCCAGAGGAACAGGCCGATGATCAGCAGCACGCCGACCAGGCCGAACTCCTCGCCGATCACGGCCAGCAGGAAGTCGGTGTGGGCCTCGGGCAGCCAGTGCAGCTTCTCGACGCTGCCGCCGAGGCCGACGCCGAAGATCTCGCCGCGGCCGATGGCGATCAGCGAATGCGAGAGCTGGTAGCCCTTGCCGAGCGCGTGCTCCTCGCTCCACGGATCGAGGTAGGCGAAGATCCGCTCGCGCCGCCACGGGCTGGTGGCGACGATGGTGCCGAAGGCCACCACCACCAGCGCGGCGATCACGAAGAACATGCGCGCGTTCACGCCACCCAGGAACAGGATGCCCATCGCGATCACCGCGATCACCATGAAGGCGCCCATGTCGGGCTCGGCCATCACCAGCATGCCGACCACCACCACCGCGATGCCCATCGGCAGCACGGCGCGGAAGAAGCGCTCCTTGATCTCCATCTTGCGCACCATGTAGCTGGCGGCATAGAGCACCATCGCGACCTTCGCGAGCTCGGAGGGCTGGAAGCGCATGAAGCCCATCGGCAGCCAGCGCCGCGCGCCGTTCACGCTGATGCCGATGTGCGGGATCAGCACCGCAACCAGCAGCAGCAGCGAGGCCACGAACAGCCAGGGCGCGGCGCGCTCCCAGGTCTTCATCGGGATCTGGAAGGCCAGCAGCGCGGCGATGAAGGCGAACACCACCGAGGCCGCGTGCCGCGTGAGGAAGTACGAGGCGCTGTAGCCGGCGCGCGCGAAGCGCGGGTTGTCGGGCAGCGCGATCGAGGCCGAATAGACCATGATCAGGCCCCAGGTCAGCAGCGCGACCGTGACCCACACCAGCGCCTGGTCGAAGCCCAGCACGCGGATCGGCGTGGCCTTGGTCTGCGTGAAGCCGGCGCCGCCGAGGCGCACCGGCAGGTGCACCGGCAGCGCATCGATGCCGCTGCGCGCGCGCCGGAACCAGCCGCTGAAGCGGCCGGGCCGGGTGTTGGGCGTGGCGCCCGCGGCGGCGGAGTTCACGATGCCGGTCCTTCCGTCGAATCGGTTTCCCCGAAGTCGCGCGGCTCGTCCTCGAGCGCCTGCACGGCCTCGCGGAACACCGCCGCGCGGTGCGGGTAGTTCTTGAACATGTCGAAGCTCGCACAGGCCGGTGACAGCAGCACCGCATCGCCGGGGTGGGCGCGACGCGCGGCCAGCTGCACGGCCTCGTGCATCGAGCCCGCATGCATCAGCGTGACGCCGGTGGCAGCCAGCGCGGCCTCGATCAGCGGCGCGTCGCGGCCGATCAGCACCACGGCGCGCGCGTACTGGCGCACCGGCAGCGCGAGCGGCTCGAAGTCCTGGCCCTTGCCCTCGCCACCGAGGATCACGACCACGCGGCGGTCCTCGCCGAGGCCGCCGAGCGCCGCCACGGTGGCGCCCACGTTGGTGCCCTTGCTGTCGTCGAAGTACTCGACGTCGTCGATCAGCGCCACCGGCTCGACGCGGTGCGGCTCGCCGCGGTACTCGCGCAGGCCGTAGAGCATCGGGCCGAGCGGGCAGTCGGCCGCGTTCGCGAGCGCCAGCGCGGCCAGCGCGTTCATCGCGTTGTGGCGGCCACGGATGCGCAGCGCATCGGCCGGCATCAGGCGCTGCACGAAGATCTCTTCCTCGACCACCTGGCCGCGCTTGCGCTTCTGCGTCTCGTCGGCCTCGTGCGCGCGCACCAGCCAGCTCATGCCGTTGACGCGCTCGATGCCGTAGTCGCCGGGGCGCTGCGGCATGCTCGCGCCGAAGGTGACGTGCGGGCGCACCTGCACGCGCTGCGCCTTGGGCTTGGCCGGCGCGCGCCGCGCGCCGCGGGCGTTCACCACTTCCTCGACGGGCTTGACGGGCTCCTGGCCCGCGGTGGCGAGCATCGCCATCACGGCCGGGTCGTCGCGGTTGAGCACCATCAGCGCGGTCTTGCCGAAGATGCGCGACTTGGCCTGCGCATAGGCCGGCATGTCGCCATGCCAGTCCAGGTGGTCCTGCGTGAGGTTGAGCACCGTCGCGGCCGCGGGCTCGAAGCCCTGCACGCCGTCGAGCTGGAAGCTCGAGAGCTCGATCACCCAGGCCTCGGGCAGCGTGCCGGCGTCGAGGTGCGCGCTCAGCGTGTCGAGCAGCGTCGGGCCGATGTTGCCGGCCACCGCCACGCTCTTGCCGCCGCGCTCGATGAGCTGGCCGGTCAGCGCCGTGACCGTGGTCTTGCCGTTGGTGCCGGTGATCGCGAGCACGACCGGCGTGTAGCCCTTCGCGGGTTCGGGCGCGGGGGCCGGCTCGGGCTGGGCTTCGGGCTGCGGCGCGGGCTCTTCCTCGGCCACGGCCGAGGCGGGATTGGTGGCGGCGAACTCGGCGATCTTCGCGACGAAGTCGGCCGCTTCCTTCGCGGCCGTGGCGACGTAAGGCTTGCCGACCGTGAAGGCCGGCAGGTTCGACGCGGGCTTGGAAGCCGGTGCGGCGACGGGCGCGGCGGGCGCCTCGGACTCGGCGGGCTCGGCCGGTTCGGGCTGCGTGCCTTCGGCGGCCGCCGGCGTTTCGATCGCGGCGGGTTCGGCGCCCTGCGCCGGCGCGGCCTCGACGCCTTCCTGCACCACGGGCGCATCGGCGACCGGCGCCTCGGGCTCCGGCGGCTGCAGCACGGGAACGCTCAGCGATGGATCGCGCGGCATCGATTCGGGCACGGCGGCGGGAGCGCGCAGTGCCTCGTGAGTTGCTTCGACAGGTTCGGACTCTGCGGGCGATGCCTCGCTCGCGGGCGCCACGACTTCGATGGCTTCGGCCACTACCGGAGCCTCCGGTGTGGCCGGTTCGATCGCGACCTCTTCTGCAGCGACTGCTTCTTCCGCGACCGGCACTTGAACTTCGGGCAGCGCGACAGGCGCCTCCGCCTCGGGCACCGGCTCGCTCTCGGCCGGCACCGCCGCCTCCAGCGCCAGTTCGCCTTGCGCCGCGCTTTCTTCTTCCACCTCGACCACCGCCGGCGTCTCGACGATGGCGAGATCCGCCAGCGCACGCGCGAACAGGTCGAGCTCGCCGCCCACCGGCAGCCCGACCGCACGCGCCGCATCGGCCACCGGCGCGATGGTCTCGGGGCTCAGGCCCGGCGAGCGGTAGACGGCGCGGATGGGCGTGCCCTCGATCAGCGCGCCCGTGAACGGCCCGCCGACGAACACCGCCTCGGGCCACTCGGCACGCAGCGTGTCGAGCAGGGCCGGCGCCTCGCGCGTGTCGGCCACCGTCACCTGCGCGCCGTGGCGCGCGCACCAGCGCGCCATCGCCAGCCCGGACGCGCCGAGGCCGAGGATGAGGACGGGGAGGTCTTTCAGGTGCCGCATGCGTTTTCTCTCAGCGCAGCTTCAGCGTCGACAGGCCCACGAGGCACAGCAGCATCGTGATGATCCAGAAGCGCACCACGACCTGCGTCTCGCGCCAGCCGCTCTTCTCGAAGTGGTGGTGCAGCGGCGCCATCTTGAGCACGCGGCGGCCCTCGCCGAAGCGCTTCTTCGTGTACTTGAAGTAGGTGACCTGGGCCATCACCGAGATCGCCTCGACCACGAAGATGCCGCCCATGATGAAGAACACGATCTCCTGGCGCACGATGACCGCGATGGTGCCCAGCGCGCCGCCGAGCGCGAGCGCGCCCACGTCGCCCATGAAGACCTGCGCCGGATGGGTGTTGAACCAGAGGAAGGCCAGGCCCGCGCCGGCCATCGCCGAGCAGAACACCAGCAGCTCGCCCGAGCCCGGGATGTTCGGGAACAGCAGGTACTTCGAGTAGACCGCGCTGCCCGTCACGTAGGCGAACACGCCCAGCGCCGAGCCCACCATCACCACCGGCATGATCGCCAGGCCGTCGAGGCCGTCGGTGAGGTTCACCGCGTTGCTCGCGCCCACGATCACCAGGTAGGTGAGGATCACGAAGCCGATGCCGCCCAGCGGATAGCTGACTTCCTTGAAGAAGGGCACCAGCAGGTTGATCTTGGGCGGGAAGTCGAGGTCGAAGCCCGACTGCACCCAGGCGAAGAACAGCTGCAGCACGCGCCAGTTCGAACTCTCGGAGATGCTGAACAGCAGGTAGAAGGCCGCGAGCAGCCCCACCACCGATTGCCAGAAGTACTTCTCGCGCGAGCGCATGCCCTCGGGGTCCTTGTGCACCACCTTGCGCCAGTCGTCGACCCAGCCGATCGCGCCGAAGCCCAGCGTGACCCACAGCACGATCCAGACGAAGCGGTTCGAGAGGTCGAACCACAGGATGGTGGCGAAGGCGATCGCGAACAGCACCAGCACGCCGCCCATGGTGGGCGTGCCGCTCTTGCTCAGGTGGGTCTCCATCGCGTAGCCGCGCACCGGCTGGCCGATCTTCAGCGCGGTCAGGCGCCGGATCACGTACGGACCGGCCACGAGGCCGACCACGAGCGCGGTCAGCGCCGCCATCAGCGCGCGGAAGGTCAGGTACTGGAACACCCGCAGGAACCCGAGTTCCGGCGAGAGGGTCTGCAGCCATTGGGCCAGGCTCATGAACATGAAATTGCGCACCGCCCCCGCATCAGGGACGGCCTCCTTCTTGTTGTGGTTGTGTCTGCGGGGTCGCACCCTGCGCGGCGATGGCCTGGACCACGCGTTCCATCTTCATGGAGCGCGAGCCCTTGACCAGCACGCTGCCGACCAGCGGCAGCCGCGCGAGCACCGCGGCGTTCAGGGTGTCGATGTCCTCGAAATGGCGTCCGCCGCCGACCGTGGCCGCGTCGCCGCGCTGGAAGGCGGCGATGCTGTGCTCGGAGGCGCTGCCGAGCGTGTAGACGGTCTCGATGCCGCGCTGGCGCGCCCAGTCGCCGACCTCGGCATGGAATTCGTCCGAGCGCTCGCCGACCTCGGCCATGTCGCCCAGCACCAGCAGGCGCGGGCCCGGCAGCGCGGCGAGCACGTCGATCGCGGCGCGCACCGAGTCGGGGTTGGCGTTGTAGCTGTCGTCGACCAGCGTGATGGCGCGGCCGCCGGCCAGCGCGAGCGCACTGGCCTTGGAGCGGCCCTTGACCGGCTCGAAGGCATCGAGGCCGGCGGCGATGGTGTCGATCGACACGCCCGCGGCCAGCGCGCAGGCGGTGGCCGCGAGCGCATTGATCACGTTGTGGCGGCCCGCGATGTGCAGCCGCGTGCCGAAGCCGCCGAGCGGCGTGCGCACGCGCACCTGCCAGGCGCCCTGGGTCCATTCGGCATGCTCGAGGCCGATGTCGGCATCGTCGTGCTCGCCGAAGGTCAGGCAGCGGCGCGCGGCGCCGTCGCGCGCCATGTCGCTCCACAGCGTGGTGAACTCGTCGCCGTGCGGGAACACGGCCGTGCCGTCGTCGGGCAGCGCCGCGAACACGGCGGCGTTCTCGACCGCCACGGCCTCGACGCTGACCATGAACTCCTGGTGCTCGCGCTGGGCGTTGTTCACCAGCGCGATGGTCGGGCGCGAGATGGCGGCCAGCCGCGCGATCTCGCCCGGGTGGTTCATGCCGAGCTCGACCACCGCGCGCTGGTGCTGCGCGCGCAGGCGCAGCAGGGTCAGCGGCACGCCGATCTCGTTGTTGAAGTTGCCGGCGGTCGCGAGCGCGCGCTCGGGCTTCGAGGCCATCAGGATGGCCGCGATCATCTGGGTGACGGTGGTCTTGCCGTTGCTGCCCGTCACGGCGATCAACGGCAGCGAGAACTGCGCGCGCCAGTGCGCGCCGATGGCGCCGAGCGCCACCAGGGTGTCGGGCACCTCGAGGCCGGCCAGGCCCGCGGCCTCGAGGCCGCCGTGCGCGACCGCGGCCACCGCGCCGCTGGCACGTGCCTGCGGCAGGAAGTCGTTGGCATCGAAGTTCTCGCCCTTGAGCGCGACGAACAGGTCGCCCGCGGCCAGGGTGCGGGTGTCGGTGTGCACGCGCGCGATCACGGTCGCGGGATCACCCACGAGGCGCGCGCCCGGAATCCACTGCTGCAGTTGCGCCAGCGTCAGCGCGAGGGAGGTGGTGTCGCTCATGCGCTCCTCCGCTTCGCGAGCGCGTCGTGCGCATGGCTGCGATCGGAGAAGGGCAGGCGCTGGCCCGCGATCTCCTGCCAGGCCTCGTGGCCCTTGCCGGCGATCAGCACCACGTCCTCGGGCGCGGCCTGCGCGATCGTGTCGGCGATGGCGGCCGCGCGGTCGGCCTGCACGCGCGCATGCTCGGGCCGCGCGAAGCCGCGCAGCACCTGCGCGATGATCGCGTCGGGCTTCTCGCTGCGCGGGTTGTCGCTGGTCACCACGACGTGGTCGGCCTGGCGCTCGGCCACGGCGGCCATCATCGGGCGCTTGATCGGATCGCGGTCGCCGCCGCAGCCGAACACGCACCACAGCTTGCCGCCGCGCTGCTGCGCGAGCGGGCGCAGGCCGGCCAGCGCCTTGTCGATGGCATCGGGCGTGTGGGCGTAGTCGACCACCGCGAGCGGAGCACCGGCTTCGGCGTCCACGCGCTCCATGCGGCCCGGCACGCTGCTCAGGTTCGTGCACGCCGCCACGGCCTGCGCGAGCGTCAGGCCCAGCGCGCGCAGCGTGCCGAGCACGCCGAGCAGGTTGGCCACGTTGTACTGGCCGATCAGGCCGGTGGTCACGCGCTCGACGGCCGCGGTGCCGTGCTCGGCGACCGAGAACTGCAGGCCCTGGGCGTCGTACCCGATGTCGCGCGCCACCAGGCGCGCCGGCTTGCCGTCGGCCGACACGGTCCAGACGTCGAGCGCGCCGACGCCGGCATCGATCAGGTTGGCGCACAGGCTCGCGCCGTGGGTGTCGTCGATGTTGATCACCGCGGCGCGCAGGCCGGGCCAGCGGAACAGCTCGGCCTTGGCCTGCCAGTAGGCGTCCATGCTGCCGTGGTAGTCGAGGTGGTCCTGCGTGAAGTTGGTGAACACGGCCACGGCTATCTGCGCGCCGTCGAGCCGGCGCTCGGCGATGCCGATCGACGAGGCCTCGATGGCGCAGGCGCCGAAGCCGCGCTCGACCAGCGCGCGCAGCTCGCGCTGCATCATCACGGGGTCGGGCGTGGTGAGGCCGGTGTAAGTGAGTTCGGGCGGCACGCCGATGCCCAGCGTGCCCATCACGGCGCACGGCGAGGGCGCGTCGCGCTGCACCGTGCCGTCGGGCCGCATCGGGCGCACGCCGCCGGCCGGCCGCAGGGTCGACAGCGCCTCGGCCAGCCACCAGGCGGTGGAGGTCTTGCCGTTGGTGCCGGTCACGGCCAGCAGGTCGAGCCGGGCCGAGGGATGGTCGTAGAAGGCCGCGGCGATCGGGCCGGTGGCGGCCTTGAGGCCGGGGTAGCTGACGATGCGCTCGTCGCCATCGAAGCCGAAGGCCTCGACGCCCTCGTGCTCGACCAGGCAGGCCGCCGCGCCCTGCGCCAGCGCCGCCGCCACGTGCTTGCGGCCGTCGGTCGCGGCGCCGGGCCAGGCGACGAACACGTCGCCCGCGGCCACCGAACGGCTGTCGGCATGCAGCGCGCCCTGCGGCACGCGCTCCTTGAGCCAGGCCGCGGCCAGTGGGGGGGAAGTGAAGGTCAGCATGCTCAGAAGCTCTCGTCCACGCCCTGGGTCATCACCAGGGGCTTGACCGCCAGGTCGGGCGGCACGTTCATCATGCGCAGCGTCTGCTGCACGACCTCGCTGAACACGGGCGCCGCGGCCAGGCCGCCGAAGTACTGGCCGTCGCTGGGCTCGTCGATCATCACCGCGACGATGATGCGCGGCTTCTCGATCGGCGCCATGCCGGTGAACCAGGCGCGGTACTTGTTGCTCGCGTAGCCCTTGCCGACCTGCTTGTGGGCCGTGCCCGACTTGCCGCCGACCGAGTAGCCGATGGTCTGCGCGCGCGTGCCGGTGCCGCCCGGGCCCGCGGCCATCTGCAGCATCTTGCGCACCGCGAGCGCGTTCGACGGCGAGAAGACGCGCACGCCGGCCGGCGGCTCGGTGTTCTTGAGGATCGTCGCCGGAATGATCGCGCCATCGTGCGCGAACGCGGTGTACGAATGTGCCATTTGAAACAGCGAGGCCGACAGGCCGTAGCCGTAGGCCATGGTGGCCTGCTCGACCGGCTTCCAGGTCTTCCAGGGCCGCAGCCGGCCGGTGACCGCGCCGGGGAACTGGATCTGCGGCTTCTGGCCGTAGCCGAGCGCGGTGTAGGTGTCCCACATCTCGTGCGGGGTCATCTTCTGCGCGATCTTGAGCGCGCCGACGTTGCTCGACTTCTGGATCACGCCCTCGACCGTCAGCGTGCCGTAGTTGTGGGTGTCGCTGATGGTGAAGCCGCCGAGCTGGTAGCGCCCGGGCGAGGTCTCGATCAGCGACGAGGGCTTGACCCGGCCGGCCTCCAGCGCCATCGCCACGGTGATCGGCTTCATGGTCGAGCCGGGCTCGAAGGTGTCGGTCATCGCGCGGTTGCGCAGCTGCTCGCCCGTGAGGTTCTGGCGCTTGTCGGGCACGTAGCTCGGGTAGTTGGCCAGCGCCAGCACCTCGCCGGTGACGGCGTCGAGCACCACCACGCTGCCGGCCTTGGCCTTGCGCGCGGTCACGGCGTCGCGCAGCTTCTGGTAGGCGAAGAACTGCACCTTGCTGTCGACGCTGAGCTGGATGTCCTTGCCGTCGAGCGGCGGCACCTGCTCGCCCACGCCCTCGACCACGCGGCCCAGGCGGTCCTTGATCACGCGGCGCGAGCCGGCCTTGCCGGCCAGGTCCTTGTCAAACGCGAGCTCGATGCCTTCCTGGCCGCTGTCCTCGACGTTGGTGAAGCCCACCACGTGCGCGGCGGCCTCGCCCTCGGGGTACTGGCGCTTGTATTCCTTGCGCTGGTAGATGCCCTTGAGGTTCATCGCGGCGATCTGCTTGGCGATCGGCTCGTCGACCTGGCGCTTGATCCAGACGAAGGTCTTGTCCTCGTCCTCGAGCTTCTTGTCGAAGTCCTTCTGCGGCATCTCGAGCAGCTTGGCCACCTGCTTGAGCTTGGCGCGCACCTCGGGATCGTCGCGCTCCACGTCCTCGGGAATGGCCCAGATGCTGGGCGCCACCACGCTCGACGCGAGGATCAGGCCGTTGCGGTCGAGGATGCGACCGCGGTTGGCCGGCAGCTCGAGCGTGCGCGCGAAGCGCACCTCGCCCTGGCGCTGGAAGAAGCTGTTGCCGAACACCTGCACGTAGGCCGCGCGGCCCGCGAGCACGACGAAGCCCAGCGCGATGCCGCCGACGATGAACTTGCTGCGCCAGACCGGCGTCTTGCTCGCCAGCAGGGGGCTGGTGGTGTAGCGCACGCTGCGGCGGGTCATCGCTGCCCCCTTGCGGCTGCGGCGGCGGCCGGCTTGTTGGCAGGCGGTGCGGGCGGCGGTGCGACCACGGCCGGGATCACGCTGCCGTCGGGACGCACGTACTGCGTGATGGCCGGCGAGGTGGTGCGCATCTGCAGCTGCTCTTTCGCGAGCTTCTCCACGCGCAGCGGCGTGGCCTGCGCGCGCTTCTCGACCTGCAGCCGGTCGTGGTCGAGCTCGAGCCGGCGCGTCTCCTGCATCGTGCGGTCGAGCTCGGTGTAGAGCTGGCGCGAGAGGTATTGCGTGTGCACGAGGTAGAGCGCCGTGGCGATCACGGACAGCAGCAGCAGCAGGTTCAGGCGTGCCATCTCAGCGGCCTCCCCGTTCGCCGCGCAGGGCGGCCGCAGAAGGCACGAAGCCGCCCGTGGTGCGGCGGCTGGAAATCGTGCGGGCGGGACCGTGGACGCGAGGTCGTGTCATGGCGTCTCCGTTCGTTCGGCCACGCGCAGGATCGCGCTGCGCGAGCGCGGGTTGCCGTTGACCTCGGCCTCGGAGGGCTTGATGCGCTCGAGCGCGCGCAGCCGCATCGCCTTCGGCGCCGCGAACGGCGCGCGGCGGTCGTAGACCTCCTTCGAGTGCTTCGCGATGAACTGCTTCACGATCCGGTCTTCGAGCGAATGGAAACTGATCACCGCGAGCCGGCCGCCGGGTTGCAGCACCGACAGGCTCGCCTCTAGCGCCTGTTGCAGCTCTTCAAGCTCGGCGTTGATGAAAATCCGAAGAGCCTGAAATGTGCGCGTTGCAGGGTTCTGGCCCGGCTCGCGGGTTTTGACCGTGCCAGCCACGAGCTCGGCCAGTTCGGTGGTGGTTGAAATTGCGCCCCGTTCTTGTCTGCGAGCAACAATCGCCTTTGCAATCTGAACAGCAAACCGTTCTTCGCCATAGTCACGGATCACCTCTGCAATTTGTTGGAGTTCTGCCGTTGCCAGCCACTCGGCCACGCTCTCGCCGCGCGTGGTGTCCATGCGCATGTCGAGCGGGCCGTCGAAACGAAAACTGAAACCGCGCGCCGGGTTGTCGATCTGCGGCG
Source organism: Variovorax sp. PDC80 (assembly GCF_900115375.1). Classification (NCBI taxonomy): domain Bacteria; kingdom Pseudomonadati; phylum Pseudomonadota; class Betaproteobacteria; order Burkholderiales; family Comamonadaceae; genus Variovorax; species Variovorax sp. PDC80. The sequence continues at coordinate 48,968 of NZ_FOWG01000016.1, read as the reverse complement.
AGCTCACGCCCAGGTCCAGCAGCACACCGGCCACGCTCGCGCCGGGCAGCTCGCCCAGCGAACGGAATCCCTGGTGCCGGATGGAAAAACGCGCATCCGAGATGCGCGCTGCTTCGGTCACCGCTTCCGCATCCTTGTCGAAGGCAATCAACCTGCCTTCCGGCGCCAGCCGCGCGAGGATCGCGCGCGAATGCCCGCCCCGGCCGAAGGTCGCGTCCACGAAGGTGCCGGGCGCGGCCATCTGGCCTGCAAGAAGGGCTTCGACCGCTTCGTCCAGAAGAACGGTCGTGTGGGTCCATGCGGTATTCACGATGCCCCTCAGAACGCGAAGTCCTGAAACACATCCGGCATTTCGCCCTGGGTGGCCTCGGCCTCCTTGGCCTCGTAGGTGGCCTTGTCCCAGAGTTCGAAATGGTTGCCCATGCCCAAGAGCAGGGTGTCGCGCGTGATGCCCGTGGCCGCGCGCAGTTCGGGCGACACGAGGATGCGGCCGGTGCCGTCCATCTCGACGTCCATCGCGTTGCCGAGGAACACCCGCTTCCACCACTGCGCCGACATCGGCAGCGCGGCGATCCGCTCGCGGAACTTCTCCCATTCCGGGCGCGGGAACACCATCAGGCAGCCATGGGGGTGCTTCGTGATCGTGAGCTGGCCGCCTGCCGTGGCGCTCAGGACGTCGCGATGCCGGGTCGGCACGGAAAGCCGCCCCTTGGCATCCAGACTGAGCGATGAAGCGCCTTGAAACACGACCGAGAAACCCCTGTGGTGGGAAGGCCGCAGCGCCCGAAGGGCACACTACTCGCACTTTTTCCCACTTAACTGCACTTTTTTGCACTGTAGCAGGAAACACTTCCGGCGCAACCAGGCGTGCGGGGTATTTTTTGTAATGGAATCAACGACTTAGCGCCGATTCCAAGATTCTGGAATCGGCGAATTTCGTTGAGAATGAACCACTTAGCTCACGCAGTGAATGTGATGCGTGAAGCGTTGCCCCTGTAACAGGGGCAAGGGAGGCGACTTCAGAGGATGAAGCGCGACAGGTCTTCGTCGTGACTTAGTGCCGCCAGGCGCTGGTCCACGTAGGCGGCATCGATGCGGATCGTCTGACCCTCGAGACGGGTCGCGTCGAAGCTTACTTCATCGAGAAGACGCTCCATCACCGTCGACAGGCGGCGCGCGCCGATGTTCTCGGTGCGCTCGTTGACCTCGAAGGCGATGCTCGCGAGACGGGTCACGCCCTCGGGCGTGAAGTCGAGCGTGACGCCCTCGGTGGCCAGCAGCGCCTGGTACTGCTTCACGAGCGAGGCACGGGTCTGCGTGAGGATGCTCTCGAAGTCCGCCACCGACAGCGACTGCAGCTCGACGCGGATCGGGAAGCGCCCCTGCAGCTCGGGGATCAGGTCGCTGGGCTTGCTCAGGTGGAAGGCGCCGCTCGCGATGAACAGCATGTGGTCGGTGCGCACCACGCCGTACTTGGTGCTCACGGCCGTGCCCTCGACCAGCGGCAGCAGGTCGCGCTGCACGCCCTGGCGCGAGACGTCGGTGCCCTGCGCCTCGCTGCGCGTGGCGACCTTGTCGATCTCGTCGATGAACACGATGCCGTTCTGCTCGGCATTGGCGATCGCCTGGGTGCGGATCTCGTCCTCGTTCACCAGCTTGGCCGCTTCCTCGTCGATCAGGAAGCGCATCGCCTCGGCGATCTTGAGCTTGCGCGTCTTGCGCTTGCCCTGGCCCATCTGGCCGAACATGCCCTTGAGCTGCTCGGCCATCTCCTCCATGCCGGCGGGGCCCATGATCTCGAGCGGCGCGCGCGTCTCGACCAGGTCGATCTCGATCTCCTTGTCGTCGAGCTGGTGCTCGCGCAGCTTCTTGCGGAAGGCCTGGCGCGTGGCGTTGCCGCTGTCGGGCGCGGTGCCGTCGGCCAGCCGCGCGGGCGGCAGCAGCACGTCGAGGATGCGCTCCTCGGCGGCGTCCTCGGCACGCGCGCGCACCTTGGTGCTCTCGGCCTCGCGGGTCTGCTTGACGGCGATCTCGGCCAGGTCGCGGATGATCGAGTCGACGTCCTTGCCCACGTAGCCCACCTCGGTGAACTTGGTGGCCTCGACCTTGATGAAGGGCGCATCGGCCAGCCGCGCGAGGCGGCGCGCGATCTCGGTCTTGCCCACGCCCGTAGGGCCGATCATGAGGATGTTCTTGGGCGTGATCTCGGCACGCAGCTTGTCGTCGACCTGCTGGCGGCGCCAGCGGTTGCGCAGGGCGATGGCCACGGCACGCTTGGCCTGCGGCTGGCCGACGATGTGGTTGTCGAGCTCGGAGACGATTTCCTGGGGGGTCATGGACATGGTGGCGGGCCTCAGAGCGTCTCGACGGTGTGGTTCATGTTCGTGTAAATGCAGAGTTCGCCCGCGATCTCCAGCGATTTCTTCACGATCTGCTCGGCCGTGAGCTCGGTGTTGTCGAGCAGCGCCTTGGCCGCCGACTGCGCGTAGGCGCCGCCCGAACCGATGGCGATCACGCCGTTCTCGGGCTCCAGCACGTCGCCGTTGCCGGTGATGATCAGCGAGGTGGTGGCATCGGCCACGGCCAGCATGGCCTCGAGGCGGCGCAGCACGCGGTCGGTGCGCCAGTCCTTGGTCAGTTCGACCGCGGCGCGCGACAGGTGGCCCTGGTGCTTCTCGAGCTTGGCCTCGAAGCGTTCGAACAGGGTGAAGGCGTCGGCCGTGGCGCCGGCGAAGCCGGCCAGCACCTTGCCGTGGTAGAGCCGCCGCACCTTGCGCGCCGTGCCCTTGATGACGATGTTTCCGAGTGTGACCTGCCCGTCCCCACCGATGGCGACCTGGTCGCCCTGGGGGGTCTTGCGGCGCACGCTCACGATGGTGGTGCCGTGAAATTGTTCCATCGCAGCCATCTGGGGACTGGGCGGGGCAATGCAAGTCCGCCCGGGGCGGCATGAAAGCCTAGTTCTTGCGCAGCGCGACCGTCGCGTGGTCGGCGATGCCGACCAGCCCGAACAGGGTCGCGATCAGCCGGTGCGCATCGACGAACTGCACCCGCTCGCCCTTGGCATCGCGCTCGCGCACCCAGCCCAGCAACGAACCGGCCGCGGCCAGGTCCATGCGCAGCAGCGCGGCGCAGGAGATCACGGGCGCGGTGCCGCCGCGCAGGTCGGCATCGAGCCGCTGCAGGTTCGACGGCGACTCGCCGCGCAGGTCGCCCGCGAGCGCCGCGAAGCCGCTGCCGGCCGAGGGGAAGCTCTCGGATTCGCCGCCCACCGACAGCAGCGACCAGACCGAGCCCATGCGCGACGGCGTGGACACCGGCGCGGCGATCGCGCTGTATTCGCCGCGCGGATCCTGCCAGGACGGCGGCGACACCTCGTAGGTGATGCAGTAGTTGAGCGCCACCAGCTCGAAGTCGTCGGGCAGGTGCATCAGGCGCAGCGCGGCCATGTGCAACTGCCACCAGACGTCGTCGATGCCGCGCTCGTTGTTGGGCGCGGACTCGGCCAGCACCGCCAGCAGCTGGGCCGCGCCGATGAAGCGCAGCTTGACCGGCGAATCGGCCCAGTGCGCGAACAGCACGCGCAGCGGCGCGGCGGCATCGGAGCCGATCGCGCCCAGCGCGCGCCAGTCGAGCGTCCAGACCGAGCCGGCCTGCGACAGCGCCCGCGTGAGCGCCACCAGGCCGTCGCGCGCCAGCTTCGGCGGCGCGGCCCAGTCGGCGGCGCCTTCGGCGGGGGCGCTGTCGCCCTCCTCGCTGGCGGCTACCGCCTTCACGCTGCGCGCCAGCTCGTCGAGCGCCACCCAGTCGGGGCCCATGCGCCGCATGCGCTGGGCATAGCGCATGCGCGCGGCCGCGAACTTGGCGGCGTCGCCGGTGGCGCGGTAGAGGTCGAACAGCGCGCGCCAGCGGGCGTCGTCGCGCTCGGCCGTCGCGGCATGGGTCTCGTCGGTGCCGCTCGCGCCCTCGGAGGCCAGCGCCTGCAGCAGGATCGCCTCGGCACCGACGTCATCGCCGTGCGCGAAGCGGATCACCGCCTCCTCGAGCGCGCCGTCCTGCGCGAGCCGGGTCGCCATGTGGGTGCCGCTGGGCGAGGCCGTGGCCACGGCCGCGGGCGCCACCGGGGCGGGCACCGGCCGGGAGGGCGGCTCGAGCAGCGCGTCGGTATCGGCCGGCGACAGCGTCTCGGCGCCCGCGTCGGGCGGCGACTTGACCAGCGTCTCGCCGTTCGGCCCGCGCCCCTTCCACCACTGCTGCGACATCTGCTCCTCGATCTCGTCGATCTTCTTGAGCGTGAGCGCGCGGCCCTCGGATTTCTCCGAGGTGCTGTTGATGTTGAACGACGACGGCGTGACCGTCGCATCGAAGGCGTGGGCGGCGGCCTCGCGCTGGCGCAGCTTGCGCAGCATGTCGAACTCGCGCCGGCGCACGAAATCGTTGCGCTGGCGCCGCTCGATCATCTCCTTGAGCATTTCCCGGCTGTAGGCCGGGTCGGGCAGCGAGGAATCGGAGGCGTTCGTCGTCGAGGGGGTGTCCAGCTCCGACCAATCCTTGAGCGGATTGCGGACGAACTTCGCCACCTTGGAAAGCAGGCGGCCCGTTTCTTCCTTTGGCATTCGCGGGCGATGGACGACGGTCGGAGCCGGGCCGGAGAACCGGCGCTCAGTCCCCGAACATCTTCTGCTTGAGCTCGCGGCGCTGCTGCGCTTCGAGCGACAGCGTGGCGGTCGGGCGGGCCAGCAGGCGGCCCACGCCGATCGGCTCGCCGGTTTCGTCGCAGTAGCCGTAGTCGCCGGCGTCGATGCGCTGGATCGACTGCTCGATCTTCTTCAGCAGCTTGCGTTCGCGGTCGCGGGTGCGCAGCTCGAGGGCATGTTCTTCCTCGATGGTGGCGCGGTCGGCCGGATCGGGCACGACCACCGTGTCTTCACGCAGGTGCTCGGTGGTTTCGCCGGCATTCTCGAGAATGCCGCGCTTGAGTTCGACGAGCTTCAGGCGGAAGAAGGCCATCTGCTTCTCGTTCATGTACTCGGCATCGGGCATCGCGATGACTTCGGCATCGCTGAGTTCTTCGACGGACTTGGTCTTCCAGTTGTTGGCCAACTTCGGATCTTTCTTCACATTCACGGGGGGAGGCGGAACCAGCGCCTGCGAGGCGGTCTGGATAAAGCTGGACTTGGCGGCGGTCGATGCCACCGATTGCGGCATCGAGGGCACCGTCAGTTGCGACAGGCGGGACACCCGGCCGCCGCGGGCGGGGGCGGGCGCGGCCGTTGCCGTGGCGACTTCGGGCTCGGGGGTCGAAGGTGTCGCCGGGGCGGAGGAAGAGGCGGCAGCCGTTTTTTTCATGGGAATCGGGGGAACAGGTGAAACGGCACGCGGGCCGACGGGTTTGGTGGACGATGGACCCGCTTTGGCTGTCTTGCTCGCGCTCTTGGCCGGGACGGTTGCCGCCGGCTCGCTGGCAGGCTTGGTGGCGGGATGAACTGCTTTCTTCGCCGATGCGCTCGCGGCCTTGGCCGTGGGCGTTGCGGTCTTCTCTGTCTTGACGCTCTTTGCTGCGGCGCCTTCCTTCTTCGCTACGGTCGCCGTCGCGGAAGATGCTTTCTTGGCCGCCGGTACAGCCGGCTTCGCGGCCGTCGCCTTGGTGGCGTCGGTCCTGGATGCTGGCGTGGCCTTGGCGGCGGGCTTCTTCACGGTGACTGGCTCCTTGGACGAACTGGAACGCGCTTTCACTGGTGTCTCCTCCCATGGGAGCCACTGCGGACCTGGTCGGCCGCGCGGGCTCCACGTTGTCGAGGGCATCCGCCGGTCGGCGAACCCCGGGGTTATACCCCCGAAAGCCCGCCGCAAACATGCGGCGCCCTCCTGTCTTCGACCCCTGCCGCCCCCTTGCGGGGGGACCTGGCGTTTTCAACAGGCGCGCGATTGTATAGAGAACTCGAATGCGCGGGCGATGCGTTTGGCCCCCACGGCGCTCCGGTAGCATCGCGCCGCGCCGGCGGAGGGCCGGCGCCAGGGGCCTCATGGCCCTGGATACCCCTACAAGAAAGCCGAACTTGAGCAAGAAGACAGTCCTGGGAGTCCTGGCCGCCGCGATCGCGCTGGCCTATGCCGGCAGCACCTGGTGGGCCGGCAACAAGGTGAAATCCGTCTACGACAGCGCCTTCGCGGAACTGCCGCGGCAAAGCGCGCTGGTGCGCGTGACCGAACGCAGCTACGAGCGCGGCTTCCTCGGCGCGGTCAGCACCGTGACGCTGGAACTCGGCTGCCCGGCCGACGCCGCCGTGGCCGGCGCGCCGCCCGCGGACCCGGACGAAGAAGACGGCGAGGAGCCCGCGCCGACCCCGTCCAAGCCACTGCGCCTGAGTTTCCGCGACACCATCCGCCACGGCCCGCTGGCCGGCGGCAGCCTGGCCGCGGCCACCATCGACAGCGAACTGCTGCTCGACATCAAGGGCCAGGCCGAGGCCAGGAAGGTGTTCGGCGACGCCAGGCCCTTCGGCGCCCACACCCGGGTCGGCTTCGACGGCGGCTACGCCAGCGAGATCACGCTCGCGCCCGGCCAGTTCGCCGACGAGGGCAAGACCCGCGTCTCCTGGCAGGGCGCGCAGCTGCGCGTGCGGGTCGACGGCGCGCGCACCGAGGCGCACTACGAACTCGCCCTGCCCGGCTTCGAGGCCGCGGACCTGCGCAACGGCGTCAACCTCAAGATGGGCAAGCTCGGCGCCCGGGCCGACCTGGACATCCGCCACGGCTGGATGCTGGCCACCGGCAAGAGCACGGGCCGGCTCGAGGCACTGGAATTCACGGTGGCCGGCAAGAAGGCCGATCCCGACGCCGCCCCCGCCAAGCCCTTCCCCGCCATCGTGCTGCAGGGCCTCGACGCCGCCAGCGACGCCACCATCGAGAACGGCCTCTACACCGGCACCGCCACCTTCAAGGGCACGGGCTCGGTCGGCGCGACGCGCATCGACAACTTCGAGATGGCCAGCAGCACGCGCCGCATCGACGTCGGCGGCTACCGCAAGCTGGCCGAGGCCTGGACCCGCTCGGCCGCGGCCAACGGTTGCATCCGCGGCAAGGCCTCGCAGGCCGCGCTGCGCGCGCTGGCCGACCAGCTCGCACCCGATCTCAAGGCCATGGCCAAGCATGGCCCCGAGGTCGGTGTCGACCGCCTGCTGGTCGAGATCGACGGCCAGCGCGCCGAGTTCGGCTACTCGGTCGCCATGGCCGGCGTGACCGACGAGGACCTGCAACTGCCCGGCAACGCACTGCTGCTCAAGCGCGGCGTGCTCAAGGCCAACGCGCGGCTGCCGGTGAAATGGATCGAGAAGATCGCCGAGACCGCCGGCGGCAGCCAGGCGTCGTCGCCCGAAGTGGCCGCGCTGATGATCGAACAGTTCGAGCAGCAGGGCTACCTGAAGCGCGCGGGCGACGACGTGACCAGCCAGGTCGAGTTCAGCGACGGCCAGCTCAAGCTGATCGGCAAGCCCGTCGAACTGCCCGCCAAATAAAAAGGCGCCAGGCCTCGCGGCCGGCGCCTTTTTCTTCATTCAGAGGCCTCAGCTCATACCAGGCACTGCTCTAGCCCCTGCTCGAGGATCTCGCGCGGCAGCTCGATGCCGATGAACACCATGCGGCTCTGGCGCTGCTCGTCCTTGCCCCATTCGGGACCGAGGTCGCTGCCCATCAGCTGGTGCACGCCCTGGAAGATCACCTTGCGCTCGGTGCCCTTCATGTTCAGCACGCCCTTGTAGCGCAGCATGCGCGGGCCGTAGATGTTGACGATCGCGCCCAGGAAGTCTTCCAGCTTGGCCGGGTCGAAGGCGCGGTCGGCCTTGTAGACGAAGCTCTTGACGTCGTCGTCCGTGTGGTGATGGTGGCCATGGCCCTCGTGCTTGTGCGAGGGATGGTCGCAGTGCTCGCCATGCGCGTGGTCATGGTCGTGATGATCGTGGTCGTCTTCCTTCAGGAAGTCGGGGTCGATGTCGAGCTTGGCGTTCAGGTTGAAGCCGCGCAGGTCGAAGATGTCCTTGAGCGGCACGTCGCCGAAATGCGCCTTCTGCTGCGGCGCGCGCGGGTTCATGTGCTTGAGGCGATGGATCAGCGCCTCGGTCTCCTCGGCCGACACCAGCTCGCTCTTGCTGATGAAGATCTGGTCGGCGAAGCCCACCTGGCGGCGCGCCTCCTGGCGGTCGTTGAGCTGCTGCGGCGCGTGCTTGGCATCGACCAGGGTCAGGATCGAGTCGAGCAGGTAGCTCTCGGCGATCTCGTCGTCCATGAAGAAGGTCTGCGCCACCGGGCCGGGATCGGCCAGGCCCGTGGTCTCGATCACCACGCGGTCGAACTCCAGCAGGCCCTGGCGCTTCTTGGCGGCCAGCAGCTGCAGCGCCTCGCGCAGGTCTTCGCGGATGGTGCAGCAGACGCAGCCGTTGCTCATCTGCACGATCTGCTCCTTCGATTCGGTCACGAGGATGTCGCTGTCGATGTTCTCCTCGCCGAACTCGTTCTCGATGACCGCGATCTTCTGGCCGTGGGCCTCGGTCAGGATGCGCTTGAGCAAGGTCGTCTTGCCCGAGCCGAGGAAGCCGGTGAGGATGGTGGCGGGAATCAGGGCCATGGGGTGCTCCGGAAGCGGAAAACGGATGGAATGGATCGGAAAGCGGGAAACTGGCGGGCAGTGTAGCCAGTGCCACTGAGTTGCGTTGCCGCGGAGGCCAAGCCCCCTTCGGCCGGCACGGTCAAGCGGGTTTTCGCACCACCGCCAGCCCCTTGAGGTACTCGCCCTCGGGGAATTCGATGGTCATCGGATGGTCGGGCGCCGCGCCCAGGCGCTCGGCGATGTAGCCGTCCACGCCGGCATCGAGCCCGGCCGAGGCCACGATCTTGTGGAACAGGTCGGCGCCCACGCCGCCCGAGCACGAGAAGGTCAGCAGCACCCCGCCCGGCTCGAGCAGCTTGAGCGCGAGCCGGTTGATGTCCTTGTAGGCCCGCGCGGCGCGTTCGGCATGCGCCACCGTGGGCGCGAACTTCGGCGGATCGAGCACGATCGCGTCGAAAGTGCGGCCCTGGTCGAGGAACTCGCGCAGCACGGTGTTCACGTTGGCGTCGAGGAACTCGGCCTCGAAGCCGTCGGCCGCCGCGTCGAAGCCGTTGAGCGCCAGGTGGCCGCGCGCGCGCTCGAGCGCCGGCAGCGAGGAATCGACCGACACCAGCGAAGCGCCCTTCACCGCGTCCGCCACCTTCAGGCCCGCGAGCGCCGCCACCGTGAAGCCGCCCGTGTAGCAGAAGCAGTTGAGCACGCGGCGGAAGCGCCGGTGCCGCGCCATCTCGGCGAAGCGCCGGCGGCTGTCGCGCTGGTCGAGGTAGAAGCCGGTCTTGTGGCCGGTGGCGATGTCGAGCGACAGCTTCCAGTCGTGCTCACGGATCACGATCTCGGTCGCCTCGTCCTGTCCGCGCAGCCAGCCCGTCACCGGCTTGAGCCCCTCGCGCTCGCGCCCGCTGGCATCCGAGCGCTCGTAGAGCTTCGACAGGCCGGTCGCCTTCAGCAGCGCATCGGCCAGCACGGCTTTCCAGCGCTCCACGCCGGCCGACAGGAACTGCGCCACCAGCGTGTCGCCGTAGCGGTCCACGATCAGGCCCGGCAGGCCGTCGGCCTCGCCGTGCACCAGCCGCACGCCGTCGCTCTGGAGCTCGAACAGGCCGCGCGCCGCGACCGCGCGCGCCACCACCGACGCGAGAAAGGCCGCGTCGATGCGCTGCGTCTCGACGAAGCTCCAGGCACGCGCGCGGATCTTGGAATCGGGGCTGAAGGCCGCCCAGGCGAGGAAGGCACCGTCGTGCGATTCGATGCGCACGGTCTCGCCGGCATCGGCGCCGCCGCGCGCGATGGCGGATTCGAACACCCAGGGATGGCGGCGCTGCAGCGAGCGCTCCTTGCCGGGCTTGAGTCGGAGGGTTTTCATGTTTTCTTGTCGGGAGTTTTCTTGACGCCACGGCCGCTGCCACTGCCGCCATCGTCGTCGCGGGCCCGCGCGCGCGGATGCGCCGCATCGTAGGCGCGCGCCAGGTGCTGGAAATCGAGCCGCGTGTAGACCTGCGTGGTCGCGATGTTCGCGTGCCCCAGCAGGTCCTGCACCGCGCGCAGGTCGCTGCTCGACTGCAGCACGTGGCTCGCGAAGGAATGGCGCAGCATGTGCGGATGCACCGGCGTCGCGAGGCCGGCCTTGAGGCTGCGCCCGCGCAGCAGCTTCCACACCGCCTGCGAGGACATGCGCACGCCCTTGGCGCTGATGAAGAGCGCCGCCGCCTCGGCCGGTTCGCGCAGGGTGGCGGCCGTGAGCGCCGCGCAGTCGCCGCGCACCGCGAGCCAGGCCGTCAGGGCCTCGATGGCCTTCGAGCCCACCGGCACCATGCGCCGCTTGCTGCCCTTGCCGAGCACGCTGGCCTCGTGGGCGTCCATGTCGATCCAGCCGCGCGCGGTCTGGCTCGCGCGCGCGTCGAGCCCCGTGAGCTCGCTCACGCGCAGGCCGCAGCCGTAGAGCACCTCAACGATCGCGCGGTCGCGGGTCTCGGTCCAGGGGTCGGCCTCGGTGTCGTGCAGCTCGGCCAGCCGCACCGCGTCGTCCACGCCCAGCGCCTTGGGCAGCGGGCGGTCGGCCTTGGGCGCGTGCACGTCCTGCACCGGGTTGAAGCCGATCAGCTTCTCGTGCCCGAGCCAGCGGTAGAAGCTGCGCCAGCACGACAGCACCAGCGCGATGCCGCGCGGCTCGCGGCCCGAGCCATGCAGCTGCGCCATCCAGCGGCGCACGTGCGCGGTCTGCACGCGGTCCAGCGGCAGCCTGGCCTCGGCCGCGTTCGCCGCCAGTTCCTTCAGGTGGTAGCTGTAGAGCTCGAGCGTGCGCGCCGACAGCCGGCGCTCCACGCGCACGTACTCCAGGTATTTCTCGATCCAGCCCGAGTCGGCGGGCGGGGCCTCGGCCCCGGCCGCGCTAGAAGAGGTAGCCATGCGCGGCATTGTTCACGACCGCGAGCGGCTCGCGCAATGCGCCCTTGAAGACCATGCCCCAGCGTCGCCAGCAGCTCGAGGGCGCGGCCGCGTACTGCACGTCGAAGGCGCGGTCGAAGCCGCTGTTTTGCGCCAGCCGCTTCACGCGCCACAGGTGGTAGGGCTCCGACACCACGATCACGCTGCGCACGCCGGCTGCCTGCAGCATCGGCGTCGACAGCGCGAGGTTCAGCCGCGTCGAGCTCGACACCCGCTCCTGCCGCATCGGCCCGGCATGGCCCACGGCGCGCGCATGCTGCTCCATCACCTCGGCCTCGATGCGGCCGTCCTCGCTGTCGACGCCGCCCGAGAACAGCAGCTCGCGCGCCAGCCCGGCGCGCGCCAGCGCCACGCCCTCGTCGACGCGCCCGGTCAGGCAGGGATTGGGCTTGCCGCGCAGGTAGGCGCGGTTGCCGAGCACCAGCGCGGCGTCGGCCGCGCGCTGCGGCGGGTTGGCGAGCGCCTCGCGCGCACCTTGCCACACCACGGTCCAGGCGGTCGCATAGACGACCACGCCGACGCCGAACACGGTCCAGGCCGCGATCCGCAGCACGCGCGGCACCCGGCGCCACAGGCGCCCCAGCGCCGCGACGGGACGGATCAAGGCCGCAGCCGCGACAGCGCGCCCGAGGCCAGTTCGGCGATGCGCTCGAGGAAGTCGGTGCCCATCTCGGCGTTGAAGCGCTGCGCGTCGGGCGAGGCCAGCACCAGCAGGCCGAAGGCCGGGGCGTTGGGCTCGGCGCGCAGCGGGATCAGCGAGATCGAGGCCGCGGCATTGGGCTCGGGCAGCCAGTTGGCCGCCTCGAAGCCCGCGTTGAGGCCGCAGTACGGCGAGGTCAGCGAGGTCGCGAGCGCCTTCACGTCGTCGCTGACCCACTGCGCATAGGCCTCGTTGAGGTACTCGGTGCCGCAGTCCCAGACCTTGATGGCCGTCTGCGGCACCAGGAACAGCGACTGCAGGTCGACCGCGATGCGGTAGGGCAGGCTGCGCGGGTCGCGCGTGGTCAGGAGGCCGGCGGTCCAGCGCTGCAGCCGGTCGGCGATCACCACGTTCTCGGTGCCGTGGCGCACCATGTCCATCACGCGGTGCTCGAGCGCCTTGATCTTCTCGCGCAGCATCTCGGCCTGGCGCTCCTGCAGGCTCACGGCGCGGTTGCCGTGCGGGCTGGTGAGCTGCACCTGCGCCAGCAGCTGGGCATGGCGCTCGAAGAAGTCGGGCGTGTTCGCCAGGTAGTTCGCGATGTCGTCTTCGGTGATCGGGTTCATGGCGTTCGCGTCGTGGTTGTTCGTGGGAAGGGTCATGGCAGCTCCGGCACCTCGATGTCGCCCTCGAACACCGTGGTGGCCGGGCCCGTCATCAGCACCGGCCGGCCCTCGCCCTGCCATTCGATGGTGAGCATGCCGCCGTGCGTCTGCACGTCGACCCGGCGGTCCAGCAGCCCGAGCCGGATGCCGGCCACCACCGCCGCGCAGGCGCCGGTGCCGCAGGCCAGGGTTTCGCCCGCGCCGCGCTCGAACACGCGCAGCTTCACGTGCGTGCGGTCGACCACCTGCAGGAAACCGGCGTTCACGCGCTGCGGAAAGCGCGGATGGTGTTCGATCTGCGGCCCCTGCTCGGCCACGGGCGCGGTCTCGACGTCGTCGACGAGCTGCACCGCGTGCGGGTTGCCCATCGACAACACCGCTACCGAAACGATAGCGCTGCCGGCCCGCGTGCCCAGCGCCAGGTGCCAGGTGTGCCAGCCGCCTTCGGGCTGCGGGTCGAGCCCGGCAGTGTCGAAGGGCACGCGCTCGGGTTCGAAGATCGGCGCGCCCATGTCGACCGTCACGCGGCCGTCGTCGCCCATGCGCGGCTCGATCACGCCGGCCAGGGTTTCGACGCGCACCGTGTCCTTGTCGGTCAGGCCATGCTCGCGCACGAAGCGCATGAAGCAGCGCGCGCCGTTGCCGCACTGCTCGACCTCGCCGCCGTCGGCGTTGTGGATCACGTACTGGAAGTCGGTGCCCGCGGCGCGTGCGGGCCGCACCGTGAGAATCTGGTCGGCGCCGACGCCGAAGTGGCGGTCGGCCAGGAAGCGGTACTGCGCGGCCGTGAGGCCCAGCGTGCCGCGCGTTTCGTCGAGCACGACGAAATCGTTGCCGGCCCCCTGCATCTTGGTAAAGCGGATTCGCATCGACGGATTATCGCCAGCGGCATCGGCCCTTAGGATCGCGGGCCCAAAGGAAATCGCCTGCCCATGTCCTCCGAAACCCCGCCGCCCACTGATTGGAAGGCGCTGGAACCGCTGCTCGTGGACGACGCCGTGCGCGCGCTGCGGGCCCTGCTGGACCAGAACCCCGGCGAAAGCTTCTACGCCGCCGCCCTGTACGGCCTGTACCGCGAACTCGACGGCCCGGTGTTCCTGCCCGGCCTGGCGGCCCACAGCCTCGGCGCCCTCGGCGGGCCGCCGGCCGGCCGTTTCTGGGAGGCGGCATGGAACCCGCCCGACTGGCGCTGGGACCTGAGCGGCTTCGAGAGCGAGGCCCTGGGCGCCGGCGCCGAGGCGGCCGCGGCCGCGATGCAGTCCACGCGCCGCGCCTGGCTCGCGGGCGAGCGCCGCTGCATCGACATGCTGGTGAGCGCCACGAAGAAGATCCGCAAGGCGCTGGCGCAGAGCCATCCGGATCGGCTCGCGCCCGGCTTCGTCGTCTTCCTGCACGACGAGGAAGGCGGCCCGGCCTGGGTGCGCCGCTGCATCGGCGAGAAGGCCTTCCTCGCGCTGATGCCCAAGGAGGACGCGCACGAGAGCGAGCGCCGCCGCGTCGCCGCGCTGCCGGAGGAGGCCCAGGCGCAGTACCTGGTCGAGCGGCTGGGCCGCTTCGAGGGCGCCATCGACGGCGAAGACGCGGCCGAATGGCTCTGCCGCCTCGGCGCGCCCGCCGTGCCGCCGCTGCTCGAACGGCTGGCGCCCAAGGGCCGGGCCTGGGAAGCGGCCTCGCTGCTGGGCCGCATCGGCGTCGCCACGCCCGAGGTGCTGGCCGCGCTGCGCCGCCAGGCCAGCGGCCGCGGCGAGCCGCCCGACCGCGCCTGGGCCGCGCGCGCCCTGGCCTTCCTCGGCGACAGCGACTGGCTGCTCGCGCAATTGGCGACGGGCGCGAATGCCGAGGTCGCCATCGAAGGCCTGTGCGCGCCCTACTCCGCCTTCCGCGACCGCACGCCGCTGGCGCTCGACTACCGCCCGCTCGAGGCCCTGCTGTCTTTCTCGCCCGCCGCCGAGGCCCGCGCGCTCGCCATCCTCAAGCCCGGCAGCAGCTACTGCAGCCTGCGCACCGAAGAGGTCGACGAGGCCCTGCGCGGCCTCGCCGCGCCGCATGCGCGCGTGCGCATGCATGCCGCCAGCCTGATGGACGACCGCGGCCTCGGCGCCGCCGCCGGCCGCCGGCTGCTGCCCGCGCTGGCCGAACGCATCGCGCACGACACCGATGCCGGCGTGCGCTGGACCGCCCTCTACAGCCTCGCGGCCTGGAAGCGCGCCGGCCGCCCATGGCACGAGGCCGTTGCCCGCGCGGCGCAGCACGATGCCGACGAACGCGTGCGCGCCGAAGCCCTCGCGTGGCTCGGCGCGCACGGCGGCTGAAGCGCGCTCAGCCCTGCACGAAGCCCAGCAGGTCCGCGTTCACGCGGTCGCGGTGCGTGGTGCAGGTCGCATGCGGCGCGCCCGCGTACACCTCGAGCCGGCTGCCCGCGATCAGTTCGTGCGCCAGCTTGCCCGTGGCCTCGAAGGGCACGACCTGGTCGTCGTCGCCGTGGATCACCAGCGTGGGCACGTCGATCTTCGCCATGTCGGGGCGGAAGTCGGTCTCGGAGAACGCGGTCACGCAGTCGATCGTTGCCTTCAGCGAGGCCTGCAGCGCGATCTGCAGCGTCTGCTTGAACACGCCCTGCGACACCGCCGCGCCCGGCCGGTTGGTGCCGTAGAAGATGGTGCTGAAGTCATCGAGGAACTGCGCCCGGTCGGCCGCCAGGCCCGCGCGGATGCCGTCGAACAGCGACTTCTCGGGGCCCACCGGATGGTCGGCCGTCTTCATGAACAGCGGCGTGACCGCGCTGATCAGCGCCAGCTTCGCCACCCGCGCCGAGCCGTGGCGCGCGATGTAGCGCGTGACGTCGCCGCCGCCCATCGAGAAGCCCGCGAGCACCACGTTCTTCAGGTCGAGCTTCTCGATCAGCTCGGCGATGTCGTCGGCGAAGGTGTCGTAGTCGAAGCCGGTCCAGGGCTGGCTCGAGCGGCCGAAGCCGCGGCGGTCGAAGGCGATGGCGCGGTAGCCGCGTTCGGCGAAGAACTGCATCTGGCTGTCCCACATGTCGGCGCTCAGGGGCCAGCCGTGGCTGAACAGGATCGGCTGGCCGCTGCCCCAGTCCTTGTAGTAGAGCTCGGTGCCGTCGCGAAGGGTCAGTGTGGTCATGGTTTTTCCTTGGTGAGGGGTTGAAAGAAGCGGAAGGGGAAAGAGGAAGGAAGGCTCAGAGCGACAGGAAGTGATGCACCTCCGGCTTGCCCGGCCCCGCATGGAAGCGCAGCGCCTCGCCCTGCAGGTCCGCATCGGCCTGCGACACGCGGTGGTGCTGGCGCAGGTGCTCGGCCCACGACTCGACGAGGAACCATTCCATGATCCGTTCCGGGTCGGCCGTGTGCTCGTGCAGGCCCCAGGCATAGGCGCCGTCGCGGCGGCGTTCGAGCGACAGGCGCTTCATCGCGGCCATGAAGGCGGGCCGGTCGTCCTTGCGGATGCGGTACTCGACCTGGATCATCACGGGCCCGCGGTCGTGCGCCACGGGCTCGGCCACCAGCGGCTCGGGCCAGTGGTTCGAGGCCTGCAGGTCGGCTTCGCCCGCGGGCAGCTTCACGCGGTGGAAGATCAGCCCCGCCACCACCAGCCCCACGGCGCCCGCCACCAGCGTGAACGGCACGCCGATCTGCTGCGCCACCAGGCCCCAGCCCAGGCTGCCCGCGGCCATCGCGCCGTTGAACACCGTGAGGTAGACCGCCAGGCCGCGTCCGCGCACCCAGTTCGGCAGGATCGACTGCGCCACGCCGTTGAGCGTGGTCAGCGCCACGATCCAGCCCAGGCCCAGCACCAGCAGCAGCGCCACGGCCAGCCACTGGGGCGGCGCCAGCACCAGCGCGCCCATCACCGCCGCCGTCAGCACCGAGGCCAGCAGCAGCATGCCGTCGGCATCGAGCCGCTCGCGCATCCGCGGCATCAGCAGCGCGCCGCCGATGGCGCCCGCCCCCACCGCGCCCAGCAGCACGCCGTAGAAGCCGGCGCTGCCGCCGAGCATCTGGCGCGCCACCAGCGGCAGCAGCGCCCACACCGAGCTCGCGAACAGGAAGAACACCGCCGCGCGCAGCAGCACCACGTGCAGCTCTTTGCTGGAGCGCGTGTAGCGCAGGCCGGCGCGGAAGGCACCGAGGAAGTTCTCCGACAGCCCGCTGTCGACGGCCGCCGGCCGCTTCCACCACAGCAGCGCCGCGATCACGAACACGTAGCTCAGCACGTCCACGCCGTAGGTCACGGCCGCGCCGAAGCTCGCGAGGATCAGCCCGCCCGCGGCCGGGCCGATCGAGCGCGCGATGTTGATGCCCAGTGAGTTCAGCGCCACCGCGCCCTTGAGGTCCGAACGCGGCACCAGCTCGGGCACGATCGACTGCCAGGTCGGCCCCATCAGCGCCGCGCCGATACCGCCCACGAAGGTCAGCGCGATCAGGTACTCGACCGTGAGCGCGCCGGTGTGCGAGAGCACCAGCAGGCTGCCGCTGACCGCCGCCAGCACCAGCTGCACGAAGATCAGGAAGCGGCGCCGGTCGAGGATGTCCGACAGCACGCCGGCCGGGATCGCCAGCAGGAACACCGGCAAGGTGGCCGCGGTCTGGATCAGCGCCACCGCGGTCGGGCTGGCCGACAGGTCGGTCACCAGCCACGAGCTCGCCACGTCGCGCATGAAGCTGCCGATGTTGCCGAGCACCGTGGCGGCCCACAGCACCGCGAACACCGGCTGGCGCAGCGGGGCGAAGGCGCCGGGCTTGGCGGTCTTGGGGGCTTCAGTCATCGTGACGTTCCTTGAGGTCGAGCCAGGCCACGAGCACGAAGCCGCCGACCAGTCCCAGGTGTTCGAAGAAGGAGTTGGCGGCCATGAAGCGCTCGTGCCCCAGCGGCATCTCCCAGAAACGCAGCGCGACGAAGGTCGCCATCAGCGTGAAGCCCGCCAGCGCGAGCGCACCGAGCCAGCGCCAGAAGCCCGCGAGGATCAGCGCCGCGGCGCCGAGCTCGAGCACGATCACCGCCGCGGCCAGCGGGCCGGCCGGCGACAGGCCGAAGTGGTTCATCTCGGCGATCGCCGCGTCGAAGTCCATCGCCTTGTTGAGGCCGCCCTGCAGGTAGGCCGCGCACAGCAGCAGCAAGGCGATCCAGCGCACGGCCGAAGAAGTGGTCCAGCGCATCGCCATCACACCGCCCAGCAGGCGCAGCCCAGCGCGCCCCAGAAGCTCTTGAGGTCGGCGATCGGCAGCTTGCTGCTCCAGGCCGTCGCGTGGCTGTGGCCATGCACGTTGCAGTCGTTGGCGCAGCCGCACGACGCAGCGGCGTTGCGCATGACCTTCTGCATCGGCGCGCCTTCGGCACCATGCACGCCCTGGGTGTCGGCCCAGCCCGCATAGCCCCCGAAGGTGCGCGCCGGCGACCAGTCGGGCATCGCGGGCGGCGGCGCGCCCTCGTCGAGCGACGCGAAGCGCCCGGCGCCATAGACCACCTTGCCGCCCACCATCGTCAGCAGCGCCGTGATGTCGGCGATCTCCGATTCGGCGCAGCCGAAGTAGTCGCGGTCGGGCACCACCAGGTCGGCGAGCTGGCCGGCCTGGATGCGGCCCTTCTTGCCCTCCTCGTTCGAGAACCAGGTGACGTTCTCGGTCCACATGCGCAGCGCCCCCTCGCGGTCGAGGCAGTTGCGCTGCGGGTAGAGCTGCATGCCGCCCACCGTCTTGCCCGTGATCAGCCACGACAGCGACACCCACGGGTTGTAGGAAGCCACGCGCGTCGCGTCGGTGCCGGCCGAGACCTTGAGCCCGCGCTCGAGCATCTTCTTGACCGGCGGCGTGGCCTCGGCCGCGCCCGCACCATAGCGCTCGACGAAGTACTCGCCCTGGTAGGCCATGCGGTGCTGCACCGCCACCCCGCCGCCGAGCGCCGCGATGCGGTCCATCGACTCCTCGGAGATCGTCTCGGCATGGTCGAAGAACCAGTTCAGGCCGGCCAGCGGCGTGTCCTTGTTGACCTTCTCGAACACGTCGAGCGAGCGGCTGATGGTCTCGTCGTAGGTCGCGTGCATGCGCCAGGGCCAGCGGTTCTGCGCCAGGATGCGCACCACCTCCTCGAGCTCGCCTTCCATCTCGGAGCCCATCTCGGGCCGCGGCTCGCGGAAGTCCTCGAAGTCGGCGGCCGAGAACACCAGCATCTCGCCCGCGCCGTTGTGGCGGAAGTAGTCGTCGCCCTGCTTGTATCTGGAGGTCCTGGTCCAGTTCAGGAAGTCGGCCTTCTCTTCCTTGGCCTTCTGCGTGAACAGGTTGTAGGCCAGGCGGATCGTGAGCTGCCCGTCGTCGGCCAGCTTCTGGATCACCGCGTAGTCGTCGGGATAGTTCTGGAAGCCGCCGCCCGCGTCGAGCGCGCCGGTCACGCCCAGGCGGTTGAGCTCGCGCATGAAGTGGCGCGTGGAATTGAGCTGGTAGTCGAAGGGCAGCTTCGGGCCCTTGGCCAGGGTGGCATAGAGGATCGCGGCATTGGGCTTGGCCAGCAGCAGGCCGGTCGGGTTGCCCGCGGCATCGCGCACGATCTCGCCGCCGTGCGGCGCCGGCGTGTCCCTGGTGTAGCCCACGGCGCGCAGTGCGGCGCCGTTGAGCAGCGCGCGGTCGTACAGGTGCAGGATGAACACCGGCGTGTCGGGCGCCACCGCGTTGAGTTCGGCGATGGTCGGCAGCCGCTTCTCCACAAACTGGTGCTCGGTGAAGCCGCCCACCACGCGCACCCATTGCGGCGCCGGCGTGATCGCCACCTGGCGCTTGAGCATGCTCATCGCGTCGGCCAGGCTCCTCACGCCGTCCCAGCGCAGCTCCATGTTGTAGTTGAGGCCGCCGCGGATGATGTGCAGGTGGTTGTCGATCAGCCCCGGCAGCACGCGCTGGCCCTGCAGGTCGATCACGCGGGTGTTCGCACCAGCCAGCGGCAGCACGTCTTCGGCGCGGCCCACGCGGGTGTAGCGGCCGTCCTTGATGGCCACGGCATCGGCCGTGGGGTTGGCGCGGTCCAGCGTGGTGAAGCGGCCGTTGCGCAGGATGAGGTCGGGGGTCTGTGTGTTGGCCATGGTCGGGGTGGATGCGAGGGAGGTGGCGGCGAAGGCGCCGAGGGCGCCCAGGAGCTGGCGGCGTTGCGGGTCGGGGGTGCTCATGCATCGCTCCTGTCGGACGAGCGGGTGGCGGCGGTCTTCGCCGCTTTGGGCTGCACGCACTTCGGCAGTTCGCCGAACACGTGCGGCTTGACCTGGTGATGCAGCCACGAGGTGGCCGCGGGGCGCTCGAACACCTGCCGCACCAGCGGCGGCAGTTGCTCTCCGAGCAGGATGCCGAGCAGACCGACCAGGGCGATCACCGGCGGCGCCGGCGAGCGCACCTGGAACAGCGCGTAGATCACGCCGACCAGCAGGCCCAGCGCGAGGGAGACGACATAGGGCTTCATGGCCGGCGCTCTCTGTTCGTTGTTGCGTTCGTTGCCGGGGGCTCAGCCTTCGTGGGCGCCGAACATGCTCTTGGCGTAGTTGATGCCGATGCCGTAGGCGCCGCCCACCTTCTTCGCGATGCCGGTCGTGAGCTCGTAGGTGTCGCCGCGTGCCCAGTCGCGCTGCAGCTCGAGCAGGTACTGCAGCGAGGTCATCGGCCGCGCGCCGGCCTGCACCATGCGCTGCATCGCGCGCTCGTGCGCCTCGGCCGACACGTCGCCGCAGGCATCGGCGATCACGTACACCTCGAAGCCCTGGTCCAGCGCCGACAGCGCCGGGCCCACGATGCACACGCTGGTCCACAGGCCCGCGAGCACGATGCGCGGCTTGCCGATCTGGTTCACGCGCTCGATCACGGCTGCGTCCTCCCAGGTGTTCATCGAGGTGCGGTCCAGCATCTTCTGCCCGGGGAAAGCCGCCGTGATCTCGTCGAACATCGGGCCCGAGAAGCTCTTCTCGGCCACGGTCGTGAGGATGGTCGACACGCCGAATCCTGCCCCTGCCTGCGCCACCAGCGCGGCGTTGTTGCGCAGGCTCACCGCGTCGATCGAATGCGTGGCGAAGGCCATCTGCGACTGGAAGTCGATCATCACCAGCGTGTGGTCGGTGGGGGTCAGCAGGGTGGCGCCGGCGGTGGGGGTGGCTTTGATGGACATGGGAAGACTCCTGAAAAAACGAGGTTGAAAAAAGACAGAGGGGAAAAAGGAAATCAGAGCGCCGGCAGCTCGTTCGGCCGCAGGTCGAACACCAGCACCTCGGCGTCGTCGCCGTTGGCAAAGCTCAGTTGCTGCGCGAGGCGGATGCGGGCGCCGTCGCCCTCGGCCATGCGCTGGCCGTTGACTTCCACGCTGCCGCGGGCCACGTGCACATAGGCATAGCGGTCGGCGGCCAGTTGCAGCGAGGCGGTTTCGGCGCCGTCGAACAGGCCGGCGTAGACGCGGGCGTCCTGGTGCACCGCGAGCGAGCCCTGGTCGCCGTCGGGCGAAATGATCAGCCGCAGCCGGCCGCGCTTTTGCTCGGCGTCGAAGTGCACCTGCTGGTAGCGCGGCGCCACGCCGCGCGCACCGGGCACGATCCAGATCTGCAGGAAATGCACCGGGTCCACGGCCGAGGCGTTGAACTCGCTGTGCCGCACGCCCGTGCCGGCGCTCATCATCTGCACGTCGCCCGGATGGATCACCGAGCCCGTGCCCATCGAGTCCTTGTGTTCGAGCGCGCCTTCGAGCACGTACGAAAAGATCTCCATGTCGCGGTGCGGATGGGTGCCGAAGCCGCGGCCCGGCGTCACGCGGTCGTCGTTGATCACCAGCAGGTCGGAGAAGCCCTGCTGCTGCGCGTCGTGGTAGTGGCCGAAGGAGAAGGTGTGGCGCGACTGGAGCCAGCCGAAATTGGCGGTTCCACGGTCGGTGGCGGCGCGAAGTTCCAACATGGTTGATGACCTTTCGATGACAGTTTTGATCGATGTGATTCACAATCGCTTTCGGGGCTCATCCCCTAGGCATGGATCAATCATCGCGGGCCTAAACCCGGTCATCGGCGAAACTTTTCATCCTCTATGATCGAAGTTTTCGATCATCTATTTCAATCGTTCAACCTTCGTATTCATCGACAGGAACACGCCCCGTGCTCAAGCTCAGCCTGGAAGCCATCGAGGTCGTCGACGCCATCGCGCGCCACGGCTCCTTCGCGGCCGCCGCCACGCGCCTGAACAAGGTGCCCTCGACCATCTCGTACGCCGTGGGCAAGCTCGAGGAGCAGCTCGGCATGCTGCTGTTCGAGCGCAACGGCCCGCGCGTCACCCTCACCGCCGCGGGCGAGGAGATGCTCAAGGAAGGCCGATGGCTGCTGAGCGCCGCGAGCGACCTCGAATCGCGCATGCGCCAGATCGCCACCGGCTTCGAGTCCGAGCTGCGGCTGGTGCACGACTCGCTGATTCCCACCCAGGCGCTGATCGGCGACCTGCGCGCCTTCGAGGACCTGCGCTGCGGCACCCGGCTGCGCATCGGCTGCGAGGCCCTCACCGGCACCTGGGAAGCGCTGCGCGAGGGCCGCGCCGACATCGTCATCGCCGCCGGCGAAGGCCCGGCCGGCGGCGGCTACCAGGCCACGCAGGTCGGCAGCCTCGAGTTCGCCTTCTGCGTCGCGCCCACCCATCCGCTCACGCGCATCGGCCGCCCGCTGCAGCGCGGCGACCTGCTCGAGCACAACGCCATCGTGGTGGGCGACAGCGCGCGCACCCTGTCGGACCGCACCGTCGGCCTGCTGGCCGGGCAGCCGCGCATCACCGTGCCCTCGATGGTCGCCAAGATCGCCTGCCAGCTCGAGGGCCTGGGCCACGGCTACCTGCCGCGCGCCTGCATCGCGCTCGAGCTCGCGCGCGGCACGCTGGTGGAGCTGCCCACCGAGGAGCCGCGCCCGCCCGAAGCCTTCTGGCTCGCGTGGAAGACCGGTGCCAAGGGGCAGGCGCTGCGCTGGTGGCGCGAGCGGCTCAACCGCGGGCTGGTGCCGGCGCTGCTGCCGCGTTCGATGTGGGTGCAATGAGCCGATGGCCGACATGCATGCGGCATGAGCGGCCTTCGCGCGCGAACGGTTTCAAGCGAGGATCGGCACCATGAGGACACGGATCGTGCTGCGCCGCGACAGCGGCTTCATGGATTTCACGCGCAGGTACAAGGTGGTGATCGACGGCGAGGAGGCCGGCACCATCGGCAACGGCGGCCGCTTCGAGACCGAGGTCGAGGCCGGCGCGCACACCCTGCAGCTGCGCATCGACTGGTGCAGCTCGAACCTGCTGGAGTTCTTCGCGCCCGAGGGCGGCCAGCTCGGCCTCGAGTGCGGCTCCAACCTGCGCGGGCGCCACATCTGGAAGGCCAGCCGCCTGCTCGACGAGGCGCCCGAGGCGTGGATCTGGCTGCGGCTTGCGGCCTGAGCGCCGCAGCCCCTGCCGGGGCCTCAGCCCGCCGCGCGCAGCTTGTCGAGCGCCCGGTCGAGAAAGCCCAGCCGGTCCTGCCCCCAGAAGCGCTCGTCGCCGAGGATGAAGGTCGGCGCCCCGAACACCCCGAGCTCCACCGCCTCCGCGCTGTTGGCACGGTACACGGCCAGCACCTCGGCCGACTGCTCC
Organism: Variovorax sp. PDC80; assembly: GCF_900115375.1. Classification (NCBI taxonomy): domain Bacteria; kingdom Pseudomonadati; phylum Pseudomonadota; class Betaproteobacteria; order Burkholderiales; family Comamonadaceae; genus Variovorax; species Variovorax sp. PDC80. The sequence continues at coordinate 25,994 of NZ_FOWG01000016.1, read as the reverse complement.
ATCGCCTGCAGGGTCGCGCCGTCGTAGCCGTTCTCGTCGGCCACCGCGATGCGCACCGCGGCTTCCGACGTGTTGCGCTCCTCGGCCCACAGCGCGCGCAGCAGCGCATGCGAGAGCGGCAGCGCATCGAGCCCCTGCAGCTGCGCCGCGATCACCATCCAGCCCGCGTACTTGTTCCAGTTGGGGTCGCTCGGCGCGCCCTTCGGGTAGTGCGCCGGCTCCAGGTTCAGCGGCATGCCGAGGTAGTCGCGCCAGCGCGCCAGCTCGAGCGCGTGGTACGTGCGGCGCGGCTCGGGCCGCGTCTTCAGCGGAATACCGCCGGTCTGCGGCACCACCGCCTGGAAGTCGTAGGGCTTGAGCGCCAGCCGCACATGATGGCGGCGCACGATGTCCTGCAACTGCGGGCCACCGAGATAGGCCCAGGGCGAGGAAAGGCTGTAGAAGCAGTCGAGGGCAAGGGTCGTCATGGGGCCGGATTATCTGCAGCGCCCTGGCGCCCGGCGTCAGCGCAAGCCGACAAAAACCGGCGTCGCGCGGCGCCGCATTCCACATCGCGCAGCCAACCTCGCCGTACATCGTCGAACACCGCCATACACCACGCTACGCGCTGTCTTCCCAACGCGGCGAAACTATCGCCTTCCCGCCCGCGTCACACATGCCGGCCTTTTTCTCGGGAGCCCCTTTGCCCTCATACAACACCAACGCAAGAATCGCCCGCTTCGCCCTGTCGACCTCGGCCGCCGTCATCGGCAGCCTCGCCGCCTACTGGACCCTGCTGGCCACGCGCCAGGGCCACATCCTCTTCAATGCCCGCAAGCGGCCCGTGGTGCATCTGTCGGAAGACTTCTCCACCTACTCGCACCCGGTGCCCGGCGGCATGGTGCGCGGCTACGTCTACCACCCGCAGGGCGAGGCGGCCGTGCAGGACCTCATCATCTATCTGGCCGGCCGCGGCGAGGACGTGCGCGTGACCGCCCAGGCCCTGCACTGGCTGCCCGAGGGCTTCGGCATGGCCGCCATCAACTACCGCGGCGTGGCCGATTCGCAGGGCAGCCCGTCGGAGGTCGCCTCGGTGGCCGACGCCGAGCAGTTCGCGCGCCACCTGCGCCGCGCCTTCCCACAGGCGCGCCTGCACGTCGTCGGCCGCAGCCTCGGCACCGGCGTCGCCATCCAGCTGTCGGCGCGCCAGCCCTTCGAGAGCCTGCAGCTCGTGACGCCCTACGACTCCATGCTCGAAGTGGCGAAGAAGCGCTTTCCGCTCGTGCCGCTGTCGCTGCTGCTGCGCCATCGCTTCAATTCGATCGAGCACAGCAAGGAGGTCGCCGCCAAGACCCAGGTGCTGCTGGCCGAGCGCGACGACGTGGTGCTGCACGAACGCTCGCAGAAGCTCATCGACGCCTGGCCCACGCCCGTGAGCGTGAAGACCGTGGCGAACTCCGACCACCACAACATCATGGGGTTGGAGGAAACCTGGCTGCGGCTGATCGACTTCGCGTTGACGTCGGTGTTGCCGGAGCCGATGGCGGCTTGAGTCGGCGCCTGGCGATTGATTGATGCGTGAAAGCCGCCGGTTTTGCCGGCGGCTTTTTTCATGGTGCGCCGATAGCGGGAGTCGGGGGCTGGACAGCTTCCTCGATCGCCTCATGCAGCGTGATGGCCGCGGCGTGGATCGTGTCGATGCGCGACCTCAGGGCCCGGTTGAGCAAGCACAGCAAGGCGCTGAGCTCGGTGCGACTGGGGGTGAGGGTTTCGCAGTCCTGGAGGCCGGCGGGCTCGACCAGCTTTTCTAGCGCGGTGTAGGCGCGGAGGACTTCGTTGAGGTGGTCGGCGTCGTCGCAGGTTTGGAGTGCGAGGGTGCTCAGGTCGAGTGACGTGAGACGAACGAACGTCGAGGGATCAGAAGATTGCGCGCAAGCGCAAACGGATTCAGCCATGTGATGGACTCCTAGTTGCGCAGAGCTTCATCAGGCTTCCAAACCCGGCCGCACCACCTAGCGCGACGGCCTAATTATATTAAATCTCCATCTCAGATTTCGACAAATACAAAAAATTGACAATCCCGCCCACTCTTAAATCGGCTCCAACCTAAGAATTAACTCATCGGCATTCTGCCTCGCCTTTCGAGAGCCAGCAGTAACGGAGCTAACCCCACCAAGAGTACTGAATACGCTTTTAACAGATTTTTCGCTGATTTTGAAATTTTTAGCTGCAATCTCTCTTATTGCATCACCAGACAACCCGTTTGAACAAAGATGATCAGGAAAAGTAAGCATAACAACCGCGCCACGATCTGCCAATTTTTCCAGCAGCGCATCTATTGCCGACTCTGATTTTGATTTAAGACTATAGTCAGAGCTAGGCCTCTTAGAAGGCACGGGATAACGGCCAACCCCTGACACGGGCCCAGCGTCACCAGCCGCAATTGATTCTAAAACATGATAAAACCGACTGTATTGGACGCCTGAGTAAGGAGGGTCAACAAAAACCAAATCCCCGTCCATTGCTTGTTCGGCCAAAACGTTGGCGTCCCCAACAATTGCTGCGCCAAGCACTTTTGCGTGCCTCAAGACCAAGTCAGCCAATGCTGATTGAACTAGGTCACGGATATTTAACGCCCAGCTTTGGCCAAGGTACTGAAGTGCCGTAGCAGTAGGTTGAAAAGGTTGTGCTGTATGGCCAGGACTCGCTGCCGCCTTGCTCGCGGCAATAATTAAAGCGGCAAGGCACACCTTCTGAGCTGTGGGGTTTTCCGGTAAGTTTTTTCTAAAAGCGTCAAGCCAGGTCGCTTGCTCTGGACTGTAATAGTGCCCACCGTATGCGACAAGTAGGGCGCCCTGTCCTTCCGTTTTACACCATTTTCGTAGTTCTCCGACTAGTGTTTTGCTCATCTTCCTCATCAGAGGAAATGGTCTTTCTGCAACATAGCGACTAGAGGATTCCAGCCACCCACTCCACAGATCTACCGTGCTAAGAACTTCTGTGCGTGACGAAACCGCCTCCGCCAGCACAACGCTGAACAACTGCAAATCACAAGCGAGCGTTGGTACAGAGTAACGCTGCGCGACATGCCAAGTTACCGCGGCTGAACCACAAAATAAGTCGACAAAACGCTTTCGCCCTGAAATTTCGTCATTCAAAAAATCCCCCAGGCCATTTTTCAGCATCTGGCGCTTTGAGCCCATGTATTTCACGAAACCAAACCCCACACCCCTGCAAGTTCAAAACTTGTTATCTGATTTGCTACCCCGGCTTGAACTTTTCTCCATTCCCCCAACGAAGCGTTTACATCAGCCTCAGTTCGCCATTTCTCCGCATCCAACAAATGGTCCGCAATATCTTGCCAAAGATCTATAGGATTTTCCGGCAAATTTTCTTTTGGTCCTGAAAATCGAACCTCGCATTGAGGTCTCCAGAAGAAGTCAAGATCTTCCGCCGTGTATCCCGCATCAATAAGATGCTTTCTGGTAGAGCCGGTTGCCACAAACAAAAGCAAAGCTGCCCTTGAGATCACTTGGAATGCACAATTTTTTGAATTGACGTCAGATGCCTGCTCGGCAAACAAAATTGGCGATGGATCGCTCGCATTTGCAAAAAACTCTGCCCAACCATTGGCTGTCGCAGGCGACATACCCAATGCCGCCTCAAATACCGGCGCAGTGAGCGGCCTCTTCGAAGATTTTAAAACCTTCTTTAACAATGCTCGTTCCAATCTAGGGAATTGCCCTCCGGAATTAGGCTCAAACAGCCACCACAACTCCGAAACAAATTTAATGACCTCCGGAGCTGTGGGTGTCGGCATTCCTCTTAATTCCGCAGGTCGATAGCTGACAGTATTTCTTGATTGATGATCATCATTTAATAGTCCAAGGTCAAGCCCCCAACTTTTAAACCATTTTTGAGAAATAGCTCTTACTGGACGGGGGCTACCTACAGCATCCAACCACCCCCGTAATGTGATACCTTCTGGGGCGACCAAGCCATCCAATAGTTTTGCCGCTTTTTCAAGCGAGCCCCAATGACTTAAAAGCGGCCAAACAATCGAATGAGTTCCTGCCGCTTTTAGATTGTAGGTTCGATTATGCTTTTGCCAAAATTCGGCTTTTGTTATGATGGCCGTATCTACTCCAGATGGTTTTACGACCGGGTGTTTTGTATTAAGAATACCAATGCCTTCACAAGCCAAAATTGACATGGCTGCGCGCAATTCTGCGTAGTAGGCCAAATGCAAAGCTGCACCGAGATCTCCTTTCAACAGAGCTTCCGATGCACGCGCGAGAAATGACCAACCATCTATAACATGGGTGGGAGCAGACGAAGCAATATAATCAATTAAATGCGCCTCATTAACGGCTGTCGCCGCAACATCTGTTGCGTAGGTCTCCGAGGCTGACTTTTTATATCGATTACTGGCTTTCAACCAGAGCTTGTTACGCAATGCTGGCGCAAGACTGCTGAAATAATTTTGTATTGCAGGTCGAGATGCCAGCCGCACAATCGCCTTTTCTTGACTTCTTAAACGTGCGGCTCTCATTAGTAACCCAAACTACGCAAAACTTTTTGAGCAGCCTTGGCCGTGCCTAAATTTTTCTGAGCCAAATGGGTAAGAAGTTGCTTTCTTAGTTCCCGATAGCCACTGCTTCCTCTTAGCGCAAGCTTTAAAACTCTTTCGTTTTCAGTTAGTCCTGGCGTTGACGAAGTTCTCCAATCAAACTCAGACAATCCTTGTGTTACCTCGTCAACAAATTCGGATATTTCATTTTTCTCTAGGGAGCTAAGGGCAAGATTTTGAGCTTGCTCTTCTGTGGCGGCCATCTGCTTTCCACTTTTTTTGTCGTAGATAGCCTCCCACGTCCAGCCCTCCAACTCCAATTCGTCAGCGGAAACAAAAAGCAGATCATTTATGATCGACAAAAACCCTCTTATCCCCTGATCAGTCGACAAAAGAGAATTACTTCCGAACATTGCGGAATCATCTTTTTCAAAAAGCTCAGGATCTCCAAGCTCTCGAAGTTGCACCGCCCACTTCGCGCGAGTTTTATAAACGCTGTGCTGCAAGCTTTTTCCGGCGTAAATTAATAACGCGGCTTGCATTGGCCGATTCCATGGCAAAAGAAGATCATTTTTATCCTTACTTGCCCCGAATAGCCCGCCAATTTTTGTGCCCATGCCTTCCCATTGCTTCACAAAAGTGGCCATTAGTGACCGAATCCAGGCGGCCTGAGTTACCATCGGCACCTGATTGGGACGATCACTCATACGTTCCCCAAGCATGTTTATTCGATCGTGCCAGGGACTGTTTTCGCTACTCCAAAGTGCCTCTACCAACTCCTGGCAACGAGTTTCCCTATATATGGAATGCCCAGAAAATTGATCAAGCCAATCTTCACGCCTCAAAAGGGGATACAAGTCAAACGCGAGAGACTTATTTATCTTCTTAGGCGTGATATTTACAGACCAGAAGAGATAGGCTTGCCAACTGCGATCCAAATCATAAAAAGCGACCACAGGCAATTCAAAATCATCGCCAGGATCGAATCCGTCGAAGGCCCATAGTCGATGCTGCCCATCGATCACCTCCATAGGAAATACACTTTCTGGGGACCATTGTTCCCCACTCGTGTACGAAGGTGGGAAATGAATAAGTGCAACGTCGTCTGCTTCGTCCACTTTGACAACATCTTTTTTCGCAATCTGCGCCCCATTGCGTTTTGCATCTGGCGGCAAAATATTTATAAGAATTGCGGTAGGCAACCATCCAGGCTTTTGTAAATTTTTTGCCGCCGGTGCCTTTCTTCGAACTTCGGGCATTTCGCACCAAGGGAATCCAAACTTTACGTACTCTTGGATTATTTTTGACCTGGCCTCCTCATGGCCACGCTGAACGTTCGGATCCTTCGCGCGCGCCAGTTTGCCTTTAGTAGAACGCCTATAAACCCCTGTCAATGCTTTCAAATCTCTGGCTTTTATTGAGCACAGAAAAAAATTCTCGCTTGGCTTGGACTGTTGAGCCGCTGCATCGAACTCAATCGAATTCCATTCAGGAAGCCACTGTCGAACACGAATCGCAGGAGCGTAACTTTTAGAGGATTTTGCAGTAGCCATCTTAGTAAATCTAATTTTTACAGGTGCGCCAACACGGGCTTTAAATATAACCCACAAACGCCGTAGTTCCAAATCCTTGGAAATCTTTCGAAATTATTGTGTCTTTTCTATAGAGTCACGATCTCTACGGCAACAACAATTCGCTCAACCAGCTTTGAAGCCAAATCCAATCGTAATTGAGCTCTGTGCCAGATTAAGCAAGTATGTCCTAAGAAGCCAATGACAGATGATTGGTCTGCCGGGTTGCTTTATGACAGACAGCGCCCGGGTTGCGCCACAGGTCTAACGCTATCAGGCTTTGCGGCACATCTTGCTCAGCTGAAGATTGGGGCTCGTCGACCTCTATTTTTGCTTTGAAGGCAAATATCTTCTGTCAGATCGCCCATTTATCTGCAAAGGTATCGGCAAGACACTTCTCCCACCCCAGAAGGAGTGTCTTCATGCCCATCGCCCTACTAGCGCTAACCCTCAGCGCCTTCGCCATCGGAACCACAGAGTTCGTCATCGTTGGCCTCATCCCCACGGTCGCCGCCGATCTAGGCATCGGCCTTCCCTCGGCCGGCCTGCTGGTCAGCCTCTATGCACTGGGCGTGGCCATCGGCGCGCCGGTGCTCACCGCGCTCACGGGCAAGCTGCCGCGCAAGGCGCTGCTGCTGGGCCTGATGGCGCTGTTCACGGTCGGCAACCTGCTGGCCTGGAAGGCACCGAGCTACGAAACGCTGGTGGCCGCGCGCATCCTCACGGGGCTGGCGCACGGGGTGTTCTTCTCGATCGGCTCGACCATCGCCACTGGCCTGGTGCCCAAGGAAAAGGCGGCCAGCGCGATCGCGATCATGTTCACGGGCCTCACGGTGGCGCTGGTCACGGGCGTGCCGCTGGGCACCTTCATCGGGCAGCACTTCGGCTGGCGTGAAACCTTCCTCGCGGTGTCGGCGCTCGGCGTGATCGCCTTCGTGGGCAGCTGGATCTTCGTGCCCAACAACATCCGCCACACGGCGCCGGCCTCGCTGGCGCAGCAGGCCAAGGTGCTGGCCGAGCCGCGCCTGCTGCTCGTGTATGCCAAGACGGCCATCGGTTACGGCGGCTCGTTCATTCCCTTCACCTTTCTCGCGCCGATCCTGACCGACGTGGCCGGCTTCAGCGCGGGGGCGGTGGGCTGGGTGATGCTGGTCTATGGCGTGTCGGTGGCGGTGGGCAACATCTGGGGCGGCAAGCTGGCCGACCGGCTGGGCCCGATCCCGGCGCTGAAGATCATCTTCGCGCTGCTGGCCGCGGTGCTGCTGCTGTTCAACTTCGCGGCGCCGCACAAGTGGTTTGCGGTGGTGGCGGTGCTGCTGTGGGGCGCGGTGGCCTTCGGCAACGTGCCGGGCCTGCAGGTCTACGTGGTGAAGCAGGCCGAACGCTTCACGCCGCAGGCGGTCGACGTGGCCTCGGGCCTGAACATCGCGGCCTTCAACCTCGGCATTGCCGGCGCGGCCTGGGCCGGCGGCCTGATCGTCACGCACCTCGGCCTGATGCACACGCCCTGGATCGGCGCGCTGGTGGTACTGGTGTCGCTGGCGCTCACGCAGTGGAGCGGCGTGCTCGACCGCCGCAGCGGCATCCCGGTGCGCGCCTCGGGGCCGGTGCCGGTCGGACACTGAGGCGCGGTGCGCGCCTGCGCCGCGCGACGAGGGCGCGGCGTCTTCTCCCTTCTTTCGCCTTCATTCATCCATCCATCCATTCATCGGTCGATCGATTCGACCCACGTACATCTCAACCAAGGACCCAACCATGAGCAACGACAACACCCCCTCCCCCATTCCCGCCTTCGGCCTCGGCACCTTCCGCCTCAAGGGCCAGGTGGTCATCGACTCGGTGAAGACCGGCCTCGAGCTCGGCTACCGCACCATCGACACGGCCCAGATCTACGGCAACGAAGCCGAGGTGGGCCAGGCCATCGCCGAAAGCGGCGTGGCGCGCGGCGAGCTGTTCGTCACCACCAAGATCTGGACCGACAACTACGCCAAGGACAAGCTGGTGCCCAGCCTCAAGGAGAGCCTCGCGAAGCTGCGCACCGATCACGTCGACCTGACGCTGATCCACTGGCCCTCGCCCGGCAACGCGGTGCCGGTGGCCGAGTTCATGGGCGCGCTGGCCGAGGCCAGGGCGCAGGGGCTCACCAGGCGCATCGGCGTGTCGAACTTCAACATCGCGCTGATGAAGGAAGCCATCGCGGCCGTGGGCGCGGCGCAGATCGCCACCAACCAGGTCGAGCTGCACCCCTACCTGCAGAACCGCAAGGTGGCCGAGTTCGCGCAGAGCCAGGGCATCCACATCACCTCGTACATGACGCTGGCCTACGGCAAGGTCATCAACGACCCCGCGATCGAGGCGATTGCCAAGGCGCATGGCGCGACCACGGCGCAGGTGGTGCTGGCCTGGGCGATGCAGCTGGGCTATGCGGTGATTCCGTCGTCGACGAAGCGCGCGAACCTCGAGGGCAATCTGAAGGCCCAGCAGCTTCGGCTCAGCGACGCGGAGATGGCGCAGATCGCGGCGCTCGACCGTGGCGAGCGGCTGACGGATCCGGCCGGGCTGTCGCCGACGTGGGATTGAGAGAACAAGAAGAAAGAGAAAGCGCGGCGGGCCGCACCCTGAAGGCCGGCCCGCACGCTGGAGCTGCTGCGCCCGAGGCGCGGCATGCTGCCCGCATCAAGAACCTTCGCTGACGCCACGCGCCGCCGTGGCGCGCGCCTCGGCACGCACGGCCTGGCGGTCGACGTTGCCGGCCACGACACGAGCCACGCCGTCGCCGCTCACGTCGCCATAGAGGTTGCCGGCACGCGCGGCGGCCACGGCTTGCGAACGGGCGTCCGAACGCGCGACCTGGCTCTGGAACACCGGCGGCACGCCGGCCTGGGCGGCTTCGCTGTACGGGTCTTCGCTGTGGGCGGCGACCACGGCCTGTGCACGCACATCGGCGCGGCTCGCGGTCGACTGGAACTGCAGCACGCCCTGGTATTGCTCGGCGCTGGCGCCGAGCGAGAACACGGAAGCGAGAACGGCGACACAGAGGAGGACGGAAGACTTCATGATGGACTTTCTCAAGGGTTGAAGAAGAAGGAGACGGACAGTCGTCAGTGGCTGAAGGAGAGGGTTGTTGCTGCTGACGGAAGTGATTGTTTTCGGGGCACGCCCCTCGCGAACGCGATTGCGTATGCCTGTGTATCTGCGGGGGCGAACGCTCACAGTAAATTTCACGACGGGGCATCGCAGCCGTGCGGCCGTCCAGGTAGACAGGGCGTCCTACAATCGCCCGCCCATCGGCCCCGAAAGCGCGCCCCATGAAGCTGGTCATCGTCGTCCTCGAAGGGGTCCAGGCCCTCGACGTCGCGGCGCCCATGGACGTCTTCAGCGAGGCCAACCGCTTCCTGCCTCCGCACCAGCAGTACGAGATCACGCTCGTGGGCCTGCAGGCCGGCGGCGTGCGTTGCGCCAACGGCATGCAGCTGCACGTGGGCACGGGCTACCTCGACCACCACGAACAGCCCGACCTGCTGCTGGTCGCCGGCGGGCCGAACCTGCCCGAGCTGCACGCCTATCCCGCGCCCTTTCTCGCCTGGCTCAACACCATGGCCGCGGGCTCGCGGCGCTACGGCTCGGTGTGCAACGGCGCCTTTCCACTCGGTCATGCGGGCCTGCTCAACGGCAAGGAGGTCACGGCGCACTGGCACGACGTGGACCGGCTCATCGCGCGCTTTCCGCGTGCGCGCGTGCGGCCCGACAAGATCTTCGTGCGCGACGGCAAGCTGTTCACCTCGGCCGGCGTGACCGCCGGCGTGGACCTCTGCCTCGCGCTGGTGACCGAGGACTGGGGCCACAAACTCGCGCTGCGCATCGCCAAGCGGCTGATCGTCTACATCCGCCGCGACGGCGGGCAGTCGCAGTACAGCCCCTACCTGGCGGTGGGCCCGAAGGAAGAGACCATCGTGGCGAAGGTGCTGCGCCATGTCACCGAGCACCTGAACGAGCCGCTGAGCATCGAGCAGCTCGCCGATGCGGTGGGCGTGAGCCGCCGCACCTTCTCGCGCAGCTTCGCGAAGGACGCCGCGATGACGCCCTCGGCCTTCGTCGAGCAGGTGCGCATCGACTTCTCGCGCAAGCTGCTCGAGGAGACCGACCTGCCGCTCAAGACGGTGGCCTTCCGCTGCGGCTTTCGCAGCGCGAACCACATGCGCGTGGTGTTCGCGAAGCGGCTCGACACGACGCCACGCGACTACCGCGAGCGCTTCAACAACGTGGCCTGAAACGGGCCATCAATGGCGCAAACCGCGCCATCGTGGCCCACCGTCGGACAGCGCCGACTCCTAGACTTTTGCTTTGCCCCCGCCGCTTTCGCGCAAGGGTTCTCAGGAGCAAAAAAATCATCACCACGCACACGCTGAGTCCGGCAGCCCCTCCGCGACAGACCTCCCTTCGCCACCTGCCGGCCAACCTCTTCGCCTCGGTCATGGGCATCTCGGGACTGGCCGGCGCCTGGCACCAGGCCAGCGAGCAGTTCGGCGCGAGCCCGCGGGTCCACGCGTCGATCGGCGCCATCGCGGTCGCGCTGTTCGTGCTGCTGTGCCTGGCCTATGCAGCCAAGGCCGTGCTGCATCCGCAGGCGGTGCGTGCCGAGTTCATGCACCCGATCGCGGGCAACCTCTTCGGCACGATCACCATCGCCACGCTGCTGATCTCCTCGGTCGTGGCGCCGGTCAGCGCGCGAGCCTCGCAACTGCTCTGGAGCATCGGCGCCGCGCTGACCGTCGCGCTGTCCTTCACCATCGTGAGCCGCATGCTGCGCGGCAAGGTCGACGCAGGCCATTCGGTGCCGGCCTGGCTGATCCCGGGCGTGGCCACGCTCGACATCACGGTGGCCGGCGGCACCATGCCCATGGCCTGGGCGCGCGAGCTCAACCTGTTCGCGATGGCCGTGGGAACGATGGTCGCGCTGGTGTTCTTCACCATGATCGTGTCGCGGCTGATCCATCACCACGAGAAGCTGGCCAACGAGATGGTGCCCTCGCTGATGATCCTGGTCGCGCCCTTCGAGGTGGGCTTCCTGGCCTACACCAGCTTCTTCCAGCGCGTCGACACCTTCGCGGCGCTGCTCTTCTACTTCGGGCTCTTCGTCTTCTTCACGCTGGTGTTCAAGGTGTTCCGGCGCAGCATTCCCTTCGCCGCCGGCTGGTGGGCACTGAGCTTTCCGATCGCCGCACTCGCCAATGCCGCGCTGCGCTACGCGCATCACGCCGACTTCCTGCCGCTGACCGTGTTGGCGCTCGCGCTGCTGGCCTTCCTGAGCGTGCTGATCGCGGTGCTCGCGGTTCGCACCCTGCAATGGCTCGCGAGCGGCAGGCTGCTCGCGCCCAAGTGAACAACAACCTCTCGCACCACAAGACCATGAACGACGCTCCATACTCGCCACCCATCGCACCCACCGCCCCTGCCGACGCGACGAGGCCGCTGCCTCTGTCGGGCTGGGACGAGGTCGGAAACTGCAGCTGCCTGGACCATGTCGAGGCCGCGCCCGACCCCGTCGGCGAGCACTCTCAGGAACCCCACACCCCTTTGCCATGACGGAACGACAACTCATCATCCCCGCCTCGATGCAGCACCTGGCCGAACGCGCGGGCTACGCGCCCGCCGTCAAGGTCGGCGCCACGGTCTACTGCGCGGGCCAGGTCGGCCGCACGCCCGAGCTCGAGGTCATCGCCGACCCCGAGGCGCAGTTCGTCGCGGCCTGGGACAACCTGCGCACGGTGCTGGCCGAAGCCGGCTGCACTTTCGAGGACGTGGTCGAGATGACCACCTACCACGTCGACATGGCGACGCACATGCCGGTGTTCCGCGCGGTGAAGGACCGCACCTTTCCGCGCGGCCAGTGCGCCTGGACCTGCATCGGCGTGCACTCGCTCGCGCACGCGGGGCTGCTGGTGGAGATCAAGTGCATCGCGGTGGCGCGCGACGTCCGGTCATAGCGGCAGTTCGAGCGTTTGCCATGCGCGCAGCATGGCGGTCTGCTTGTGCAGGTAGTCGGTCGGTATCGACTGCGATCCCCAGTCGGGAATGCGCGCCGCGTATTCGCCCAGCAGCCAGAGCTGCCGCACCGCCATGAAACGCGGGATCGCTACGAGGTCGACATCGGCGACCGGCCGCACTTCGCGATAGGCGCCGATGAAGGCCAGCCATTGGGACCTGGCCTTCTCGCTCATCACGCCATCGGGCATGCGCGGATACAGGCTCCACGGATACACCGCGATCTCGTAGGCCAGGTAGCCGGGGCCCGCTTCGTCGAAGTCGAAGAACAGCGCCCGGCGCTGCCCCTTCGCATCGGCCGCGATGAAGTTGTTGTAGCCGTGCGTGTCGCCATGGCACAGCACGCGCGAGAGTTCGCCGAAGGCCAGGATGTCGTCGGCGAGGCGACGGCCTATCTCCTCGTACTGCGGGCGCAGCTCGGCCGTCATGGTCGATCCGCGCAGCAGGGCTTCGAGCGGACGGTGCAGCAGGTGATCGAGATCGAGGGTGTAGGCGCTGGGCGGACCGCCGTAGCTTTCGCCCGCGACATGCAAGGCGGCCAGCCCGTGCGCGAGCAGCGCGATGTGCTCGACGCTGTCGCCGGTGGCTTCGCCTTCGAGGTGCTCGAAGAGCATCAGCGCGCGTGGTCCTTCGGGCAGTTGCATTCGGATCGCCGCCTCGCCGTTGGCCGCGGGCAGGCAGCGCGCGACAGCGCAACCGGCATCGGCCCAGTGCGCGAGCGCGGCTGCCTCGAAGGCGATATTGGGCCCGCCACGAAAGCGCTCGGGACTCAGCCGCGCCACCACGCGCCGGTCGTCGGCGAAGTCCAGGCGGTAGCTCTGGTTGAAGCGTCCGACCAGGAATTCGCTCGCGACGACTTGGCCCAGGTCGTAGAAGGCCTGCACGAGCCTCGCGATGCTGGCGGCGGTCGGCGTCGATTGCGCGATATCGATCTGCATGGAGCCCCCCGAAAGAAAGGGGCGCGATTATGCGGCGACGAACCTGCGGGGAAGCTGAAGGCTGTCAGCCCTGGCCGCCGGCATCGCCCACGGGCTTCACCGCCGCATCGGCCTCGAGGCAGGCCGCCTTCAACGCCTCGGCCACCGCATCGGGCGCATCGCGCAGTTCGACGATGTCGCGCTCGCCCACGCAATGCCCTTCGAGCCGGATGTAGATGCGCTTGAAGTCGCCGCCCAGCGCCTTGGCCACGTCGCGCAGGCAATCGGGCAGCGTGGCGAAACCGCTGTCGCGGTAGGAGCTCGGCGGGATCACGCCCTTGGAGCGCGGCGCGCGCACCGAGTAGCCGTAGGCGGCGCCCTGCTCCTTCAGCTCGACCACGGGCTGAAGGGTGCGCTCGACTTCCAGGGCTCGCTTCATCGCCCCAGTGTAAGAGCGATGCGCCGCGGGAATCCAGCTCAGCCCGCGGGGTGCAGCCTCCGCGCGACGATGTCGGTGACGAGCGCCAGCACGATCGCCACGCCGCCCACGGCAAACAGCAGCGCATACCCGCCGCCCGCATGCGCGAGCAGCCACGACATTCCGTAGGCACCGCTGGCCTGCAGCACCGCGAAGCCGGTGGTGGCGCGGCTCCATGCGGGCTTCTGCATCGCGGGGTGATGCGCGAGCAGCTCCTGCACGCGGCCCAGCACCAGCGGCACGATGCCCGGCGTGAAGGCGCCGACCACGGCGCTCGAAACGATCAGCCCGCCATGGCCGATGAGCCCGAACGCGGGCAAGGCGAGCGCCGCGGCCTGCAGCAAGAAGGCGATGCGCAACGCGGTGGCGAAACCGACGCGGTCGGCGAGCCAGCCGCTGAGCACCGGCCCCACGAGCGCGCCGAGGCCGAACACCACCCAGTACTGCGCGCCCACTGCAAGGCCTTGCCCGAGGCCGCGCGCGACGAAGTCGACGAGAAAGATCATGTGCGGCACGAGGCCCACGGCATTGAGCGAATAGGAAACGGTGAGCGCGCGCAGCGCGCCGGTGGCGGGCTTGCGCGCAACGGCGGCGTGCGGGGTGGCCACGGGTGCCGGCGCCGCGGCGGGCCAGCCGTTCCATGCGAGCGCGGTGAGCAGCAGGGCCAGCAGCGCAAGGCCGAGCCAGGTCGCGCCCAGCCCCTGGCGCAGCAGCAACGGCACCAGCGTGCCCGAAGCCGCGATGCCCAGGCCGATGCCCGCGAACACCAGGCCGCTCGCCAGGCCGCGCTGGCGCGGCGGGATGTGCGCGAGCACGGTGGGCGCGGCCAGCACCATGAGCGCGCCGCCCGAGATGCCCGAGACGATGCGCCAGCCGAAGAACCATGCGAAGTCGAGCGGCCAGGCGCAGGCCGCGAGCGAGGCGACGGTGGCGAGCATCATCGCGCGCAGCACGCCGCGCACCGGCCAGCGCGCCGACATCGGGCCGCCCAGCAGTGCGCCCGCGAGGTAGCCCACGAGGTTGGCGGCGCCGAGGTAGGTGGCGGCCGAGGCGTCGAACCAGTGCGCGTCGATGATGGCCGGCAGCAGCGGCGTGTAGGCGAAGCGCGCGAGGCCCAGGCCCACGAGCGTGGCGCAGAAGCCCGCGAGGATGGCGGGCCAGGTGGCGGCGGCGCGCGGGTGCGATGCGGTGGCAGTGCGCGCGGCTGCACTGCGAGGGGTGGCCATGATGTGCTCCGGCGAATCGGTGGATTCGATGCTACGGATTGCCGGCCCGCGAATGAATCCCTATCCTCGGGCATTCAGTATTTCGCGAAGAGGAAGAATCATGGACCGCATCGACGCCATGAAGGTGTTCGTGGCGGCGCTGGCCGAAGGCAGCCTCGCCGGTGCCGGCCGCAAGCTCGGCAAGTCGCCGGCCGCCGTGAGCCGCGCGATCGCCTTCCTCGAAGCCCACGTGGGCGCCGAGCTGCTGCACCGCACGACGCGCTCGATCCGGCTCAGCGATGCGGGCGAGCGCTATGCGGTGGCCTGCCGACGCATCCTCACCGACCTCGAGGAAGCCGACATCGCGGCGGCCGGCGAACGCTCGGCGCCGCGCGGGCGGCTCACGGTGACGGCCGCGGTCGCGGTGGGCGAGGCCCTGCTGCGGCCGATCCTCGACGCCTTCATGAACGCGCACCCGACGGTGTCGGTGCGGCTGCACCTGCTGGACCGCCCGGCCAACCTGATCGACGAGGGCATCGACGTGGCGCTGCGCATCGCGCACCTGGCCGACTCGACGCTGGTCGCGCTGCCGGTGGGCGAGGTGCGCCGCGTCACGACGGCCTCGCCGCGCTACCTCGCGAAGCATCCGCGCATCGCGGTGCCGGCCGACCTCGCCGAGCACCAGGTGGTGGCGATGACGCACTTCGGCATCGACTCGTGGAGCTTCCCGCCCGCGGCCGGCGTCGGCGGCGCCGGCACCATGCCGCGCACGGTGCAGTTCGCGCCGCGCTTCGTGGTCAACAGCCTGCGCGCGGCGGTGGCCTCGGCGGCCGAGGGGCGCGGCGTGCTGCGCTCCTTCTCGTACCACGTGGCCGACGAGGTGGCCGACGGGCGGCTGCGCATCATCCTCGCGCAGGACGAGCCGCCGCCGCTGCCGGTGCACCTGGTGGTGCCGCACGGCCGGCTGTCGGTGCCGAAGGTGCGGGCCTTCGTCGACTTCGCGCTGCCCAAGCTGCGCGCGGGCTTCGCGGACTGGTGCAAGGCCTGCGAGCCCAAGGCCGAGGCCCCGCGCGCCAAGCGTCGCAGCGGCTGATTCGCTCGAACAGCGGAAGAGTGATTGCCGAATCGCGGCCATTCACTCTTAGCTCGAGCGACTCCACACTTCCTTCCACGACGCCACCGCATCTTGCGGGGCGCAAATACCGGAAGGACATTCACCATGAGCACCCCTGATTCCCAAGGCGGCAAGGCCCGCACCGCCATCGTCACCGGCGCCAGCAGCGGCATCGGCTTCGCGATCGCGCGCCGCCTGCTGGCCGAAGGCTGGAACGTGGTCGGCAATGCGCGTAGCGACGCGCGGCTGGTCGAGGCCGCGCGCCAGTTCGGCGCCGGCGACCGCTTCACCGGCGTGGCCGGCGACATCGCCGATCCGCGCATCGCCACCGCGGTGGTCGAGCATGCGGTCACGCGCTTCGGCGGCGTCGACGCGCTGGTCAACAACGCGGGCATCTTCCTGGCCAAGCCCTTCGTCGACTTCACGCCCGAGGAGGTCGAGCAGCAGATCGCCACCAACGTGAAGGGCACGATCTACGCCTCGCAGGCCGCGGCGCGCCACATGATCGGCCGCGGCGCGGGCGCAATCGTCAACATCACGGCCTCGGTGGCGCTGCAGCCGCGCAGCAACGTGCCGGCCTTCATGGCGGTGCTGCTCAAGGGCGGGTTGAACGCGGCCACGCGCGCGCTGGCGCTCGAACTCGCGCCGCATGGCGTGCGCGTGAACGCGGTGGCGCCCGGCATCATCGACAGCCCGATGCATGCGCCCGAGACGCACGGCTTCCTCAAGACCCTGCAGCCGGCCGGCCGCCTGGGCACGGTCGACGAGATCGCCGACGCGGTGCTCTACCTGGTGAACGCGGGCTTCACCAGCGGCGCGGTGCTGCCGGTGGATGGCGCGGGCAGCGCGGGCAACTACATCGGTTGAAGGAGAACGCCATGCCCTACGTCAACGTACGCATCACGCGCGACGGCGTCACGCGCGCACAGAAGGCCACCGTGATCGCGGAGATCACCGACACGCTGCAGCGCGTGCTCGGCAAGGACCCGCACCTGACCCACATCGTGATCGACGAGATCGACACCGACGACTGGGGCTATGCGGGCGAGACGACGACAGTGGTGCGCGCGCGGGAAGCGGCGCAAGCGAAGGAAGCGGCGGGCCAGGCCCATCAGGCCTGAGTCGGCCGCGCTCGAAAAAACCGTTCACGCTGAGCTTGTCGAAGCGCCGCGCGAGGCTCCGACAGGCTCAGCCCGAACGGTTGTGTTCTGGCTGGCCTGTCCGGCGATCAGCCCGCGTTCTTCAGCGACTGCTTGGCCTTGTCGGCCGAGGCCTTCGAGCGGTTCTTGTGATAGCCCGACTTCACGTTGTTCACGGCCTTGCCGACCGGGCCGCTCTTCTTGGCCTTGCTGTCGGCCTGCTTCTCGTCGATCTTGTGCTGGGCCGCATCGGTCGCTTCGGAGGCGGCCTTGCCGATCTGGGCACTGGCGGTGCCGGCAGCGAGCAGGGTGAGCGAGGCGGCGATGGCGACGAGGGTCTTGTGGATCATGAAGAGGCTCCTTCCTGTATGTGGCTGGCACCGATGGTGCGGCCATCGGTGCCCCGCGCGTTGTCGGCGGCTGCCGCGCATCGCGCGGCGGGCCGCCCTACAGGCGTCGGCCTCGTGCGCCCGCGCTACCAGCGCACGCGCACGCCGAGCGAGGCGTTCATGCCGGACTTGACGCGCGCCGCGCCGCCCGCGACCCAAAACTCGCAGCAAAGCTCGGCAGCCCCTTTAGCGCCAGCGACTTGCACAAAACAATGCATGTCGTGCACAAATCGAGCGCCTCCAAACGGCAATACGAGCCCGCCGAGGCTGAGTCGACAGGAAATGCAAGTCAGCTCTTCATTCCTCATACGCTGGAGAAACAGCGCTGTTCGACGCTATCCCTTTAGCAAGCAATCCATGACTTCTTGTGCAAACGATCGATCAATCTATGACTTCTATCTCAAAATCCCTCGATCTCGATGCCACCACCCAACCACTTTGTAGCTCACTCGAAAGATTTTTGAGAGGAGTGCGCTGCTGGCGAAAGATGTCCGCTTTTGCATAGCCAACCGGAATTTCGATCTTCTTATGAATTGGATCGAACACAATTCCTCGCTCTGTGGTGAGTTTCCGATCGAAGGGATAGTAAATGCTGCCAGCGTGAATTGCCATGCGATAGACATCGCGCGAAACCTCAGCTCGAGGGGGCCGAGGCTCAGCCCTCACCGTGAGCGTTCCGCCTTTTCTATAGCTGCGAGGCAATTCCACGATTTCGAGTTCTGGCAAAACGATACTGTGTTTCACCACTCTTCCAGGCGTGCGTGCAAACTCGAAGGTCAGTGGACCATTCAGCATGGGAACGTTGCCTATGTAGGAGACCGGTTCCTTCGGGTCCCGCTGCAACTCAATGCCGTTGACATTGATGGATGCGCCCGGGAGTAGCTCCACATCCTTCCCGATATCGTGGAAGTAAAAATCTGCCCGCACAAAGACACTCGAATGCGCCTCGTTATGAGTTGCTACATAGACAGGTGTGATCTCTGAGGTGCTGTCATCTACGACAACCCTGGATTGCGCCCACGTGTCTGTTGTCGTCGTAGCTGCGTAGCCGCCTAAGCCTGCCAGAAACAGAAAACTCTCGCGTCGATTGATGGGATACACAGACTCACCTCCCAGGCGCCGTTGGCGTGCCATACAGACGAATATTGTTGTACAACGTCAGCCCAGAGAATTGACCTCCCCATGGATCCTTGGTGGAAAAAAACAAACCCGAATTTCCTGGTACGTACTGATAACCTGGACCGATACCATGGTAGTTCAGCAAGTAGCCAGCAGCATCGTGCGCAATGCCGTGATTCGTCACGACATCTATGCCACCCGCCATAGCGATGCCTGTACTTGAAGTCACCCGCACATTGCCCGCGCCAGGGATACCACCAGTCGGACTTAGCAAAGCGCCGAACACGGGATCCAATCCGCCTAGCGAATCGCCCACCATCTTTCCAAAACGCAGTTGCTCTATGGAACCCATGTGAACACTATTGTCGGGCACGCCGTCGGTCGCCCGCATCGACAGCAACGGCACTCGATGCTCTTCGCGGCTGAGTTCATCGAAGGGGCGCAGCTTCTGACCATTGGAGTACGTTCGGTCTTCGCGGTCAGCGATAGTTCTCAAAAATTCGTCATAGTCGCCGTTGATTTTCTCCGCACTGACACCCCTTACTCGCACGACAGTCTCCAGTAGTTCGGCAGTTTTCTCCTGATCGTATGGCGTCCATTCTCCCGTGACCTTATCACGCGTTCCTTGCAGTTTGGTCATGGCCGAGATCAAATCCGGGTCGCCCGCGCCTTGGATTGCCCATGTGGGCATGGCGGTCAATTTTTCGAGCGTGTACACCTGCTTGGAGTTATCGAAAGCCGGTGGTCTTTTCGCTTCATCGTTGGCCCGATTCTTTTCACTGTGATGCTCGTTGTCGGTTGGTTCGGTATCGTCAACGCCCGCGTTGACGTTGGCTCTGTCCACAACAGGCCTCATGCCCCACTCGGGCCCAAATCCTCGTTGACGCATGTTGAAGGCCATTACCTCTGCATCGGTCGCCGCTTCAAAAATACTGTCTTTGCTCAACGCAAGAGCTCGCCGCGTCATGCGCTCGTAGTAGTCGTTATCGCTCTGACGGTCAGATCCGTTGCGATGACCATACTCGTAGGCCGAGTTGTAGTTGTCGTCCTGGATGTCCGAACCATTTCTGTAGTCCCTTCTCGACCACGGTCCGACGCCCTGGGTCTCTTGAGGAGTTCTTGCCACGATCGAGTCTCCCAACGCTTCGCCAACAGTCGACCCGATCACATCTCCAACAATGCCCGGCAAGGCTCGACTCAAACTACCACCGCGGACCGCGCTGCTCGTTAAACCACCCGCCATGCCACTGGCTACCCGCTGGCTGGTCAGGCCCCACCTCGCATCCTGAGCCAACTCACCAACCCACGCCGAAACATAGCCCGAGGCCGCGCTGGCGGCCACCCCTCGCCAATCGAAGCCTTTCTGCAACCCTGTCGCGATACTCAGCCCCTGGGTTGCAATATTGGTGACAGCCATTCTCCCGGCGGTTTGCCACGTTCCCGGACCGGCGAGCGCGCCACCGAGGCCACCACCGTTGAGCCACCCGCCAATGCCCGCCGCCGCGCCGGCACCCAGGGCTCCCAGGGCCACACCCTTCCAATCGAATCCATCCTGGATGCCAAGACCGATGCCGACCGCCTGGCCGGCGATGGAGCCCACCGCGCCTCCCACCACGGCTGCCGCCAGCCCGGTCGCGCCGAACCCGCCCCCCAGCGTGGCCAATCCCGTCCCCATGGTCACGCTGAAGCCACCCGAGATGCCAACAGCAGTCGTCCCGACTGACGTACCTGCAACCCCTGTTCCGAGCGCACCCCAGGCCCCCGAAAGCGCACCCGCCGTCCAGATAGTCGCCACGACGGCCACCACCGCCGTGATGATCTTGCCGAATCCGCCGCACTTCTCCTTGGCACCAGGCGCCGGCAGTGGATCCGGTAGCGTCGGGCTCGTTTCGCCCATCGCCCTGCCCGGCTCGTAGGGCCTGAAGGTGTCGCTCGTGTTGTGGACGTTCGTCACCCGGTTCGGCACCGCAAGGACCGTGTTCGCCACCAGTGCGGCCGAAGGCTGCCCATCCAGGCCGTTTGCGTCGGCCAGCAGGTACCACAGCGTTGCGTCGCCCCACAGCGCACGTGCGACGCTCTCGAGCGTGTCTCCCGCGCGCACCGTATAACTTCCCGGTGCGGAGCCCGGAAAATCCGCGTTGACCGGCTGATAGTTCTCGTCGAAGTCGGCGGAATTCGTGGGCCTGAACTTGCGGTACTTGTCGTCCGAGTTGCTGGTGTTCGCCGTGCGCGCAAGTTGCTGCGCATAGTCCTCGCGTTCGACGCCGTCGTTCCCCACGTTGCCCACGCGCCGGCCATCGAAGTAGAAGTAGCGATGGTCGCGATTCTTGCTGGCGCCGCTCACGCTGCGATCGGGGTTGACCGTTCCCCCGATGAGTTCCTGCCGTTGCAGCGCCCGGCCTTCGGCATCGGTCCAGTACGAGAAGGTGCGCGGCGTCGTCGCATTGATGTCCGTTGCCGTCTTCAGGTGTCCGTTGACGTCATAGGTGAACAGCGAGTAACCAGGCGGCTGCGGTCTCTTGGGGTCGAAGGCCGTGCTCGTGGGAGCCAGCACGATGCTCGCCTGCTTGGCGCTGTCCCACCACTCGTAGGCATAGTTCATGACCGTACGCGTGATGTTGAAGCCGCCATTGGGCTCCTTGTTCGGATCCGCCTCCTTGATCTCGAGAGGCCGGTTATCGAAGGTATTGGTCAGCGTATCCGCTGTCGACAGCGTGCCGTCCTTGAAGGTGTAGTCCGTCGTCGTCGTGGAACCCTTCTTGCCCTGCGTTCCCTCGACCATCCGAGCCTCCACCTCCCGGGTGAGTTGGTTGTCCTTGTTCCAGCCGCGGTCCTTCTGCACCATCAGCGTCTGGTCCTTGAACCACTCCTCGTAGCGCGTCACCCGGCCCGCCAGATCATTGGTGCGCCGGCTGCGCAACACGCCATCGATCTTCATCGTCGTCATGTTGCCTGCGCCGTCGTACGCGTAGTCCTCCCGGTGGCCGTCGTTGGCATAGGTGGCGGCTGTTCGCTCGCCCGCGTTGTTGTACTCGACGGCCACGCCGTCGCCCGACGAGCCGCGAACGATCTGCCCATTGACCAGTTGGCCCATCGTCACGGTGAAGCGGTTCATCGCGTCGTAGGCGTACCAGTATTCCTGAACGTCCCTGTTTCCGTTGACGACATTGATGTAGCTGCTGCGCACGCGCCTGCGGTTGCCGTTCGCGTCGTAGTCGTACTCGATCACGTAGCGCGCGTCGTCGATTTTCTTGACGCGATTGAAGGCGTCATACTCGACCCGCGACTGCTGGAACACCATCGCCGCCCCACCCTCGGTCGACTTGAAACCCTCGAAGACGCGGTTGCCGTTGTTGTCGTACTCGTAGGTGCTCTCGGTCTTTGTTCCCTGGTCGACAACCTTGCGCAGATAACCGTTGTCGTAGTAGCTGTAGCTGATGTTCTGGCCCGAGGTGCCGGTCTGCGTGGCTATCAGGCCCGACCAGTTGTAGCCATAGGTGAACTGGTGGCCGCCGAAGTCCTGCTTCCACATCAGCCGGTCGAAGACGTCGTTCTTGAGCGTCTGCACCTTGCCCGTCGCATCCGTCGTGGTGTTCACCCAGCCGCCGGTGTTCACGCCGCCGGCCGATCCGATCGTTTTGTCATAGACGTAGTCGTAGCGCACCGTGGCGTTCTCCGCAGAGACGTATTTGGTGACACGGCCCATGCTGTCGTAGTAGGTACGCTCCTTGAAGCTCATCGCGTTGGTACGCGAAATGCGCTGGCCCAGCACGTCGTACTGATAGCTGTCGGAGGAGCGCGAGCCGTCCAGGTTAGCGGGCCGCTCGACCTTCGTGAGACGGTTGTTGAAGTCGTAGCTGTTCTTCGTGAGCCGCCGCAGCTCGTCCGAGACCGTGAGCAGGTTGCCGAAAACATCGTAGGTCTTCCGCACGTCGATCGAGCTTCCGGCCGTCGTGCCCGGGTGCCACTCCGCGGTCGCCTGGCCTGCCGCGTTGAGAACCACGGTGCTCAGGCCACCGTTGGCGTCGCGCTTGCCCACGAGCTGACCGTTGAGGTCGTAGCCATAGTGCTCGGTCGGGCTCACCGTCTGCTTCTGCCCGCTGGCGGAGGTGATCTCCACCGTCGGACCGATCTTGTCGACGAGCAGGCCCAGGGTGTTGTAGCGCAGGTCGGTGACCTTCTCGTTGCCGTCCTTTTCCATGACGACATGGTCGAAGGCATCGTAGTCCTGGCGGCGCTGGATCACCCAGTCGGTGTTGATGATCTGTTCGCTTGGCAGATTCGGAATCGCCCAGCGCACGTCGACGTTGCCCGCATCGCTGTCCGGGCGGAAGTAACCTTCGCCATTGGCGATCACCGAACCGGCCGCGTTGTACACGTCGTAGACGAATTCGTACTCGATGGCGGGATCGAGGTTCTTGGCGGTGGCATCCCACTTGAAGACGGTGCGGACTTTTCCGTTCTCGGTGACGGTGCCTCGCGTGGCCGTGGCCTCGACGAAGTCCTGTTCGATCTTTCCCTTGGGGCGGTAGCGCAGCATGAGCTTCTGCCCCTCGGGAACGCCTGGATCGAAGGTCAGGACCTTGTGCCTGACATTGCCCTCCAGGCGCGCGCTGGTCCCCGCCTTGATGGCACCGATCGTGGCGCTACCGGTCGCGTCCGTCAGCACGAAGCCATCGGCATCCAGGGCCACGAAACTCAGCTTGTAGCTGTAGAGGTTGCGCTGATCGGGAATGAGGCTGCTCGCGTCCCACACCCACTCGACGATGCTGCCGGCTTCGCTGCGGGGAATGGAAATCGTGGCCTTGGGCCTGCCCCCCGCCGACAGCGGCTCGTAGGTGATCTGCAGAGTCTTGGCATCCGCCGGAATGCCTCGAAAGGTGATGCTCGAGGGCTTGGTCCCCACCGACGCCATGTCGTAGCGCGAGACACGCGGATCTATCACCCCCGAGAGTCGATCGACCACGACGCCGCGATTCGTGTCCAGCACTTCGATGAGTACATCGCTGGCCCCGGGGGGGAAGCGAACGTCGAAACGCGCGTTGTCGACACCCTGTTGTCCCGGCCTCGGCGTGAAGAAGAGCGGAGGCAGCTCGGTGTACTTGTCCTGGCTCCCCTGCGCTCGGTAGCTGACCCGGATTGCCGTGCCGTTGATCTTCATCCCCGTGAAGTGCGCAACGTTGTCGGCCGTGAACACCGGCTTGGCCGGTGCCGTAGAGGACGTGGCCTGCCGCGTCGAAGGATTCCACTGGATCGAGTCGCGCCGCACGACCTTGCCATCGGCCTGCGTCACCACCAGCAACAGTTCGGTCGGACTGCTCAGGCTGCTGAGATCCGTCAGATACCAGCCGTCGACCGAGACGCCGTTGAGGCTCGAGCCGCCCTGGCCCGCCTTGAACTTCGGCAACGATTCGGAGAACGGGACCGAGGACCCTGCGGGCCTGTGATACAGCTGAATCGTGTCGCTGTCGCGCACCTCGCCCGTGGTCAACCGCATGAAATTGCCGCTGAGCTTCCGATCGATCGTGGGCAGCGGCGCGGCACGAACAGCACCGGTTGCGACGACGATGTCCTGCTTGTTGGCCGTTGTGGCGATCACGCGGATGGGAAAAACACCAAGCGCTGCCGCTTTCTTGTCGAAGAAGACACTGACCGGTGGAAATCCCGGCAGGTCGTACCTCGGTTGCACGCTCACCGGCCAGCTCGTGATCCTTCCGAGGTGGCTGACTGCCTCACCCACTTCGACACGCCAAGTAACTTGACCATAGAGATTTTCGATCCCGGCGGTCCAATCGATCCCCGCCGAGCCGAGGACGAGGTTGGTCATCCCCACGACGGAGGAACTCACCTCGCGTGGGCTACCCGGGGCAAGAATCTCTCCATTCGTGATCGGCCGGATATTGCCGCCGCTGATCGGCATGCCCAGCGTGCCGACCTGCCCGTTGACCAAGTTCGAAGCCGGCCCCAGGATCGATGTCGAATTAGCTTCAGCCAGCGCAGGCGCCACATCGATGTCGAGGCCGCCATACTGGCCCGAGTCCACATGAATGGGCGCGGCGTACATCTTCAGGTTCGGCCGCTGCGCATCCATCTTGGGCTGCTTCACGCTTACGGTCCGATTGCGCGCGTCGTACTCTGTGATGGTGATGAGGATGTCCGGATTGATGCGTCCGCCATCGGCGGCCATCTGGTCCCAGGTCATCGTGCGCAGGTTCACGCGCTGGGATTCGAGTTGCAGCGTGGCGTTGCCTGCGAGGTCGTACATCCAGGCCTTGCTCACCCCGTTCTGCGAATTGGTTCGCCACAGGCGGCCCGCCTTGTCGTAGTCGTAGTACTCCTGCGCGGCGCCGGCGGCATTGCCACTGCCCGTGCGCTTGCTGGCGATCTCGCCCCAGGCGTTGTAGCCCAACGTCACGGTCCTGCTAACGTCGTAGATGGGCGCGTTGGCCGCGTCGCGCGTACCCGTGAAGCGCGTGGTCTCCCGATTGGCCGCGTCGTAGGCGATGCTCACGATGTCCTTGGACACCAGGCCATCGGCGTCCACCCGATCCACCATCTGCGCGGTCGTGTTGCCGTTGACATCGCGCCCGTAGCGGATGACCTCCTTCATGCCCGTGCTCATCGAGGTGCGCACGCCGGTCGCGTCGTAGCCGTAGCTCACGATCTCGTCGTCGGTTTCCACCGCGTCGTTGGCCCCGCGCCGGATCTCGCGGCGCAGATTGTTCAAGCCGTCGTACTCGTACTCGGTGGTCAGGCGCCAGGATGTCGAGGCATTGCCGGTCCCGGCGCTGTCCACCAGCGCGGTGGGCTTGCGCTCGCTCAGCAGCCGGCCCAGGCGGTCGTAGGCCAGATCAGTGCGCTGGTTCAGCGCATCGGTCACCGAGGTGCGGTTGCCCATGGCGTCATAGCCATAGCGCTTGGTCGCGGCGGCCGTGTTTTCAGCGAGCGCGCCGGTCGTGGCGTTCACGCTGCCATAAGCCACGCCCAGGCGCGACTCGCTGAGCATGCGATTGCCGCGGTCGTAGGTGTAGTCGGTGATCTGGTCGTCGGGGCTGGACTTGAAGAGGGCCAGAACGGTGGCCATCGGGGTGCCTTCGCTCATGCTGCCCAGAGCGGCTCCCTTGGCGAAGCGGGTCTCGCGGAACACTGCACCATTGGCGTCGCGCTCCCAGCGCACGCCATAGCCCATCGCGTCGACCTGCAGCACCTTCTGCCCGAGTTTGTCGTACCAGCTCATGGCGACCGCGCCTTCGCCATTGACCTCGCGCAACACGTTGCCGTTGGCGTCGTAGAAGCTGCGCCTGATCAGGTCGCCCGTTGCCGCCATGTTGTACGAATTGCTCTTCGAGTCGTACTTGCCGTACTCGACATTGGCGATGGTGCTGCTGGTCACCCGGTTGTTGGCATCGACCTGGTAGGTGGTGGTGCGCACGTTGGCGGCGTTGAGCGGCACGGGCAGCGCGTCACC